>NZ_DASYDO010000062.1:0-78045 GCF_036499525.1 Luteibacter sp. | reverse complement strand
CCCTCCTTGCCGAACGCGGAGGACCTGTCTGAGCAGCGAGGGTGGGCACCAAGGTCTCCTGCGAGACGCTCAGGTGTAACGCGCCTTGGCGATACCGGGCGCGCGAACGCCACGGCGAGCCTGATCGAACCAGAGGCAGGGTCGTCATCTAAGGCGGTGCTGATCCCCGATAATGCGTGAAGAACCGAAAAAAAAGGTCAAAGTCACTTCATGACTCCGACCCTTTTTTTTCCTCCGACGGCAGCGAACACGCCCAGCACGGCACTTCCACCTGGCAACACACTTCCTCGTCCACGTGGATGAGGACGCCGGTGCCGTGGCAGATCGGGCAGACGGTAGGTTCGTTGTTGGCAGGCATGAAGGGCGCGTCCGTTTACGCAGGAACCCCTTTTATACGCCACCCCGTCGCCGGATGGATCAGGCCCGGTCCACGCGCGCCGCGAAGCAGCCGTAGCCTGCGTAGTGCGCGTGCAGGTAGCTGACCTTGTCCATGGCGAAGAGTTGGTCGATGGCGTCGGCCAATTGCTCACCGCGTACCACCCTGGCGTCGGCGATGTAGTGGTTGCTATCGAAGCCGCGCAGCGAAATGGTACGCACCCGCAGCGGCTCCGGGATCTCGTTGCACGCGTCGTACGGCACGGTGGCGCCTTCGCTGACGAAGATCGCATGGCAGGAACGGAACGGCGTATCCGCCGGCTGGTGCGTGTAGTTGAGCAGCAGCAGGGATTCGCCGCGACGCGCGTTGCGGAGCTCGATGCGCTCCGGGTAACCCGTATCGTCCGAAGCCTGCATGCGCACCACGCCGCGGGCCTTCAGCGCCGCTTCGTCCAGACCGTACAGGGGAATGAACGGCTTGGGGTCGAGACCGGTGATGCGGAAGGCCATGGCATGGCTCCTTGGTGTGGGGAATGGACCTATCGTCCACTTCCATGGCAACGCCG
Source organism: Luteibacter sp. (assembly GCF_036499525.1). Classification (GTDB taxonomy): domain Bacteria; phylum Pseudomonadota; class Gammaproteobacteria; order Xanthomonadales; family Rhodanobacteraceae; genus Luteibacter. Next base: position 77,104 of record NZ_DASYDO010000062.1, on the reverse strand, counting down.
GCCATCCGGATCTTGCGCGCCCCTGCCGAAGGGCATGCGTGACCTTCGTACCTTGATTCTCCCCGGCCGCCTGCCGAAGATCGGTCCATCGCGCCAAGGAGACGCCATGATCCGCACATTCGCCGGACTGCTCTGCCTGCTTCCGCTTACCGCCATCGCCGCCACGCCCACCGTCACCGACTGGAGTACAGCCCTCCGAAAGGATGCGCAGGCGATGCACGATGACCTCGCCGCGAATCATCCCGGCCCCGTAGACCCGCTGAATCCCGCGTTCGCCAAAGCCAATGACCGCGGGCTGGCAACGGCGCTCGATCGTGCAAAACGAACCCATGACTTCGCCGGCTATTTCTACGCCATGCGGGCCTACGCGGGGAGCTTCGACGATGGGCACCTCTCTTTTTACGTGCCTGCTGAGGACCAACCGGCATTGCCGTGGCGCTGGCCGGGCTTCCTCACCGCCTTCGACCGCAAGGGCGCGCAGCGCGTGGTGACACGTGCCGGCGATGCACCGGTGCCGCTGGGTGCGACGCTGATTTCCTGTGAGGGCAAGCCTGCGGATCGCGTTGCAGCCGACAACATCGGCGGCCTCTTCGGACGCTGGCAATTGCGTGCACAACGCGTATCGCACGGTGGAACGCTGTTTCTAGACCACGCAAATCCGTGGATATCACGCCCTTCCCGGTGTGATTTCGACGTTAATGGCCGTTCCATCACGATAACGCTGGCCTGGCAGCCGATCGACACCCATTCGGTCGAGCAGCGCCTAAAGAGCACCTACCAGCGAGCGCACGAACCGATCGGCATTCGTACCTGGCCCGACGGCACGGTCTGGATCACGCTCAGCGACTTCGACGGCGAGCCTGGCGGCCCGGCGGCCAAGGCGCTGGGACCGTTGATCGCCCGTCTGCGCAAGGAGCGCGACACCTTCGTTTCCGCACCGCGCATCGTTCTGGACCTTCGCGGCAACAACGGCGGTTCGTCGGACTGGAGCCGCCAGATTGCCGAAGCGATCTGGGGCGAAGCCGCCGTGGCAGCGACCGACAAGGAAAGTATCGTGGACTGGCGTGCGTCGGTCGTGAACATTGCATCCATCCGGGAGTTCGGCGACGAACTGCGCAAGACACCAGGATCGTCAAAGCGCATGTTGCAATGGGCCGATGAGATCGTTGCAGGCATGAGCAAGGCCGTGACGGATGGAAAGCCGTACTGGCGCGCACCGCCGGACGTCGAGGCCAAGACCGCGCATCCCTCGCTGCCGGCTCCCAGGGCACGCATCTTCATGGTCACCGATAGCGGCTGCGGATCCGCCTGCCTGGACGCGGCGGACCTGTGGCTGGAACTGGGCGCCACCCACGTCGGTGCGGAAACCTCGGCGGACACCTTGTACATGGATATCCGCCGCACCACGCTGCCCAGCGGCGTCGGCCACCTCAATGCCGCCATGAAGGTGTACCGCGGCCGCACACGTGGCAACAACGTACCGCTGCTTCCGAAGTATCCCTATGACGGCAACCTGGTTGACACCGCGGTACTCGAACACTGGATCGTGTCGCTGCCAACACCGTAGGAGCCGCTACAGCGGCTCCTACGAGGCGTCGCGGCGCGCCTTCGCGATCAGGCAACGAAGGGGCCGGTATTCTCGTGCTCCAGACGACCTGGAGACGAATCCATGGCTACTCCGCAGAATCCCGGCGCCCATACCGTCGTCATCGTCGGTGGCGGTGCGGCCGGTATCGAGCTGGCGACGAAGCTGGGCAAACGGCATGACTTGATCGTGGTGCTGGTCGATCGCGACGCCAGTCATTTCTGGAAGCCAAGACTGCACGAGCTGGCCGCGGGCCTGCTCGGCGACGGCGAGGAAGCGGTGTCGTATCTCGCGCACGGGCAGGCTCATGGTTATCGCTATGAGCCGGGGGCGCTGAAGCGCATCGACGTCGACGCACGCAGCATCGCGCTGGATGAAGTACGCATGCCGGTGACGAATGAATTGATCCTGCCGCCGCGGTCGCTGCGTTACGACACCTTGGTGCTCGCGTTCGGCAGCCGCGTGAACGACTTCGGCACGCCTGGTGTCCTCGAGCACTGCGACATGCTCGACAGCCCGGCACAGGCCGTGGCGTTACGCCGGAAGATCCTTGCGCTGGCCTTGCGCAGCGCGGGCGATCCCGGGCAGCGGATCCGCATCGGTATCGTCGGTGCGGGCGCGACCGGTGTCGAACTGGCTGCCGAACTGCACCATGCCTTCAATGACATGCATCGCTACGGCGGCCTGAAGGGCACGTCGAAGCTGGACATCACGCTCATGGACATGGCGCCGCGCGTGCTGCCGGCGGTGGATCCACGAACGTCGGCCTCGGCGGAACGCATCCTCGAAGGCATGGGCGTCGATGTGCGTGTGGGGGTCGGCGTGGATGCCGTGGCGCCGCAAGCATTCCACCTCTCCGACGGCAATGTGGTTCCGTGCGATATCCGCGTCTGGGCGGCGGGCATCACGGGGCATGCCATGGTGGAAGGGCTTGGGCCGTTCCAGCTATCGAAGGACAAGCGGATCGTGGTGGACGAACGCCTGCGCGCGCAGGGCATGCCCCACGTCTACGCCGTCGGCGATTGTGCCTTCGCCAGACTGCCGCACGGCGGGACGGTGCCTCCCACCGCGCAGGCTGCTCACCAGCAAGCCAACTACCTCGCCCGCGCCCTGCCCAAGGCCATTCGGGGCGAGACCGTGGCCCCGTTCGTATATCACTCGAAGGGGACCCTGGTTTCGTTGGGCGAATTCAAGGCCACCGGCGAACTGCCGCCGGTGGTCGCTAAAGGTGGCACGCCTATCCCGATGCGCGGGTTGCTGGCGAAGGTCGTCTACGTGTCGCTGCAACACATGCACCGCGTCGCATTGCATGGATGGACGAAGGCGAACGCGCTGTGGCTGGCGGATTGGCTACGCGATACGACGCTACCACCGGTGAAATTGCATTGACTGTAGGAGCGCGCCTGCGCGCGACAGCTTCTCGCGAAAGACTATAGCTCCTCGCGAACGGCCGTCGCGCGCAAGGCGCGCTCCTACAAAGCGCGGTTTACTTCTTTACCGCGTGCTCCAGCGCCTCGAAGTCATCCTGTGACAGCTTCAACGAAGCGCCCTTGATGTTCTCCTCGAGATGGTCGGGGCTGCCGGTACCGGGGATCGGCAGCATCACCGGCGAGCGCTTCAGCAGCCACGCCAGGGCCACCTGGCTGTCGGTCGCACCGAGCTTCTTCGAGATGGAGGAAAGCACCGAGCCTTCCTTCGCCAGTTCGCCGGCAGCCAGCGGGAACCACGGAATGAACCCGATACCTTGTTCCGTGCAGTAGTCCAGCACCTCTTCACTCTGGCGGTTGCCCAGGTTGTAGAGGTTCTGCGCCGTGGTGACCTTGAAGAATGCCGCCGCGGCCTGGATCTCCTCGACGTTGACCTCGGAAAGACCCACATGACGGATGAGGCCTTCGTTCTGCATGTCGCGGATCGCGCCGAACTGCTCGTCTCGCGGCACCTTGGCGTCGATGCGATGCAGCTGCCACAGGTCGATGCGATCCACGCCCAGACGGCGCATGCTCATGAGTACGCACTGGCGCAGGTAGTCGGGCCGGCCCAGAGGAACCCATATGTCGGGACCATGACGGGTGAGACCACCCTTCGTCGCGATCACCATGCCCTTGTAAGGATGCAGGACCTCGCGGATAAGGTCCTCGCTCACGTACGGACCGTAACTGTCGGCCGTGTCGACGAGGTTCACGCCCAGGCCGGGCAACTTCTTCAGTGTTTCGCGTGCCGCCTTCGGATTAGCCGGGTCGCCCCAGATACCTTTGCCGGTGATGCGCATGGCGCCGAAGCCGAGGCGGTTGACCTCGAGATCGCCGCCGATCCTGAACGTGCCGCTTGCCGATGCGTCGGTGCTGCTCATGGGAAGACTCCGTTGAGTTGGATGAAGATTGTCATATCGACATTGGGACGGCGACGGAGGTCTAAAGACCCCGATGCAAGAATCGAAAAAAATCGCGGCCGCGGTCTTGGCGCTACAAGTGCCTGACGATGTCGTCCAGCAGCACGTCGATGTCGCCACGCGCTACCGGGCGGGCCAGCAGGAGGCGCTCTACCTGTTCCACGTCCCCGACCAGCGCCTGTTGCCCGAGTACGAGCGCGGCGCCCTTCAGGCGATGCGTGACATGCAGGGCGCGCTCGGGCGCGGCGTCCTGCAATGCCGCCCGGATGGCGGCGATATCTAGCAAGGCCTCCTCGCGAAAAGTGCGCTCGGCGATCGAGGTACCCGGTGCGCCGGCGATGGCGTCCCTGAGGCCGTCCAGCGACAATGGCTTGCCCAGTACCGTGTCGATCCCACTCTCCTCGCAGCGGCGGATATGCGCCTCGCCGTCATTCGCCGAGATGGCGATGAAGCGCGTATGCCCGCCGCCTGCCGCCAGCTCCCGGGCGCGCAGTTCGGCGGCGATGTCGTACCCCTGCATGTCCGGTAGTTCGCAATCCAGCAATACGCCGGCGAAACGCTCCGGCACGAAGGCATCGATCGCCGCCTGGCCATGGTCCACGGCGTAGGTGTCGTAGCCCAGGAACTTCAACTGCGCCGCGATGATCTGCCGGTTGGCGGGATGGTCTTCCACGAGCAGGATGGTTCCCTTCGTCTCCGCCGCTGCTTTCCTGGAATCTTCGGAGGCATCGTCGACCAGCGGGATCACGGGCATGCGACTGGTCGGCAATTCAATCCGCACCGCCGTTCCCGCACCGACATCGCTGCTCAGTTCCAGCCGCCCCCCGAGGTGGCGCACGATCTCGGCGCAGATACCGAGACCGAGGCCCGTGCCACCCAGACGCTTCGAGTGCGTGCCATGCGCCTGGGAAAAGGGCCGGAACAACTCGCGCTGTCGCTCCTGCGGAACGCCGATGCCGGTGTCGAATACCTCCAGCACGAGATGGCGGACCTCGGCGGTGGCCTCGTTCGCGGTCTGCCACAACGCGATACCCACGTGGCCGCTTTCGGTGAACTTCACCGCGTTGGACAGCAGGTTCTCCATGAGTTGGCGCACACGGGTCTCGTCGAGGAGCAGCCATGGCAACGGGCCCATGGGCAGGTCGAGGCGTACCGCCAGTCCCTTGTACTCGATGGCGTTACGCTGGCCGTCGATGACTTCCCGCGCCACGGAGACGACATCGCAGGCGGCGAGATCCGGCGTGAATCCTTCGTTCTCCGAACGGCTGTAATCGAGCGCGCTCTTCAGGAGATTCTGAAGGCTGCGGCTGCTCGACTGCGCGATCGCCATGAGATCTCGCTGCGCGCCGTCCATAGGCGTGCGCGACAGCAGGTCGACCGACGAGGTCACCGCGTTCACGGCATTGCGCACCTCGTGGCTCATCACCGCGAGGAGCATGGTCTTCTGCCGCTCGCCGCGTCGCGAAGCCAGCTGCGCGCGACGCAGCTGCCACAGGGCGAAGACGAGGACCACGATGAGCGCGACGCCGAGGCCGATCTCGATACGATAAGCCGACGCGACCTGCGACAGGGTCGGCGCGCGGAGATATGCGGTCTCGAGCCAGCGCTCGATCACAGCACGGTTGTCGTCGGGGCCGATGCTGCGCAGGCTGTCGTCGATGATGCCGAGAAGCTCGGGCGAATCCTTGCGGACCGCCACGCGCACGCTGATCGGCATTTCCGTCACATTCCCGGCGATGCGCAGGCTCAGCGCGTAGTCGCGCCGCACGATCGGGTGATAGGCCACGTCCACGCCGATGCCCGCGTCGGCGATCCCGCTCTCCACGGCGGCGAGTACCTGGTGGATGTCCGCGAGGGGCAGCCGCGAGATGGACGGGTGTTCGCGACGCAGCCACGACTCATAGACCCCTCCGCCCTTGAACGCGACGGTGCGGCCTTCCAGCGCATGCATGTCCAGTTCGGCCGGCCCCACCGTTCGGCTGACGATGACCGTGCGGCCGATATAGAACGGCTTGGAGGCCAGGGCCCGGTCGCCCACGTCTGCCGCGAGAAGGCGATCGCTGAGCGAGGGCAGCATGTCGATGCGCTGCTCGTTGAACGCACGAACCGACTCTTCCCAGGACTTCGTGCGCACCGTGACGAAGCGCAGGCCGGTATGCCGGGACACCAGTTCCAGATACTGGCTGACCAGGGGATTGCCCCAGTGGCCACCGATCTCCGAGCCCTGCTGCGGATCCACCGCGATGCGCAGGGTCGGGTGCGCGGCCGTCCAGCGCTTGCGCGCCTCCGCTTCCGGGTTAGGCGCTTCCGTCGCCGCGACGGCCAATGCGAACAGTCCGAGGACGACGACGAAGATCCGTCTCACGCGGCGCCGCCATCCAGCGCGAGTATGTATTCGCGAAGCAGGTAGAGTTCGTTGTCTGAGGAAATCCGCAATTTGCGGAAGGCCGCCGACTTCTGCGTGCTGATGGTCTTAAGGCTGCGCCCGGAGCGGGTGGCGATCTGGCCCACCGTGAGGCCCTCCAGCAACTGGCGGATCACCTCCCACTCGCGTGGCGACAAGGGCACCAGCGTCGGCCTTTCGTCGGTGTCGCCGGGCCGCTGCGGGAGGTACCCCCGGCCCGTCATGACCGCGTCGATGGCGAGGATCACGTCATCCGGCTCCTGGCTCTTGGCCACGAAGCCGTCGGCGCCAGCCTGGCGCAGGCTGTGGATCACCAGGCCCTGGTCGTACGCCGAAACCACGAGGATCTTCATCCTCGGATAGGACGCACGCAGCAACTTTATGAGGGCGATGCCGTCGATATCGTCGAGCGCGAGCGAGTAGTCGATGATGGCGACATCGACGGGCATGGTGGCGAGCATGGCGCGGAACGGACGACTGCTCGCATGGCTCCCGACGATCGTGATCGATGGGGATTTCTCAAGGTGCGCGATCAGCCCTTTAAGGACGAGCGCATGGTCGTCCAGCAAGGCCACGCGCACAGAGCCAATGTAGGATCGCGCGGACATGAGTGGACCAGATAGCCAATATTGTCTTTCAAATACCCCACGTTCGTGGGCGATGCGGGACGAACCATATCCCGGCCAGCAATCCTTGTAAACGTTCTCACTTTAGGCCTTAAGCCGGCTCCGGCTGCACGGTATCGGCCATTCGTCCACCTCCGTAAGCCATACAGGCAATTTCGGCGCGCGTTGCTACGCTTTCGTCGCCCCCGCCAGACGGGGTTTTTCGATGCCATAGGGGTAAACGCGGGCATGGACACAGAGAGCCGCAGAGAAGCCACCGGCCCGGCCGGCGTGGCTGAACCCACAGCGACCGCTCGCCCCTGGGATTCGCCCGGTGTTTTCGTGGCCCGCGCCCTGGAAACGGTCCGGGTGGGAATCGTCGGACTCGGTTACGTCGGGCTTCCGCTGGCGGTCGAGTTCGGCAAGCGCTATGCCACCCTGGGCTTCGACATCCGTTCCGAACGCATCGAGGAACTGCGCACCGGCCAGGACGCCACCCTCGAGGTGGACGCCGCCGAGCTCGCCGAGGCCGCTCGGCTCGGTTTCTCCTCGAACCTGGAGGATCTGGCAGCGTGCGACGTCTATATCGTCACCGTGCCCACCCCGATCGACGAGGCCCGCCGGCCCGACCTGACCCCGCTGGTCCGCGCCAGTGAAACCCTGGCGAAGGTTCTCAAGCGCGGTGACGTGGTCATCTACGAATCCACCGTCTATCCGGGTTGTACCGAGGAGGTCTGCGTACCGATCCTCGAACGCGGCTCAGGTCTTGTCTTCAACCAGGATTTCTTCGCGGGCTACAGCCCTGAGCGGATCAACCCGGGTGACAAGACTCACCGGGTAAGCAGCATTCTCAAGGTCACCTCCGGCTCCACGCCCGAGGCCGCGGACTTCGTGGATGCGCTGTACCGGTCGGTGATCGTCGCCGGCACCCATCGCGCCAGCTCGCTGAAAGTAGCCGAGGCCGCCAAGGTCATCGAGAACACCCAGCGCGACCTCAACATCGCCCTGGTGAACGACCTTGCCATCCTCTTCAACAAGCTAGGCATCGACACGCTGGAGGTGCTCGAGGCGGCCGGCACGAAGTGGAACTTCCTTCCTTTCCGCCCCGGCCTTGTCGGCGGCCACTGCATCAGCGTGGATCCCTACTACCTGACGCATAAGGCCCAGCAGGTCGGCCACCATCCGGACGTGATCCTGGCGGGGCGCCGCACCAACGACAGCATGGGCCCGTACATCGCCGGGGAGCTGGTGAAGCTGATGGTTCGCAAGGGCATCAACCCCGTGCACGCGCGCGTGCTCGTGCTGGGGTTGGCCTTCAAGGAAAACTGCCCGGACCTGCGCAATACCCGCGTGATCGACATCGTCGGTGCGCTGGGCGGCTACGGTGTCGCGGTGGACGTGCATGACCCCTGGGTGCGCGCGAGCGAGGCACGGCACGAGTACGACATCGACCCGGTGGATGAGCCGGCGCACGGTACCTACGACGCCGTCGTGGTTGCCGTGGGCCACCGCGAGTTCATTGCGCTGGGGGCGGAGGGCATTCGTGCTTTCGGCAAGCCCCTGTCGGTGGTGTACGACGTGAAGTACGTGCTGCCTCGGGACGCGGTGGATGGCCGGCTCTGACCCATGGACGCCGCATGAAGATCCTGGTCACCGGCACCGCGGGCTTCATCGGCTACCACGTGGCAACCCGCCTGCTGGAGCGCGGTGACGAAGTCGTTGGCGTGGACAATCTCTCCGACTATTACGACGTCGGACTGAAGAAGGCACGGCTGGCGCATTTCGAGGGCCGGGCCGGCTATACACACGTGCACGCCGACCTCTCCGATCGCGAGGCGATGGAACAGTTGTTCGCCATGCACCGTCCGCAGCGGGTCGTGCACCTCGCCGCACAGGCGGGTGTGCGCTATGCCGCGCTGAATCCGCATGTGTACGTGTCGAGCAACGTCACCGGCTTCCTCCATGTGCTGGAAGGCTGCCGCCAGACCGGCGTGGAACACCTGCTGTTCGCCTCGACCAGTTCGGTCTACGGCGCGAATACGCGCATGCCATTTTCGGAGCACCAGCCGACCGAGCACCCGCTGACGCTGTATGCCGCGACGAAGAAGGCCAATGAGCAGATGGCACATGCCTACGCCCATCTCTACGGCCTGCCCTGCACCGGGCTGCGCTTCTTCACGGTTTACGGCCCCTGGGGCCGCCCCGATATGGCCTTGTTCCTGTTCACCAGGGCGATCCTCGCGGGTGAGCCGGTCCGCGTGTTCAACCATGGCCGGCACAGACGCAGCTTTACCTACGTGGACGATATCGTCGACGGGATACTGGGCACGTTGGAGCGCGTTCCCGCAGCCGATCCGAACTGGTCGGGCGAGCGCCCCGACCCGGGCACCAGTGGCGTGGCGCCCTACCGGATATTCAACATCGGCAACGAAAAGCCGGTGGCATTGCTTCGCTACATCCAGGTTCTGGAAAAATGCCTTGGCCGGACGGCCCAGCTGGAAATGCTGCCCTTGCAGCCGGGCGATGTCCCCGATACCGAAGCCAACGTCTCCGCCCTTGTCCAAGCCACCGGCCACGCACCGAAGGTGGACGTACCGGAAGGCGTGGCCCGGTTCGTGGACTGGTACCGGGGATACTACCGTGCATAAGAAAAACAGCGCATTCGCGCGCGGAGACGTACCGTGATCATCGACTACCTCGACCGGTCTGCACCGGGCGACCTCCAGGCCGACCTGTGCATCGTGGGAGCGGGTCCCGCCGGCATTGCCATCGCGCGTGCGTTCATCGGCTCGTCGATCACGGTCTGCATGATCGAAGGCGGCGGTCTGGCCGGCGAGGATCGCAGCCAATCCCTTTATGACGGCGACTCGGCAGGCGACCTTCCGCTGGACGCGGGGACGTCGCGCATGCGTGTGTTCGGCGGCAGCTGCACCCTGTGGGGCGGTGGCTGCATTCCGTTCGCCGACAGCGACCTGGAAGCGCGCGACTGGGTGCCCGACAGCGGCTGGCCGCTGCGTTACGCCAACCTGGCGCCATGGTACGAGCGCGCCCGCGAGTTCTGCCAAATCGCGCCATCGCACGGCTTCGGGCCCGGCGCCTTCGATGGCCCGCCGCCACGCCAGCCGCTCGACCTCGATCCCGAGGCACTGGTGAATTTCATCTTCGCGCGCAGCCCGGTCACGTTCGGCGACGCTTACCGCGAGGAATTGGAGCAGGCGCCGAACGTGACCGTGCTGCTCCACGCGAACGTGATGGAACTCGAGTCGACGGCAGATGCCGGCACCGTGACCGGCGCCCGCATCGGTGCGCTTGACGGCCGGCGTGGCCGGGTGCGCGCGCGCCACTATGTGCTGGCGGCGGGCGGTATCGAGAATGCCCGCATCCTCCTGCTTTCCGACAGCGTGGCGACGGCCGGACTCGGCAATGATCGCGACGTGGTCGGACGCTATTTCATGGACCACCCCAGCGGCACCATCGGCAACGTGCACTCGAACGACCCGGATCGCCTCACCCGTCCCTACGAGCGCACCATCGGCAAGGTACGTGCCCCGTTGTCGCCCGAGATCGGTTTGTCCTTCGACGTGCAACGCGCGCATCGCAGCCTGAATGCACGAGTGCACCCGTTTCCGGTGGAAGGCCAGGTTCCGCGCGGCATCCGCGCGCTTCGCGACGTGCGCGCGGCGCTGCGGCCGCCTCGTCACAACGAAGCCACCCTGCTCGAGGCGCGGTTGTGCGCCGCCTTGCAGAACGGCCCCAACGGAGCCGCCGTAGCCGTCCAGCAGAACCTCGTCGTCAGCGCGATCCGGCTCGGCCTGCATATGGGCGACGTGGTGAAAGCCGTGGCGCAGAAGGTCGCCGACCGGCCCACCGTACGCAGCGACCGCGCGGAATTGGTCGGTTTCTTCGAGCAGGCACCGCAGCGCGACAGCCGCGTGACCCTCGGCGATCGAACCGATGCGCTTGGCCTGCGGCGCGTTCGCATCGACTGGCGGATCAACGACCTCGACCGGCATACATGGCGCACCACGACCCTGATCGCTGGAGAACGACTGGCTGCGGCGTGCGATGGACGCTTCGAGCCCGCGCCATGGGCCATCGGCGAAGCCGCGCCGGAAGTACACGGCACGGCGCACCACCTGGGTACGACGCGCATGTCCACGGACCCATCCACCGGTGTGGTCGATCCGGACGGCAAGGTACACGGCATGTCCAACCTGCACATCGCCGGCAGCTCGGTCTTTCCGACGGGCGGCTGGGCCTTCCCGACCTTCACCATCGTGGCCCTCAGCCTGCGCCTGGCCGAACAGCTTCGCGTGCTTCTGAGTGCAGGCGGAGGCCTCGTCTGATGTATCCGGCAGGAGCGCGCCCTGCGCGCGACATCTTTTCGCGGAGTGCCGGGGTTCGCGCGCCAGCTCCTGGGCTTGGCCTCAGAACATGTCGCGCGCATGGCGCGCTCCTACGATGAATCATCCCGCCACCTCCACCGCGCCTATATTCGAACGCAGCTTGAGGGAGGCGTTACGCAACGCCGGCTTCGTCTCCCCGCGCGCCGACCAGGCCAGCGTGCTGGTGTTCGACGCACGCAGCATGGGCGCGCACGTGGCAGACGCAGCGACCCTGCTGGATCTTCGCGAGCGCCATCGCGCGGCACGCTTCCGCTTCCGCCGCGACCGCGATACATACACGCTGGCCCACGCCGCATGGCGCGTGGCACTGGGTGCTTGTCTCGACATCGATCCGCGTGAAGTGCCGCTGACAACGACAGAAGAAGGCCAGCCACGCCTTGCCGGCACGGCCTTGTCGACCAGCCTTAGCCATAGCGGCGACCTGATCGCCCTCACCGTGTGCCCCGCGGCCACGGTGGGCGTGGACATCGAACAATGGCCCGCGCGCATCGATCTCGAATCACTGATGCCGATGTTCTGCACGCGCGAGGAGCATGCCGGGCTGGCGGACCTGGACGCGTCGCAAAGGACGCGCGCGCTGCTCGAGCTGTGGACCCGAAAGGAAGCCTTGCTCAAGGCGTTCGGCGTGGGCCTGCTGACCGACCCGTCGACGACACCCGCCCCTTCCAACCATCCGTTGATGCCACCCGCGAACGCCCTGCACTACCCGCCGTGTCATACGCGGAACCTGCGTGCGGGCAAGGATTGGGTTGCCGCGCTGGCCGCGCCGTCGGTGGTGCGCGATATCCGTCTTTGCCTCCTGCCCTGACGTTGCTCCTCCAAATACGTGTATCGGATTCGATACAGACGGCCATTCGGACTAGCCGTGTGCCGGCCGGAAGTGCAATCGACAGGTCCAGCCCCGCTCCCTAGCCTTTGCGTATCCGCATGCGGGACAACGCGTGCATCAAGGGGAACGAACGATGATCCGCCTGTTCAGACAGCCGATCGTGCGCTGGCTCACCCTGCTGGGTACCTGCGAACTGCTGTTGCTCGCCGCCTCGCTCAACGCGGCCACATGGATCCGCTTCGCTCCCTCGCCGGAGGATCTCGCCGCCTCGACCAATTCCCTGACGGCACGGGCCTCGATGTTCGCCATCGTGATCTTCCTCAGCATGGCAGCGCTCGGCGAATACCGTGCCACCTTGCGCATGAGCTGGCGCGGCCAGCTGGCGCGACACGCCATCGCCTTCGCTTTCGGTGGTCTGGCGCTGGTCGTCGGCTACTACGTGATTCCACAGGCGTACGTCGGCCGCGGCGTCCTCGCCATGGCCCTGGTCATCGCCTTTATCGCCACCGCCGCGTTCCGTGCGCTGTTCATGCGCCTGGTAGAGATGGAATCTCTGAAGCGCCGCGTGCTCGTGCTCGGCGCCGGCGAGCGCGCTGCACAGATCCACAACCGCATGCGCCGCCGCTCCGACCGGCGCGGTTTCAGCCTGCTCGGTTACGTGCATGGGCCGAGCGAGACAGTGGCGATTCCCAAGCATCTGCTGATCGAGCCGGCGGGGTCGCTTGCCGAACTGGCGCATCGGGAGAGGCTGGACGAGATCGTCGTGGGCGTGGACGACCGCCGCGGCAGCCTGCCGATGGACGACCTGCTCGCCTGCCGGCAGCTCGGCGTGCAGATCACCGACCTCACCACCTTCGTGGAGCGCGAGGCGGGACGCGTGCAATTAACCATGCTCGATCCGTCATGGCTGGTCTTCTCCGGCGGTTTCAACGCCACGCCGCTGGCGTTGTTCCTCAAGCGCGCCTTCGACCTCACCGCTTCGGCACTGATTGCCCTGCTCTGCTGGCCGATCATGCTGGGCGTGACGCTGGCCATCCGCATCGAATCGGGCCGCGGCCAGCCCATCCTCTATCGTCAGGAGCGCGTGGGCGAACATGGCCGCACCTTCTGGCTCTATAAATTCCGCAGCATGCGCACGGACGCGGAGATGGACGGTGTCGCTCGCTGGGCCTCGAGCAACGACGACCGCGTCACCCGCGTGGGCCGCATATGCCGCAAGCTGCGTTTCGACGAACTGCCGCAGCTATGGAACGTGATCCGCGGCGACATGAGCATCGTCGGCCCACGGCCGGAGCGTCCGCAATTCGTTTCCGACCTGCAGACCAAGATCCGCTTCTACAGCCTGCGGCACAGCATCAAGCCCGGCCTGGCCGGCTGGGCGCAACTCAGCTATCCATACGGCGCCTCCGAGGAGGACGCCGCGGAAAAGCTGAAATACGACCTGTTCTACGTGAAGAACCACAACCTCTTCCTCGACATGGTGATCCTGATCGAGACGGTGGAGGTGGTGCTGTTCGGCCGCGGGGCACGGTGACCGCACGCGCCATGAACGGGCGGATGCCTCAGGGGCGCGGGCGCGTCGAACCCGTGCGGAGCGCACCCAGCGGCGAGCTGTACCAGTCCACGACCGCTCCCTGCTCGAAGCGTACCCAGGACGGACCGTACTCCCATCGATCCTCGCCGCGACGCAATGGCTCGCCCTCGATCGCAACGACCTCTTCAGGAGTCATGCCGAGGATCAGCACGGATGCGGGTGTCGCCTCTTCCCTGACAGCCACCGTGACAGGGCCTCGCGCTTCAGTTTCCGGTACGGGCTCCGCCGGATACATCGACCAGGCGACGATCGCCGCGCCTACCCCCAGCGCCGCCAGCCACCAGCGCCTGGGACGCATGGCATGCGCAGGAGCGGCCACCGGGGTAGCCGCCATCGCCTCGACCGGCTCTGCTTCCAACGGCAGCGTTTCCACACGCGCAGGCACCGGTGCGCCGGGTAGACGCCCGTGCCGTCGATGGAAGTCCATCGCCGCACCGTATTGCCTGGTCAACCGCTGTAGCCGGGCCGCGGCGAGCAAGTCCGCACGCGAACCACTGCGGCGGTCGGGATGCCACATCGCCACGTTGCGGCGATATGCGCGCTTGAAATCCTCGAGCGAACAGCCCGGCTCCAGCCTCAGCTTGCCGTACAGATCGATGAAGTCGGTTTCGTCGGCCACGAGAGTATCCCCTGCATCCCCAAGCGTGGCTCATGCCTGTCACGCTTACAAGTATCACTTTTGGAGAACCGTCATGCCCTTTCGACCCCTCGCCGGACTGGCCGCGGCCCTGTTTTCCGTCCTGCCCGCTGTGACCTTCGCCGCCCCGCCGCCGTCGCTGGGGGCGCATGTCTTCCTCGGCCAGGGGGAAGGCCTCGGGGTGAGTCCGGCGGTGACCCGTGCTGTCGATACGCAAGCCACGGGCAGCGTCTTTATCGTGTTCAACGCCGGCTATGCGAACAACGCCGACATGCCCACCGACACTTACCACAACCGCTGGCGTGCGCTGGGGCGCGCCATGACCTATGCGGACTACGGCGACCGTTTCGACGTGAAGGCTTACATCGCGCTCGACGGCAAGGGTGGGCCGGAACATACGGTATCGATCCTAAAGCGCGGCGAACCTGCCGGCGAACTGTCGCTCCCGTTCGTCGAGGTCCGCAACGCCACCCGTGTACAGACGATGGCGCAGTCGTATGCCGCACCCGCGCTCGTGGTCGCCAGTGACGAGATCCATGTCGATGGCCCCGCCACGCTACTGGCGTTCTGGTGGGGCGACGGCGGCGTGAAGCAGATGACGGTCACGCCCGGCGACGGCTTTGAATTGATCGACGCGTTCGTCAAGCTGCCCGACGAAAGCGGTGTGCAGGGTGCCGTCGCGTGGCGCGAAGTGAAGGAAGCCGGCACCTATCGCGTGCATTGGACGGCGGCGCCTGTGCAAGGCGCGGCTCTTTGGATCATTGCGATCCGTTAGCGCCGTCGTATCAGGCACCCATTCACTTCAGCCAGTCAGCTGTCGTCCGGTTCCGGACAGCGTCTCAAAAATGCTACTTGCTAAAGTTCGCGCCACGCCGCGCTTTACGTCGCGAAGCGGACAAAATGCGCATGAATCGCGCTTCCGAGTGTCCGCAATCGGACGCCGACACCTACAACCATAGGTCTATTTTTCTTTTGATTACACAGGGATAGCCTAGCTCGACGATACCCCGAGTCGCGGCGGACAGAGTCATGGGACGCCAAGGATGAAGCAGGAGAAATCTGCACAGGGACGTGCCAGGAGGGAGGCGCAGGGAGCGCATCCGCTCGCGGCCCGAGGTGTCGGCCTTTCCATTGCCCCTGGGGGCGCATCCTGCGCCCCCGGACTGGGCAAACTCAAAAAGTAACGCGCACGCCCATGTTGCCGGCCCAGCCGCGCACGCCGTGACTGCCGACGAAGTGCTGATACGTGCCTTCGCCGTAGACCTGCACGTGGCGGCCCAGCTGGCTCACCGTGCCCGCGGCGACGCGATAGGAGTTTCCGATGCGCCCGGAGGCGAAACGATCGGCGATACCCCACTCATCGCTGGCGACATTCACGCCGGGATCGCCATGGCTCGTATGGGTGAGATCCACGCCCACATAAGGCATGAAGACCGGATTCGCCGTGCGTGAAAGACGGCCGCCCAGACGTGCGCTGGTCTGTTTTGCCGTGCCGAGCTTCACGGTGAGATTGTCGCCGTCGACGAAGTCACGGAAGGTCAGCTGTTGATGCTTCAGTTGGAAGCGCGGCTCGATGGTCCACTCGTTACCGAGTGCGAAGGGCATGCCCGCTTCCACCGACATCGTCCAGCCGTTGGCGTGGATGCGGCCGACATCGGATCCACGGAAGTCGGTGCCTACGTCGCCACGGTAGCGCGTCGCACCGACCACGCCATCGACCCAGAATCCGTTGCCATGCTGCCAGGTAATCCAGGCGCCCACGCCATTCGCGCGGTATTTCGCCGAACTGTTGCCATCGGCTGCCTTCGGCGTGACGCGCGTCGTGCCGTGGTCAGCGGCCCAGCCGACGCGCAGCGTACCGTTGTCGCCATCCAGCGCGATCAGGCTGCCGCCAAGCTGAAGCGCGTTCACCTGCTGGTCGAAATCGTAGCCATAGCGCTGGAACGACAGGTTGGACGTGTAACGGAGCTGCCCGCCAAGGTAGCGCGCGAATACTTCGCCGCCCACGGGGTCGTGCGACGTACCCTGGCGGATATCACCAAGGCGCTGGCGCAGCCCGTCGTTCATCATGTCGCCATAGGTGAGCAGCGCCGCCGGTGCCGAGAGATAGGACGGCAGCTGGGGAACCACGGCGATGCGACCGGGATCGGGAGTGCCTGGATCGACGGGGTCCGGGTTGGCGGGATCCGGATCGACGGGGTCCGGATTCTCCGGGTCCAACGGCGGACATTCGCCGTCGCACACGACCTTGCTGCCCAGACGGTAGTCCCAGTTCAGATTTCCCGACGGGAGGAGGTTCTGCGCCGGATCGGTTTCGCCGGGGCGGAAGGCATGCAGCGTGTACTGGTAAGGCCCCGCCGCGACATAGCCACCGCGCAGCAAGAAGGCATCGGCGCGCGAATCGCCACCCACCTGGATCAGCGAGATACCCTCGCCGGCGTCGATCAGGCCGTTACCGTTGCTGTCGGTATCTGCGCCGCCATCCGCGGAGATGACATCGACCAGTGTCGGTCCGGTCGTGGTCACGTTCCCCTCGATCAGCAGGCGATCGGTGGCCTGGTCCGCCAGCGCGCCGCCGGCATTCAACGTCGTGTTGAAACGGACCGCGACACCGGAGCCGGAGAAGTCGCCGCGCACCGCGATGCTTGAATGCGCACCGCCGGTTCGCGCCTGGAAGGCCAGGGTTGAATCGGTCAGGCCGATGGAGCCGACATCGGAGCTCCCGGTGACGAACCAGGTGGAACCCTGGACGAGCCCGAGCGAGTCCACTCCCTGCATCCGGCCGGTCACGCTGGCTCCAGCCTGCATCGCTATGTCGAAACGGCCGCCGGCGGAAACCATGTCGCCTACGATGCCGCTCGAATCGACGACCAGCTTCGTCTCGGCATTCGTGGCGACCTGCACCGCGACGCCATTGCCGCCCGTGACGGACGCGCCATTCGTAAGGAAGATCGTCGCCACGGTAGTGGCCTCCGCTCCTTGCGGTGAATCGACGAGGATGCCGGCGCCGCTCCCACCCGACACCAGCGCACCGTCGACGACCACGGCACGCCCCTGGTTCTCACCCGGCATGCGCGTGGTATCGATGATACGGATACCTTGTACTCCGCCATGGAGAACCGACCCGCCAGCCACCTCGATGCGCCCCGTCGCCAGGATCGCACCGCTGCCGCTGCTGCCGGTAACATTCGACCCCTGATCGATGCGTAGCATCCCGCCGCTGGTCATGAAGGCGCCGTCTGTCGCGCCCGTCAGCTGCGATGCATTCACAGTAGCCGAGGCTTGCGGAAAGCTCCCGGTCCCATATAGAAGGGAGAGTGCCCTTCCGGTCGTGTCCGTCACCCGCGAATGCTCGATCAACGCACTGGCGCCCTGGGCACCGGCGCCGCTGAGCCGGATCGCAGCGAGCCCGAGGATGGCCGAATTCGTGCTGGCCGTAACCGTCCCACCGAACACGCTCACGTAACCGCCGTCGCTGGCTGAAATCCGACCGGTCGCACCGCCGTCGATGACATTGAGCACTGCACGGTTACTGACCGTCCAGTCTTCTACAGGCGAGCCAAGTCCCACCTGCGCCGTTTGTCCCGGCCCACTGATGACACCTGCATATGCGGCATGCCACGGTGCCGCCATCGAGAAGATCGCTAACGCGTAAGTCTGCGTACGCGACAGCATGCCACAAGGCGTCGGCTTCATTTTATATCCTCGGTAACGTATTGCGAGCGACGTCTGTCGGCCGTGTTTTCTGGACGCGGTGACCCGCCCTGAGCGGCGAGCAAAGTAGACGCAATGGAAGGCCGGGATTCTTTCACGTCCTTGCCAGCTGCGGAACGGGGTGTAGTCCTAAAATGCCCACACACATGAAGCCAACCTCCCTGCCCCACCCGGGCGCAATCGCCCCTAATGATGAGATGCCTCATTGGCTACCTAAGTGCCGCGTCATGAATGTTCGGTGAAACTGGCCGAATACGCGCTATCCGTGACTCAAGCTCCCCTACCCGATCGGGAATCGCCGCGCATCCACGCCTACAACGTCCGGCATATATTCATCGATTGCAGGAACGCTTAGCGTAGCGATGCCTCGCGCGACGCGAAAGAACAAGACCGTCATGTATCGCTAGGTTTTCACACAGGGATTCGTCACATCGACTTAAGGAAAAGTCATGAAATTCAAAGCATCAACTTTCCAGTCTGCCGCCGACGTCAAGCAAGGAAAGCGTGAGGCCCTTCGCGAGCGTGAGGAGCTCGCGATCATCGTCAATTCGATGAATTCGAGGACCGACCCGTACGAACTCGTCGACATCGATCCGGAAATCGCCGTTGCGCTCGACATCATTGGCAATGACGATCAGCCGGATGGCGCCAAGAAAGTCCTTCCTGTCGCACTGCTCGATCAAACCATCACGATCAGTTGCCCGAAGATTGCGAATGCCTCGGATGACGATCAGGCCTATGCCTTCCTCGTGACAAAAGGCGACGATCCGGAGGAACCAGCAGATATCATCGCTTTTAGTGACATCGTCAATTCCGTAGATTTCCCTGCAGACCTGGAAATGGATTTCGATGTCTCGCAGCTAGGTATAACTGCAGGGCAGAACGTGGAGTACGACCTCTACGTCGGCCAGGGTAGCGACATCAGCAATCCCTACATATCCAACGTCTATCGCATCCGGTTCGATGCGAGAGTACCGGGAAACGTTCCCGACTTCTCCCACGTTCTGCTTCCCGACGAATACATCGACAATGGCGTCACCCGGGCGCAGATCATAGCGGATGGCGGATTCATGGCAACGATCCAGGCCTACTTTGGGCACGAGCCTGACGACGAAACCTCGTTGGTCTTCACGACGATACCCGGCGGCGAGGTTTACGAGTATGCGACGGGCAGAATTCCCGAACCCGCACATGTCCTCCCCGTGCAGGTACCACTGGAGTTCTTTGAAGACAACGACATTGATGTCCGGGTCAGTATCGCGCTGAAGGCTCGCGACGTCGCCGGAAACGAAAACACGGGTCAGGCACACGAGGTCAATCTTCTCATCGCGAGTTCCCCTTCTGCGCTCCAGGCGCTCGAAGTGCCGCTTCATGATGACGATACGTTGCCGCTCCTCATCGACCTTGCGGATTCGCGCACCCCCCCGAGCTACATCGTCCCGTATTACGACGCACCGGTGGCCGGCGACCTGTTGCGAGTAAAAATCAATGGCGACATCCTGCTTAATACCGTCCCGGCGATCGTCGGGGCCCCGGGGGACGATGTGGCCACCGGTCCTATTCCAACGGACCTGATCGTATCGCTTGGTTCGGGCACCGATGGTCGTTTTACCTTCGCCATTGACTACGATCTTCTCCGCAATGGTTTCACCATTCCCGCGTCGCTACCGAGGACGATTGCCGTCGATCTGCGAGCGTCCGGATGGGAAACGGAACTTCTGCCGGGCAGCATCCGGGGACCGAACAGCCTTGTCGACAACGACATCGTTCCTGCGGATTCGACCGGACCACTCACCGGAACCATCCCACATCTCGCCCTGGACGGCAGCGAGGCGTTCGAGACCAACGATCGCGTCACCCTCTACAAAGTCAATATGGATGGAACGGGTCCTGTCACGATCGGACCGCCGAGGTCGGCGATTGCCGGTAGCGACCTGGCCTATCCTGTCGATGCCGGCGCGCTGGTCGATGGCAGCAACTATGTCCGTTATGACAACTTCCGTGCACATACCGGTGGGGCTACCAACACCGAACTCTCTCCCATCTGGCTGGTCACCGTCGCTGCAAGTACCGGGCTTCCGGGCGGGGGCAATCCTATTCCGTTCAACCATTGGTTGTTCCGCGATGCCCGGCAGAGGATCGTTAGCCCTGGCATCATCCAACCGTCCATGAATCTCCGCCGCGCCCGCGGCAACACGAACGACGGCACCAGGTTCTCGGGAGTCATCGTGCGCATCCATCACTACGCAAACATGGCAGCGGGCGACAGCATCGTCGTGACTGTCGATGGCTACGACAATCGTACCGGAACCGGCACACCCGCGTTCACTGAGGCTCTGCCCCCATACCTGGTCACCGACTTCGATGCCGGCGGGACCAAGGTGACCGCGATCCCCGAGGATGCCCTCAACGGGAACGAACTTCCGCCGTTCGCGGAAGAACCGCCGCCGGCCAATGAAGAAAAACGATTCGCGGACATCGTCATTCCGTACGATCCGATCATCCGCATGCTCAATGCGGACGGGAACATCGGTCGTGGCTCCATCAGGGTGCGTTTCGCAATCGCCAACGATGTCGGCTCTGGCGTGTCCGATGCAGTGAACACTCTCTTCCTCGATGTTGATGCACGCACGGCCACCTGATCGAAGCAGAAGAAAGGTTTTCCATCTGAGCAAGGACCACTCGCCCTGCGGCGAGTGGTCCTCCAAAGGAGGCTCGACATGTCGGTCAATCTGGACTTACTGCGTTCCAAGAAGAGTACGAGAGCGGTCTACCCCGCTCCACGATATGCCTTCGATGCCTTCGACCATGGCATCAACCGCCGGACCATCGTGGAAGACCCTGATCATGCGGTGTTCTTCGCCGGTCCATTCGGGGATCTGCAACCTGGCGACGTCTTTGTTCTTTTCTTCGGCGACGACCTGATCCCTGTCATGGAAATGCCGCTCCCCGGGGGGCCGACCGGAGAGATTGAAATCCATGCCCCCGCGGCGCAGATGTTGCGCCACGTCCCCGACAACCAGGCTCGCCGACTCGACATCTGGTACGCCATCGTAAGGCCTCTGGAAGCCGTCGAGTCGGTGCGGCTTCTGGGCTATCTCATCGACTTCCAGCCACCCGGTGGCATTCCGGTGTTCGGCGACCCTACCTACGTCAACACCAGGCTTGCCCCTATCCCCGAACTGGAAGCCGGGATCCCGCAGAACCAGCCATTGGTCATGAACGTACCGCCATGGGAGAACATGAGCCTTGGCGACCGATTGTTCGTGCGCTGGGGCAGCGCCAGCCTCGGTCCCTTCGAAATCACCACGACCAGCCAGATCGGCAGCGCCGTTCCGGTCACCGTGTCCTGGGAGACCATCAGCGGTACGGACGGCGGTGTGGCTCGTGTCGATTACTACATCACCGATGTTGTCAACAATCATTCCTATTACGCCCAAGCCAAGGTCATCGACGCGGGCGTTCCGCTATTGCCTCGGCCAATTTTCCCCGACCATTTTAACGGGATCATCGATCTCGATTTCCTTGGGGCGGCGAATGTGCCCGTTATCGTCGCATTCGACATGCGGACCACCGACCAGATCAGACTCATCGTCGAGCGTGTCACCGGCGATGGCATGCCGCTTCCTCAACATGCGCAGGCCTTTTCCGGCGACGCGAGCGGCGCAGTGAGGGTGGAGATACCGCACGCCATCGTGAAGGCCATTCCGGGTGGCGAGTTGCGGGCCAGGTATGAGGTCACGCGGGCCGGCTCCCCGCTGCTCAGGTCACAGGTGACGACGGCCAGTGTCAAAGGAACCGGTGCAGTCCTCGAGCCGGCCGACACTCCCGAATTTCCCACCCACCAGATCGAGGTCGGTAGATTGGCTCCGGACGGCCTCCGCGTCGACATCCCCCGTTACGCTTTCCTCCAGCCCTCGAACAGGATCGTCGTCACCTCGACCTTCACCAAGGGCGGCGCGACGTACACCGACACGCAGACGCGCCTGGGCTCCGATTTCGGGGCCGCTTCCCTGACTCTCAGGGTGCCCATCGAAAGAATCGTCCCGGCCGCTGGTGGCACGGGAACCATTGTGTACAGCGTACTGCCGGACGGCCAACCCAGCATCCTGGCGCCTGTCAGGAACCTCACCTTGTTGGGAGCGGCCCCCGGCGAGTGGGACCTCGAATACAATTTCGATGCGGACAGAGTGCGTTACGTCCTGCCGCGGCAGACCATACGGTTCCCCGAAACCGGCCTGCTCGTGATGGATATGCAGTTCGATCCCGACAAGCATATCGATCCCAACGAGCAACTGGGTGTGGAACTCTATCGCTTCAATCCGACTGCGGAGTTCAGGGGGAGCGTTCTCTACGTCGGGAACCCCCAATGGGTTAGCCACGACAATGTGTTCTTCGTGAACTTCACAGAGGACTGGAACGTAGTGCGTTTCGCCATTACCTCAGTCGACCGGGAGGTCACGGTGACCTTCAAGGACGCGCGGCTGAACATCATCAGCGGTGTCATCACGGTTCCCGGCGGAAACAACGAGCGGCAGCTAGAGGTGCGTTACAACGATAACGGACGACGCCGGATCAGGCACCTGGAGATCCGCTGCAAAGATGTCATCCGTATCGACTCGTTCAAGTTCCGGCGCTGAGTCAGTCTTGCGACGGGCGCCCCGCGAGGGGCGCCCTTTTTTTTACGTCCGCTACGCGCAGGCCTAGGCAATCGGCCATTTGCACACCCCGGCTAGCGCGCCAGTTGTATATGCCCCCCAAAGTCCCAGGGCTATAAAGATTCCACAGACGCGAAGGGCCATCCGGCCTGCACGCGTGACGGGGGATCGCATGAAAGCCGAAGGCACGGCGGGGTGGATGAGGGTCGTCGGGGGCACGAAGGGTGGCCACCGGTGCGCGCAGGGCGCCCGGTCAGGTCGCTCCACGGCCGCCTCGACCGTTCGGCCTATGCCTTCGCGCTCTCCCAACGGGTACGAGGCCAGACCATGAGCGATGCGCGTTTCCCTGCCGGGCAGGACACATTTACCGTACACGGTCGCTTCGCCGCCGTGGCGAAGACCTGTGCGGAACGCGCAGCCGTTGTCTCGGATGCAGCGTGCCTCAGCTACGCCGAACTGGATGCCCGCAGCGATCGTGTCGCGAGCGGACTGGTGGCGGCGGGCGTGGAGCCGGGAAGTTACGTCGCGCTGCTGATGGACCGCTCGGTGGAAGCGGTGGTTGCCGTCTTCGGCGTGCTGAAAGCCGGGGCGGCCTACCTGCCCATCGATACGCGCTGGCCCGCCGACCGCGTGGCGTTCGCGCTGCATGATGCGGACGTGTCAGCCATCGTCGCCGACGAATCGCGGGACATGGCCGAGGGCGACGACGTTCCCGTGTTCACGGTGGCTGAGCTCGAGAATGAGGTTTCGCAGTGGATTGCCGGCGATGGGGACGAGGATGAGTACCCCGCGCGAGCAACCGTTCGCGCGGAGGCGCGCTCCTATAGGGTCGAGGGGGCCGGCGACGATCTTGCTTATGCCATGTATACCTCCGGATCTACCGGCACGCCGAAAGGCGTCGAGATCCGGCATGCGTCGATCCTGCGGCTGGTGCTTCGCTCCGATTACATCGATTTCAATGCGCCTAAGGTGCTGCATGCAGCGCCGTTAGGCTTCGATGCGTCCACTTTCGAGATCTTCGCGCCGCTGCTGAATGGTGGCACGTGCGTCGTTTACAGCGAGCGCGTGCCGACAGGCTCCGGTATCGCGGGCACAGTGGAAAAGCATGGCGCGGAAGTCGCCTGGCTCACGGCCGCCTTGTTCAACGCCATCGTTGACGACAACGCCGGCAACCTCGCGGGACTGCGCGTGGTGATGACGGGAGGCGAGGCACTTTCGCTGCCGCATGTGCGCAAGGCGTATGCCGCGCTGCCGGCCACGACGCTGATCAACGGTTACGGCCCCACCGAATGCACCACGTTTGCGACGACCTATGTCATTCCACGCGAGCTCCCGGACGATCTGCGTGCCATTCCCATCGGCCGTCCCATCGGCGAGACCTCGCTGCATGTGCTCGATGCGGAAGGCAACGAAGTGCCGGCCGGCGAGACGGGTGAACTCTTCATCGGCGGTACCGGCGTGGCGCGCGGCTACCTCAACCGCCCCGAACTCACGGCGGAACGCTTCGTCGCCGGCGGCACCCGCTATCGCACCGGCGATCTCGTGCACTGGCTGCCCGACGGCAACCTCGCCTTCATCGGCCGTGTCGACGGCCAGGTGAAGATCCGCGGGTATCGCGTGGAAACCGGCGAGATCGACATCGCCCTGCGAGCCCTGCCCGGCGTCACGGCCGCGGCTGTGATCGCGCGCGAAGACACCCCCGGAGACAAGCGCCTCGTCGCCTATTACGTCAGCGAGGTGGAAGCGGTGACAGCACGCGGCCTGCGCGACGCGCTGGCCCGCACGTTGCCCGAGTACATGCTTCCCGTCGCCTGGGTGCGCATGGATGCCCTGCCGGTGAACGATAACGGCAAGCTCGACCGCCGTGCGTTGCCGGCACCCGATAGCAGCCGCCCCGAACTGGCGGCTACGTTCGCCGCGCCGCGTGGCCATGTCGAGACGACACTCTGCGCGATTTTCGCGACGGTGCTCGGCGTCGGCACGGTCGGTCGCGACGACAACTTCTTTGATCTCGGCGGCAGTTCCCTGCTTGCGGCGCGAGCCATGACCCGCGTCCACGAGGAATTGTCGCCGACTCCTACCCTGGTCGGGTTCTTCGCCGAGCCGACCCCGGCCGCGGTGGCGGCCACGATCGAGGGGCGCGCCGCCCGTCATGCGCTGGCAGGACGCCTGGCGAGCGGCGCGCCGGCGACGGGGGAACCCGTGGCGATCGTCGCCGTGGCCGGCCGCTTCCCGGGCGCGCCGGATGCCGAGACGTTCTGGGACAACCTGTGCGCGGGCCGCGAATCCATCCGCTTCTTCACCCCGGACGAACTCGACCCGGCGGTGAGCCAGGCCGAACGCGACGATCCGGGTTACGTGGCCGCGCGTGGCGTGGTCGACAACGTGGACCAGTTCGACGCGGGCTTCTTCGGCATGTCGCCG
This sequence comes from Luteibacter sp., assembly GCF_036499525.1. Lineage (GTDB taxonomy): Bacteria > Pseudomonadota > Gammaproteobacteria > Xanthomonadales > Rhodanobacteraceae > Luteibacter. The sequence goes on along the minus strand of NZ_DASYDO010000062.1, from coordinate 51,859 downwards.
CGCGAGGCGGAACTCACCGACCCGCAACAGCGCCTGTTCCTGGAACTATGCTGGGAGTGCATGGAGCGCGCCGGGTATGTGCCCGACGGCCAGTCGGTGCCCGTCGGCGTGTTCGGCGGCATGCACAACGCCACCTATTACCAGAAGCACATCAGCGGGCGGCCGGACCTCATCGAGAAACTTGGCGCGTTCCAGGTGATGCTCGGCAACGAGAAGGATTACCTCGCCACGCGCGTAGCGCACAAGCTCAACCTCACTGGACCTGCGATCAGCCTCAACACGGCGTGCTCCACGTCGCTCGTCGCCATCGCACAGGCCTTCGACGCGCTGCGCGCCGGCCGTTGCGATATGGCACTGGCCGGTGGCTCGTCCATCGCCTGTCCGCCAAACAGCGGGTACATCGCGCAGGAAGGCTCCATGCTGTCGCCGGACGGCCATACGCGCACGTTCGACGTAGACGCCCAGGGCACCGTCTTCAGCGACGGCGCCGCCGTCGTCCTGCTGAAGCGCCTTTCCGATGCGCTGCGCGATGGTGACCCGGTATATGCGGTGATCCGCGGCGCCGCCGTGAACAACGATGGCGCCGTCAAGGCCAGCTTCACCGCGCCCAGCGCCGCCGGCCAGGCTGCCGTCATCACCATGGCGCTCGACGATGCGGCGGTATTGCCGCGCGATATCTCCTATGTCGAAGCGCACGGCACCGCCACGCCGCTCGGCGATCCGATCGAACTGGAAGGGCTTACACGTGCCTTCCGCCAATCCACCGCGGACAAGGGCTTCTGTGCGCTCGGCTCACTGAAGAGCAACGTGGGCCACCTCGTGATGGCGGCCGGCGCGGCCAGCGTCATCAAGACCGCCTTCGCGTTGTGCGAACGCCGCCTGCCCCCGTCACTGCACTTCAAGTCGGCAAATCCGCGCCTCGGTCTCGCCGAGTCGCCCTTCGTCGTCAACGACACGCTGCGGCCGTGGCAGACCCCGGGCGGCCCGTTGCGCGCCGGCGTCAGCTCGTTCGGCGTCGGCGGCACGAATGCGCATGTGATCCTGGAGGAAGCACCGGAGCGTGTACCGTCCGATGCCTCTAGCGGTTCGCAACTGTTGCTGCTCTCCGCGCGCACGCCCACCGCGCTCGGCAACGCCGCGGCACGGCTGGCCGATCACCTCGCCGCGCATCCGGACGGCAATCTCGCCGATACCGCGTGGACGCTTGCCTGCGGCCGCAAGGCCTTCGCCCAGCGCACACACCTGGTGGCGCTGTCGGTCAGCGACGCCGTGGCAAAACTTCGCGACATCGCCGCTGCCGCGATGTGCCGTTCCTGCGCCGATCCGGCTCCACGCATCGTCCTCCTTTTTCCCGGCCAGGGTTCGCAGTACGCGGGCATGGGCCGTGAGCTGCACGCGACGGAGCCAGTGTTCCGCGCCGCGCTGGACGACGTCGCATTCGCGCTGCGCGACGAACTCGGTTTCGACCTGCGCGATCGCATGTTCGCCGACGATGCCGAGGCATTGAAGGCTACCGCGTTGACCCAGCCGGCCACCTTCGCACTCGAGTACGCGCTCGCCCGCCTGTGGATGAGCCTGGGCGTGGAACCGGTGGCGATGATCGGCCACAGCGTGGGCGAATTCGTCGCAGCCGTGCTGGCGGACGTGATGCCGCTGGCCGACGCGTCGCGTCTCGTAGCCCGTCGCGGCCGCATGATGCAAGCGCTGCCCGCCGGGTCGATGCTTTCCGTTCGTCTGGGGGCCGCCGAGTTGCGGGCCAGGCTCCCGGACGTTCTTTCTCTCGCCGCCGAGAATGCGCCAAACGCCAGCGTGGTCTCAGGCCCCACCGATGCCGTCGAAGCGTTTCGCATCGCACTGGAAACCCAAGGCGTCGCGTGCCGCCTGTTGCACACCTCGCACGCCTTCCATTCGGCGATGATGGACCCGGTGCTGGACAGCTTCCACGCGGAAGTGAGCGCCGTGTCGCTTTCGGCGCCGCGCACGCCCATCGTCTCAACGCTCACCGGCGCGATGCTTACCGACGCGGAAGCCACCTCGCCCGACTACTGGACGAAGCACCTGCGGCATACCGTGCGTTTTTCGCCGGCGCTGCTGCACGCACTGGAAGACGTCACGCACACGTTCCTCGAAGTGGGGCCGCGTCCCAGCCTCGCCCTGCTCGCGCGCCAGCATGCGCAGAGCCGCGGCCGCACTATCGTCGCTTCGCTGGGCGACGGTCCCACCGACGAACGCGCCGCCTGGCTCGCCGCCGCCGGCACGCTGTGGGCCGCCGGCGCCTCCATCGCCACCCACGCCTTCGACCATCGCGAGCAGCGCCGTCGCGTGCGCCTGCCCACCTATCCCTTCGAGCGCAAGCGGCACTGGATCGATGCCCGGTTGCCTGCCTCGATCACGCCCATCGCCGCCGCCACGCCGCTCGTGCCGCCCGCCATCTTTACCGCCGTACCGGAGTCCCCCATGCCGATGCCTTCCGCACCCGCACCCAACAACCGTCCCCAGCGCCTTGCCGGCGAACTCATCGCCTTGTTCGAGGATGTGTCGGGAACCGAACTCGAGGGTGTCGACCCGGCGTCCAACTTCGTCGAACTGGGACTCGACTCACTGTCGCTGACCCAGGTGGCGTTGCAGTTGCAGAAGACCTACGCGCTGAAGATCACTTTCCGCGAGCTGATGGACGGCTGTTCGTCGTTCGAACGGCTCGCGGCGCATATCGATCGCCTGTTGCCGGCTGAGGCTCAGCCGGCGGCGCCCGTGCCCGCGGCTGTCGCCGCGCCGGCCATGGCGGCGGCACCGGTGGCGCTGGCCACGGGTGGCGGACTGGTCCAGGACGTGATCGCGCAGCAGATGCAGATCATGCGGGAACAGTTGGCGTTGCTTGCGGGAGCCGCCGCTTCCGCGCCTTTTGTTTCTCCCATGGCCGACGCTCCCCAGGTAGGAGCGCGCCCTGCGCGCGACGCCGTTAGCCTCAGTCCCGAACCTGGCGCGCAAGCCTCCGAACCGACGCCAACGGCGTCGCGCGCAGGGCGCGCTCCTACGGATTCCGCTCCGGGCCAGGACGAAGAAGCTGCGCTTGCGCACACCACCTACGACGTCAAGAAAGCCTTCGGCGCCATCGCGCGGATCCACTCCACGAACACCGACCTGAGCTCTCGCCAGCGCGCGCGCCTGGATGCCTTCATGCGCCGCTATATCGAGCGCAGCAAGGCCTCCAAGGCCTACACCGAGGAACATCGTCCGCACCTGGCCGACCCGCGCGTGGTGAACGGCTTCCGTCCGCTGCTCAAGGAAATCGTCTATCAGATCGTGATCGAACGCTCCAAGGGCTCGAAGGTGTGGGACCTGGACGGCAACATGTACGTCGATGCCCTGAACGGCTTCGGCATGAACCTGTTCGGCTGGCAGCCCGACTTCGTGCTCGACACCGTGCGTACCCAGCTTGACGCGGGTTACGAAATCGGCCCGCAGCATCCGCTGGCCGGCATCGTCGCGAAACAGGTGTGCGACATCACCGGGTTCGATCGCGCGGCGCTCTGCAACACCGGCTCCGAAGCCGTGATGGGCTGCGTGCGCGTAGCCCGTACCGTCACGGGACGCGACACCCTGGTCATCTTCACCGGCTCCTACCACGGCATTTTCGACGAAGTGATCGTACGCGGCACGAAGAAGCTGAAGTCGGTGCCGGCCGCGCCGGGCATCCTGCGCAACACGGCGGAGAACGTGCTGGTGCTCGAGTACGGCACGCCCGAGTCGCTCGCCATCATCCGCGAGCGCGCCTCGTCCATCGCCGCCGTGCTGGTGGAGCCGGTCCAGAGCCGCCGGCCGGACTTCCAGCCGATCGAGTTCCTTCAGGAACTGCGCGCGATCACCGAGGAATCGGGCTCGCTGCTGATCTTCGACGAAGTGGTCACCGGTTTCCGTTCGCACCCGCGCGGCGCCCAGGCGATGCTTGGCATCGACGCGGACATGGCTTCCTATGGCAAGGTCGTGGGCGGTGGCTTCCCGATCGGCGTGATCGCCGGCAAGCGGCGTTTCATGGACGCACTGGATGGCGGCCATTGGCGCTTTGGCGACGATTCCACGCCGACCGTGGGGGTCACGTATTTCGCCGGCACCTTCGTGCGCCACCCGCTGGCCCTGGCCGCGGCGCATGCCGTGCTCAACCACCTGAAGGAACAGGGCCCGGACCTGCAGGCCAGCCTCAACGCGAAGGTCACGGCGATGGCCGACGAACTGAACGCGTTCTGCGCCGGCGTGGGGGCGCCGTTGCATATCGTGCACTTCTCGTCCGTGTGGAAAACGGTGTTCAACGAGGACCATCCGCTGCAGGACCTGCTGTTCGCGATGATGCGCAGCCGCGGCATCCACATCCTCGACAACTTCCCCTGCTTCTTCACCACCGCGCACAGCGAGGCGGATTTCGCCGCCATCGCCACCGCGTTCCGTGAATCCATCCTCGAAATGCAGGAAGCGGAGTTCCTGCCGCGCCGGCGCGAGACGGCAACCTTCGATGCCGAGCATCCGCCCGTCGCGGGCGCCCGCCTCGGCAAGGATCCAGAAGGCCGTCCCGCGTGGTTCGTTCCCAACCCGGATGCGCCGGGCAAGTACCTGAGGGTTACCGCATGACGCCCAACGAGCTGGCCGCCGCCACGGCGGTCGACTACGATCCGTTCGCCGGTGCGCCGCTCACGCGGCTCGTGCCGACGACGGCCGCGCAGCGCGAGGTGTGGCTGGCATCCCGGCTGGAGCCGGAAGCCTCGCTGGCGTACAACGAGGCGGTATCGCTGAACCTCAAGGGCTTGCTCGACGTGCCGGCCCTCGAATGGGCCCTGCAGGGCATCGTGGATCGCCACGAGGCCTTGCGTGCCACCTTCAGCGGCGATGGCGAGGGCCTGTTCGTCGCCGAGCGCACGACGCTGCCGATCGCCTTCCACGACCTCTCGCTGCTGGCGCCGTTCGAAAGCGACGCACGCATCCAGGCCGCGTTCTCGCGCATCGTCACCACACCCTTCGACCTCGAGAACGGACCGCTGGTCCGTGCGGAGCTGTTCCGCTTCGCGGCCGATCGCCACCTCCTGACCATAGCCGCGCACCACATCGTGTGCGACGGCTGGTCCTTCGGCGTGATCGTGCGCGATCTCGCCGCCCTTTACGCGCAGCGCACCGGCAAGGGCAATGGCCCGGCCGCCGCGAGCGCGTTTCCGAACTTCGCGTTGGCCGAGGCTGCGCACGCCGGCAGCGAGGCGGCCCGTGAGGATGAAAAGTACTGGCTCGACCGGTTTTCCGGCCCGGCCCCCGTACTCGACCTCCCCACGGACCGTTCCCGCCCCCGCCGTCGGACGTTCACCTCACGGCGCGAAGACCGCACGCTGGACCCGACGGAAGTCGCGGCGATCAAGCGCCTGGGCGCCGCCCAGGGCGCGAGCTTCTACGCGACCCTGCTGACCGCCTTCGCCGTCCTGCTCCGCCGCATGGCGGGGCAGGACGATGTGGTGATCGGCATTCCCACCGCGGGACAGGCGGCCGAAGGGCTGGACACGCTGGTCGGCCATTGCGTGAACGTGCTGCCGCTGCGCGCCCACATCGACGACACCGCAAGCTTCGCCGACGTACTCGGCAGCGTTCGCAACGACCTGCTCGACGCCTTCGAACACCAGCGTTACACGCTCGGCAGCCTGCTTGCCCGCCTCTCGCTGGCGCGCGATCCCTCGCGCCTGCCGCTGGTGACCGTGCTGTTCAACCTCGACGCGCAGTTGGACGAGAGCACGGTGACCTTCCCCGGCCTGCGCTTCGATGTGGAAGCGGTGCCGCGCGAGTACGAAAACTTTGAACTTTTCGTCAACGCCGTGCAGGTGGACGGTGGCTTGCGCCTGGAGTGCCAGTACAACGCGGACCTGTTCGAGGGCGCCACTATCCAGGGCTGGCTGGATGCATACGCCATGTTGCTGCGCCAGGCTGCGCTCGATCCGGCCAAAGCCGCTGTATCGCTGCCGATCGTTTCCGACGCCGTATACCGTGAACTGGCTGCGTTGCAGCCCGCGCCGACGCCGTTTCCCGAACTGCGCCTCGCCCACGAATTCTTCGAACAGCAGGCCGATCGGGCACCGGATCGCGCCGCTGTACGCCACGCCGACCGCGCGCTGACCTACGCCGCGCTCGAATCGCGCGCGAACCGCATCGGCAATGCGCTGCGCGACCGGGGCATCGGCCATGGCGCCCTGGTAGGCCTGTCGCTGGCCCGTGGCATCGACATGGTGGCCGCGGTGCTCGGCGTGTTGAAGTCCGGCGCGGGCTACGTGCCGCTGGACCCGTCCTTTCCCGCCGACCGCCTGGCCTTCATGGCCCAGGATGCCGCTCTTGCGGCCCTGGTTGTCGACGACGACACACCGCTTGCCTTCGACTTCGATCCCGAGCGCGTGCTCGCGCTGAATAGCGACGAGGTTGCACGCGCCTCGTTCGAGCGGCTGGAACGCAACCGCCGGGCCGCGACGCCCGATTCGGTGGCGTATGTGATCTTCACCTCCGGCTCCACCGGCCAGCCGAAAGGCGTGCGCGTGCCGCACCGCTCGGCTTCGAACTTCCTCACCAGCATGCAGCGCGTGCCGGGCATCGCGCCGGACGACCGCCTGGTGGCGGTCACCACGCTGTCGTTCGATATCGCCTTCATGGAACTCATGCTGCCGCTGACCAGCGGCGCGGAGATCGTGGTTGCCGGCCGTGACGACGTGCGCGACGGTGGCCAGCTGCGCCGCCTGATCGAGGACAGCGACGCCACGATGATGCAGGCCACGCCGGCCGGCTGGCGCCTGCTCGTGGACGCGGGGTGGCACGGCCGTCCCGCGTTCCGCGCCGTGTCCGGCGGCGAACCGCTGCCAGTCGACCTGGCCGAGGCGCTGCTCGACCGCTGCGGCGAAGTGTGGAACGGCTACGGCCCGACCGAAACCACGGTGTACTCCACCTACTGGCGCGTGTCGGACCCGCGCGAAGGCATCTACATCGGGCGCCCCATCGCGAACACCACGGTGCACATCCTCGATGAGCGCGGTAACCACTGCCCGTTGGGCGTGCCCGGCGAGATCCACATCGGCGGCGCAGGCGTCACCCTCGGCTACCTCGATCGGCCAGCGCTTACCGCGGAGAAATTCGTGCCCGATCCCTGGTCGGAAACGCCGGACTCGCACATGTACCGCACCGGCGACCGTGGCCGCTGGCTCAGCAACGGCCTGCTCGAACACCTAGGCCGCCTCGACTTCCAGGTGAAGGTGCGCGGTTACCGCATCGAACCCGGCGAGATCGAATGCGTGCTCGCCGACGCACCTGAAGTCACGCGCGCCGTGGTCATGGCGCGCGAAGATCGCCCAGGCGACGTTCGCCTGGTGGCCTACGTGGTCGGCGGCGAAGGCCTGTCGCCGAACGAGGACACGCTGCGCACCCGTCTGCGAGCCCGCCTTCCCGATTACATGGTGCCGCAGCACATCCTCGTGCTCGATGCCATTCCCCTCCTGCCCAACGGCAAGATCGACCGCAAGGCGCTGCCGCCGCCGGTCGCGCATTCCGTCTCCGCACCGGGCGAGCGCGTCGCCCCGCGCAACGAGGACGAGCGCCGCGTGGCCGCCGCGATGGAAGCGGTGCTGTGCTTGCCCGACCTCGACATCCGAGACGACTTCTTCGCGCTCGGCGGTCACTCGCTGCTGGCCGCGCAGCTCACCGCCCGGCTCAACCGCGAGTTCGGCGTGACGCTTTCCTTCCGCACCCTCTTCGATGCCCCGACGATCGAGCAGCTTTCCGCGGCCATTGGCTCGCAGGTGGCGAGCGGTGCAGCCCCCGCCACCGACCCCATCGCGCACCGCGCCGATGCCGAGCAGGACCACGCGCCGCTGTCGCTCATGCAGCGCCGCCTGTGGGCGCTGGAACGCATGCACCCGGGCCGCGTCACCTATAACGCACCCTCGGCCCACCGCCTGCGCGGCAAGCTCGACCAGCACGCCTTCGACATGGCCTTCCAGGCCTTGATCCAGCGCCAGCCGATCATGCGCACGGCGTTCCGCGACCTGGGCCAGGACATCGCGCAGATCGTGGAGCCCCGGCTGGACTATCCGCTGTTCCCCGCCGAGGATCTCAGCCACCTGCCGCACGACGAACGCGAAGCGCGGTTGATGGAGCGCCTGCAGGAACTGACCGATACGCCGTTCGACCTGGGCGCCGCACCGCTGTTCAGCGCGCGCATGTTCCGCCTCGCAGAGGACGAACACGCGCTGTTCTTCATGCCGCACCACATTATCTGGGACGGCTGGTCGTTCGACATCCTCTACAACGAACTGTCGGCGCTGTATCGCGCCTTCGCCGCCGGCCTGCCCTCGCCGCTGGCACCGCTGCCGGTGACCTATGGCGATTTCGCCGAATGGCACGCGCACTGGCTGGAGTCCCACGCCTTCCGCGGCCAGCTCGATTACTGGCGCGACCGCCTGGCCCAGATGGGAGACGTGCGCGCGCTGCCGACCGACCATCCGCGCCGTCCGGGCATGTCGGGCCTCGGCCGCACCGAGTGGATCCATGTATCGCGTGAGGACACCGACGCGATGCACGAGGTGGCCCGCCAGGCGGACGCCACGCTCAACATGACCCTCCTGGCGCTTTACTTCGCCATGCTCTCCAGTTCCGCCGGCCAGCGCGACCTGGTGGTGGGCACGCCGGTGCGCGGGCGCAACCAGACCGAGGTCGAATCGGTCATGGGTTACTTCAACAACCTGCTGCCGCTGCACGTGAGCGTGGACCCGGCGCTGTCGTTCCTCGAATTCGTCCGCCACGTGAAGCGCACCGCCATCGAGGCGTTCGGCCATCCGGACGTGCCGCTGGAATACCTGCAGCGCGAGCTTCGCGTCGGGCATGGTGCCGGCGCCACGCTCTACCAGGCATTGTTCTCGTTCCAGGATGCCCGCCAGCGCGTGGTGGATTGGGGCGGCCTGGCGCACGAGCAGATCCTGCTGTTCCAGAGCGGCGCCACCGAAGACCTGGGCCTGTGGTTCCTCGAGGGTCACAAGGGCATGGTCGGCGGCGTCACCTACAACGCCGACCTCCTCCAGGCGGACACGGCGCGGCTCATGCGCGAACGCTACCTCGGCATGATGCGCCGGGTCGCGACCGATCCCGCGATCGCGGTGAGCACGCTCACCGCGGCCACCGCGGCCGAACTCGAACGCATGCATGGCTGGAACGACACGAGCGCGATCTTCCGCCTGCCGGCGGACCTGCATGCGATGGTCGCCGCCACCGCCGCGGCTTCCCCGGATGCCGTCGCGATCGTGCACGGCTCGCGCAACGTCACCTACGCCTCGCTTGTGCGCCGTGCGATGCGCATGGCGGCGCTCCTGCGCGACCGTGGCGCCATCCGGGGCAGCGTGATCGGCCTCTGCGTCGACGCGGACCCGGATCGCCTTGCCGGCCTTCTGGCCATCGCGATGAGCGGCGGCACAGCGCTCCTTCTTGACCGTGCCGATCCCACGGCGCGCCTGCGCGAGATCCTTGCCGATGCGCGGGTAACCGTGCTGATCGGTGACGCGGCGCTCGAGACCACGCTCGACTGGCCGCGCGCCTGCGCGTTGTGGCTGGATGCGGATCACGCCGAACTGGATGCCGCCGATGCGGAGGGTGTCGTGTTCGACGCCGTGGAGCCGGACGCCGCCGCCATCGCGTTCCATACGCCGGGAAGCGATGGCAGGGCACACGGTGCGTCGCTTTCGCACCGCGCCCTGGCCGGCATCGTGGAAGGGCTTGCCGATGCACTCGGGGTTCGCGCGGGTGAGCGGCTGTCGGGGGACGCGCTGCCGTCCGACCCGATGCTGACGATCGAGGCGTTGCTGGCGCTGGCGCACGGCGCGACCTGGGTCGTGCCGCAAGCGCCCATCGCCGACAGGGTCGGCGCCCACCAGGCTGCGGCCACGCTGGGAGACATCGACACCTTCATTGCCGCGCCGGAAACGTGGCATGCGATTCTCGAGAGTGGCTGGCAGGGCAACGGGCGGCTGCGTGCGGTCGTCACGGGTGGCACGCCCAGTCCGGACATGGCTGCCCGCATCGCCGACGCCTCGTCCGCGCTATGGACGCTGTTCGGCGATGCGATGTCGACGCCGGTCGCTACCTGCGGTCGCGTCGAACGCGTGGCCGATGCGCTGCACGAGGGCAAGCCTGTATCCCACGTCCAGGTTTGGATCCTCGACGAGGACGGCGAACCCTGCCCGATCGGCGCCACCGGACAGGTGGCCGTCGCGGGAGCGACGCTCGCCGTGTCGTTCGGCCATCGCGCCAGCCTCGAGCGCCAGCCTGTCGAAGAGCGCGTGCAGCGCACGGGCTATCGCGGACGCTGGCTGGCCGAGGGCCAGTTGCAGGTGCTGGATCGTCCCGACCGCCGCGTGCGCCGCCATGGCCTCGATGTGGAACCGGCCGCGATCGAATCGCTGCTGCTGACCCAGCCGGGCATCGTGCGTGCGCTTGCCGTACCGCGCACGAACCACGCTGGACTTACTCACATCGACGCCTACGCGGTGGCCGCGCCGGGCGCCATGGCCGATCCCGATGGCCTGCGTGCGGCGCTCTGCGCGGTGCTGCCGGCCTGGTCGATGCCCGCACACCTCGTCGTCCTCGATGCCCTGCCCTTGCTGCCCACCGGCGAACCGGACCTGGCCGCGCTGCCGCTTCCGGCCGAGCAGCGGCACGGGTCGTCGGCGGAAAGCACCGAGCCGCACAGCGAAAGCGAGCGCCTGCTTGCCTCGGTGTGGACGGAACTCCTGGGCATGTCGCGTGTACGCACCAGCGACAACTTCTTCGACGTGGGCGGGCATTCGCTGCTCGCCGTGGACATGGCGGTCCGCGTGCAGAAGCTGACCGGCGTGCAGCTCAACCTGCTGGATATCGCCAACGGCACGTTAGGCACGCTCGCCGCCGAACTTGCCATCGCACCGCCGGCATCGCCGCCTGCCGCGGGTAAACGCGGCCTGCTGAGTCGCCTGCTTGGACGTGGCTGATCCACGGCGACCGGGGGGAACGCCATGACACACATCGCCTGGTTCGTCTGCTGGACCTCGGCCGTACTGCTGGTCCACGTCTTCGCCGGCTACCCGCTGATGGTGTGGCTGCAGGCGCGGCTGCGACCGCGGCCGGTGGCGCGACGCGACATCCTTCCCACGGTGAGTATCGTGCTCGCCGTGCACGATGGGGAACGCCACATTCGCGCCAAGCTGGCCAACCTGCGCCAGCTTGACTATCCGGCTGCGCTCGTCGACATCGTGCTGGTGTGCGACGGCTGCCACGACGCCACCGTGGCGATGGCGCGCCGTTCAACCGATCCGCGACTGACCGTGCTGGATCATCCGAACCGGCGCGGCAAGTCGGCCTGCCTCAACGACGCCGTGGCCCTCACGCGTGGCGAGGTGCTGCTGTTCACCGACGTGCGCCAGCGGCTCTCGCCCATGGCGTTGAAGGAACTGGTGGCCAACCTCGGCGATCCCGACGTGGGGGCCGTGACGGGCGAACTGCACATGGAGAACGTACGCAGCGGTTTCGCCCAGGGCGTGGATTTCTACTGGCGCTACGAGAAGGGCATCCGCCATGCGGAGAGCCTGTCCGGATCCACGATCGGCGTGACCGGCGCGATCTACGCCATGCGCCGCGCGTTGTTCAAGCCACTGCCCGCGGGCACGGTGCTCGACGACGTGCTCGTGCCCATGCGTGTCGCCGCCCAGGGCAAGCGGGTGGTGTTCGAGCCGAAAGCCATGGCCTGGGACCAGCCGTCGCAGCTGCCGGCCGAGGAGCGCCGGCGCAAGATCCGCACCCTGGCAGGCAACTACCAGCTCATCCAGCTCGCGCCGTGGCTGCTCCTGCCCTGGTGCAATCCGCTGTGGTTCCGCTTTGTCAGCCACAAGCTGCTGCGCCTCTTCGCGCCGTGGCTCATCGTGATGCTCACGATCAGCAGTGGTCTGCTGGTAACGCGGCATCCGATGTATGCGGTGGCCTTCGGCGGCCTCGTCGCCGGACTGCTGATGGTAGGACTGGCTCGCCTGCAACCGCCGCTGGGACGCCTTCTGCCATTGCGCATCGCAGTGGCGTTCTTCTATCTCAACCTCTTCGCCGCGCAGGCGCTCCTCGCTTTCGCACGCAACCGCAGGCTCCATTTATGGTGAATTCCACTATCCCCCGCGGCGCGCCCGGCATTCGTGGCCGGCTCGGCGAACTCTGTTACTCCAGCGGCCTGCTGCATCCGCTGCAGCGCGTTCGCGCCTGGTGGCAGCGCGACCTGCGCATCCTCGCCTATCACCGCGTGATGCCCCTGCCCGATCCGGATACCTACGAATTCGACCTGGAGCTCATCAGCACGCCGCCGGCCGAGTTTCGCGAACAGATGCTGTGGCTGAAGAAGTATTTCCGGCCGACGCGGCTCACCGACGTGGTGGCCGCGCTCGATGCGGGAGAAGCCTTGCCGCCCGATTCGGTGGTGGTCACGTTCGACGATGGCTACGACGACAACTACCGCATCGCGGCGCCGATCCTCGACGAACTGGATGTGCCGGCCACGTTTTTCGTCTCCACGGGCCATATCGATACGGGCAGACCGTATGCCTACGACTGGCTCGTGCACATGATCCTGCTCACGAAGGCGCCGCGGATGGTGCTGCCGGAACTGTCGATCGACGTGGCGCTGCCAGCCGAACGCGCGCTGCGCCGGCGCATCGCGGGCAACGTGCTGCTGCGCATGAAGTGGCTGGACGCGTTTGGACAGACCGCGATGATCGAGCGCCTGGAGACCGAGTGGAACATGCCGTCGGCCAAGGCCCGCCCCGCCGACTGCCGCCCCATGACGTGGGACCAGGCGCGGGAGATGGAAGCGGCCGGCCTCGAGTTCGGTTCGCACGGCGTGCACCACCGCATGCTCGCGCGCCTTCCGCAGGATGACATGGAGCACGAGATCCAGGCATCGAAGACTACGCTGGACCGCGAGTTGCGCCGTCCGGCGGTGCTCATGTCCTATCCGGTCGGCGGCGACCGCGCCTATAACGACTCGGTTATCGCGGCCACGCGCAACGCCGGCTTCCGGTTGGCCTGCAGCTACATCTGCGGTACCAACGCCGAGCCCAGCGTGAACCGCTACTCGCTCAACCGCCTTCCCGTGGAAAGCAACATGGGACCCGGCTGGTTCGCCGCGATGCTGGCCCTGCCGCAGCTGATGAGCTATCCCACCGCCGCCCACGAGACGAGCGGACAGGGGGAACGCGCATGTTCCCCCTGATCCTCCTCTATGTGGTGCTGACCATCATCCGGCCGCAGGATTACGTGCCGGGGCTCGACACCGTACCGATCCTGCCGGTGGTACTGCTCCTGGCGTTCGCCTCCTGGATCGTGTCGAAGGAGAAAACCTTCGAAGCACCACAGTTCGTGATCCTGCCGGCGTTCCTTTTGATCCTGATGATCTCGGAAGTGACCAACGGCTGGGCCGGCGGCGCGATGGACGAACTGGCGCGCTTCGGTCCGGTGGTGATCGCCTTCTTCGTGTTCGGCGCTTCGTGCAGCACGCAGAAGCGCGTGCAAATGGCCATGAGCGTCTTCGTCGCCTGCTCGGCGGTGCTCGCGCTGCATGGGGTGCAGCAGGCGCAGCTGGGCGTGGGCTGGACCGGTATCCCCATCGGCGAAGGCAACCGCATCCAGTACGTGGGCATCTTCAACGACCCGAACGACCTCGGCCTGCTCTTCGCCGCCACCTTCCCCATGGCCGTGTTCCTCGGCCGCAAGGGCATGGGCGCGATGCGGCCCGCATGGCTGGGCGCCGCGCTTCTCCTGCTGTACGGCACCTACCTCACCAATTCCCGCGGCGCGCTGCTGGCCATCCTGGTCGTGGCCGGTTGCTACGTCTGGTACCGCAAGGGCGTCGTCGTGGCGGGCATGCTGGGTATCGCCGGCCTCGCGGCAATGAAGGTGCTTTCCTCACGCATGGACGAACTGGACGCGGGCGAGGAGTCTGCCGCTGGCCGAGTGGACGCCTGGTACTCCGGCCTGGAGATGTTCCGCGAGAACCCCTTGTTCGGCGTGGGTCCCGGTAACTTCACTGAATACAACGAACTCACCGCGCACAACTCCTTCGTGCTGGTGCTGGCCGAGACCGGCTTCGTAGGCTTCGTGCTGTGGCTGGCCTTCGTCTGCTACGGCTTCATCATGATGCTGAAGATCGTGCGCTACCAGCGGCCGAAGGACACCGACCCCGCCGTGGAGGCCGCATGGGCCACCGAGCGGCAGATGGCGCTTGCGCTGCTGCTCTCCCTTTGCGGCATGTTTGCCGCGGCCTTTTTCCTCAGCCGCAGCTACATGGTGGTGCTGTACCTGATCGCCGCCATGGTCGCCGGCTACTATGTCGGCGCGCAACGGCGCTGGCCGGAACTACCGAAGTACCGCCTCTCGGAGGGCGGATGGCGCTGGGTGCCCGTGGGGGCCGGCAGCGTGTTCGCCCTGTTCATCCTCGTCGCCGTGCTGCTGCGAACCACATGAAAGCCTACGAAACCCTGATGCGCCGCGTTCTGTGGCCCGCGTACGAAGGCGGTTTGCGCCGCCGCGAGACACCACGGCACATGCGCCGCTACGAGCGCGAGCAGTGGCTGTCGCCGAAGGAGATCCAAGCGTTGCAGTTCGAACGCCTGAAGCGGCTGCTCGACTGGTGCTACCGCGAAGTGCCTTACTACCGGCGGCGCTGGGATGCCGAGGGCATCGTGCCCCGTGATATCCGCGGCATGGACGATGTCGCGAAGCTGCCGGTCCTCACCAAGGCCGATATCCGCGAGCATGCCGACGAACTCAAGGCCGTTTCACTGAAGGGATCGCTGGCGTACAAGGCCACCGGCGGATCCACGGGTGAGCCGCTGCGCTTCGGCTATACCCGCGAGAGCAACGACCGACGCGTGGCCGTGATGTGGCGCGGCTACGGCTGGGCGGGTTCGCGCATGGGCCGCCGCACCCTGTTCCTGTGGGGTGGACCGGTTGGCGAGCCAAGCAAGTCACACCAGCTGAAGGATCGCATCTATAACGCCGTGTTCGCGCGCAAGCTGTTGGACAGCTTCCACATGAGCGAAGCCAACATGGCCGATTATGCGGACGCCATCGATGCCTACCGGCCCGAGGTGATCGTCAGCTATGTGGGTCCGCTGGTCCGGCTGGCGGAGTGGCTATTGGCTCAGGGCCGCCAGGTCGCCCGGCCCGTCTCGATCATCGGCGCGGCCGAGGCACTGCATCCGTTCCAGCGCGAGATCGTCGAGCGTGCTTTCGGTGCCCCCGCCTACAACACCTATGGCTGTCGCGAATTCATGCTGATCGCGTCCGAATGCGAGCACCGCGATGGCCTGCACGTGAACGCGGACCACCTCGTGGTGGAGACGCTTGGCGCCGATGGCCGGCCGACCCACACGGGCAGCGGCGAGGTGGCGATCACCGACCTGTTCAACTACGGCATGCCTTTCATCCGCTACGTGAACGGCGACATGGCGACGCATGCCGCGTCGCGCTGCGCGTGCGGCCGTGGCCTGCCGATGCTCGCCTCCGTCGACGGGCGCAAGCTCGATGCCATCCGCACGCCTGCCGGGCACATCCTCCCGGGCGAATTCTTTCCGCACATGCTGAAGGACGTGCCCGGCCTGACCCGCTTCCAGCTTGTGCAACGGAGCCTGGAGCGTCTTGATCTGTCGATCGTGCGCGGCCGGGATTTCAATGACGCTTCGCTGGACTATATCCGCCGCGAGGTCACCAAGGTTCTTGGCGACAGCGCGGAACTGCACTGCCATTTCGTCGACGACATCCCGCTCACCCGCAGCGGCAAATTGCGCGTCACCGTCTCGGAGCTGGTTTCGTGAACATCACCCACTTCGTCGAAAACCTGAATCGGGGCGGCCTGGAGCGCATGGTGCTCGACCTGGTCAAGGAACAGCACAGCCAAGGCCACAAGGTGCAGGTGGTATGCCTGTTCGAGCGCGGCTCCCTTGCCTGGGAACTGGATGCGCTGGGAATTCCCGTGTCGGCCTGCAACAAGCGCAAGGGCTTCGACCTGCGCGCGCTCGGCCATGCGCGGCAGCTGCTGGCGAGCCATTACACCGAGGTGCTGCACACGCATAACGCCGTGGCGCACTACCAGGCCGTGCTCGCCAGCGCCGGCATGGGCATCCGCCAGGTGGTGAACACGCGCCACGGCATGGGCGCCCAGCGCAAGCCCGGCCGCCGTGAGTGGTTGTTCCGCCGTGCGCTCGGCGCCACGGATGCCGTGGTGGCCGTATGCGAGGCGGCGCGCAGTGATGCGGTGAGCCGGGGCATCTCTCCCGCGGCGAAAACCTGCGTGGTGCCGAACGGCATCGTGCTGGACGGCTTCGACGTGGCTTCCGATGCCATGCACGAGCGCCTTACCCGGCTGATCCGCGTGCCCCCGGGCACGCGCATCATCGGCAGCGTGGGCCGGCTCAACTGGGCGAAGGACCAGGCGAGCCTCATCCGCGCCTTCCGCACCGTTAGGCATGCCCGCCCCGACACCGTGCTGGTGCTGGTCGGCGACGGCGAACTGCGCGAGACCCTGCGCGCCTGCGCCTTCGACGAAGGCGTGGCCGGCTGCGTATATTTCCTCGGCGACCGCGACGACGTGCGCGAACTGCTTCAGGGGTTCGACCTGTTCGCGCTGTCGTCGGTGACCGAGGGGTATTCCATGGCCCTGCTGGAAGCCTGCGCGGCGGGCCTGCCGATCGTCGCCACCGATGTTGGCGGCAATGCCGAGATCGTGCGCGACGACGCCACCGGCCGACTGGTACCGCCCTGCGATCCACCGGCGCTCGCCCATGCGATCCTGGAACTATTGCACGCCTCCCACCGTGCTTCGCGGCTCGGGCTGGCGGCGCGTGCGTGGGTCGAAACGAATGGCTCCATGAAGGCCATGGCCGCGCGGTATGGCAAGCTGTATTTCGGTGACCTGGAAGCCGTGCCGTGAAAATCCTGGTCGTCACCAATCTCTTTCCCACGCCGTGGGATCCGCGCCGCGGCACGTTCAACCGGCAGCAGTTCCAGCGCCTGGGGGAACGCCATGAGGTGGACGTGCTCACCGCGGTAGATTTCCGCGAGCGCAAGGGTGGTGAGAAAGGCGACGCGCCGGTGCCTGGCATCAAGCGCGACCATTTCACTTTCTACCATCCGCCCGGCATCGGCCGGTTTCTCAATGCGTTCTGCTTCTTCGCCAGCATGATGTGGCAGCGCGGCCGCGAACTGCGCCGGGCCCGTTACGACGTGATGCTGGCCAGCTGGGCCTATCCGGACGCGGCAGGCGCCGCCTGGGTCGCGCGACTGCTCGGCATTCCGTATGTCGTGAAAGTCCACGGCAGCGACCTCAACGTGCAGGCCGAATTCCGGCTGCGCCGCCCGCAGGTTCGCTCGGCATTGCGCGGAGCCGCCGGTGTCATCGCCGTCAGCCAGGCATTGGCATGCAAGGCCGTGGACCTCGGTGCGCAGGCGGACGGCGTGGACGCGATCTACAACGGCGTCGATACGGGGCTGTTCCATCCCGGCGACCGTACCGAGGCACGGCAGCGCCTTGGCCTTCCGCCAGAGGCGCCGGTCGTGCTCTACGTCGGCAATCTGAAGGCCACCAAAGGCTGCCACGACCTTATCGACGCCTTCCCCACCCTGGTCGAACGGCATCCCGACGCACGCCTGGCATATGTGGGCGACGGGGCGAGTCGCGCGTACCTGGAAGACCGTGCGGCGTCGCTATGCTGTTCGACCGCGGTGCGCTTCGCCGGCGCCGTCGACCATGCCGCCCTGGCCGACTGGTTCCGCGCGGCAAACGTGCTATGCCTTCCGAGCCATAACGAAGGCGTGCCGAACGTGGTATTGGAAGCCATGGCCTGCGGTACACCCATTGTCGCCACCACGGTCGGTGGCATTCCCGAGGTCGTTCCAAGCCTCGCGGGCATCCTCGTGCCACCACACCAGCAACACGAGCTAGGCGCCGCGCTGGTGGAGGCCTTCGAGCGCCATTTCGATCCCGCGGCCATCGCCGCGCACGCCGCTACCTTTCGCTGGGACGAGAACATCGATCGCGTCGAGCGCGTCCTGCTCCACGCCGTAGGAGCGCGCCCCGCGCGCGACAGCTTCTCGCAAGGACCAACAATCCCTGTTGCCTTATCTCGAAAAGCTGTCGCGGACAGGGTCCGCTCCTACCCTTCTTCGCCAGGCGAACCTCCCACCCGATGAACTGGAAACTGAAAAAGCACGATCTGCTCGGCCTGCTGCCGGAACACCTCGTCCTCACCCGGACGCGGGACGCCGACCTGCGCTACCTGAGCTTCGATGACGGCCCGGAGCCGGGCCACACACCCCGGCTTCTCGATACCCTGGCGAAGCACGGCGTGAAGGCCAGCTTCTTCCTCGTGGGCGAAAAGATCGAACAGTACCCGGACATCGTGACGCGGATCGTCGACGAGGGCCACATGATCGGCAACCACTCGTACAGTCACTGGTCGTTCCGCCATATGAACCTGACCAGGCAGCTGGACGAGGTGTACCGCACCGACGCGCTTTTGCGCCTGTTCGACAACCGGCCGCACCATCGCATGCGGCCGCCTCACGGATACGTGGGTGCGCAATTGCTGGCCCACTTTGCCCGGCGGCGCCGGAGCTTCGTGTACTGGTCGTACGACAGCCTCGATTACCAGGACCGACCCGTGGAAGCCCTGATCCACCGCCTTCGGAACGATCCTCCCACCGCCGGCGACATCGTGCTCATGCACGACGACAGCGACAAGGCAGCCGACGCACTGGACGTGCTCCTGCCGGAATGGCTGTCGCAGGGCATGCGTTTCGCCGCGCTGCCGGGAAACGCCGCATGAGGATCCTCTATCACCACCGCACGCGCGGCCGCCACGTGGAAGGCGTGCATATCCGCGGCATCGTGGGCGCCTTGCGCGAGTTGGGTCACCGGGTGGACGTGCTGTCCTTCCCCGGGGCCGATCCCGAACGGGAAGAAGTCGAGACGACGGTGGCGACCGGCAACGGCGGGCTGGCCGGCATCGTGACGAAGCTGCCGGGCATCGTCTTCGAAGTGTGCGAACTGCTCTATAACCTGCTGACGTTCGCCCGCATGGCCCGCGCATGGCGCGCGGCGCCACCCCAACTGATCTACGAGCGCTACTCGCTGTTCCTGTTCGCCACGATCTGGCTGGCCCGCCGGCGCGGCATTCCGCTGGTGCTGGAGATCAACGACTCGGCGCTGGTCGATCGCGTGCGTCCGTTGACCATGCGCGGCCTGGCCCGGCGCATCGAGGGCTGGTGCTTCCGGCGCGCGACAGGGCTGGTCTTCATCTCCACCTATTTCCGCGACATCGCCGTCGAGGCCTACGGGGACATCGCGCCGAGCGTGGTCTCGCCCAACGCCGTGGACCTGCCTCGCTTCGACCCCGCGCGCTTCGACCGCGAGCGCCTGCGCGCGGAACGCGGCCTGGCTGGACGCACGGTGTGCGGCCACATCGGTGTCTTCGCTTACTGGCACGGCGTGGACGGCTTCGTCGAAGCCATCGCCCACCGGCTGGAAAGCGTGCCGGACCTAGCCCTGGTGTTCGTGGGCGACGGCAAGACGCTGCCGGCGGTGCGCGAACTGATCGCCGCACGCGGTCTTTCCGACCGCGTGCTGCTGCCGGGGCGCGTACCGCATGACGAGGTCGCCAGCTGGATCGCCTGCATGGACTATGCCGTGCTGCCGAATTCCAATCACTATGGCTCACCGATGAAACTGTTTGAGTTCATGGGCATGGGCGTGGCGGTGGTCGCGCCGGACTATGCGCCGGTGGCGGAAGTGATCGCCGACGGCCGCACGGGCTGGCTGTTCCCGCGCGGCGACGCCGCGGCCTGCGTCGAGCGCGTGCTCGAACTGGCCCAGCGTGCGGATGAACGCAGGCGCGTGGGTGACGCCGCGCGAGACTACATCGCCAGCGAACGGCAATGGCGCAACAACGCCGAACAGCTGCTCTCCCTGGTGCCGGCCGGAGTTCCCGCGTGATGGCCATTGCTGTGCTCGCCCTCCTTCTTCTTGCCGCCGCGGCCCTCGTCACCGTGGCGATCCGCGCGCGCAACATGCAGTACTGGCTGTGGGGCTACCTCACCCGCCGAGCGCCGCCGAAGGTGGAAGGACCGGTGCACGTGCTGTTCTGCTTCGTGGACCATTTCGAGCCCAACTGGGGCCGGGTGGACATGGACACCCAGCGTCGCCGCGTGGACCGCTGGTGCGACGAATACCGCGCCATGGCGTCGCGGCATCGCGACGCCGACGGCCGCATGCCGCAGCACAGCTTCTTCTATCCGGAAGAGGAATACGTGGAGGAGCACCTCGACAAGATCGCCTCGCTCTGCGCGGAAGGCTACGGCGAGATCGAGATCCACTTGCACCACGACAACGATACGGCGGAGAACTTCGTCGCGACGATGGATCGCTTCAACCGTCTACTGCACGAAAAGCATGGCGCGCTGCCGCGCGACCCCGTCACCGGTCAGCTGCGCTTCGCCTTCATCCATGGCAACTGGTGCCTGGACAACTCGCGCGCGGACGGACGCTGGTGCGGCATCAACAACGAGCTGGTGCTGCTGCGCGAACTGGGCTGTTACGCCGACTTCACCCTGCCCTCCGCGCCCAGCGATACGCAGACGCGCATGTCCAACGCCATCTACTACGCCACGGACGATCCCCACCGTTGCAAGTCGCACGACACGGGCGTGCCGATGCGCGTGGGTGGCAAGCCGGTGGGCGACCTGCTGATCATCCAGGGCCCGCTGGGCCTGAACTGGAAGGACCGCCGCTTCGGCATCCTGCCGCGCATCGAGAACTCGGACGTCCGCAAGGGCTGCCCGCCGTCGCGCAACCGCGTGGACCAGTGGGTGCGCACGGGCATCCACGTGGAGGGGCGCCCGGAATGGGTGTTCGTGAAGGTGCACACGCACGGCACCCAGGAGCGCGACATGGACACCCTGCTGGGCAAGCCGATCGACGACATGCACGATTATCTCGAGTCCAGCTACAACGACGGCCGGGACTATGTGCTGCACTACGTGACGGCCCGCGAGATGTACAACATCGCGAAGGCGGCCGAGGCGGGGATGACGGGCGATCCGGGGCGCTATCGCGACTTCGAACTGGCCACGCCCGGAAAATCTCAAGTCGAAACCCGCCCACTCGTCGACACGCTGTAGGAACGCGCCCGCGCAATTGTCTAACGCCGCCGGTGTCCGCTAGGATTCCGCGCATGCCTTGTCATACGCCACGCCTTTTCGCCCGTCTCCGCCGCTATCGCGGCGTGTGGGTGCTTGCCCTGGCCGTACTGCTGTTCAAGGTCGCCATGTCGACCTTCTGCGTGCTCGATGGGCCGCGTGTCGCATGCGGTGGCAATGTCGCTGTCGACAACGTCGTCGCCAGCGCGGCCGCGGATAGCGGCGGCGACACCGATTACTGCGTGCTCGGTGAAGGCAGCCGTTGTCATTGCGCCTGCGATCACACCGCAGCGCTGCCCTCCGGCGACGACGCCGTTACCGTGTCCGTGGCCCTGTTGCGTGTGCACGCCCTGCCGGACGACTCGCCGTCGCCGGCCTTCCTCCGCGTCCCCCACCGCCCACCGATCGCCTGAAGCCGAGCGTTCCGGCAACGACCGTCCTGCACGGTTGCGCCGCCCCGTATCCGACTTCAAGGAGATCCACCCATGTCTTTCCTGCGTACCGCGCCATGGGGTGCCGCGTGCGTGTGGATGGCCGCCAGTGCCATTGCCTCACCCGCGCCACCCGCCCCACCCGCCCCACCCGATCATCTGGCAACGCCAGCCGTTCGCGAAGCCGTGCGCCGCGCCTGGGCCAGCAGCCCCGACATCCAGGCCGCCGATGCCGAACGACGCGCCGCCGCGGCACGTGTGAACGCCGCGGCGCAACCTGTCTACAACCCCACCCTTTCCCTGGAAGGCGAGAACGCGGACGTCGACCGCCGCACGATCGGCGCGAGTCTCGCGCTCGACCTCGGCGGCAAGCGCCGCGCACGCACCAGCGAAGCCGAGGCGGCCCTGGGCGCAAGCGAGGCGGCTTACGCGATCCGCCGGCGCAATGTCGCGTCGGCCTGGCTGAAAGCATGGACCGGCAGCCTCCTTGCGACCCGGCAGGATGAACTCGGCCGCCGGCGCCTCGATCTGATGCGCCGTTTCGATCGCCTTGCGGCGAAACGTCTCGCCGTGGGCGATATCGGGGCTCCCGAACGCGACCTCGCGGCACTGGCGCGCGGCGAAGCCGAGATCCAGCAGGCGACGCTCGCCGGACAGGAAGCGGCGGCGCGCGCGTCTCTCGCCGCGGTGGATGCCACGACAGGCGGTTCCCTGCCGCCGCTGCCGGCGGCCCTTCCGCCATCCGCGGACACCGTCATTCCGCGCGATGCGGAGGACCGTCCAGAGATGTTGGAGGCGCTTGCTCAGCAGCGGCGTGCCGACGCCGCCATCGAGGTCGCGCGCAGCCAACGCCGTCCGGACCCCACGGTCGCTTTCACGGGCGGACGCGTACGCGTCGGCTCGCGCAGCGACCGGGTCATCGGGCTCAGCGTGTCGCTGCCCTTGCCCGTGCTGAACACGGGTCGCGCCGATCTGGTGGCCGCGAGCGCCGCGGCGGATGCGGTCACCGCGAATCGCCGCGCCGTACTGCTGCGCTCGAATGCCGAGCTGGCACGCCAGCGAACGTCGTATGCCGCGCTCCGGTCGGCCGCCGAAGCCTTCCGCGCCAGTCGTGCGTCGGCGTTCGACGAACGCACCGCGCTGCTCGAGCAGCTGTGGCAGGCGGGCGAGATCGGCACGTCGGATTACCTCGTTCAACTCAAGCAGAGCCTCGACACGGCGTTGTCCGGCCTCGCACTGGAAGCCCAGGCATGGCAGGCGTGGTTCGACTACCTCTCCGCCTCCGGCCACCTGACCGAATGGATCGACACCTCGCCCAAGGACGTTTCCCCATGACTCGCTTCCCTTCCCACCCGATCACCCTCGTCTTGTACCTCACCACGCTGTGGGCTTCCGCAGCCCTGGCATTCCCCGAAGCGCCTGCATCGAATCCCCTCGTCCTCGATGCGGCTGCCATCCGCGCCGCCGGCATCGTTGTCGACACGACGAGCCTGCGCACGCTCACCGACCAGATCCGCGCACCGGGCGAGGTGAAGGTGGATGCCTATTCGACCGCGTTGGTTTCCCCGCGGGTCGCTTCGCAGGTGGTCGCACGCAAGGCGAAGCTCGGTGACGTCGTAAAGGCCGGCCAGCCACTGGTCGTGCTGACCAGCGTGGACGTCGCCGAAACCCAGGGGCAACTCATCGTGGCGAGCCAGGACTGGCGCCGCGTGGCTTCGCTCGGACCGCAGGCTGTTTCCGCCCGGCGCTACAACGAAGCGCTCGTCCAGCGCGATCAGGCAAAGGCCAAGCTGAAGGCCTATGGCCTTTCCGATGGGCAGATCGCCAACCTCGTCAAACGAGGTTCCCGCGCGGCCGATGGCAGCTTCGAACTGCTGGCGCCGCAGGCCGGACGCCTGACGACGGACGATTTCATCGTGGGTGAACGCATCGAACCCGGCCGTACCCTGTTCACGCTGGCGGCCGAAGCCTCCGTATGGGTCGAGGCCCGTTTGGCACCGGGCACCGCGGAACAGGCACGAACGGGAGCCACCGTCATCGTGATCGCGCATGGCAGCGAACGCAAAGGCCGCGTGATCCAGCGCTCGCACCAGACCGACGAAAAGACGCGAACCGTCGCGGTGCGCATCCAGGTACCGAACGAGGATGACCTGCTCCATCCCGGCGAACTCGTCGAATGCCGCATTCCCACCGCTTCGAAGAGCCAGCGTCTTGCCGTGCCCACCGAAGCCGTCGTCCTGCTGCAGAACCAGGCCACCGTCTTCGTAAGCGGCAGGCAGGCCGGGCAGTTCGAGCCGGTGCCGGTCGAGGTGGGCGAGACGCGCGACGGCTGGATGGAAATCACGCAAGGCCTGGCTGCCGGCACGCCATACGTCAGCAAGGGCGCCTTCGCCCTCAAGGCGCGCATCCTCCGCTCGCAGCTGGGAGAAGAGTGATGCTTGAACGCATCGTCTCCGCGTCGCTCACGTACAAGCTGCTGGTGCTCATCGCCTTCGCCGTCGTCGCCGCGCTCGGCTACCAGGCCTTGCGCACGCTACCCATCGACGCCTTCCCCGACGTGACGCCGGTACAGGTGAACGTCTACACCGAAGCGTCCGGCCTTGCCTCCGAGGACGTAGAGCAATTGCTGACGACGCCGATCGAATCGGTGCTGGCGGGCCTGCCGAAGGTCCAGGAAATCCGTTCGGTGAGTCTCTTCGGCCTGTCGTACGTGTCGGTTTATTTCGACGACGACATGGACATCTACTTCGCCCGGCAGCTGGTGAACGAGCGCCTCCAGCAGGTGGGCGATCGCCTGCCGGACGGTCATGGCAAGCCGGAAATGGGCCCGAACACGTCGGGCCTCGGCCAGGTCTTCTGGTATACGGTTGAGCGCGCCGACGACGCGTTGAAGAACGCGCCCTCGGACATGGACCTGCGCACGATCCAGGACTGGACCGTGCGGCTCATCCTACGCACCGCGCCCGGCGTCGACGACGTCACCTCCTGGGGCGGCCAGCAGAAGCAGTACCAGGTGCGCGTCGATCCCCTGCGTCTCATCGCGCACGAACTCGGCTTCAAGGACGTGATCGAGGCCCTGGCGGCGAACAACGCACAGGTCGGCGGCAACTTCATCGACGTGGGGCGTGAGCAGTACCTCGTACGCGGCCTGGGCCTGGTCAAGAACGCAACGGATATCGGCGGCATCGTTCTGAAGAGCGAGGATGGCACGCCGGTCTACGTGCGCGACGTCGCGACCGTCACCGAGGCCGGCGCGCCGCGCACCGGCGCGGTGACCCGCGATGGCAAGGAAGTCGTGCTCGGCCAGGCCCTTGCCCGCATCGGCGAAAACGCAAAGAGCGTGGTCGACGCGGTGAAGGAAAAGCTCGACACGGTGCAGCAGGCGCTGCCCGCCGGCACCGTAATCAAACCCGTCTACGAGCGCACCGACCTCGTCAATGCCGCCGTGGGTACCGCGGTGCGCGCGCTCGTCGAAGGGTCCCTCCTCGTGGCCATCGTGTTGTTCCTCTTCCTGGGGGAATTGCGCAGCGCGCTGATCGTCGTCGTCACCCTGCCGCTAGCCATGCTGATCGCCTTCATCGGTATGCAGCAGGCCGGTCTCTCGGCGAACCTCATGTCCCTGGCGGGCCTTGCGATCGGCATCGGCATGATGGTGGACGGCGCGGTAGTGATGGTGGAGAACGCGTTCCGCATCATGGCCGAGAAGAAGGCGCACGGCGAACACGTGGACAAGACGGCGGCCGTGCTGGCCGCGGCCCGCGAAGTGGCAAGGCCCATCACCTTCGCCATCCTCATCATCATCGTCGTCTTCATGCCGCTCTTCGGGCTGCAAGGGCTTGAAGGCAAGATGTTCAAGCCGATGGCGTTCAACATCGGTTTCGCGATGGCCGGCTCGCTGCTGCTCTCGCTGACCCTTGTGCCCGTGCTCGCCGCGCTGGTTCTCAAGCCGAAGGAGGAAAAGGACACCCGCGTGGTGGCTTATCTCAAGCGCGTATACGCCTGTGCCCTCGGATGGTCGCTCGCTCATCGCGGGGTGGTTATCGCCACGGCTTCGGTCTGCCTCGTGGGCGCCCTTTCCCTCTTCCCCTTCCTGGGCAAGGAATTCATGCCCAACCTGCGCGAGGGGGCCATCATGTGGCGCATCACCTCGATTCCGTCCGCCTCGCTTGACGAATCCATCGACATCTCCCGGCGGGTCGCCGAACGGATCCAGGCGAATTTTCCCGAGGTGGAAACCACCCTCGCCATGATCGGACGCGCCGAGAAGGGCGAAACAGCCGACGCCAACTACATGGAGGTCTACACGCCGCTGAAGCCGAAGGCCGAGTGGCGCGACGGCCAGACACTGGAGAGCATCGAGGAAGCCATGCAGGAGGCACTCACCTCCATCTTGCCGACGGCGGTGGTCGGCTATACCCAACCGATCCAGATGCGCATCGAGGAACTGATCTCCGGCGTGCGCGCCACGCTGGCGTTGAAACTCTACGGGAATGACCTCGGTGAACTCGACCGGCTGAGCAGCAGGATCAAGGCTGTGCTGGCAGGCGTTACCGGCGTGGCCGATCTGGCCCTGGAAGCAAATATCGGCAAGCCCCAGATACGCATCGAAGTGGACCGTGAAGCCATTTCCCGTTATGGCCTCAACGCCGCGGACATCCTGACCATCGTGCGCAACGGCATCGGCGGCGAGCCTGTGGGCACCCTGCTCGACGGGGTCAGGCGCTTCGACCTGACGGTTCGGCTGGATGACGCGAGCAAGGCGTCGATCCAGGATGTGGAACGGATTCCCTTGCGCACCCCGTCCGGCGCGCTGGTCCAGCTCAGCCAGGTCGCGAGGGTGAGCACCGCGGAGGGTTATTCCTTCATACGGCGCGAGCAGCTACAACGTTACGCGGTGATCCAGATGGACGTGCGTGGTCGCGACATCGACGGCTTCGTGCGGGAAGCCAACGCGGCCATCGCGAGCGAAGTGACGCTTCCCACCGGCTACTACACCGAATGGGGCGGCGCGTTCGAAAACCAGCAGCGCGCCCTCAAGCGCCTTGCCGTCATCGTGCCCGCTACGATCTTCTTCATCTTCATCCTGCTTTACACCGCCTTCAACTCACTGCGCCACGCCGCACTTATCCTCGCCAATGTGCCCTTTGCCACGATCGGCGGGATCGTCGCGCTCTTCGCCACGGGACAGTACCTGTCGGTCCCCTCCGCCATCGGCTTCATCGCCGTATTCGGCGTGGCCATGCTCAACGGTATCGTGCTGGTCAGCTTCCTCAATGAACAGCGGCAAGCGGGGCTCGACGTCCGTGAAGCGGTGCTGAGGGGCACCGCTTTACGGCTGCGCCCCGTGCTCATGACCGCCAGCGTCGCCATCCTCGGCCTCGTACCGATGTTGCTGTCCTCGGGTATCGGTGCGGAAACGCAACGACCGTTGGCAACCGTGGTGGTCGGTGGTCTCATCACGTCCACGCTGCTCACGCTGGTGCTTCTTCCGGTGCTCTACGACTGGATGGAGCGGAAAGCAAAGCCAAAATAACGATCGAGGGAAAGTTCCGGATGGAACGGCACAATGCAGGATCGCTGCGGATTTTCCCAGCGGTCCTGCAGTTCGTAACCGAGCTTCGAAAGGCCACTGAGGAATTCCCGTTCCGCCGTCACGCGGTACGGACAGCACGCCGTACCGATGTTCTGCACCGTGAAGTACGACTCCCTCATGTGCACGGGCACCGAGTTGAGAAGAAGAAAGCGTGGTTTCGGCTCCATGCTGGTCAGCGCCTCGGCCAGCGAATAGCGCAGGTACTGCAACGATCCGGCGGCGAAGAGTACGTCCGCTCCCGCTGCGTTGCCGATGTCCTCGGCGAAGTGCAACCGGCGTAGCGGGTCGTGCTCCTTCGCCCACTGCTCTCCCGCTTCATTGACCGCCGGCACATCCATCACCGTCCAACGTAATCCCTGTGGATAGACGATTAGCTTCTGGTAGGCGTAATAAGCGATACCGATGTGTCCGCCCAGGTCGAATACGTTGCGAGCGCCTTCGGCAAACCACCGGCCAAGCCAGTAGATCATCGGATAATCGTTGATGAAGACGCGGTGCGTACGATCGCGATACAGGTCGGCCGACTCGGTATTGTCGTAGCCGCTCGTGTTCGCGAGCGGAATGCTCGCCTGGGCCTCGTCGAACGTAGGGTACACGCCACGATAGAGATGGTGGGTGAGCGCGTGGTGGGCGAAGAACGTTCGCCTGTAGCGAGCCTCCAGGAAGGATCGAATCAACGGCAGCCGTGCCGTCGCCTCCTGGTACGGCCTGGAGTCGACTTGCGCGTTCATGCTTCTACTCCGCGAAACGCTATGGGCCTGGCGTCAGCTTGCGCCAACGCCAGGCCCTTTGCCCATAACACGAGGGTCTAAACCGTTTGGTCGATGTTTCAGGGCTGTGCCAGCTGGCCAGCCCTTGATTCATGGGGTTAA
Source organism: Luteibacter sp. (assembly GCF_036499525.1). GTDB lineage: Bacteria > Pseudomonadota > Gammaproteobacteria > Xanthomonadales > Rhodanobacteraceae > Luteibacter. The sequence goes on along the minus strand of NZ_DASYDO010000062.1, from coordinate 23,708 downwards.
CAGCTGGTCAGGACCATCCACCGCATTCACCGGCTGAACCGATACATCATCGTGGCATGCGGCTGCAGCGTGGCCTTGATCGATCCATCGCCCTTCGCATCCGTGTGCGCCCACAGGTCTCGCCTCGTGTAGGTTCCGCCGGCCTTCATCCCGATGTCGGTCGCGGCGACGGTCACGTCCTTCGCCGTATCGCCTTCATTGAACACCGCCACTGCACGTCCACCGTCCTTGAGCGGCTTGACGATCACGTGGATGCCGTCAGCATCGCGTACCTGCTTGCCCTGAACGCCGAGCAGGTCCTGGTCGATGGCGATCACGTCCTTGTTGAGCAGGATCTCCAGCGCCTGGGGTTTGATCGTGCGCAGGTCGGTGCCGATGAGCAGGGGCGCCGCCATGATCGACCATAGGCTGAAGTGGCTGCGGTATTCGACATCCGTCATGCCGCCGTTACCCACCTCCAGCATGTCCGGATCGTTCCAGTGGCCAAGGTGCGCATACGGGTCGAGTACCACGTTCTCCTTGAAGATCTTCAGCATGGAGGCGTAGTTGTCGCTGATGTCGCCGGTGGTGCGCCAGGATCCGGCATTGACCGGCGCCTTGCCCGCCCAGAGCCAGGGCTTGTTCTCACCCCACTCGCACATGCTGAAGAAGATCTGCCGGCCGCTGCCGCGCAGCGCTTCCGCCATGTCGGTGTAGCGCTTATGCGCATCGACCTTCTGATTGTTGCAGTTGTCGTACTTGAGGTAATCCACATGCCATGAAGCGAAGGTCTTCGCATCATCCTTCTCATGGCCGAGGCCGCCCGGGAAGCCGCGATTCTCTTGCAGCGGCTCGCACGTGGAGGTACCCGCGCTGGAGTACAGGCCAAACTTCAGGCCACGCTCGTGGATATAGTCGGCGAGGGCCGCGATACCGCTGGGGAAGCGCTTCGGATTGGGCTGCAACTGGCCGTCCTTGTCGCGCTGCCAGTTGGCCCAGCAGTCGTCGACGTTCACATAGCGGTAGCCGGCATCACGCAGCCCGAGGCTGATGAACTTGTCCGCGATGCCGCGGATCATCGCTTCGTCGAACTCAGCACGGCAATGCGTGGAATTCCAGTTGTTGAAGCCCATCTGCGGCAGGACGGATGCGGTTTCGTCCGCTTTCACCGGCGTGGTGGCGATACCCGCCATGCCCATGAGCCCGCAAAGAGCCGCGCCTCGCAGGACGCTAGCCAGGGTGTCGCTCATCGTTAATCCTCGCATCGGTAGGGAGGGTGACGTGTTCAGCGGCGCCATCAGAACGTCCCCCGCACACCCACGGTGTACACGGTGCCATCCGCCTCGGCGTACAGGAAGCGATTGCGGTACACCGAATAGTCGTAGAGGTGCTCGTGGGTCAGGTTGGTACCGGACACGAAGACCGACAAGTGTTTGTCCACCGCGTAGCTCGCGCTGAGGTCTACCTGACCATAGTCGCTGCGCGTGGCTGGCTGGGCGCCCGCACCGAAGGAAAGGCTTTCCAGGTACTTGCCGCGCCAGTTGTAGGCAACGCGGACCTGCACCGGGCCCTTCTCGTAGTACACGCTCGCGTTGGCCGAATCGCCGATACCCGGCACCGCGAACTTGCCCGACGTCGCGATGACGCCCGGGCTCAGGTTCGTACTGCTCTTCACGTGGGTGTAGTTGAGGGCCATGCCCAGGCCATTGAACGGATCGGGCAGAAGGTGCGTGAACTGGTAGTTGAAGGTCGCTTCCTCGCCGTAGATGTTCGAGGAGTTCAGGTTGATCGGCTGGGTGAGCGACCAGGTGAACGGCTGCCCTGTGTTCTGGTCGGTCAGGAACGGTATCGGCGTGCTCACCAGCGTGCTGAAGTTGCTGACCTTCTTGTAGAACCCTTCCACCGCGATGTAACTGGCGTCGTCGATATACCACTCCAGGCCCATGTCGTAGTTCCGCGAGGTATACGGCTGGAGCTGTGGATTGCCCTGCGAAATGGTCAGCGAATTCGGGCGCGTGCCGAAGCTCTTGTTGTAGTACAGGTTGTTCAGCGCCGGCGGCGTCAGCGTCTTGGACCACGAGAAGCGGTAGATCAGGTTGTCCAGCAGGTTCCACTTGAAGTTCAACGACGGCATCCACTTGTGGTAGCCGCCGTCGGCCGACTGCGGCGCCAGCGGGCCGTAGGTCACCTGGCCATTGCTGGTGTCGTTCGGGTCGATGCGATACGCGACGGGCGGCTGGTTGACCGCCGTGGACGTCGAGGCGACGTGCAGGTAGCGCATGCCCACGTCCACCGCCCAGGGCATGTTCCACATCGTGCCTTCGAAGACGGCCTTGGCGAAGAATGCCTTCTCCTTTTCGCCCACGTTGTTGTAGCTGCCCGGGTTGGGCACCGCATCGAGGGTGCCGCCATTGCCCGCCAGGCCGGCGAGCAAGGCGTCGCGCTTCTCGGGGGAAAGCTGGTTGTAAGCCGCCGGCGAAGCCAGCCAGTTCAGGTAGGCGTGCGGGTCGTACTGCACCCATTCCGCGGGCAGGCCCGGCGATGAAACGCCGCGAATCTTCGGCGGCGCCTTGTAGACGTATGCGCCGATCGCATCCGCGGGAACGTCAATGGAATAGCCGCAATACGCATTGCAGAGAATGCTGTCCGGCGTGCCCCAGCTCACCGACTTCACCCATTCATTGGTGTATTGGAAACCGGCCTCGAGCCGCGAGAGCACGCCGTCGTTGAAGGCCTTGTCCAGCTTGATCTGGTAGTTATTGACCTTGTTGGTCACGTCGTTGCCGGAACCGGCGTTGCAGCAATGCGCCGTGAGGTTATCCGTGTTGGTGGGCGATAGGATGTTCGAGTAGCCCGGCGGCTGGCTATCACCGTTGTTGGTCCAGGTGGGATGGGTGCCGAAGTTCTTCGCGCCGACCACGAGGAAATACCCGTTGGGACTTTGCTTGTTCCAGGCCTTGGAGCTGGATATGTCCAGGCTCAGCTTGGTCGATTCGTCGATGTCGAAACCGAGATTAAGGCCGTTCTGATAGCTCTTTTCGTAGCTTGGCGTATAGGAGGCCACATAGTCGTTCGCCATGACGTTCGGGCCTTCATCCTTGCGTACGAAGTTGAGCACCGTGTTATTGGCGTCGGTCGTCAGCGACTGGATGTCACCCGTGTTCCCGTACTGGCCGAACTCATGCTCGATCGGATTGACCTTGTAGCTTGAGTACAGGGTGTCGAACTGGATCGTAAGGCGGTCGATCGGCTTCCAGTCGATGGCACCGCTGATGCCCTTGCGGGTGCGCGTCTCATCCAGCACATTGCTTGCCAGGGTTTCCGGCACCGCCACGTTCGTGTAGTTCGGATTGCTCAGGCCTGACAGCGTCGAGATGTCCTGGCCGGCGTACCACGAACTGGCCTGGGTATTGAGCTGGGTGTCTTTCCGCTTGTAGTACGAAGCCGAGGCCATGAAGCCGAAGGTGTGATCCGCGTTCGTCCAGCCGAACAGGCCCGATGCCTTGGGCGTGGTCTTGCCCTTCCAGTCCCCGGTCAGGTTGCTGTTGACGCCCGCCGCGCTCCACGCCCCATGGTAGCCGCTGAAGTCCAGCGGCCGCGCCGTCTGGATGTCCACCACGCCGCCGATGTCGACTTCGGTGATATCCGCCGACGAGGTCTTGTTGACCTGGGCAACGCTGATGATTTCCGAGGGAAGCACATCGAAGTTGAAGGCGCGCGAGCCGGAGGCCGTGGCCATCGGCCGTCCGTTGATGGTGACGGCGACGAACTCGGGGCCGAAGCCGCGCACGGCGATCTGGCTGGACTCGCCGCCGCTGCGGTTCACCGACACGCCCGGTACGCGCTGGAGTGCGTCGGCCACGTTCGGGTCCGGGAACTTGCCCGCCTCTTCCGCGGAGATGGAGTCGACCACATTCACCGAGTCCTGCTTGATCGCCTGCGCGCGCTGGAGCGCCGCGAGCTGGCCGGTGACCGCCACGGCGCCCAACTCGGTCACTTTCTTGTCCTCGGCGCCGGTGGCTGCAGGTTTAGCCGGCTTGGCCACCTTTGCCGCCTCTGCCGCCTCTGTCGGCGGTGTGGATTGAGCGCCAGCGGGAGCCCCGTACCCCAACATCCACACGACACCCATCGCCACTACCAATTTCGTTAGCTGCACGGCTACCCTCCCCGACATTGTGGAAAACCCTGATGAGTCCACACAGCTGCCGGCCGACGCTCATCGGCACCGCCCCCACGACGGCACCACAAAAGCTTTCGTTGTTCCCCGGTCCGCAGCTGCCGCACTTTTGTACGACATATTCATCGTTACCGAGGTTTTGGTACCGCCACAAGCTGCGGCGCAGCATGACAAGATCAAGCAACGCGGTTCAGGTTCATTTTGTCCAACAAATCGGGGTGGAAGGTCATACCCCCGGTTCGACGAAACGGAAGAAGGCGACCTGTTCGGTCAGTTCCCTCGCCCGCTCGAGCGACGCCCGGCTGGCTGCGCTCGCTTCTTCCGCCAGCGCGGCGTTCTGCTGGGTCATCTCATCGAGCGCGGAGACCGACTGGACGACCTGGTCGACACCCGAGGCTTGCTCGCCGGACGCGGAGGCTATTTCCGCGATGATGTCCGCCACGCGGGAGGTACCCCGGTGGATTCCCTCCAGCGAACGGCCGGTCGAGCGCACCAGTTCCGCGCCGTGCGTCACGCTCTCGCCCGTCTCGGTGGCGAGCTTGCGGATCTCGCGCGACGAGTTGGCGCTGCGCTGGGCGAGCAGGCGCACCTCGGACGCCACGACGGCGAAGCCCCTGCCCTGCTCGCCGGCGCGTGCCGCTTCCACGGCGGCGTTGAGGGCCAGCAGGTTCGTCTGGAAAGCGATCTCGTCCATCAGCGACGCGATGTCGGAGATGCTGCTGGCGGCCTCCTGGATGCGCTGCATGCCTTCTTCCGCGGAATGCGCGACGTCAGCGGCCCGTTTCGCGTCCTGGTGCAGCGCCTTGGTTACCGTCTCCGCCACGCGTGCGCCTTCGGAGTTCTGTCGCACCGACGCCGCCATCTGCTCCATCGACGCGGCCGTTTCCTCCAGGGCCGCCGCCTGCGACTGAGTCCGCTGCGAAAGGTCGTCCACCCCGTGGGAAATTTCCGCCGCCGCCATGGATACGCTCCGCGCGCCCTCGCGAACCTGGTCGACCACGGTGGCGAGCGTGTCGTCCATGGTCGCCAGGGACCGCAAGGTGTCGCTCAACTCGTCATTGCCCGTCACGCTGAGTGCATGCTTCAGCGTGCCCTGGCTGATATCGGCGGCGAGGCGGCTCGCGATCCGCAAGGGCGTCATTACCGCCCGGAACAGCAACCAGCCAGCGACGCAAAGGACGACGAGGCCAACGACGATGATCCCGAGGCTGATTTCAAAGGTGCGCGTATGCCGGGCTTCGGCAGCCTTGAACTGCTCCCCGGCCGCGCCTTCGACCAGCGTCACGTTACGCAGGATCGCGGCGCTCTCCGCGTCGAAAGCGGCGGCCAGGCCATGCAGCGCGAGGTCGGTTGCCTCCTGGCGGTGGCCTTCGCCCAGGATGGCGAGGGTCTTCGTCATCAGCGGGGCAACCGCTGTCCGGGCGCCTTCAAATTGCCGTGCCGCATCCGTGCCTTCAGCCGACGCCATGCTGTCGGACCGATATACGGCCCATCGCTTGTCGATATCGTGGTCGAGTGAGGCGATGAGGCGCCTTGAATCGTCGGCCGCGGCGGGCGTGCCGAACAACAGGGCCCGGCTTACCGCACCGCGCTCGGTCGCGATCGCCGAACGTATGTGGCCTACCTGCGCCACGGGAAGCAGGTTCCGGTGGAACATCGAATCGAGGTCGCCAAAGGTGGACGTGAGGGCCAAGAGGCCCACGCCACCGAGTGCAAGCGCAATGAGGAAACCGGCGCTCATCGCCGCGAAGATCTTGCGTCCTACCGTGAATCGCATCGTAGAGGCATCCGTGACAAAGGTGATGCCGTATCGGCTTGCGTTCGGGAGTGTTTAGCCATATCTGCTATGCATATCTTAAATAATCCGTGCCCGGCGCCGACGTAACCAAATCGCTTGCCAGGCGCACAAACGTCATGGTTCTGAATACCGATATGATCGAATCCCATCCTGAACGTTACGATCGACCGACCATCGTCCTGCATTGGCTCACGGCCATCCTGGTGATCGTGCAATGGATCATCGGTCGCACCACCGGGCTGCTCCCGAGAGGGCCGCTGCGGGTGGATATCTGGTCGCTGCACGTGCTTCTAGGCGTCAGCATCGCACTCGTCCTCGTGGCACGCATCGTCTGGCGCGTCCGGCGCGGCAGGCGGTTGCCCGGCGTCGGCACGGCACTGGAACGTGCGGCGGCCAGCTTCGTTCATATCGGCTTGTATGTCGTGCTGGCGGTCGTGGTCGTGCTGGGGTTTGCGAATACGTATGTCCACGGCTTTCCGCTGTTCAACGTCCTCACGCTGCCGGGCAAGCAGGACATGGCGACTATCCTGCGAGTGAACAGCTGGCACGGATTCGCCGCCAACGTACTTGCCGTGCTAATTCTCCTGCACACGCTCGCGGCGTTGTTTCATCACTATGTGAGGCGCGACGGGGTCCTCCGTCGCATGTAGGCGCGCCCGAAGCTGCGGCGCAGCATGACAAGCCCTGTCTGCACCCTTAGATTGGTTTGTCTAACAAATAGACCCACCCATGGATCGGCGCAGGTTCCTCCAACTGACCGGGACGCTCGCGGCCACGCTGTCCTGGCTTGCCTTCCCTCGTTTGCTCGAAAGCAAGCCCGTGAAGCGCCCGGCGGGTCCCATGCCCGCCGTGCCGGCAAGGCATATGCTCTGGTACGACACGCCGGCACGGGAACCGAACCTGCTCCGCGAGGGGATGCCTGTCGGCAACGGTCGACTCGGCGCGCTGGTCGGTGGCGACCCGGCGTCCACCTGCCTTTACCTCACCGACGCCTCGATGTGGCTGGGAAGGCATGACGTCGTGCTCGGGGACGATGGACAGCTCGACTATTCCACGGAGCACTTCGGAAGCCTGGTGATGTTGGCCAGGCTCTATCTCTCGGTCGAGGGGCACGACGCAGCCCATGTCACCGATTACCGGCGCGAGCTGGATCTGGATCAGGGCTACCTACGCGTCTCGTATCGAAAGGACGGTGTCAGGTACGCATGGGACATCTTTGCCAGCCACCCGGACGACACCATCGTCATCCATCTGTCGCAGGCCGGTGGCGGCGTCTATAGCGGCTCCCTCGCGCTGCATGGCATGCACGGGGACACGTCGCGTACGGAGGATTTGCGGGGGTCAACGCCCAGCGCTGCCACCCACTTCGAAGGGGTCCTCGATAACGGCCTGAGATATGCCACGAACGTCATGGCTGTGGCAGCGTCCGGTACCGTCGCTGCGGATGAACAAGGTCTCCGTTTTGCGAACTGCAGCACGCTTACGGTCCTCGTCTGTGGCGGCACCAACTATGTGCCGGACCTGACGACGGGTTACATGGATGCCTCGCTTGATCCGTTGAAGCTGTCCACCCGGAAGACCCGGGCCGCCGCTCAGCACTCTCCAGCCGTGCTGTTGCACACCCACGTCGCCGACTATCGTTCGCTGTTCGACACGATGCGTGTCGACCTGGGAGACTCGACCACCGCACAGCGAGGGATGGATACCTGGACGCGCCTCCAGGCCCGGGCAGCGGCAGGATCGCCGCCGGATCCGGAACTCGAAGCGACCTATCTCCAGTACGGGCGTTACCTGACGATCGCCGGCTCACGCGACAGCTTGCCCACCGGGCTACAAGGTCTATGGATCGACAGCAATGTGTCTCCCTGGATGGCCGACTACCATAGCGACATCAATATCCAGATGAACTACTGGCTGCCCGATCGCGCCGGGTTGCCCTCATGCTTCGACCCGTTCACGAACTACTGTCTCAGCCAGGTGGACGCCTGGACCGACGTCACCCGGAAGCACTTCAACGATCCGCGCAACGGATATCGCAACAGCTCGGGAAAGATCGCCGGCTGGACCATCGGCATCTCCACCAATATCTACGGAGAGGGCGGCTGGCGTTGGCACCCCGCTGGGAACGCGTGGCTATGTAACAACCTGTGGCAGCACTACCAATACAACCCGGATCGCGCGTACCTCGCGCGCATCTATCCCTTGATGAAAGGCGCCTGCGAATTCTGGGAGTCGCGCCTGCTGACCGTGAGCATGAAAGATCCGGCCACGGGCCTCATGCGCGATGTGCTGATCGACGATGCGGACTGGTCGCCTGAGCAGGGGCCGACCGACGCCAAGGGCATCACGTATGCGCAGGAGTGGGTCTGGGACTTGTTCGAGAACTACCGGCAGGCCAGTTCGGTGTTGGGCAAGGATGCGGACTACGCCGCGGCGGTATCAAAGCTTCAGGCGCGGCTGTATTTGCCCCAGGTCAGCCCTAAGACCGGCTGGCTTGAGGAATGGATGACGCCGGACGATCTGGGCGAGCCAGAGCATCGGCATCTGTCGCCGTTGGTAGGGTTCTTTCCGGGCGACCACATTCGGACCGATGGCAGCCCGCCTGCTCTGATCGCGGGCGTGACCAAGTTGTTGGAGGCGCGAGGCACGGGTGGGTACGGCTGGGCCTGCGCGTGGCGGGCGATGTGCTGGGCGCGATTGGGAGACGCCGCGAAGGCTTATCAGCTCGTCCTTACCAACCTGTCGCCGTCGAAGCATCGAAGCAATGGGACTGCGCAGAACCTCTTCGACATGTATCGGCTGGAGGATGGTACCGATGCGTTTCAGATCGATGCCAACTTCGGAACACCTACGGCGATGCTGGAGATGCTGATGTCGTCGCGGCCTGGGTTGATCGTGTTGTTGCCGGCGTTGCCTGAGGCTTGGGCGGCGTCGGGGAGCGTGACGGGTCTGGGCGCGCGGGGTGGCTTTCGGGTCGATTTGGCGTGGAAGCGCGGGAGGGTCACGTCGGTGACGGTGCGGAGTGTTGGTGGGGAGCGGACGCGGCTGAAGTTTGGTGGATGGGAGAAAGCTGTTGTGCTCCGGCCGGGCGGCACGATAAAGGTAAGTCTGCCCGGTGCGAAGCCGTAGCGTCGCCTTATCTGCCTTGATCATTCTTACTGAAAGGTATGACCCTGCGGCCAGCCCGAATTTCGCCGCTTCCATCCGCACGGACGTCGTAATCCAGGTCCTGCGAGAGCGTAAACAGCTTTCCCGATGGATCGAGATAGAGTCGTTCCGCCGGACTTTCGGGATCGGCAATGGTCAGTGTGTCGCCGACACGAGCGACCGTAAACGTATTGTTCCCCTGATACCGATAGACGCCAGGCAAGCGGGTAAGTTGCGCTTGACTGAAGGGAACCGACTGACAGCGCGCCCACCATAATGGTCCGATAAATATTCGCGTGACCGGCGACACATCTTCTGAAAAAAGCGTCGACCGCGTGCTTTCACATGGAGGTCGTTGACGGGCACCGAGGCTTATCCGGTGTGTGTCAAAGACCCGCCGAAGGCATGCAGTGCAGGTGTGCGCTACGCCCTACAAAAGCATGCGCACAGTTCGCTAAGATGGGCCGGCCGCACATAAGGTGGCCAATCCCAAGGAGCCACGGATGATGCCCCGATGATGCACCCCGCCGCTGCCCTAGCCAGCGTGTTAGCCACCTTGCTGGTGGCCTGTGCCACACCGGCCCGCGAGACACCGGCGCCCCGCCCACGCCCTTCGACGAGCGCAACCCCCAACCTGGACCACCCAATGACTCCTGCCGCCTCAAGCCCACCAGCGGCCCGGCCCAGTGCGTCCTATCCCTGCTCGCCACGGGCGGCCACTGACTCAAGGAAGACGCATGGCCACCCCCCATCCCGCCCTCGATGTAGCTGTGCAGCAGTTCGCGCACGAACCCGGCGTGGCGCCCGCCGACGTAGCCGCGTTGCAAGCGGCGCTCACTTCGGACCCAGACTTGACCCAGCGCCTGGATGGCGCCGCTGCCTCCGGAGCGCTGCACGGATTCGCGCCCACGCCTCCAGGCACGCCCAACGCGCCCATCGGCACCTACGACCCCGCGTCGCACACCGTCACCCTGTCCCTGAATACCAAAAGCAAGCATCCGATGCAGATATGCTGGGATGATGATTCTCGCGATGGAAACGAGAAGATGGTCTATCCGACCATTTGAACTGATTGACGCTGCGACCGCTTAGCTGGCCGCCACAGCTGGCATATGCCGGTCGAAGTCTTCCGGTGGTCTGGAACAGAGCGACCACCATAACGGGAAGCCGCCCATTCGCGCGACCGGCGACACCTATTTTCGATGAAGTGTCGACCGCGTCTGCTGTTCATGCGAGGTCATTGACGGGCACCGAGACTTCTCCCCGGATGCGTCGACGACCCGCCGAAGGCTAATTGCGCGCCTTACGCGTTAAGCGCGTCGTGGACCGCTGTGACTTTGTTCACCCAGGGGCTGTCGGCCGTGCCCTGGAAGTTGATTTTTCCGTTGTCGTAGGTGGCCACCATGCAACCGTCAGGCATGCGATACAGCGTTTGCTTGTTCGCCGCCGGCCCCCGCACACCCGGCACGACCTGGTCCAGATACGCCCTCATTGCCGCGATGCACTGACACTCCAACGTAACGCTCATCATCAACCCCTCTTGTGGATGGCCTCCCCTTGAGACCCGGATAACACAGGTGGGGTGGGCTGCGCGCCGTTCAAGGGCCGCCAACAAAGATAGGTGGTCGGCTACGACCGGTTCCCTGCGCCCTTCGGTTTCCGAGGCTTTGGGCTTCCCTCATGCGGCATGTTTCTTCCGCTCCACCGCGCGATATTGAATGGTCCGCTTCGCGGCCCATCGCCCCTGGACACCACCGAAATCGTGCATCGGTCGTCATGCAGGGACATGTTGTGCCCGTTATCATGCCAAGCACCGCCGCTGACTCGCGGCCGTCTTAAGGAACCATGGATGCGGACCCTATGATGCGCGCTGCCATTACTGTGACGAGCCTCGCGGCCACACTACTTCTAGCCTGCGCTACGCCGGCCCGCGACACGCTCCCGCCGACCACCGCGAGCAGCCTCGCTGCCACACCTCGCTCTTCGACTACGCTGGAACGCCCCATGACCTCTACCCTTGAAGGCCATGCGCTGCCGGGTGCGCGCACGGCCACTGACCATTTGCTCGCGTTTCTGTCGACCTTAGACAGCACCGACAGGCTCAAGCCCAAGCCACTAGGCCAAGCCTTTGGCGTGACGCTCGGACCCGACACCACCAACGGCGCGGGCTGGACGGTCTATCACAGCCCGGACTTGGGCCAGGGCTGGACCTATTGGGTGCAGCAGTCCAATGCCCGGCCGTCGATGAAGAACGGCTTCCGCTTTTGGTTCGACCATCCCGACCGGACGGCCGATGCCACTCCGGTCTGCGTATTGCCCCTGGACCGGCTGCGCAGCACGCTGACCGCCCACGGCTGGGTCGAGCGACCGGTGCCCTCAGAAATCGGCAGCATCCTGGCCGTGGAGTTCAGCAAGGGCGATGTGGTGTTGACCCTGACCCCACGGGACGGGACGGACATCAATGGCACCGCCTGCGTGCTGGCCCTCCAGACCACCGACGGCCACTGACCGAATAAGGATTGCCCATGGCAACGCCCCACCCGGCTATTGATGCGGCCGTCCAGCAGTTTGCTCAACAGCCCGGCGTCAGCCCGGCCGACGTGTCGGCACTGCGCGCGGCGCTGTCGTCCGACGCCGACCTGACCCAGCGCCTGGACACCGCCGCGACATCCGGCGCGTTGCATGGCTTTGCGCCGGCTACACCAGGTGCCCCGGACCGACCCGTCGGGGACTACGACCGCACCCGCGGCGTGGTAACCCTCCCCGCCTCAGCCTTCCCCGCCACCGGCACCGCTGCGGCAGCAGACTTGCACGCAGTGTTGCGCGTGCAATCGATGGTCGTAGATTTCGGCGGCAAGACCTACTCCGACGGTGTGCACGCGAACCAACCGGTCACGCCTGACATGCTCAATAACTTGCAGCGCACGCTCAACAACTCGCCTGCCTTGGCTGACGAAATCAAACGGGCCGTCACGACCACCGACCCACTTCAACCGTCTCACCGCATCCTCGAGTCGTTCGCGTTCACCAAGCCGGGCGATGGCGTGGGTGGCAGCTTCAACGCGCCCGACCACACCATGAATTTGGTCAGCGAATCGCTCATCACCCGCGGGGCACACAGCGTCGGGAGCTACAACCCGCATGACTTGACCTTTGTCATCGGGCACGAAGTCCAGCATGGGTTTAATGCGCAAGCGGCCGCGCACGGGCGTGCCACCTTCGTGACCGATGTGCGCGCAATGGCCGCCACGCCCGGCCCGGTGCACGACTACACCGCGTTGGTCGAGCAACATATTCAGAGTGGGCGTGAAGATGAAGCCAGCGCCCAGATTGCCGGATGGAACGCGTTGCGCAGCCGAGTGCAGCACGACCAGGGCCGTGTGACGCTGACGGACATGGCCAATGCCTTACCCGCGCGGACGGCCGATTTCATTGAGCCGCACGGGGCAGGATTTGTCCCGCACGCCAATGTGCAGCTCAATCCCGATTTGAGCATGCCGCACACGCCGGCGAATGTGACCGGGATGGGGCACAATTATTTTGACCGGCCCACGGCCGCGCACTTACAGCCGGGCGACACACGCAACCCCATGGGCTTGGGACATGGCCGTGCCGAGGATTATCCCAACTACTACGCGGGCTGGGCCGTGGCAGTCATTGGGTCGGAAGAGCGCGCAGCCCCACACCATGGAACGCCGCCGCAAATCCAAATCAACATGGCGCACGCGGGACTTTACGAAGACATGATGGAGAAGGCCGGGCTCGATTTGGGCAAGAGCAGGCAAACCGTGCCGTATCTCGACAGCAGCACACAACCCGCGACACCTCATGGCTTTGACCACACCGTGGACGGCCCACACCAATATCAGTCGGTTCCGGCCGCTCCCACGCGCTTGGACGACGCCAACCACCCCGACCACGCCTTGTTTCAGCAGGTGCGCGGCCATGTCGTCGCGCTCGACCACAGCATGGGGCGCACGCCCGATGTGCACACCGACCAGTTGGCGTCGGCCGCTACTGTGCAAGCCCGCGCCGACGGGCTACACCGGGTATCCCAAATCGCGTTATCGGATGATGGCAGCCGACTGTGGGCCGTGCAGACGCCACCGGGGCGCACCGACCACCTGTTCGATAAGCAGAGCAGTGTGCCCACGGCCGAAGCCATGACCCCGATGCAAGAGAGCGCCGCGAAATGGCCGGAGGCGATGCAGCAGTTTCAGCAGACGCAACAGCAGCAGGCGCAGAGCCAGCCGTTGCCGCAGCAAGACCAGGCGCAAGCGCAAGGCCCCGTGATGACGCATGGCGGGCGCTGATTCCGCCGTCAGAGGGATGGGCTTGCAACGCTCAGTTTCACGCGCAGAACCGGAGATGTTTCGGCTGACACGGTCGGCATGTCGAGAGCATCCGACTCAGCACTTGTCACTATCCGCAGCGCCGGCGTCAGGAACGGGATGGCGTGTGCGTCAGCCACGCTCATGAGCACCATCGTGTAGAGCGGTTCCAAAGCAGCAACGGACCCTACACAGGCGTCCAACTCGTTTTGCGCCGCCTCCTGTTCAGCCTGCGCCGTAGCAATCTGGCGGTCGAATCCGGCGACCCGTTCTACGGCGTCGGCGACGCCTCGCTTGAGTTGCTGAACTTCGGTATCGAAAGATGAGGCCTGGCCCTCCAACTCAACCAGCACGGGTGGCTTTCCGCCGCCACCCATGGCGCGGACCATGCGCAACTGCCACGGATGACCATCGAGCCATTCCGTGAGCGCCTGCCTTGCTTCTGCGCGACGACGCCGACGGTCGTGCAGTTCCACCGAAAATGTTGCGCGGGCGCCGTCATCACGCTGGCGGCGCTCGCGCACGTCGAGCAGGCGCGCGGCCAGGCGGACCAGGCTGCGCAAAGCGGTTTCGATGCGTTGAAGCCAGCCGATAAGCTGTTCCCGTTGCTCGGGCGTTGGCTGCGGCAGCTCAGGCTTCTCGTCGAGTTCAGCAAAAAAGCGAGCCGCCAAGCCGGTGGGTGCCACTGTGGGTCGCGGCGGAACGGCCAACGGACGCGGGCGAAACACAATCGGAGCGGCTGGATACAGCCAGTCGTGGAGCCTAGCCTCCGACGACGTTGCGACGATGGGGCCCACATCCATAGGCGTCGCCGTCGGCAATTGGGTGGGCGCGGCGACGGGGGGCACTGAACAGCCCCGGGTTTTGAGGAGGCTCCAACCTTTGAGAAGATGGAGCCATGAACAAATCGAACAAGTTCTCACCTGAGGTCCGCGAGCGCGCGGTGCGCATGGTCCAGGACCATCGAGGGGACTATCCATCGTTATGGTTGGCCGTGGAGTCGATCGCGCCCAAGATCGGCTGCGTACCGCAGACGCTGCTGACCTGGGTTAAACGGCAGGAAATCGACTCAGGCGTGCGCGAAGGCGTCACGACGAGCGAGGCCCAGCGGGTCAAGGATCTGGAGCGTGAGAACAAGGAACTGCGCCGGGCCAACGAGATATTGAAGGTGGCCAGCGCGTTTTTCGCCCAGGCGGAGCTCAACCGCCGATTGAAGTGATGAGAGAACTCATCGACCAGTACCGCGATACGTTCGGGGTCGAGCCGATCTGCAAGGTCCTGCAGATCTCCCCGTCCGGATATCGACGGTATGCAGCGCTTCAGCGCAACCCACGACAGCGTTGCGCACGGGCCCGCCGCGATGATGTTCTGGCAGGCGAGATCGAGCGCGTCTGGCAGGCCAACAGGCAGGTCTACGGTGCCGACAAGGTCTGGCGCCAACTCGCTCGTGAGGGTATGACGGCGGCGCGTTGCACGGTCGAACGGCTGATGCGTCGACTCGGCCTGCGTGGAGTGATGCGAGGCAAAGTCATGCGTACGACGATCAGCGACCGGAACGCGCCACGGCCGCTGGACAAGGTCAATCGACAGTTTCGGGCCGAACCACCCAATCAGCTGTGGGTATCCGATTTCACGTACGTATCGATGTGGCAAGGCTGGCGATACGTGGCCTTTATCATCGACGTCTTCGCCAGACGAATCGTTGGCTGGCGTGTGAGCAACTCGATGCGCACCGACTTCGTGCTCGATGCCCTGGAGCAGGCGTTGTACGCCAGGCAGCCAGAGCGTGACAGAAGCCTGATACATCACTCCGACCGCGGGTCGCAATATGTATCCCTGCGTTACAGCGAGCGACTGGCCGAAGCCGGCATCGAGCCTTCGGTGGGAAGCAAAGGTGACAGCTACGACAACGCGCTAGCCGAGACCATCAACGGCCTCTACAAGGCTGAAGTGATTCACCGACAAACCGCCTGGAAAACAAAGGAATCGCTGGAGCTCGCCACACTCGAATGGGTGTCCTGGTTCAACGACGATCGACTGCTTGGGCCTATCGGTTATATCCCTCCTGCAGAAGCTGAAGCAAACTACTATCGGCGTCTCGCCGAGCAGGCCTTGATAGCGGCCTGACTTAAACCAACCAGCCTCCACGAAACCCGGGGCGGTTCACTTTGGGCTCGACGCCGAACCATAGCTACGGCGCGAATATGTTGCGTGTCGCCGACGAGCTCGGAAAAATTGGCTTTAAGCCCCTCAAAGGAGCTCCGTTGATGTCATCGCCCGCCCGCAGGCAACGAGAAACGCTGGGTGGCTTGGCGGTCCCTGAGCCGTGGATATCCTTGGCCGAAGAAATGCTATGGTCAGGTCGTCTCAGCTTGGAGAAATCATCGTGGACGCACCAACGGTCACCTGTTTGAGTTGCAGCCGTCCTCTCGAAGCTGATGTGCCCCGCTCACCCTGCCCTGACTGCGGAAGCACCCTGAGATGCTTCACCGAGCTCGTCGAAGACCGACTCAAAGCCTACACAGGAACAGTCGTGCGGATCCGTTCGCCGCTTGCCGGAAAGAGGCGGTACCGCCTTGAAGCGAAAAGTCTTCCCGTGTGGTCGCACCGATTACAACGCCTGGTCCACCGGAGCATCACCGTCGATCGCTTGGGAGATCGCTACGTCGAACGGATTGTCGACCTCCTGACAAGCGAGGTCATCCATAGCTGCGACGAGCCCCTTCACCAGCACATCGGTCACGGCAGCGCCCGCGCCCAACGTCGGATTGGCTGACGCTCCCCCGTTGCGGCGTCCCCAACGCCAACGAAAGATAGGGAATCTTTTTGCGGCTCGCGTAGTACGAAATTCGTCGGACATCTCGGTCGACCTCCTCACCCAACAGCACCAACGAGGTCTCCCTCAACTCCAAGTGCCTGCGGCGACGCGCGGTAATGACGATATACGAGATCTCAGGGGTCATCGCCATGAGATGGAGCATGTCGAGACGCGGCACTTCGATGACCCGAGAGGGCTTAGCGGCACGAAATTCCAGCGTCCAGCTCCCCCCGCTCAACAGTCCAATTTCGGCCATGAATTGCTCAGATCCTAATGTGGCCGACATCATCTGCTCTCCCCCTGTAGGAGTCACCATCTCGACTTCTCCGTCCTCGACGTAGATGAATCGATCAATGGGGTATACGGGATATGCAATGGTCGCGCCTCGTTCGTATTCCACATCCTTGCCGACGCACCGGAGCGCCTCAACATGCGCCGGCGTAAGCGGGATCCAATGCATCTCGCGAAGGTCAGAGCCAATAGCTTCCATCAACATCTCCGGAACACAAGATCTAGCGTTAAGAGATTTGCACAGAAGCGGAAGCTCACATCGGTCATGAAGACCGTGTATCAACAACAGTCGAAACTATCATAGCCATTCGGCGCGACCAAGCGACAGCACCACCCTCCAGCCGCTGCGTGCCACGGCTGCATCGGACAGTAGATAGGTGGGCCAATTTTTCAAAACGGCGCGCGCGGCGGCTGAAATCGAACGTCGCGATGAGTCTCTCGCGGGACCGGCAGTGGCGTCGGCCGTCGGTGACAGTACAACCGGCGCGATGACTCGGCGCAAAATGACGACGACCGCGCCAAGTTATGCTCGACCGACAGGGGTAAGTGAAAGCGAGTTCTTAACCAAGCAAAAGGTTACCAGAAGCCGTTTAAGTCCTGCGGGAAGCGGCCGATAACGGTTCGTCTAAGGGAGGAAGGCAATGGCTACCGAGGGTAATGAAAGGAAGGGCTTTTGGCCGCAGGCAATCTCGTTCAGTGTGATCACTGCCTTTGTATCGGCCGGAGCGACCTTTGCTTTCGAACATCAGCGTTACGGTCAACTCGAGAAAAATAAGACCGACGCCGAGGCGAAGCTCGCAGCGTCGGACGCGAAGGTCATCGAGTTGGAAAAACGCGTAGACGACAACCGTACGACGCTTGACAGGTGTTACGAGGAGAAACAGAAGGGTCTCGCAGTCATATCAGGGCAGACCGACAGCACCGCCGCTCTCGCCTCCTGTCAAACTTCTTTAGCGGTGCTGCAACGGCGCGATCTCCTGGGTCAGCAGATCAAGGGCCTCCGTGACGACGCTCGGCAGCTTGACGTAGAAATGGAGGTCGGTAGCCAGAGTGGCATTATCACTCCCAGCGGTGAACCGACCGGTCCCGAGGCGCTAAAACTTCAAATGTTAGCCTCCCGTCGCCAGGCCACTCACGAATTGCTCAAAGCTGCGTTTGAGCACTGCCCGAACTGATTCGGTGCGAATCGGGGGATCGAGCTACTCGACCTTGTCTTCGGCACGAGCCAGCGAGTCCCGACGTCATCGTCGGGCCTCAAGGGGCCTAACGGCCAGCTCAACCTTATGCTGAGATCGACACCATGATCGCCCATCTGGGCAAATCGTCAGCCGAACGGCATTTGCCCTTCAGTGCCGGCTTGGAGGACTGGCGTCTCGCTGAGCCCTTCTTTTTGCCAACCCCGAAAGGTCCATTTCTCGACGTAGTTAGCTGGCGGCTCACTCCCCTTAATGTATTTCAGAAGCCCGCTCGCCAAGTTGGCCATCATCAGGTGGGCGGCATGCTCCCAATGCGACACGACCACCCACGTCCCGTCCTCATCCGTGATGAGGTCGCCTGGCTTCCGATCCTTCGGCAGTCCCGCTTGATATCCTTCGATGGAGATATTCCCACGGGTCACCGGCAGAACGACATACTCCGCAAACACCGATTGCTCGGCCTTCGCGCCCCAGGTGGTGTCCAACGGTAAATAGCACCCCAAAGCGGGCCAATCTTTGAACGTCAAGCGCAAGCAAGCCTTATCGCCGTGCACGAAGAACTCTCCAGGCTGAATGGCCGGCAGGTTCGAAACCTTAGCGTCGCGCGGTATCGCCACACTTCCCATGACTGTCCCCTTCCATCGATGAAACGGGTTCCTTTGGGGCGCAGTTCGTCTCCTTCAAGCGTCTCCACCCGAGCGGCTGCTGGCAAAAGGGCGCTTGCGTCGCACACCCGGTACCTGAGAACCCCAGGCACCTCAGACTGAGCGAGATGACGCCTTCGGACGCCGGCCGTTCGGGGCTCAGAACCCCCCTCTTGGCGCCAGCGACCGCCGCCACTAATCTGCGCACACATTCATTAAGGCAGCCAGGGACCGATCATGCCGTTGACCGCTTACTCGCGCCGCTTTGCCGCCGAACTGGATCTTGAGCAGTGGCTCAGCCGCGTCATTCGTACGGACTCGATCGATGATCGTCTTCGGGGGGAGGCAGCAGCGGACCTGGAGTGTCCATCTTGCGCCGCCCGCGGGGCCATCCTGGTGTCCGCCGGCGTGAGCAAGCGCACCCAGCGGCGCGTCCGGCAGGGCACGTTCCGCTTCGTCGCATCCAATGGCGGCGACGCTCACCACCCGCTGTGCGATTTCGCCGGCCTCGACGACTCGGCCTCTGGCTCGGCGGCTCTGGTGGATTTTCAATCGCCCAAAGATTGGCTCACGCGCGACATACGCCGTCTCGTCTGTGCTGGGCTTCAAGTCGGAGCGTTCACCCAGGTCGATATGCGAGCCATGCGCCTCTGGTTCCTCGAGGCACGCAAAGCATCGCAGACAACGCTCACCTTAGACCCTCACGTCCCACGGATCCTTTCCGATGTCTGGAAGTGGCACGGAATGGTGTCGCGCGTTCCATTTGCGCCCAGCCACGGCGATATCCCGGGCTTCAATTGGCGAGCTGCCGCCCGCGCGGACGTGTTAGCACCGTTTCATCCCGTCATTGAGGCGATCATCAAACGGCGACAGTGGCCTCGTGAGGACATCGCTTCGGCCGCCTCTTCGCTTCTGAAGAAGTCCAGGGGAGTTGCCACCTTCGATGCTTCCGTACTCAGTGAACAGTTTGACCAAGCTGAGCGTCTCATCGATTTCATGATCTCCAACTACGCGTTGCTCGAATTCTCCCGGAGACGACGGGGGAGCAAAGTCGACATGGCAAGGCAACCTCCTTGCTATGCGCTCGCTTCGCTGCTGCTTTTTGTATCGGACTGGGACTTGTCGGCTGCGGCCGACCGTTTTACCCGCCTCGCGGCAGTGTCCGAAGTGGACGAGCTCGCGGGCAATCTGATTGGCTTGAATCCTTTTTCAGATCTTCTGCCGATCGGCCTCATCAAGCTGCTGCAGGAACACGAACCCGCCATCGACCCCAGCTTTGACCTCAAGGCAACGGTGGATGCCCAGGAAGCAACACTGAAAGCGTCGTATCAGTCTTGGGTCGACGCGGGTCGGCCTGAACATCGTTAAACCTCCTTCCCGCCTAACGGGTTCATCGCCATGCCCATCCAACGATTGGTCGTCCGCAACTTTAAAAGTCTCGAAACGCTGGATCTCCCGCTTCATCCGAGTGTCAACCTCATCGTTGGCGACAATGAGCGCGGAAAATCAACGGTGTTGGAGGCTATCCACGCTGGATTGACTTGCCAGTGGCGAGGGAGAAATTTGGCCTATGAGTTGAGCCCATCGATTTTCAACAATCGAGCGGTCGCCTTGTTTCTTCAGAACGCACGGGTGGGGAACGCAGAGCCGCCAAAGCTGACGATTGAGATCTATTTTACTGCCAATCCAGATCTGGCTTTATTCCAAGGTAACCTGGCCCAGGACGTCCACCGCCGCATCCCGGTGGAGGCCCACCGAGACGGGCGTGCCCAACTCGCCCATGATGAAGCGGGCCAACTTCTCCGCGAGTTGCCCGGCCCGCTCGTCGTCCAGCCCCAGGGGAATGGGAATGCGGTAGTCCCGGGCCACCTGGGCGTCCTTGCGCTTCTCCGAGGCCTCCACGGCGTTCCAGAATTGGGCCGGATCGGAGGCCCGGCGCACCCTCCGGCGCCACTGTCAGCGCCCGGACGATTTCCTCGCCCAGGGCGCGGCGGCGGTAGTCATGCCAAACGCCGGCACGCTCGTCGTAGAGCCTCAGGCCCAGCCGATACGCCGCCCCGGCGACGGCGGAATGGCCCTTCGAACGCGAGTGGATTTCCAAATGCGGGCGGGCGTGGCGCAGCAGCATGACATCCCCTTTCCCACCGTCTTAGCGCGGTGTTGGTTGCGGCCTTGAGGCCGTCTATGGCTGACGCAGCCCGATCCGGCACCACGTCGCCCCCATTGCCCCCCATCAAAGCAGCCGCGAGGAAAATGTCAAGGAAACTTGACAATTATTTTGAGGGTCAGCAGGGGGCTGACTTGCCTGGGTTTCTCGCTTTGGACGTTCGCTGGGGCCTGTGACTTTTGCTTTGAGCGGCGAGTTGGAACAACTCATAGACGCGCTACTTGCTGGCGATTTTTGCTGTTCGTCCGGGAATTCGGCACCTCCGCTGCCCAATCGCGCGACGCCCCCACCCAGGCTCTACCTCGAAGGCGTCTCAACCCATGATCCCCCCGCCTCCTAACCTGTTTGATACAAGACTACGGAGCAGGCATATTCATGGGCCAAATCATAGGGCTGCCCTACCAGGGAGGGGCAATGGCAAAGGCAAAGGGTGTTGCAGGCGCGAGTGGAGCGTTATTCGAGGAAGACTTTGTCTTGCGAACACTCGGGAAAATCGGGCATGACTACGAGACCGCGCTTACCGAACTTGTCGCCAACGCATGGGATGCCGGCGCTGCCCGCGTCAACGTCATCATCCCCACCGACGCCAACGGAACCTTGACTGTCGAGGACGACGGGCACGGCATGACGCCGAGCCAGTTCCGATCACGATGGATGAAACTCGGCTACAACCGAACGAAGAACCAAGGCAACGGCGTGCAGTTTCCGCCAGAACGGGCGTCCTGGCGCCGGAAAGCATTCGGCCGCAATGGCATCGGGCGCCACGGCCTTCTGTGTTTTGCGGATCGGTATACGGTCGAGACCTGGGTGGATGGCATCTTGACCACCTTTGTCGTCAGCACCAAAAACGACCAATCCCCTTTCCACATCGAACATGAAGCATCAGGGCGACGGAGTGGTCACGGCACGCGCCTGTCGGTCGAGATCAACCGACATTTGCCTAAGTCGGAAGCCATACGAACCGTGCTGTCGGCACGCTTCCTCCACGATCCACAGTTCGTGGTCGAGGTAAATGGTCTGTCCGTGCCTTTGTCGGAACACGAAGGCCTCATCGAAACCAAGCAACTCGAAATCGAGCCCGGCTTCTTCGTCACCGCCAACGTTGTGGACACCACCAAGTCGGCTCGGAGCACCCGCTACCAAGGGATTGCCTTCTGGGTGAACAATCGGCTGGTCGGGGAGCCCAGTTGGGCCGTGGGCACCACCCCCGTCATTGACGGGCGGTCGCGTTTTGCGAAGCGGTTTGCCATCGTCATTCAGGGTGGGGATGCGTGGGCGTCCAATGTCGAGCCCGACTGGTCCCGGTTCAAGCCCACAGACCTGTCCGCCCAATTGTTTGCGGCGGTCGTTGCCTATGCGCAAGAGGCCGTCGACACACTCTCGGCCCTGTTCATTGAGGAGAACTCTGAGGATGCATTGATGCGCAACCGAGAAGAGTTTCGGACACTCCCCATTGGTTCGAAAGTCGAAGTGGCGCAGTTCACGCACGACCTGGTGAAGGATCAACCCGGCATACATCCCGAAACCCTCAATAAGGCCGTCAAGGCCCTCATCAAACTCCAGTCCGCTCGCAACGGGATGCGCTTGCTCGACCGGCTTCTGTTGCTCGATGACAACGATCTCGACGGCCTGGACCGGATGCTGGAACAGTGGTCAGTCCAGGATGCGCTCGTGGTCCTCGACGAAATCGACGCCCGGCTGTCTGTGATTGCGGCGATTGAAAAACTGGCGCAAGACGCGGCGACTGACGAACTTCACACGTTACATCCACTGGTGACACAGGCCCGCTGGCTGTTTGGACCCGAGTTCGACAGTTCTGAGTATGCGTCCAACAGCACGCTGCGCACGGTGGCGGTCAAAGTGTTTAAGTCGAAGAAGCAGGACACGACGTTTCGAAAGCCAAAGAACCGTCCCGACTTGGTCATTTTGCAAGATGCCACGTTGTCCGTGGTCGGCACCGAAACGTTTGACAGTAGCACCGACCACCTCTCCTCCATTCAGCACGTGCTCCTGATCGAATTAAAGAAGGGGCGCTCCACGATCGACCGTCAGGAAATATTCCAAGCGGAAGGCTACATCCAAGATTTCACGACGGATGGCGCCTTAACCGGTGCCCCCTTCTTTCATGCCTATGTGGTGGGGCATGCAATTGCGAAGGGACTAGCACCGAGCCGGGACATTAAGGGCAACGGCGGGGAAATCATCGCGCGGGTGACAGCGACAACGTATTCGCAACTCACCGACACGGCGAACCGGCGCCTTCATGGCCTCAAAGAGAGCATCCCTTCGCGGTACGAGGACGTGAGTGGATACGACTTGGTTCAAAAGGTCATGGGCCAACCCAGTCAGGCCTCCATGGTGCCGGCAGACGACAATGCCACTACGTCGACGAAACACTGACACCTGACCGCAACCGGGAGCGTCCATGATCGCGATCATTTCCGTTGTCAGCGTCATCATCGGCGCGGCGCTCCAGTATCTCTTCACGCGCCACCTGGACGGCGAACGCCACCACCGTGAGCGGCGGTCCCAGGCCTATGCCGACTATCTGAAAGCAGCTTGCGAGCAGGCCCAACTTGGCAACCAACTCTATCCTGAAGCCCACGAGGTCTTGGCGAGAGCAGCCGAC
This sequence comes from Luteibacter sp., assembly GCF_036499525.1. Classification (GTDB taxonomy): domain Bacteria; phylum Pseudomonadota; class Gammaproteobacteria; order Xanthomonadales; family Rhodanobacteraceae; genus Luteibacter. Next base: position 531 of record NZ_DASYDO010000062.1, on the reverse strand, counting down.
GCGAAGTGCCGGATTTGCCTATATGGACCACTGGCCGTGGTTAGTGCGTTCGCGGAGTTCGAGCGCCTGGGCTCGACCATGGGAACTCCGGCACAACGCGACGCGTTCACCCGCATGGTCGCGGCGATGAGGTCGGATTCCGGAGGCCGGGGCGTCCCGGCCCCGACAGACATTCAACTCATCCTGCTCGGATCGAGTTGAGCACAAAACCCATGACACCCAACGAGGATTATGTCGTGGACGTTGCCGCGCTCACCCTGGAACTCCAGGCACTGGGTGACGCCCTCGTCTTGGGTTTGGACGAAGCCCGCTTCCGCTCCACGCGCATCAACAATTTGGCGTTGGCGGTGGGGTTCCAGCGCAGGGCCCGGTAGCCCGCAATGTAACGCATGACCTTGCCCCTGATTTCCGTATCCCTTAACCACTTTGGCTGGCTGCTTGCTCATCCCGCCATCGCTTTTCGAAAGTCCTCGGGCTGACGTAGTCGAGCGTCGAGTGTAAGCGTTCTTGGTTGTACCAGAGGATCCAGGC
>NZ_DASYDO010000061.1:0-35386 GCF_036499525.1 Luteibacter sp. | reverse complement strand
CGTCCAGCGATAGACCTTGAAGGTGCGCACGTTCTTCGCGCCCTTCGCCGGGAAATGCTTGCCGGCCTGGATCTTGGAATTCTTGGGTAGCGTGAACTCTGCCACGATTGCCTCTCCGGTCCGGTATCAGTAAACGCGCTTCTTCGGCGGCACGACTTCGACGTCGTCCGTCAGGGTGTACATATGCACCGGGCGGAAGTCGAAGCTGGACTTGCCGGCTTCGTCGATCCATACCAGCGTGTGCTTCTGCCAGTCGTGGTCGTTGCGATCCGGGAAATCCTCACGGGCGTGGGCACCGCGGCTCTCCGGGCGCTGCTCGGCCGAATGCATGGTGGCCACGGCCTGCCCAAGCAGGTTCGACAGCTCCAGGGTTTCGATCAGGTCGGAGTTCCAGACCAGCGAGCGGTCGGTGACCTTCACGTCCTGGAACTTCGTGAAGACCTCGGAGATTTTCTCGGAGCCTTCCTTCAGTGTGTCGCCGGTGCGGAACACCGCGGCATCGGACTGCATGGTCTTCTGCATGTCGGCGCGGATCTGCGCCGTGGGCGTGCCGCCATTGGCGTAGCGCAGCGCGTCGAAGCGGCCCAGCACCTTGTCCAGCGCGTTCGCCGGCAGGTCGCTGTGCGGCGTGCCCGGCTTGACGACCTCGGCGCAGCGGTTCGCCACGGCGCGACCGAACACCACCAGGTCGAGCAGCGAGTTGGAGCCGAGGCGGTTCGCGCCGTGCACCGATACGCAGGCCGCTTCGCCGATGGCGAACAGGCCCGGTACCACGGCATCCGGATCGTCATCAAGCTTGGTGACGACTTCGCCGTGATAGTTGGTCGGGATGCCGCCCATGTTGTAGTGGACGGTCGGCAGCACCGGGATCGGCTCCTTGGTGACGTCGACGCCCGCGAAGATGCGCGCGGATTCGGCGATGCCCGGCAGACGCTCGTGGATGACCTCGGGGCCGAGGTGCATCAGGTTCAGGTGGATGTGGTCCTTGTTCGGGCCCACGCCGCGGCCTTCGCGGATCTCGATGGTCATCGCGCGGCTCACCACGTCGCGCGAGGCGAGGTCCTTCGCGTTCGGGGCATAACGCTCCATGAAGCGCTCGCCATCGGAGTTGGTGAGGTAACCGCCCTCGCCGCGCACGCCTTCGGTGATCAGGCAGCCGGCGCCGTAGATACCCGTCGGGTGGAACTGCACGAACTCCATGTCCTGCAGCGGCAAGCCCGCGCGCAGCACCATGCCGCCGCCGTCGCCAGTGCAGGTATGCGCCGAGGTGGCGCTGAAGTACGCGCGGCCGTAGCCACCGGTGGCCATCACCACGGCGTGGCCGCGGAACAGGTGCAGGGTGCCCTCGTTCATGTCGAGCGCGAGCACGCCGACGCACCTGCCGTCCTCGAAGACGAGGTCGATGGCGAAGTATTCGATGAAGAACGTGGCATCGTGCGCCAGCGCCTGCTGGTACAGCGTGTGCAGGATGGCGTGGCCGGTACGGTCGGCCGCCGCGCAAGTGCGCTGTGCGGTGCCCTGGCCGTAGTGGGTGGTCATGCCACCGAACGGGCGCTGGTAGATCTTGCCTTCCTCGGTACGCGAGAACGGCACGCCGTAGTGTTCCAGCTCGATGATGGCCGGAATGGCTTCGCGGCACATGTACTCGATGGCGTCCTGGTCACCGAGCCAGTCGGAGCCCTTGATCGTGTCGTAGAAGTGGAAGCGCCAATCGTCTTCGCCCATGTTGCCGAGCGCCGCCGAGATACCGCCCTGCGCCGCCACAGTATGCGAGCGAGTGGGAAAGACCTTGGTGATGCACGCGGCCTTGAGACCCTTCTCGGCCAGCCCGAAGGTGGCGCGAAGACCGGCGCCGCCGGCGCCGATCACGATCACGTCGTACTTGTGTTGTTGAACCTTGTAGGCTTCCATCGATCAGCTTCCGAGCGCGACGCGCAGCACAGCCAGTACGCCAGCGAGCATGGCGAGTACGGCGATGAACTTGATGATCACCAGCGAGGCCACTTCGAGCCAGCGCGTGTGGACGTAGTCTTCGATCACGACCTGAAGGCCGAGCACCGCATGGCGGAACGTAGTGATCAGGAGCGCGACGAGCAGCACCGCGTTCCAGGGTTTCCCAAGCGTTTCGCGGGCGCTCGCATAGTCGGAGTGCATCAGGCCGAGCGTCGTGACCACGAACCAGACAGTGAGGAAGACCAGCGCGAGGCCGGTGACACGCTGGACCAGCCAGTGGCTGACGCCTTCCTTCGCCGAGCCCAGCCCGCGCGCGCGGGCGAGCGGATTACGCAGATCCCTGCTCATGCGTGGCCTCCGGCGAGCACGTATGCCCATACGACCACCGTGAGGACGATGGAGACGACGATCGACAGCCAGCTGTTGCGGACGAACGCGGGAATGGAGTAACCCGCGCCGGTGTCCTGCGCCAGGTGACGGATACCGTTGGCGAGGTGGTAGAAGAAGGCCAGGGTCCAGCCGATCAGCACGATCGTGCCGATGGTGCTACCGGCGTAGCCCTTGAACGTCGCGAAGGCGTCCGGGCCGGAGGCGACGGCTGCAAGGCCCCATACGAGGAGAAGGCTACCGACGGCGAGAACGATGCCGGTGGCGCGATGCAGGATGGATGTCACCATCTGCACTTGCCACTTGTAGACCTGGAGGTGCGGTGAGAGCGGGCGTCCCGTTTGTGCCATGGCGGCTATCCTGATTGGAATCGCTGGTGCCCGACGGTCTCTCCTCGCCTTCCGGTTCTCAGAAGTCGATGCAGCGTCCGTTCTTTTCCCAGTCGCCGTAACGCGTTGGGTCCAATGGCGCTTTCTCGACCCCTGCTTCGCCGTTCGTGGGGACGACCGGCGGAACGAGCGGCTTCGCCGGAGCGGAATCGTTCGTGCCCTTGGGTTCGGAGGGATTGTCGGACATGGTTATAAAGCCCTGAAAGCGTAATACCTGTGCCACGGCAGCACAACCTTGACGATCGCCAGGGACCTTGGGAAGGGCGCGGCCGGACCGTATATCTTACTCCCTCCCCATCCTCTTTGCCTCCCGCATGCCGAGCACTACCACTCGCACGATCACCCTCACCGGCCCCGACGCCGCCGGCTTCGCCAACGCCCAGCTCGGCAGCGATGTCCTCGTCCTGTCCACGGGCCGCTGGCAGTGGAGCGGCTGGCTGGACCCCAAGGGCCGGGTGCGGGCACTGCTCCAGGTCGCCCGCCTCGCCGACGACCGGTTCGTGCTGGTGCCGCGGGGCGGCGATGCGCGCACGCTTGCGCAGGATCTCGGCCGCTTCGTGTTTCGTTCGAAGGTGAGGATCGATGTATCCGGAGAACTGCACGTGAGCGATGGCGACGCGTTCGGCGACGGCTGCGCACGCGAAGACGACAGCGGCACGTTGTCGCTCGGCGAAGGCGATGCGTCGTTGCGTGTGGGAAAAAATAGTGGCAACGATGCATGGATCGCACGACACATCGCGAACGGTTATGCGTGGTTGCCCGATGCCGCGCTCGGCACGTTGCTACCACCCGCCTTGTCGATGGAACGACTCGGCGCGGTAGCGTTCGACAAAGGTTGCTTTCCCGGACAGGAAATCGCCGCGCGCCTGCATTTCCTCGGTGGGCACAAACGTCATCTGCGCAGCGCGCGCATCGAAGGCAGCATCGCGCTTGACGAAGGACAAACGCTGCGCATTAACGGAAAGGATGCGGGCATCGTGTTGATGCAGGATCGCATCAGCCAATCACCTACGACTCTTGTTGTACTCGACGACACGATGTCGCAGGTGGAAACTCTTGACATCGGCGATGCGCGCCTTCATGTCATTTCTACATTCGCTGCGTAATGTGCGCTACATCGTAAAAATTTGTTCGCGTAATCGTGTGAGTCGAAGCTGAACCAAACAGATCGCGCACTTGCGCAATTCGGAGAGCGCCACTAGGCTCCGCCGATCCCATTTATGTGGCCGTGGTGTTTCGACACGGTTACACCCGCGACGATCCGTCGAAGATGACGGTTCTGGCGCGACCCGGTCCCCACCGGAGAAGAGCACCGCGCACCCTCGAACCTGCGCGAGCCAACAACCCCATACAGGACGGCTCCGGACAGTCGCCCAGTACAGTCACAGTGTGTGACGCCCGAGTCATCCGTGTTTCCCGATTCATCGGATGCCGTCGGTTGGTCCAGGTAGTAACGGCCTGCCCGCCCGTCTACCGCTCATACGTCTCCCATGGCTTTCCAGCCGCAAGTGACGGAAAAGCTCGTTGGAGGCAGAAACACATGAAACTCTCCGCTTTGCTCTGGATGGCGTCCGTCCTTCCTAGCCACCTTGCCGACCAGACGTGCCTGGCGACGACGGTGTACCTCGAGGCACGCAGCGAACCCACCATCGGCCAGTACGCCGTGGCGGAAGTCGCACTCAGGCGGCGCGACCGCCGCATGGGTGGCAACAACGTGTGCGAAGTCGTCAAGGCTCCACGCCAGTTCGCCATCACCACCACGCCAAAGGATTTCGAGGTCACCGATCTCGTCGCGTGGACGAAGGCGTGGAAGATCGCCGGCGACTCCCTCAACAACTGGAGCCTGCCAAAAAGCGAACGCCTCGTCTACGTTCCGCAGGCCGATCACTTCGCCACCGTCGCCGTCTCACCGAGCTGGTCCGCCAGCCGCGTCGTGCGCAAGATCGGCGAACACGCGTTTTACGCCGTCAACTGACGCGCTACAACGTGCGGGGAAAAGGAGATCCAGGCGGGCAGCTTGGGATCTCCGGGAAAAAAAGACCCTCGGACGAGGGTCTTTTTTTTGGACGTCTTTACGGCTATCGGCGGTATACGCGATCCCCGCGCACTTCGACATAGTCGCCGCGGCGGAGTTGCGGATCCTCGTGCTGCGTCACCGTGGCCCAGCGGCCGTCGTCCAGGCGTATGCGCACGCGGAACGCCACGTCGTCGGCGCCGTTGCGCTTGCCCACCTGGTTGCCGACGACACCGCCTGCGACGGCGCCGCCCACGGTGGCGGCCGAACGCCCGTCACCTTTGCCGATGGTATTGCCCAGAAGGCCACCGGCAACAGCGCCGATCACGGCGCCCAGGGGAGAGGAACCCTTCTGCGCGTAGACCTGCTCGATGTCGTCAACGACGCCGCACTGCGAACATCCCCGCGGCGCGTTGGAATACGCGACGCGATCATCGTGATACACCCGTCGCGGCTGCTCGTAGCACGCCGTCAACGACAGCGTGGCGAGGGCAGCGGCGACGAGGCCAAGCTTGCGAACAATGCTGTGCATGGCTAGCCCTCCCGCGGGACCGTGGGATCAACGTGCGTCCGAAACCACCGAGACGCCTTCCTGCACTTCGACGCGGTCGCCCGGGTCGTGGTCCATGCGGACCGAACGCGTCACGCCGTTGTATTCGTAGCGCACGTCATAGGCTACGACCTTGTTGCCACCGCTGCCGGGCACGGTGCTGCACTTGCGCACCGTGCTGCTCACCGTGTTCGTCTCCTGGCGACGCTGCTGGACCTCATGACCGGCGTAACCGCCGCCCACCGCGCCGGCGACCGTGGCCAGCGTGCGGCCCTTGCCGCCACCGATCTGGTTGCCCAGCAAGCCACCCGCGACGGCGCCGATGGCCGTGCCGGCAATCTGATGCTGGTCCTTGACGGGCGCCCGATGGGTGACGACTTCGTCATGGCACTCGCGCTTCGACGCGGTAGCCGCTTCGCGCACCGGGTCGACGCTCACCACGCGCGCGTACTTCGGACCCGCGGGCGCCGGGGCCGCCGCTGGAGGCGCGGCGATCGGTGCGGCCGCAGGCGCCGCGGCTTCCGGGGCGGGCGCATTCGCCACGTCGGCATTCGCATCGCGGTTGCAGGCGGAAAGGCCAAATAACAGAGCCGCACCCAAACCGGCGTTCAGGACGGAAATCTTCAACCTGCTCATACACTAATCTCCACTGTGGATCGGCGGTCTGGCCACCTCGATCCCATTTGACAATCGTTAAACTGAATGACGCCTTAGACTCCCGCTGACGTTCATTCAGGCATCACCCACATGCTCGATCTCATCGATACACATGCGCACCTGGACGACCGCTCGTTCGACGACGATCGCGACGAGATGTTCGCGCGCTCGGCGGAGGCAGGCGTGCGGCGCTGGATCGTACCGGCAATCGATCGCGGGAACTGGGATAAGGTCGAGCTTTTGTCCGCGTCGCGCAAAGGCGTTTCCGTAGCGTTCGGGCTGCACCCCCTGTTCCTGTTCAACCATCAAGACGCGCACCTGGACGAATTGCCCGGCTGGCTCGACAACCACGGTGCCGTGGCCGTCGGCGAAATAGGGCTCGACTTCTATGTCGACGGACTGGACCCGGAGCGCCAGCGCGAGCTGTTCGTACGGCAGCTGCACATTGCCAGGGAGCACGACCTGCCCGTGATCGTGCACGCACGTCGCGCCTTCGAAGAGGTGATCCATACGTTGCGCCGCGTCGGCGGCCTTCGAGGCGTGGTTCACAGCTTCTCCGGCAGCGAGGAGCAGGCTCGGCAGCTGTTCGACCTGGGTTTCCACATCGGTATAGGCGGCCCGGCGACCTACGACCGCGCACACCGCATTCACCGCGTGGTGACGGACATGCCGCTGGAATGGCTGCTACTCGAAACCGACGCGCCCGACCAGCCGTGTTCGCAACGCCGCGGGGAACGGAACGAGCCGGCCTACATGCTTGATGTACTGAGGACGGTGGCGCGCCTGCGCGGCGAGTCCGAAGAGCGCGTCGCCGCCCGGACCACAGCCAACGCCCTCGCCCTCTTCCGGCTGTGAGTATCGGCATATTGCGGCCGCGAGGGATTCTTTGATAGCCTGATAGTTCACCAGCGAACTATTAGCCAGCGAAATGCCTAGCCTCAAACCACTCGTCGACGCCATGTACGAAGGCGTCGGCCGTGTCGCACAGCGCATTCCGGAGATGCCGGTTCCCGAGGTGCTCCTCGTGCGCATGCTGATGATGACGGCGGGGGCTTTGCTGCGCGGCTTCGAAAGCCAGCTCAAGCCGTACGGCCTGAACGACAGCGACTTCCGCACGCTGATGATGCTATACAGCAGCGAGGACGGCAGCGCGAGCCCGGGTGAACTGTGTTCCCTCGCCGAGCAGAAGCCGACGAACATGACGCGGATCGCCAACGCGCTCGCCAAGCGCGACCTGATTTCCCGGGCGCATGCCACGCACGACCGGCGCCAGGTGGTCCTCCGGATCACGCCCGCCGGGCGGCGCTTCGTCACCAAGATGCTGCCTCCCCTGTTCCCGCCGTTGCTCCAGTCGTTCGCCTGCTTCAGCCCCAACGAACGGAAAACCTTCGAGCGGCTGCTGAAGAAACTCGCCCTGCATATCGACCCGCTGGTCGACCCGGACGTTTCCCCATGATTCCTGACTCGCTCCGCCCCGCCCTGCTCGCATGCGCGGTCGCCGCGCTGGTCGCCTGCCATGTACCGGCGAAGATCGACCGGCCCACCCTCCGCGACGAAGCGCCGCTCGCTGGCCTGTCCACCACCCAGCGCGCGGGCTGGCCTGCCGCCGACTGGTGGCGCGCCTACGGGGATCCGCAGCTCGACACGCTGATGGATATGGCCTTGCGCGGTGCTCCCGATCTCGCGCAGGCGAAGACGCGTGTCTCCTCCGCCGAGCAGAATATCCGCGTCGCAGCGGCGCAGGCCGGCCTGCGCGTGGACGGCAGCGGCCAGGTGGCTCGACAGCGCCTGAGCGAGCACGGCCTGATCCCGTCGCAGTTTCTCGGCTTCACCTGGTACAACCAGGCCGACCTGGGCATCCAGGTCCGCTACGACTTCGACTGGTGGGGGAAGAAGCGCTACACGATCGAATCCGCCATCGACAGCGCGCGTGCGGCGGAAGCCGAACGCTCGGCGGCTTCGCTCGGCATCCAGGCCATGGTGGCCGATACCTATTTCGGCTGGCTCGCCGACGAGGCGCGAGTCGCGCTCGCCGACAAGCTCGTCGCGGCGCGCGAGCGCGCGCTGCGCATCGCCGAGTTGCGCGTGAAGCAAGGCGTGGACGTTCCGGATACCGCCCAGCAGGCGCGCGCCGAACTGGCAGGCGCCCGCCAGCAGCGGGTCGCCCTGCAAGGTTCGGCCGATACCCGCCGCGCGTCGATCGCCACGCTCGTCGGCGTATCGCCGGCGGAACTGCCGGCGCTCGCGCCACGCGCCCTGCCTGACGTCACGCCGGGCCTTCCGGCCGGCGCCGGCACCGACCTCATGGCACGCCGTCCGGATATCGCCGCCAGCCGCTGGCAGGTGGAGGCCGCGCTGCGCCAGACCGATGCAGCCCGGGCGCAATTCTTCCCGGACGTGAGCCTGAGCGCCATGGCGGGCCTGTCCAGCATCGACATGGACAAAGTTTTCTCCGCCGACAGCCGTGTGTTCTCGCTTACGCCGGCGATCCACCTGCCGATCTTCGAAGGTGGTGCGCTGGAAGCGAACCACGGCGTGAGTCGTGCCCAACTCGACGCCGCCGTGGCGCAGTACAACGCCACCGTGGCATCCGCCGCGCGCGACGTGGCCACCCAGGCACTGGGCGCGCAGCAACTCGCCCATCGCAGGACGGAGCAAGCCACCCAGATCGAAGCGGCCAGCGCCATGCTCGCCAGTGCCCGTGCTCGCGCGGCGCGTGGCGTGCGCGACGACCGCGAGTCGCTGGTGACGGAGGCCGCGCTTATCCAGCAGCAGGACATGGACGCCGGGCTGCATGCGCAGGCCCTGTCCACCGACGTCGCCCTCATCAAGGCACTCGGCGGCGGTTACCGCGCCGAGTCCACCGCATCCCCGCCCGCATCAAGCACCCACGGAGCCGTCAGCCCATGAGCGCCTCTCCCAACGACACGCAACGCGACCAGGACGACGAAGGCAACGCGCCCAAGGACAAGCGCAAGCGCGGCCGGGCGCTGCTCATCGCGCTGATCGTCATCGTCCTCGCCGCCCTCGTCTGGGTCCTGCTCTGGCTGTTCGTGTTCTCCAAGCGCGAAACCACCGACGACGCCTATGTCGGCGGCAATCAGGTAGGTATCTCGGCCCAGGTGCCCGGCATCGTCGTAGGCGTGTATGCCGACGACACGCAACGGGTAAACGCTGGCCAGGTGCTCGTGCGCCTCGATCCCACGGATGCGGACGTGGCCTTGCGCAAGGCCGGCAGCGCCCTCGCCCAGGCCGTCCGCCAGGTACGCCAGCAGACGCAGTCCGCCGCGGGCGCCGACGCAGCCCTTGTCGCCCGCCGTCAGGACCTGAAGCGCACGCAGGATGACCTGAAGCGCCGCGTGCCGTTGCTTGCGGAGAAAGCCGTGGCGCCCGAGGAAGTGCAGCACGCACGCGACGCCGTTACGAGCGCGCAGTCCGCGCTGGACGCGGCACAGCGTCAGGCGGACGCCGCCCGCGCGCTGGTCGACGGCAGCGACGTCGAAGGCAATCCTGCCGTGGCGCAGGCGCGTGCCAGCTTCCGCCAGGCCTGGATCGCCGCGCAGCGCAACGCGATCGTCGCGCCCATCGACGGCTATGTCGCCCTGCGTGGCGTGCAGGTGGGCAACAGCGTGCAGCCCGGCCAGCAGCTGATGACCGTGGTGCCGTTGCGCGACCTCTGGGTGGACGCGAACTTCAAGGAGGCCCAGCTGCGCCACGTACGCATCGGCCAGCCGGCGAAGATCGAGTCCGATATCTACGGTGGCAGCGTCGAATACCACGGCAAGGTGATCGGCCTCGGTGCCGGCACGGGCAGTGCGTTCTCGCTTCTGCCGGCGCAGAACGCCACCGGCAACTGGATCAAGGTGGTGCAGCGCGTTCCCGTGCGCATCGCGCTCGACCCGAAGGACCTAGACAAGCATCCGCTGCGCATCGGACTGTCGACCAAGGTCACGGTCGACATCACTAACGACAAGGGCGACGTGCTCGCGCCGCAGCCTTCCACCGTGCCGGTGGCCCAGACCCGCGTGTATGACGACGTGGCCGCCAAGGCCGACGCCGCCGCGGACACCATCGTGCGCGCCAACCTCGGAGCCGAGGCCCCTTGAGCGACGACGCCGCCCTCTCCGACGCCCCCGCCAACGGGGGACCGAAGCCGCTGCATGGCGGCCCCCTGGTCCTGCTGACGGTTGCTGTCGCGTTCTCCACGTTCATGGAGATCCTCGACATGACTATCGTCAACGTGGCGGTGCCGCATATCGCCGGCAGCCTCGGCGTGAGTGCGAGCGAGGGCACCTGGGCGATCAGCTCGTACGCGTTGGCCAGCGCGATCATGCAGCCGCTCACGGGCTGGCTGGCCAAGCGTTTCGGCGAGGTGCGCACGTTCTGCACGTCGGTTGGCCTGTTCGTGGCCTTCTCGATGCTCTGCGGCCTCGCCACCAACATGCCCATGCTGGTGATCTTCCGCCTGATGCAGGGCGCGGGTTCCGGACCGATGGTGGCCTTGTCGCTGTCCCTCCTGCTGGCGAGTTACCCGAAGACGAAGCAAGGCATCGCCCTGGCGATGTGGGCGATGACGGTGGTGGTCGCGCCCATCTTCGGTCCGATCCTCGGCGGATACCTCACCGACAACTTTTCCTGGCCGTGGATCTTCTACATCAACGTGCCGGTGGGCGTGGCCGCGGGTATCGTCACCTGGAGCATCCTGCACCGCCGCGAGACGAAGATCGTGAAAGCACCCATCGACACCGTCGGCCTGGGACTGCTGATAGTGGGCGTGGGCTGCCTGCAATTCATGCTGGACAACGGCAACGACCACGACTGGTTCGCGTCGCCGATGATCCTCACGCTGGGACTCATCGCGCTGGTGGCGCTCGTGTTCCTCGTCATCTGGGAGCTCACCGCGAAACATCCGGTGGTGGAACTGTCGCTGTTCGCGCGGCGCAACTTCGCCATCGGCGTCACCGCGCTGTCGTTAGGCATGCTCGCCTTCTTCGGCATCAACGTGGTCTTCCCGCTGTGGTTGCAGACCACGCTGGGCTATACGGCGACGTGGGCCGGTCTCGCCACCGCGCCGGTGGGTATCCTCGCCTTCCTGGTCTCGCCCTTCATCGGCAAGAACATCCAGCGGCTGGAACTCCGCGCGGTGGTGACCTTCGCCTTCATCGTATTCGCCTTCACCTCGTTCTGGTTCGCCGGATTCAATAGTGGCGCATCGTTCTCGGCACTGGTGTTGCCACGTTTCGTCATGGGCATCGCCATCGCCTGCTTCTTCATTCCGCTCAACCAGATCTTCCTGTCCGGACTCAATCCCGACCAGATCGCGGGTGCGTCGGGCCTGGCGAATTTCTGCCGCACGCTCGCTTCCAGCGTGTCGACCGCCATCACCGTCACCTTGTGGCAGCACCGGACCGAATCCCACCATGCATCGCTCACGGAGTACGTGACCCACACGGCGCCGGCGACCACCGCGTTCACGCAGAAGCTCGCCGCGCTCGGCATTCCGGGCAAGCCTGGCCTGGCCGTGGTGGACCAATTGGTCACCCGCGAGGCGGCGACGCTGGCGGTGAACGACGTTTTCTGGGGTTGCGCGATCCTGTTCCTGGCGCTCATCCCCATCCTCTGGTTCGCCAGGCCGCCGTTCGGCAACGCGGGCGGTGCGGCGGCACACTGAGTTTCCGCTTGAAGCGAAGAGCGTACAGTGCCTCGCATCGTGGGCTCACCTGTGGTAACGCGCGCGGCGACGGCTGCTGGCTTCTGACGGTGCGGCTTCATGCTCGGAGAGCCAAGAGTCGGTGGCTTTCGTCGCCCCCGGCCTCATACTTTCGTGTCTCTTACATCAGACGGCAAACGTCTTGTCGTTCTTCGTCAGGCTCCACACCCCGAGCGTGACGCCGCCCTGTCCGCCATCAATCCGTTGCACTTGATACTTCCACTGGATTGCGGCGTACCGCAGCGCGAGCGTCTCGGTGGGCAACGGCTTATCGCCCACTGCCAAAGCGATCGACGAAATCAGCACATGCTTGAGTTGAATCTCAAGATACTTGACCCGCTTGCCCTCACCGGCATCGCGGTACAAGTCGATCTGCGCGGACTGAAATGTCGTGCCGCCCGAAAGGGCCTGGTAAAGCAACGGGCTTGCCGAATCCAGTTCCTTCATGGCGGCTATGTCGCCATGCTCGGTGCGCTCGACGGTGTTCCCGCCAGCTGTGGAAGCCGACGGCGACGATGGCTGGTGCATCTGATGACGCAATGAGTTGAGTTCGATCCACTGACTGTGCTCTTTGTCCGCGGATTCACCCTTGAGGTCGGGACCGGACAGCTTCAGGTAGATACTTTTCATCGGATTCCTTGATGAGGTGGTAGTGTTCCCGCCGGCAACGCGGTGTCAGCGGGCGGCAGCATCTTTACCGTCTTTCGCCTACACATGTTTGAGAAAAATGGACGATGGCTTTTCTTGTACGACGTCCGTTCACAAACATGTCCGTGGCATGGAAATCGCGTGCAGATGCATTGCCTTCAGCGTGTTTGATTGCGACACTTTGCACCGCGAACGTCGGGGTTTGACGTCCGCATAGGGCTTCATGCCTACCGCCATGCAACCCGGGTCGTCCCGTCCGAAGCATGGCTTTCCAACGTCTCTCTGACACGCATCGGCACCAGTCCGGCGGAATCGCGACGAACGCGACACTCATACCCAACAAGGAGCGTCACCATGCATGCGAGCCTGTCTTCCTCAGAGAACGCCGACGCCATGAAGGAGAGGATCGAGGCCATCCCCCGCGCCATGTATCGGATGGGATGGACGGTCTCGGCCGCATTGATGGAGCGCTGGCTTCACTCGCCGGCATGGGTGTTGCCGGAGTCGTGGAAGGGTGATGGCGCACCCGATCCACGGTACACGTCGCCCTCGCATCTGGATCAACGCATCGTACGCATGAGCTGGGCCATGATGCGTCCACGCATAAGGATCGCGTTAGACAGGCTACGCCTCAAAATGGCAAATGACGCGGCTAAAAAGGTCTTGCGATCTCGCCTGACCGATCTGAACTGGGGAACGGATAGAAAGGTTCGCTTTGGTAGCCGGCACGACAGTGCCGTTCAACTTGAAATGTCGTGCCAATCAAATTTCGAATCATTTGGCGACGAGCTGGACACGATGGATGATCTCTATGGAGCCCTCGGCCTGGCTACCTTGAAAGTTGCGCTCATCGGTGAAGCCTCACGCGACGCAAGAACAGGAGGAATCACTGCAGATGTCACCTTTGCTGGGTTCTACATCCGCGACACCTATGATTTCAACGGCCTTCAGTATCTCGGCACATGGACGAAAAACGGCGCCCTGAGTAAGACGCAGATGGTCATGAACTCGATACTGGATGGCGCGGTAGCCCATATGCACGGCGAGCCCATCGGTAATGTGTTCAACCATGACTTCGACGCGTACCGGCGTGCGACCGGTTACGGTGGCGATTTCGTCATCTATTCCGACGTGCGATGGGAACCTGTGAACTTGCGATTGGATCTGGCTTGATGGATACAAAGACGATCCTTGCTATTGTCGGGGTTGCCGGAGGTGCGACCCTCTATCAGGCCTCCAATTGGTGGGAGCGAGCCTATGCCCCCTACGAGTCATCCGAAATCAGCCCAGATGGCTGCATTCGTATCGATACTTACAGACCGTTTTGGGTACTGCCGCCCCGGTTCCATCGAATCCCGGACTCCGATCCGGCGGTTCATAATCGACTTGGCAGGCAATGGCACTATCCGATTTTCAAGCGTGCTTACGAAATAACGACGGGCACTCCCCTTGGTGAATCCATAGTCTATGACCCGGCAGGCCAAAAATTCATTGATTGGGGCGATACGCGAGATGTCGGTCGACGTGTCGTTACAGTGAACGGATTCCCATTAGTCGACTCCCAGCGCTGTTCTGACAAAGCAACACTGACGAAGCTGGAGGCACACCACGAACAAAGGCGACAAGCCAATCGACCGATGCAGGAGGCTTGGGAAGCAGCCGCCATGCCCGCGGCCCCTTCTTTCGACTCAAGCCAATGACCGCCCTCCCCGTCCAAGGCACTTGGCACGCCAATGCGGCGTTCCAGGCCGCCAGTTGCGCTGCGGCCCGACGGGTGCAGTTCACCTACCTAAATCGATCCAAAGACCAAATGTGAAATCCGTAAACGATTACGATGACTTGCGACAACTGGTGCGGCGCAATACCTCGTGGTAGTTTTCGCCGCATGGCACAAACCCTACGCATCATTAAGAAGTATCCGAACCGTCGTCTTTACGACACGGAAATCTCGAGCTATATCACGCTGGAAGAGGTTCGCCAGCTGGTGCTCGACGGGGAAACTTTCGAGGTTCGCGACGCCAAGTCCGGCGAGGACCTGACCCGTTCGGTCTTGCTGCAGATCATCGCGGAGCACGAGGAGCACGGCCAGCCGATGCTCTCGCCGCAGTTGCTGTCCCACATCATCCGTTTCTACGGAGACTCGCTGCAGGGCTTCATGGGGCCGTACCTGGAGCGCAGCCTGCAGGTTTTCCTGGACCAGCAGCAACAGTTCCGCAACCAGCTCAACAGCCTGATGGGCCAGACACCCTGGTCCATGCTCAACGAGATGACCGAGCGCAACCTCGACGTGTGGAAGTCGATGCAGCGCGGTTTCCTCGACGCCGCCACCGCCAAACCGGCGGAACCCGTGCGGCCCGCCCCGCGTACCGGCAAGAAGGCCGGCTGAGCCCCGCCTCGGCACCCTTGCCTCCGGCGGCGCTGCGGCGCACGATGCGCTGCCCCGCAATATCGCGCCCGGACGAAGGTCCCCATGCCCCGTAACGACATCGCCGTGGTCGGCGCCGGACTGGTCGGCGCCCTGATCGCCACACTGCTGACCCAGCGAGGTTTCCGCGTCACCGTTTACGAGAAGCGCCCGGACCCTCGAAAAGCGGGTGTCCTCGGCGGACGCTCGATCAACCTGGCCCTGGCGGAGCGGGGTCTGCACGCGCTGCGGGCTACCGGCCTGGCGGACAGGGTGCTCGAGCAGGCCGTGATGATGCGCGGGCGCATGGTCCACGATCCGGCAGGCCACAGCGGGCTCCAGCGCTATGGCGTGGACGATTCCGAGGTGATCTGGTCGGTCTCGCGGGGCGGACTCAACGCCCTCATGCTGGACGCCGCCGAGGCCGCGGGGGCCACGGTCCATTTCGACCAGGGGCTCGCCGCCGCCGATCTCGAGGCCGGAACGCTGCGCCTGCGCGACGCCGGTGGCAACGAGCGCACGGTGGAAGCACCGGTGGTCATCGGTGCCGATGGGGCAGGTTCCGCCCTGCGCGCCGCCATGCACGCGCATTCGCCATTGGGTGAGCGGGTGGAAGAACTGGGGCACGGTTACAAGGAACTGGAGATCCCGCCCCGCACCGATCCATCCGCGCCGTTCGCGATCGAGCGCAACGCGCTGCATATCTGGCCGCGCGGCCATTACATGTGCATTGCCTTGCCGAACCGGGATGGAAGCTTCACCGTCACGCTCTTCCTGCCGAACGACGGGGCGCATCCGAGCTTCCGCACGATCGCGGGTGCGGGCGCCGCCGAGACCTTCTTCCGCACGGACTTTCCGGACGCCCTCGCCCTGATGCCGGATTTCTCGGCCGACTGGGCCGCACACCCGGTGGGAACGCTGGGTACGCTCTACCTGGACCGCTGGCATATCGGCGGCCGCGCGCTGCTGATCGGCGACGCCGCGCATGCAATCGTGCCGTTCCACGGGCAGGGCATGAACTGCGGCTTCGAAGACGCCGCTGCGCTGGCCGAACTTTTCGCGGCACAGCCCGACGATGCCGCGGCGGTATTCGCCGCGTTCGAAACGAAGCGCAAGCCGAATGCGGACGCCATCGCCCAGATGGCCCTGGAAAACTACGTGGAAATGCGCGACTCGGTCGCCGATCCGCATTACCTGCGAAAGCGCGAGCTGGGCGCCCTGCTCGCGGAGCGCTCGCCCACGCACTACCTGCCGCGCTACCGCATGGTCACCTTCACCCACCTGCCCTATGCGTATGTGCTGGCGCGCGGGCGCGCGCAGGATGTGCTGGTGGAGCAATTGCTGAAGGGGCACGACACGGTGGCATCCATCGACCTGGATGCCGCGGTGCGCGCCCTCGAAGCAACCCTGCCGGCGTTGCCAGCGCAGGCTTTCGACCGTGGGTAACGCGCCCTTGCTAGAAGCCCATGCCCTCAGCTTCCTGCGCCAGGACGAGCGGGTGTTCGGACCGCTGGATTTCGCGTTGCATCCGGGCGAGATCGCGCTCGTCGAGGGCGATAACGGCAGTGGAAAGACCACGCTCATGCGCGTGCTCACAGGCATGCTGCGCCCGGGCGAAGGCGAGGTGCGGCTGGACGGCACCGCCTTTTCGCTCGACACCATGGCTGGGGCGGTCGTCTTCCTCGGCCACCATCTCGGATTGAAGCTGGACCTCTCCGCCCGCGAGAACCTGCGCGTGAGCACCGGCCTCTACGGGCAGCGCGATGGTACCGACGCCGCGGCGACACTGGCGGAAGTGGGGCTGGCCGGCTTCGAGGACGAACCCGTGCGACGTCTCTCCGCGGGCCAGAAGAAACGCGCCGCGCTGGCCCGCCTGCTGCTCGTGCCGGCGCGCGTATGGCTGCTGGACGAGCCCTACGCCAACCTTGACCGTGAAGGCATCGCGCTGGTTAACCGCCTGCTCGAAGGCCACGCGGCGCGCGGTGGCGCCGCGCTGGTCACCAGCCATGGCGCGGTGCGCTTCGCCGGCGGCGAACCGCGACGCATCCGGTTGCACGCATGACGCCCGGCAGCACGACCGCCGCATGCGCCGCCTTGCTGCGGCGCGATCTCACCCTGGCCTGGCGGCGGCGCGGCGACATCGCCATGCCGGTGCTCTATGCGATCATTGTCGCCACGCTGTTCCCCTTCGCGCTCGGTCCCGAACCCGCCCTGCTCGCCCGTATCGCCGGCGGCGTGGTGTTCGTCACCGTGGTGCTGGCCGTGCTGCTTTCGCTGGACCACCTGTTCCGCGCGGACATCGAGGATGGTTCGATGGAACAGCTGATGCTCGCGCCGCAGCCGCTGGCGCTGCTGGTGGGCATGAAGATCCTCGCCCACTGGATCACCTCGTCGCTGCCGCTGATCGTCGTGGCGCCTCTGCTGGCCGGCATGCTGAAACTTCCGTTGGCCGCGACGCCGGTGCTGTCCATCGCACTGGCTCTTGCGACGCCGCTGCTGAGCCTGCTCGGGGCGGTACTCGTTGCGCTGACGGCGGGATCGAGGCGCTCTGGTATGCTTCTCGCGCTCATGTTGCTGCCGTTGTGCGTGCCGGTCGTGATCTTCGCCGCCGGAGCCGTGGCCGCCGCGCAGGAAGGGTTGCCGTGGATCGCGCCGATCGCCTGGCTCGGTGCCGGGCTCGTCATGGCGGTGGTTCTCGCGCCGCTGGCCTGCGCCGCCGCGCTGCGCATCGCCATGGACACATGAACACATGCAACCGCGTGGCCCGAAAGGGGGACACACGGTGTTTGAACGAACCTGCGACGAGGATCGATGGCTAACTGGGTTCCGCTCTGGCTACACCGCCTCGGCTCTCCGCCGGTGTTCTACCGTTTCGCCGGTGCCGTTCGGCCCTGGGCGCTGGGCCTTGCGCTCACGCTGGGCGCGGTGGCCCTGTACGGCGGCCTCTTCGTTGCCCCTGCCGATTACCAGCAGGGGGATGCCTATCGCATCATCTTCATCCACGTGCCCAGCGCCTGGATGAGCCTGTTCATCTATGGCGCCATGGCCGTAACCGCCTTCATCGGGCTCGTCTGGCGGATCAAGATCGCCGAGGTGGTGGCGATGGAATCCGCACCCGTCGGCGCCGCGTTCACTTTCATCACCCTGGTCACCGGCTCGCTATGGGGCAAGCCGATGTGGGGCACGTGGTGGACCTGGGATGCACGGCTCACCTCGGAGCTGGTGCTGCTGTTCATCTACCTGGGCGTGATCGGGCTCTATCACTCTTTCGAGGATCGTCGGCAGGGCGCGCGCGCGGCATCATTCCTCGTGCTGGTCGGCGCGGTGAACGTGCCCATCGTGCATTTCTCGGTGAACTGGTGGAACACGTTGCACCAGGGCTCCACGGTGCGCCTGCTCGGCCCGTCGCATATCGAGGCCAGCATGCTCTGGCCACTCTTGACCATGATGGCCGCCACGAAGCTCTATTACGTCGCCAGCCTGTTCGCGCGGGTGCGCGCCGACCTCATCGCCTCTGAAGGCGGCAAGGGCTGGGTGCGCGAGCTGCTTGCCGGTCGCGGCGAGAGCGAATCCGCATGAGCCAGGATCTCGCCATGGGCGCGTACGGCTTCTATGTGTGGTCCGCCATTGCCGTCTTCTTCATCGTCCTCTTGATCGACACGCTGGCCCCGTTGGCCCGGCGCCGCCGTAACCTGCGCGAACTCCGCGCACGCATCGCGCGCCAGGAAAACCGCCGCCGGCCAGGAACCGAAGCCAAGCAATGAATCCAACGCGTAAACGCCGACTTGCCGTCGTGATCTCGGTCGTCGCCGCCGCCGTGGTCGCCGTCGGCCTCATCGTGTTCGCCCTGCAGCGAAACATTAACTACCTCTTCACCCCCAGCCAGGTGCAGGAAGGCCAGGCCACGCAATATGCCACCTTCCGCCTTGGCGGCATGGTGCAGTCCGGCTCCATCCAGCGCGCCGCCGATACGCTGAAGGTGAGCTTCATCGTCGTGGACGATGCAGGCGCGATGCCGGTGGAGTACACGGGCATCCTTCCCGACCTGTTCCGCGACAACCAGTCCGTGATCGCCACCGGTCGCATGGACAGCGGCCGTTTCATCGCCAGCGAAGTGCTTGCCAAGCATGACGAGAACTACATGCCGAAGGAACTCAAGGACGCGATGGCCAAGGCGCACGAGAACAGAAAGATCGACGACAAGGCCATGAAGGATCCGATGAAATGATCCCCGAGCTTGGCCAATTCGCCCTCGTCCTCGCGCTGATCCTCGCCCTCGCTCAAGGTGTGCTGCCGATCGTGGGTGCCTGGCGCAACAACGCCGCGCTGATCGCGATGGCACGCCCCACCGCCGCCGGCCAGGGCGTGTTCGTGTTCGCCGCCATGGCGATCCTCATCTACGCGTTCCTCAGCTACGACTTCTCCGTGGCGTACGTGGCCGACAACTCAAACCTCGCCCTGCCCTGGTATTACCGCGTCACCGCGGTATGGGGCGCGCACGAGGGTTCGATGCTGCTGTGGGTATTCATCCTCAACGTCTGGTCGCTGGCACTGGCCGCCTTCAGCCGTCACCTGCCGGATGCCTTCGTGGCCCGTGTGCTCGGCGTGCTGGGCCTCATCGGCGTGGGCTTCCTCGCCTTCATCCTGTTCACCTCCAACCCGTTCCTGCGCGAATTGCCGATGCCCGCCGATGGCGGCGACCTCAATCCGGTGCTGCAGGACCCGGGCATGACCTTCCATCCGCCCGTGCTCTACATGGGCTACGTGGGTTTCTCGGTGGCATTCGCGTTTTCCATCGCGGCATTGCTTGGCGGTGGCATGGAACAGGCCTGGGTGCGCTGGGCGCGCCCCTGGACCAACGTGGCCTGGGCGTTCCTCACCCTCGGCATCGTCGCCGGCAGCTGGT
The DNA here is from genome assembly GCF_036499525.1 of Luteibacter sp. Lineage (GTDB taxonomy): Bacteria > Pseudomonadota > Gammaproteobacteria > Xanthomonadales > Rhodanobacteraceae > Luteibacter. Next base: position 15,768 of record NZ_DASYDO010000061.1, on the reverse strand, counting down.
GGGCCTATGCGGAGCTTGGCTGGGGGGGCTGGTGGTTCTGGGATCCGGTCGAGAACGCTTCGTTCATGCCGTGGCTGGTCGGCGTCGCGCTGATCCACGCGCAGGCCGTGACGGAGAAACGCGGCTCGCTGCCGGCGTGGACGGTGCTGCTTTCGCTGTTCGCTTTCTCGCTCTCCCTCCTGGGCACCTTCCTCGTACGCTCCGGCGTGCTGACCTCCGTGCATGCCTTCGCTTCCGATCCGCGCCGCGGCCTGTACATCCTCGGTTTCCTCGTGATCGTGATCGGCGGCTCGCTGCTGCTTTATGCCATCCGCGCGCCGAAGGTCGCCACCGGCAAGCCTTTCGCACCGATGTCGCGCGAGACCGGCATCATGATCGCCAACCTGCTGTTCACCACGGCGGCGGCGATGGTGCTGCTCGGCACGCTGTTCCCCCTGATCGGCGATGCGCTGAACATCGGTCGCGTCTCTGTCGGGCCGCCCTACTTCGGCTTCCTCTTCGTGCTGTTGATGGCACCCGTCGTACTGTTGCTGCCATTCGGCCCGTACCTGCGCTGGGGCCGCGCCGAGGGCCGCCAGCTTACGACGATGGCGCTGCGTGCGGGCGTCGCGGCCATCGTCTGTGCGATTGCCGCCACTTTCTTCGCACAAGGCCACCTGCGAGCCATCGCCGGCGTGGCGGGTGCGGTATGGGTTGGCGCGGGCACGCTTTCCTATGTGGTGAAGCGCTGGCGCGAAATGCCGCACGGCCGCCGCTACCCGGCGGAGATGGGCGGCATGTTGATCGCCCACGCCGGCGTCGCGATCTTCCTCATCGGCGTGATGCTCTCCGAATCGCTCAGCGTGGAGCGCGACGTGCGCCTCGCACCGGGCCAGGTCGAATCCATCGGCGGTTACGACTTCCGATTCGACGGCGTGGAAGAAACGGAAGGCCCCAACTGGCGCGCCGACGAAGGCATCGTCACCATCATGCGTAACGGCAAGACGATCGCAACGATGCATCCGCAGAAGCGCACGTATTCGCGCGGCCAGGTGCAGACGGAATCGGCCATCGATGCGGGGCTTTTCCGCGACATCTATGTCGCCCTGGGCGAACCGATGGACGCCGGCAACGTGAGCGGGCCGTGGGCCGTGCGGCTCTACCACAAGCCCTTCGTGCGCTGGATCTGGCTGGGCGGTCTCTTCATGATGGCGGGCGGTTTCCTCGCCGCGTGCGAACGGCGATTCCGTGCGAAGAAACGTGCCGCCGAGACAGCGGAGAAGCGTCCCGCGGGCGCCGGGTTGAAGACGGAGGAGTCGCCGGCATGAGCCGCTTGCTGCCACTCTTCGCCTTCCTGCTTCTCGTGGGCCTGTTCGGCTTCGGCATCTGGTGGAACACGCAGCACGACCAGCACGAGATCGTGTCACCGCTGATCGACAAGCCGGCGCCGGCGTTCTCCCTGCCCGTGCTCGGCGAGCCATCGCGCATGGTCGGCAAGGCATCTCTGCTCGGCAAACCCTACTTCCTCAATGTGTTTGCCAGCTGGTGCATCGAGTGCGTGCACGAGCACCCGGTGCTGATGACCGACATGAAGCAGCTTGGCCTGCCCATCGTCGGTTTCAACTACAAGGACGATCCGCAGGCCGCTACTGCATGGCTGGGCGATAACGGCAATCCCTTCGACGTGATCATCGCCGATCGCGACGGACGCGCCGGCATCGAGTTCGGCGTGTACGCCGCGCCGGAAACCTTCCTCGTGGATGGGAAGGGCGTGATCCGCTACAAGCGCATCGGCCCCATCACGCCCGAGGTGATCGACAAGGAAATCCGTCCCGCGCTCGCGGCATTGGCGAAGGAAGCACCGTGACGCGCCGTGTGATGCTCTGGCTGGTGCTCTGCCTGCTGCCTGCGCTGGCCTTCGCGCAGGCTATCCAGCCGTTGCCGTTCCGCGACCGCGCGGAGGAAGTGCGCTTTCAGAAACTGAGCACCGAACTGCGCTGTCCCATGTGCCAGAACGAAACCCTGGCCGACTCGAACGCCCCCATCGCGCACGACCTGCGCCGCCAGGTGTTCGAGATGATCCAGGCCGGCAAGAGCGACGACGAGATCAAGGCCTACCTCGTCGACCGCTATTCGCAGTTCGTGCTGTACAAGCCGCCGGTCGAACCCTCGACCTGGCTGCTGTGGTTCGGACCGGCGGTGCTGCTGGTCGCCGGCGGCATCGTCGTCGCCATCCAGGTGCGTCGCCGTGCCCGCCAAGCCCCGGCATCCGCGCCGGTCAACGATACCGAGGACGACTGGTGACTTTCGCGTTCTATCTCATCGCGGGGGCGATGCTCGTCCTCGCGCTCGCACTGCTGCTCGTTCCCCTTGTGCGCCAGGGGCGCCGCCATGGCCGCTCGCGTGCCATCTTCGCCCTGATCGTTGCCATCGCGGTGCTCGTTCCGCTGGGCAGTGCCGGTATGTATTGGCTCGTCGGCACACCCTCGACCCTGGGCGGCGTGGAGCCGGCCAGGGACATGACCGTCGGCGAGGCCATCGACCAGTTGCTGGCCCGCCTGAAGGAGCATCCGGACGATGCCCAGGCCTGGGTGCTGCTCGGCAAGACTTACGCGATGCTGAAACAGCCTGCCGATGCGCGCAGCGCGTACGACCACGCCATGAAGGCCGATCCGAAGAACGTCGCGGCCATGGTCGGCTGGGCGGAATCGGATTCGCTGGTGCGGCCCGACCATCGCATCGCGGGGCGCGGCTTCGACCTGCTCCAGGGCGCGCTGGCGATCGAACCGGACAGCCAGCGCGCACTATGGCTGTTGGGCATTGCGCAGTTCCAGCAGGATCGTTACACCGACGCCGCCGCCACCTGGCGCAAGCTGCAGCCGTTGCTCGACCCGGATTCCAACGTGGCGCATGCGGTGTCCGAGCAGATCGCCATTGCCGAGAAGCGCGCCGGCGCGGGACAGCCCGACGCTGCGCGTGGCAACATCGGCGGCAACCGGTGAAGGAACCGCTCATGGGCGACGCGCGCCGCTACCACCCGCTTTCCTCGCCCTTTCGCATGAAGCGCGGCGGCGAGCTGCATGGCGCGCGCGTGGCGTTCGAAACCTGGGGCACGCTCGCGCCGTTGCGCGATAACGCGATCCTGATCCTCACGGGCTTGTCGCCCAGCGCGCACGCCGCGGCAAATGCCGAAGACCCGACGCCCGGCTGGTGGGAAGACATGATCGGCCCGGGCCGTCCGTTCGATACCGATCGTTTCTTTGTCATCTGCGTGAACTCGCTGGGCAGCGACAAGGGATCCACCTGCGCCGCCTCCATCGATCCCGACACGGGTGAGCCGTACCGCCTGACGTTCCCCGAGCTGTCACTGGAAGACGTGGCCAACGCCGCCTACGAAACGGTGACTGCCGGTCTGGGCATCACAGAACTGGCCTGTCTCGTCGGTTGTTCCATGGGCGGCATGAGCGCGCTGGCATACATGCTGCTGCACCCCGGTAGCGTGCGGACGCACATCAGCGTCAACACCGCGCCACAGGCCCAACCCTTCGCCATCGCCATCCGTTCCCTGCAACGCGAGGCCATCCGCCTCGACCCGCACTGGAACGGTGGCCAGTACGATGGCGACGAGTGGCCGGAACACGGCATGAGCATCGCGCGCAAGCTCGGTGTGATCACCTACCGCTCGGCGGTGGAATGGAACGGCCGCTTCGCGCGCATCCGCCTCGACCCCGACAAACGCGACGGCAACTCGCCCTTCGGTTTCGAGTTCCAGGTGGAGTCTTACCTCGAAGGCCATGCACGCCGCTTCAACCGCCAGTTCGATCCGAACAGCTACCTTTATCTCTCGCGTGCGAGCGACTGGTTCGACATGGCGGAACACGGTGACGGCGACGTCATGCGCGGCCTGGCCCGTATCCACGTCGACCAGGCGCTGGTGATCGGCGTGAGCACCGACATCCTGTTTCCCCTGGAGCAGCAGGAAACCATCGCGAAGGGACTGGAAGCCGCAGGTGCCCGCGTGGACTTCGTGGCGCTCGATTCGCCACAGGGACACGATGCTTTCCTTGTCGATATCGAAAACTACAGCCGGGCCATCGGTGGGTTCCTCGGGAAGATCTGACTCAGCGGCGACGGCCGCCTTCCGTCACCCACACCTGCCCACAATCGACACGAAGCTGCAATGCACGCCGCGCCGGCAGGGCGTCCCGGTCGACGATCGTGCGCCAGCCATCCTCCGGATGGTGGTAGAACGCCACGATGCCGACCGACCGGGTGTCCGGATGCAGTGGCCGGTCGACGGCCGCCGCCGCGCCGGGTACCAGGGTCAATTCGATCGCGTCGGTCACGGCATCGCCGAGCGACGCGGTATCGTGCGCGAGCACGTCGTAGCTGGCGTCGTCGAAGGGCTTGCGGTCCTTCAGCTGGATGACCGCCACGCGAAGCGCGTAAGGGCGCCCCATCTCGTCGGCATTGAGGTGCGGCCCCGGCGCGACGTCCAGACGCAACTGTGCCGGACGGCGGTGGAAAAAGCCTCCCCTGCAACCCGCCATGGCGAGGGAAGCCGCGACGAGCGCGGCGGCGAAGGCGAAACGTCGAAAAGAAGTCATGCCGTAGTCACTGATCGGAACGTGGGGGAATGGCGTGGTAGCGCCCGAGTGGAACGGTGGCAGCCGAACCTGGCGCACCGAGCAGGGTCGTCAGGCCAAGCCGGCCAGACGGCGCACCGAGGCGCGCTCGTGGTGTGTCGGCGGGAAGCCGCATGCGCAGGTCGGCATCCATGTGAACGCCCAGATAGAGACGCAGGACGGACAGCAGTCGCGCATGGCTTGCCCCACCGGGCAACAAGGTGACAGCACGCGAGTGATCGGCCGGGACGAGACATATCCGTACGCGCTCGCACCGCGAGCGCAGCCGCCGTCCGAGGACGGCGCTTCCGCGCAACGCAGGGGCGCCGGCTTCTCCCAGCCTGGCCGTCGGGACGTCGACCCATGCCGGGACGAACGTCTCGACCTCCACGCCCATCCCCGGCAATGTGCTGGACACCACGTGCCGCAACCCGGCCGGATGCCGGGTGCGCTGTGCGAGTGCGGCGGCGACCGAGAGCGCGGCACCGGACGGCAAGCCGATCCGTCGCAGCTTGTCACCCATCCCGTAGCCTGCGAGGGCGAGCAGGTAGCTCGACATCTCGTCGGCACCCTCTGCGTACGTTTCCACATGGCGCCGCTTGCGCCATGCGCGATAGAGCAACACCGCGAGGCGATGATTGAACTGGTCGAGGAAGGCCGCCAGCGCCTCGTGCCCTTCCTGCCGCTGCGCGATGGCATCCGGGACGTGCGCCGGCACCGCCGCATCCACGCCGTACAGACCGAGGAAACGGGTAAGCACGCGCCTCCCCGCGACGGTGGACTCGTCGTCGGGAGGGGCTGCTGCCAATTCCGACGACGGGAAGCCAAGACCGGGCCACGGCAGGAAGCGCACGGGATCGTTCGCTGGCGATTCGGTCGAACCGAGCGGTGCCGGATTGCCATGGCTGGCATCGATCCGACGGCATAACTGGAAAAACTGCGTGACCTCCGGCCACGTTCCCGCCCGCCTCAAAACGCCGCTCTCCCCGTCCAGGATTCGGGCCACTCGATGCGCCGCCCCTCGGGAAGCACGTAAAGAGCGACCTGGGTGAACAGATTGAGTTCGGCGTACTCCGCAAAGAAGCGCTGCAGCATTTCCCCGAACAGGCGCAGGTCGCCTTCTCCGTCGAACGGCGTCCTGTCGATCGAGACTTCAATGCGGATGCCGCGTTCCAGGTAGCCTTGCCGCATGCGTCGTACCGGCGATTGCGCGACGTCGCGAATCGCCTCAAGGCGGCGACGGCTGGCTTCGCCCCGGGTCCAGTCGTACAGCGCCAACGTGTCGCGCAACACGACCGCATCCAGCAGGGACAGGTAATTAGGTGCCAGATGGGACAGTACGCGCCAGTGGAACCGCCCCATACCTGGCGGATACAGGGGCACGGACGGCGGCAGGCGTTGCTCCACGGCACCGATGCCCGCGACCACCGTCTCTGTCTCGACAATGCGCGCCTCGCGCAGGGCCTTGCGCGGAAGCATGCCATGTGTCCCCGTGGCGGCTACCGACAGCGTTTCGCCCGGCAAGTCGTCGCTCCCATCCGCGCGGTCCCATGCATGGCCGCCGACCGCCAGCCAGGCTTCGCGGAGGCCACTCGCGCCTTGCCGGCTTTTCGCGTGGTAGAAGCGCGCCCCCTTTCCGGCACCGTCCACGGAGGCCCCATGTCCGAAGCCCGAGAACGGAACGTACGCCACGCGTTGCGACAGGCCAGGGACGAAAGCTTCCACGCCGTCGACCGAATACACCTCCACGTGGTTGCCCTGCCGGTTCGACGGCACCACCCTGTACTCCACGTCGTGATGGTCGACAACCACCGGCTCCACCTCGATGTCGAACAGGTTCACGACGGGCGTGCAATGCAAGCGCAGGTTCCGGTGATCGAATGGCAGGCCGGCAGGGAACGGTTGGGTCAGCGACAGTTCGACGTCGATCGCCTGCGTCCGCGCATCCAGTTCGCCGACATCCAGGCCGAAGAGCTCGACGAAGAGGAACGCCTCGCGTAAAGCGAAGTACTCGAGCAGCAGCGCGAACGGCCCGGACGCGGTGTCGCCCCCCGGGCAGCAGGCGATCCCGCGGCGAGAAACCCGCGGCGCGCACGCCAGCCGCCGCTACGGGAACCGCGGGCCCCGTATTCGACCCTACGCGTTGCCACGACACGCTCCCGACATGCCGGGTAAGGGCAAGATGCAATGCGAAGGCGATCGACGGGTCCGCATCCACGAAGATGCGCAGGCTGGTGAAGTCCAGGGATGCGCGCTCGGCGCTGGGATCGATCGCAAACCGGAGACGGAGCGCTGAGCTGCCATCGTCACGGCTCGTCACTCCGGCGTGGGAGAGACGAATGGGCTGCACCAGCAGTTCGCGAGTGCTCCGGTACCGGCAGCGCACATCGGTGCCGGCGACGGTGTTCGTGAGAAAGGCCAATCCGGCCGGCACGCGCGTCGGTGCCAATGGGTTCGCCGCCGGCACCAGCTCGACGACAGATAGCGAAGGCACCATCCGCAGGCTTTGCGGCCATAGCAGGCCGAGGATGCCCTCGGTGAACTCGGGCAGGTCGTCGTCGAGCTTCTGCCTCACGCGTCCGGTGAGGAAGGCGAAAGCTTCGTAGAGGCGTTCCACGAACGGGTCGCGATCGCCGGGGCGGTCGAGACCCAGCATGCGCGCGCGATCGGGATGCGCCTCGGCGAATTCGCGGCCCGCTTCGCGCAGGTAGCGCATTTCGCTTTCGTAATAGCGGAGGGTGATGTCTTCCATGGATAATTTCGTCGGCAAACGGTTCAGGCGAGATCGAGCGCACGCAGCGGATCGATAAGGGCGAGTTCGGCGCCAAGCCGATCGGCGAGCGTGGATAGCACGACCTTGTCTGCGCTTTTTCGCCGCAGGCCATCGCGCACATGGCGCAGGAGATGCTGCTTTACCTCGAAGCACAGCGCCGGCTCCCACTCCGCCAGCCCGAAACGCTTGGATTCGCCGTCGAGGGCCTCCAGAAGATGCCGGGCCGCTTCGCTGTGTCCTGCCCGATCGAACAACCTGGCGAGACACCAGCGACGAAGGAAGCGTTCGCGCGCATCGCCGTGGTCGGATGCCGTGCGCAACCACGCGCACGCGGCAGGCAGGCCTTCGGCGGCAAGCCGCGCGGCGGCTTCCTCGTCGATCGCGTGTTGACGGTGGCCGTCCGCCACCCGCTGCACCTCGGCATGCGCGTGCGTGGACGCTACTTCGGTCTCTACCCAGGCGCGCGTGGCTTCGTCCATGAAGGGCGTGCCGTCGTCGAAGGCCAGGCGGGCGAGTTCCGGAAGCCGCTCCAGCAACAGTCGCAGGTCGGCGCGAAGGGCATCCCGTAGCGACGGGGCGTCCGCGTACGCGTACCCCACCGCCAGATCGCGGTAGCGCGCCAGGTCCAGCCAGAGATGATTGGCAGCTTCCATGAAGGCGCCGTCGACGCAGGCAGCGAGTTCGGGCCATTTCGCCTGCGCCGCCAGACGTTCCACCTGGCGACGAACTTCCCCGCGCGGCGCGGCAAGTCGCGTGCGGCCCTGCCCGTCCGCGGGCGGCGTCTCGCTCAGCGGATTCCAGCGGACACCCAGCAGCAGGCGCGTCGCGGCGAGCGCGCCTCCTTCCTGATCGCGAAAGTACGACGCGAGACCGCGCGCCTGTTCGAGCACGTCGCGCAACGAGACAAGGGGCGCGGAAACGGTGGAGGTGGCCGGCGCCGCGTTTCGTGGCAGCGGCGAGGCGTGTGCCGAGCGGGCTGCGGCAAGCCGTGTCACCAGCGGCTCCAGCCGCGGCCGCCCCTGCTCTGGCCACGACGACGTGGCTTGCAGCAGCGCCCGCACGGCCGCGTCGGCCCGGTCGATGTCGGCGAGGGACAGCGGCGGACCGTTGCTCAGTTCGTCGAGCATGCGGCCCGACGACAACCACTCCACGGCTACCTTCCGGGCTTCCGCGCGCCGTGGGTAGATGGCGTCGCCATAGTGCTCGACGAGGGCCGACACGAGTTCGATGCCGTCCCCCAGCCCGCCGCCACCGGACTGGCGCAGTCTTCCGAAGGCGAAATAGCCTGCCGCCCGAAGATCCTTGCCGATCCGCGTGAGTACGTGCTCCGCGCCGCGCACGATCTTCACATCGTCGATTCCCGACAGCCGTCCGACTTCTTCCTTCAACTGAAGAAAAACGTCCTCATACGCCGGGTCTTTACCGCTGGCCCCGCCGGCCTCGAACGCCGCGACCAGGTCCGACAGCCCGATATCGTTCACGGCGCGCCCTCGCCTTCGAGGAACACGCGATCCGGCAACGCCAGGCCGCGCAACGCGAGCAGCGCCATCGGGCCGTCGCCATCCTCGCCACGCAGTTGCAGACGCAGGGCCGGCAGCACGGCATCGGCCGGCGCGAAGCGCAGGCGGAACACCGGGCCGTCGCGTGCTTCGACTTCCGCCTGCTCCAGCCAGCGCAGAATCGCGAACGGTCCCTCGGCCGCGAAGGTATGCTGCAGCGCGCCGCCCGGCGGCCGCCACGCCATGCGCAAGGCGGATGCGCCATCACGCATCGGCCACGCCAGCGATGTCCAGGTTTCCCGCTGGTTGAAGTACCGCCAGTGGCCCCCGGGCAACTGCACCGTCATTTCCTCCACGCCCTCGACGGGCGACGCCCGCAAGGCGAAACGCAGGCCCCCGTCGGTGACGAACAACAGGTTCGACAGACGGGTGAGCCGGTCGAGCGCGTCGATGAAGGCCGGGTCGAGCGGCGGCGCGACGCGCGAGGCCCCAGGCACCGCGCGCCAACGGTCGCCCTGCCGCTCGATCACGCCATCCAGGCGCGTGGCGACGAATTTTCCCAACGCACCGTGCTCCGGATGCAGCAACCGGGATAGCGCGGCCATGGAGGCATCGTGCTCGCTGGCAACGAAGGGATAACGGTCGGCGAGGTCGCGCTGCCAGTCGGACGCGATCGTCGCTTGCCACTCCGCGTTGACGCTGGGTGCGATCGGCGTGAGGCCGGCCCGTGCCGCGGCTTCCACCGGCTTGCGGAACACGGCATCGCCAAAGCCCAGCCACTCCTGGCCCAGCCCCGCCGCGAGCGACGCGGCCAGCGCGCGCCCCTCGCCCAGCGACGACACCGCACCGCGCCGCATCGATCGCGACGCCAGCCGCGAGGCGTCGCCCGGATCGTCTTCCAGCAGCAGCGATTGCAGGCTCGCATGAACGTCGGCGAGGCGGCGCATGTGCTGCATCAGCGGTGCATCAGCGTTCGCCTCGCCCATCGGTGCGTGGGCGGTCAACGGCGCGAAGAACGCCGCCAGCGGTCCGTCACCGACCATCGCCGTGACGGCAGCGGGCACGCCGGGCACCGGCACCGCCGGCAATGGCGCCGCGGTGGACGCTTCGCGCGCGATCGTCGCGAACAGCGCCGGCAAGGGCGAGCGCGAGGGATGACTCAAGGCGGCCAATTGCCCCGCGACACCGTCCAGCGTCGGTGCCTCCTGCCAGCGCAGGTCGTTGAGGAAGTCGCGCCACGCCTCGGCAAAGGCCTCGACATAGCGTTCGCGCAGGGCCCTGCGCAGTGCTTCCGTCGGTTGCACGCCCTCGCCTTCCCGGGGGTTGAGCACCCAGCCGTCCGCGGCGGCGGCGGCCTTCACCGCGGCATCGATCGCCGGACGGATGCGCTCCTCCCAGGCTTGCCGGGTGAACATGCCGGGCAACGGGTGGCCTTCGACCAGCAGACCCGCCGCACGCCCACCGGTCAGCGCATCGAGCGTCACCGGCGGCAGCGCCTCGCCTTCGCCTTCGAGCATCCGCACATGGATCGCATCGGCCGCGTAAGGGCCGACCAGGGCGTCGCTCAGGATTTTCCGGGCGCGCGCCACCAGCGCGTCATCCGCCACGATCGGCGGCCGGCCCGCGTCGGCAGGGCCGGCGATGCGTTCGGCGTGGAACGCGTAGAGCTGGCGCAGGCGGTCGTGCCATTCACCGGGCGTCGTCGCCGAACCCGCCGGCCGGCGCGGCATGCCGGTGGCGAGCATCGCCTCGGCCAGTGTGGCGGCCTCAGCCTTATCGGGATGGGCAAGCCAGAGGTAGGTGGCGAGGTCTTCGACGCGCGGGGCGCGGGCGAGGCGGGAAGTCAGGTGGTGGTGTACGGGTGCGACGAGCCAGTGCGTGGCCAGAGGATCGTAAGAGCGACTCATGTGTTCGGCCACCGCATGGCTGCGGTCGAGGCCAAAGCTCAACCAGCCCTGATCGCGGGACGAGGCTTCCAGAGCGGTCAGGCGTTGTTGCAGGGTTCGCAGTGCGCGAGTGCCGGCTTCGGCATCCCGGGCTGCGACGCTACCGAGTGCCGCGGCATCCCTCATTTGTGCGCGCTCGTGATGGTACGACGCAATGAATCCGACGGTAAGGATGAGCGGCACGATCACCGCGCATCCGGCCACCATCCGCCAGCGCGGCACGGCGTACACGCGCTCGGCCCATGGGCGACGCGCGACGGAAGCGATGAAATCGAAGCTTGGAAGCAATCTGGACACCCGCTCCACCGGGGTGTCCGCGAACGCTCCGATGCCAGGGATGAAAAGTCTTCCGGCTTCACCCCGTGCAAACGCGGGACTTACCTCGACCAACGCCTGCGATGCGCAAAGGAGGTTCTTCGCTTTCCGCATATCATTGACCCGGCTAATGCCCTCTTCCGCCAATGCCGCACCGAGAACCTTCAACAATTGGTGCTCCGTGCCGTCATCGGGCTCACCAGTCCAGAGGAATCCCATCGCCGGCCAGCCATAGGCTCCGGCCTGCGCCTCGGCCAGCTGCTGAAGCCGGAATACCGGCGGCCGACGATCCGCCCGCCATGCGACACGCGCGAGGTCTGCCGTCGTCACACCAGACTCGCCGGGGGGCCCGTCGAACCACACCACCGCGTCGGCGGGATGGTATCGGCGTAGCGCATGGGCCCATGTCTGGCCGGCATCGTCTCCGGATACGTGCACCAGGACACCCAACTCGAAGGCATGCCAACCGCTGGCGCGAAGAGCCGGCCAGTGGCTATCGATCGACGCATCGGAACCTGCAACCAGGAATACGACGGCGCGACGTGAGCGGAAGACACCATGGCGCTCGCGCAGATGATTCCGCATAGCGCGCAGGCGCTCGCCGGCTATCCCCTCATGCCCTGAAAGGCGCTGTGCACGATCGTAAGACGTCAACCGGCGCACGTGCCCGACAATAAAAATGACGGTCAGGAAAAAAAGAATAAGCGCTGCTATCAGCACGATCCTGCCCGACGTTTCCAACCATATCCAGACCAGCCGTAAGACTGTCTGTATGGCCCCCGCACCCTGACTCGCCATAGCGATGGCCAGAGCGGCGGCCGCCATACCGGCTATCCATTTCATGGATTCGTACCTTCCTTCTCTACGGCTTCGATCATGATCGCCGTGGTTGTTTCGCCAAGAGAAACAGCGAACCGTCGCGCATGCCCACTGGCCGCAGCCGACGCCATGGACACAAGCCTCGACAGCAGGCCATAGCCCATGAGTCCGCCCTCCACAGCTTGAGCAGTCTCGCTGTCATCGGCTGCATCGGGAGGCCTATCGTGCAAACGCGCCCACGCACCGCCGGTGCGTGCCGCCAACGCGGTTCCACACAAAAGCAGCCCGGCGATACCGGCAACACGTCCCTCCCGTGGGACGAGCGGCAGTTCGATGGCGACGAGCAGCGTGACGCGATCCAGCGAGGCGGCCTCGCCGAGCTGCCCCTCGACAACGACAGCGGGGCTCCGGGTTTCGGCACGGACGGTCGAGCGGTGGCGGATCCCTGCTTTCGATGACGCCGCCATCCAGGCGGCCTCCATCAAGCCGATATCGGCATCGACACTGACCGCGACATCCAGCGTCACGTATTCGGGGATGCCGGCGATGGCGCTGCCCACGGCGTCCAGACCATGCATGAGCGCTTCGCGGAGCAACCATACCGTCCGTTCTTCCGAATCGGCCGCAAGATGCACGGACGCGAGACGGTCGTCCCACCGCAGCGCCGCCGGAGCGAACGTCGTTTCAGGGCGATCGAACCATCCCAGCAGCGACAAAGCTGGCGGCGCACGCCGACACTGCCGCGCCATGGCACGCTCGCGCGCGCGGTTCCAGGCGATGGCATCGAAAAGCGACGCCAAGTAACGTCTTGCAAGAAGCAGGTGACCCAACAGGGCGACGAGCAAGGCAGGGACAATCGCTCCCGGCACGGACATGCCCGCGACACCCGGCACGGCGATGACCGGCAAAACGGTTCCACCGAGCTGCCAACCCGCCGCGAACACCATGGCGGCGGCCGCGAGCGCCCGCCAATGAATCAGCCGGGGTCTTTCCGGCATCGCCTTCGCCGGCAATATTGCGGACCGAGTCGCCACGATCAGGCAAGCCCCACCGCAGTAAGCGACGAGATCAGGCGGCAGCCGCAGGCGCAGGTATCGCCATCCACCGCGACCTCCACGCCATCGGATATCAGCCTGCCGCTGACCTTGGCGATGCGGTTTTTTCCATGGACAGGACAGCTCACGGGGTCGCCGAGGCGCGCTACACCGCGTCCGGCAAGCACCCGCGTCGTCGAGCCAGCGAGAACGCAGCCGCCACCCGAATGCCTGTCGCCCTCACGAATGATGCCTTTCATGCCGACCTCCCGAGGACGACGCCCCTGACAAATGCATAGATCTCCGAAGGCGTGTGAATACCATCCGCCATCGCTTCGTCGAACAGCGCATCGACACGCGCATGCAACTGGGCATCGCTCATGCTGCCGAGCGCGCCGGGGGCGGCCGTGCGCAGACGCAACGCCATCTTTCCGGCCGAACAGGCCATCGCAAGCGCCTCTTGCTGCGCGAACGTGATTTGCGGCAGACCCTCCGTGGAAGCGGCCTTGCCGTCGGACGAGGGCGCAGGCTCCCATCGCTCAACGAGCCCCGGACGCCGCTCGTAACACAGGTAGCCCACCTGCCCCAGGAAGGCCTGCGCCTGCTCCGCCGTCCATACCGAGCGTAAGCCGTGCAAGATGCGGTTGTCGTAGAAGTGCTGGTAGAACTGCTTACCGTCCTCCCGCGTCACTTTCGTATGCCGTTGCAGGTGTGCGGCAATCACGTGCAGCGGCGCATGTGAACACAGCCAGGTGAGCGCGTAACGCCGGTCTTCGTCTGCCCACAGCCGCCTTGCGACCTTGACCTCCAAGGCATCGTCGTCCGATGGCCGAAGCCGGTCATAGGGCAACAGGAATGGCGCGATGTGCTTGAGCGATTCGAGCAGACTGCCCTGCCACAGCGATATGCCGCCCGCTTCGGGCAAGGCCGCCATCACCTCCGGTGCCTCCACGAAGGCACGGCCATCGACGAGCAGGAAGCCGTGCCGGCCGCGGGCTTCGCCCATCGTGTCTGCGAGCCAGCGCCGCCACGCCGGCCAATCCATTGCTTTCATGCTTTTCTCCATGTGTCAGGCGTGGGCCACGGCATCGCCATTGGCTTCGGCAACATCGTCCCCTTCCCGTACATCGACCTCGCGCACCCGGAAATACAGGCGACCTTGCAACACATGGTCTTCCCAGCTCCCCAGGGTGGTGTCGTGCACCAGCAGGTCGAACAGGGCCAGCACGTCATCGCTCAGGCCGTGCCGACCCGCCAGACCTTCCCGCCAGGCGTGGGCCAGCCGCTGCTCGACGGTCTGAGGCGCGGTAAACGTGATGCGCTTCTTGTCACCGACGGAAACGCCCGGCGGCAACGGTGCGAATTCGGGCCGCGGATGGGCTTCCACCTCCCCCGCCTCCCGCTCCAGACGCTCGAACAGACCCGTGTAATGCAGATAACGGCCAAGTGCCGACTTCCTGTCCTCGAAGTAGGGCCTGCTCGCCTGCATTTTTTTCTTCAGGTCGGCGAAATACGCTTGTACTTCCGGTGATTGGCGATCCAGATTCAGAGGATCGACCCCTCTGCTTTGTTGCTCATACCGGAACTTCGCTTCCCACTCCCTGCGCGCCTTTTCGGCCTGCTCGGTTTCCGCCAGGATCTCTTCCCCCGCCCCCTGCAACCCGGTCCGGAACAGCGGATCGTTGCAGCGGTGGCCCAGCCAGCGCAGGAACACCTCCATGTGCACGGCGAAGTCCGTCGTGGCGCCGTTTGTCATCGCGTCATAGGCGGCGACGAGCGCCTTTACCGAGAAGCGGCGGTCGCGCCAGGTCACCGGATCGGCAAGGGTGAACTTCTTGAACGCAGCATCGTTCTTGCGCTTCATCTCCTCCATCTGCATCACCTCGACGCCCGCCGCGCCAGCTTCTTCGAGCATGTAGCGCAGCGGCAGGCGCATGAGCGTGGCGTGCGTGCCCAACGACGAGTCGGGCACACCGCCGCAGACGTCGTCGCTGGTCCCTGGGTACAGGCGTTCCTCCAGGTTCGGGTGCCGCAGGCTGTCCCAGCGCTGGTAGGCGCGCAGCTCATGCGCCGCGCCCAGGTGCACGCAGCGCCGCACCGCCGCCGGCACATGCAGTACCCGGCCACCATCCCCCACGTCCAGGGGTAGCGGCAGCAGGCTCAACAGGAAATCCGTCGTTCCGTCTACATAACTCGACTTTGCATCGAACAGGCCCAGGAACGGCAGGCGCAACTCGACCCCATCCACGCGTAGCTGACCGTCCTTGTCCGTGTGAGTTTCGACCAGCCGATGCAGGAACAGGCGCGCGATGACGCTGCCGCGATCCGCGCCAAAGGCCGACACCTCGATCCGGCGCAGCTTGCGCCCGCCCGGTCCCTCGCCACGCACGTGCGCCAGGGCGCTGCGGAACTGACGCAACGCCGCATTCAGGCGGGTTTCCAGGCCCATGCCGAACAGCGCCGCAGCGGCTTCGCGGTCGCGCACGATCGGCACGTGCTCCAGCACCGACTTGCCGACCAGCTCACCGGCGGCTTTCGCGATGATCTTGGTCGGTGGCCCGACCCAACGTTTGGCCAGGGCCTGCGCCTCGGCACGTACCGCCAGCCCGAGGCGCCGGGCCTGACGCTCGGGCGAGGCCATCATCACATTGACCACACGCCCCGCCGTCTGCGGTGCCCGGGCCAGATCCCGATTCAGGTCATGATAGGCACGCACGAGCGGACGCGACGACAGCCCCTTGAGGGCATCCTTCAGCGCCGCCTTGGCGCGCTTGGCCA
>NZ_DASYDO010000060.1:0-28223 GCF_036499525.1 Luteibacter sp. | reverse complement strand
CCCGACGCTGCCGCAGGCCGGACAGGCGACCGGGTCGCCCTCGGCCGCCGCCGGCTTGTCGTCAACGATCATGCGAGGGCTGCCTCCCGGCCTGATCTTTCCGCCGCTCGTCGTCGTGTCGCCTTCGCGGCAGGTATAGCGCCGATGCATCATCGTCCTCCGAAGGCGCACGGCATGTGCGCGGCAGAAAGATGACGATAGGACGTCAACCGGGGTCTGTCTTTGGGAGGATTCTGAAAAATCCGACGAATCTTTACGGTGTCCGCGTGCCCCACTACAGGGGTATTAGCGGAATGGGACCGCATGATGCGGTTCCAAAGAAGAGTCTCAGAGGACTAGCACCTCCTGGCAGGTGCCCCCTGCCGGGGTGCGCACAAAAAAAGGTTCTTCACGCATTACCGGGGATCAGCTAGGTCGTGCAAGCGGCCCTCCTTGCCGAACGCGGAGGACCTGTCTGAGCAGCGAGGGTGGGCACCGAAGACTCTGCGCCTCACCGTCCAAGCCGCTGGAAACATGCATTCGCCTGGCGAATGAACCGATGTATCCACGCAGCGTCCCCGGACTTCCGTGAAGAACCCGAAAAAAGGCCGCGATGATCGCGGCCTTTCGTGTTTCGTGCTGCCCGCGGCGCTTAGACGGCCTGGGCGGGATGGGCGTAGGAGATGGGGGCCTTCGCCGGATCCTTGAAGCTGACCTCTTCCCACGCGGCGGCATCGGCCATGAGGCTGCGGAGCAGTTTGTTGTTGAGCTCGTGACCCGACTTGTGCGCGGAATACGCGCCGATCAGGCTGTGGCCCAGCATGTAGATGTCGCCGATGGCGTCGAGGATCTTGTGCTTGACGAACTCGTTGTCGTAACGAAGGCCGTCCTCGTTCAGCACACGGTAGTCGTCGAGTACAACGGCGTTATCCATCGAGCCGCCGAGTGTGAGATTACGCTCACGAAGCATTTCGATGTCGCGCATGAAACCGAACGTGCGGGCGCGGCTGACTTCCTTGACGAACGACGTGGTCGAAAAATCCATTTCGGCCTGCGAATTGCGCTTGTTGAACAGCGGATGGTCGAACTCGACCGAGAAGCCCACTTTGAAGCCATCGAATGGCTCGAGCTTCGCCCACTTGTCGCCATCCTGCACGATGACCGGCTTTTTGATACGGATGAAGCGCTTGGCTGCGTCTTGTTCTTCGATGCCGGCAGACTGGATCAGGAACACGAACGGGCCCGCGCTGCCATCCATGATCGGCACTTCCGGCGCGGAAAGGTCGACATAGGCGTTGTCGATGCCGAGACCGGCCATTGCCGAGAGCAGGTGCTCGACGGTGGAAACGCGGACATCGCCATTCATCAGCGTGGTGGACAGACGCGTGTCGCCGACGTTCTCCGGGCGCGAGCGCAACTCGACCGGCGGATTGAGATCAGTACGGCGGAATACGATGCCCGTATTCGGCGCCGCGGGACGCAGCGTCATGTATACCTTGTCGCCGGTATGGAGACCGACGCCAGTGGCGCGAATGATGTTCTTTAGCGTGCGCTGCTTGATCATGTTGGGCAGAACCTTGTGGCAGCAGCCTTGAGTAACCGACATGCTAACACAGTCTTAACCTCGGAATAAACAAACCGGACGGTACAGTCCAGCAATATGCTTCACTATTCCTTCAGCAACACCGAGAGTCATTCTCATTTACTTTGCGACTGATTCTCCGCCCATTCAAGCACTTGCAAGTAACTGATATCGCTTGCAGCTTTCCGTAAGGAACACGGGAGTGGCCCCGCCGCCCGGACGGGACGGCGGCGGGTACCCCAGGACGATTCCAGCATCGTGCCGGAACGTCCTCACGTTTTCCTTAACGTGTCTGGCGTTAGTACCGGTCAGTCGGCCTGGCGACGCAAGAACGCAGGAATATCCAGGTAGTCGATCGCCGGCTCCGCGTTCTTCTGCGACTGCACGGGTTCGGAGCGGACCGAAGGCACGATATCGGCCTGCGCGTAATCCACTACTTCATTGCCGGTACCCGTGCGGAGCACGACCGGACGCGGACGCTGGCGCATTTCCACGTGCTGCTGCACCGGCTGGCGAACCGGCTGCTTGGCCGACACGCCACGGTTGAGGCCCGTGGCCACCACCGTAACGCGAACGTCGTCCTGCATGTCCGGATCGAGCGACGTGCCGATCACCACGGTCGCATCTTCCGAGGCGAAATCGTGGATCACCCGGCCGATCTCGTCGAACTCGCGCATCGTGAGGTTCGGGCCAGCGGTGACGTTCACGAGGATGCCGCAGGCACCGGACAGGTTCACGTCCTCCAGCAGCGGGTTGTTGATCGCCGCTTCGGCGGCGGCCTGGGCGCGATCGTCGCCGCGGGCGGTGCCCGAACCCATCATCGCCATGCCCATCTCGCTCATGACGGTGCGGACGTCGGCGAAGTCGACGTTGATCAGGCCCGGGGCCGTGATCAGGTCGGCGATGCCCTGGACCGCGCCCTGGAGCACGTCGTTGGCGGCCTTGAAGGCGTTCAGCAGCGTCACTTCGCGGCCGAGCACCGACAACAGCTTCTCATTCGGCACGGTGATCAGCGAATCCACGTGCTGGGACAGGTCCTCGATGCCCTTGAGCGCCACCTGCATGCGGCGACGGCCCTCGAACGGGAACGGCTTGGTCACGACCGCCACGGTGAGGATGCCCTTTTCCTTGGCCAGCTGCGCCACGACCGGCGCAGCGCCGGTACCCGTGCCGCCGCCCATGCCGGCGGTGATGAAGACCATGTCCGCGCCTTCGAGCATTTCCTCGATGCGCTCGCGGTCTTCCAGAGCGGCCTGGCGGCCGACTTCCGGATTGGCGCCCGCGCCCAGGCCCTTGGTGACGTTGCCACCGAGCTGGAGGTGGGTACGCGAGGCGCAGCTCTTCATGGCCTGCGCGTCGGTATTGGCGACGACGAACTCGACGCCTTCGATGTTGGCATTGACCATGTGCGCCACGGCGTTGCCGCCGCCGCCGCCCACGCCGATGACCTTGATGACCGCATTCGGTGCCAGTTTTTCGATCAGTTCAAACATTTCCCGTCCTCCGCAGAACTTTGTTTTATTGGTTTATGTCCCGTGACCGACTCCTGTCGGCCGCGGGTTGCGGGCCTTCCTCTTGCCCCGGCGCCCCCATTCCTTCGGGCACCGGCCATCCGGTAAATCAGAAATTCTTGGTGAACCAGCTTCGGAACTTCTCCACGACGCTGCCGACGTTGCCGACGGCGGAACCGGTGTGACGGACCCCACCGCTCGACCGCGAGCCGTGCAGCAGCAGGCCCACGCCGGTCGAATGCAATTCGCTGGAAACGACGTCGCCCAGGCCTGACACGTGCTGGGGCACGCCGATGCGGACCATCTTGTGGAAGATCTCCTCGGCCAGTTCCAGCGCGCCTTCCATGCGCGACGCGCCGCCGGTCAGCACGATGCCGGCGGCGACGAGGCTTTCGTAACCCGAGCGGCGCAGTTCGTCCTGCACCATCTCGAAGATCTCCTCGTAGCGCGCCTGCACCGACTGGGCGAGCGCCTGGCGGGCAAGACGGCGCGGCGGGCGATCGCCCACGCTCGGCACCTGGATGGTTTCTTCCGCGTGCGCAAGCTGGGCCAGCGCGCAGGCGTACTTGATCTTGATCTCTTCCGCATGCGCTGTCGGCGTGTGCACGCCATACGCGATGTCGTTGGTGACCTGGTCGCCGCCCACGGGCAGCGACTTCGTGTAACGGATCGCGCCCTGGGTGTAGATGGCGATGTCCGTGGTGCCGGCGCCGATATCGACCAGGCACACGCCGAGTTCGAGCTCGTCCTCGGTCAGCACGGCCTTCGCGCTCGCCACGGCCGCAGGCACCAGCTCGTCGACCGACAGCCCGCAGCGCTGGATGCACTTGGAGATGTTCTGCACCGCGCTCGCCGCACCGGTGACGAGATGCACGCTGGCTTCGAGGCGCACGCCACTCATGCCCACCGGATGCCGGATACCGTCCTGGCCGTCGATGCGGTACTCCTGCGATTCCTTATAGAGCACCTTGCGGTCGGCCGGGATGGCGACCGCGCTGGCGGCCTCGAGGACCTGCTCGAGGTCGGCCGCCATCACCTCGCGGTCGCGGATGGCCGCGGTGCCGTGCGAGTTGCGCGTTTCCAGGTGGCTGCCGGAGATCGACGCATACACCGAGCGGATGTCGCATCCCGCCATCAGCTCGGCCTCTTCCACCGCGCGCTGGATGGAGTGCACGGTGGATTCGATGTCGACCACCGAGCCGCGCTTCATGCCGCGCGACACGTGAGTGCCGATGCCGATGACCTCGATCGGTTCGCCGGGCTCGTATTCGCCGACGATCGCAACCACCTTCGAGGTGCCGATGTCGAGGCCGACGACGAGCTGTTTGTCGTTCTTGTTTCTCATGGGTTGACTCAGCTTCCGACCTTGGGTGTGGCCGTGGTTTCCGGCTCCGGCCACCGGATGGCGAATCCGTTGGTGTAACGAAGGTCGGCATAGGCGAAACCGCCGTGCCGACCGGCGACGAGTTGCGGGTAGACATCGAGGAAACGGGCGAGGCGGCGATCGGCCTGGTCGCGATCGCCAATCACGATCTCCGCACCGCTGTCGGTGGTGACGCTCCAGCTGCCGCGTTCGCTAAGGGAGACGCCGACGATCGACAACTGCGCCCTTCCCTCGAAGGCTTTGCGCGCCTGCGCGTAGAAGCTCACCACTTCGGCCAGTCGCGAATCCGGTCCGCTCAACCGCGGCAGGTCGCCCATCTGGTCGGCGCCCGGCGCATCGAACACCAGACCCTGGCGGCTGATGAGGCGGCTTTCGTTCCAGCGCGCGAAAGGTTGGCGCTCGTAGACGCGCAGCAGCAGCGTATCCGGCCAGCGCTTGCGCACTTCCACCGATTCCACCCAGGGCAGGGCACCGATCGAACGGCGCACGTCCTCGAGGTCGGTGGCGAAGAAGCCCTTGCCGAGACGCGGCAGCACGACGCTGCGGATCTGTTCGGCACTGACGTGCGCGAACTCCGCCTCGACCTTCAGCTGCGTCACGGGCCAGCGGCCCGCGGCGAACCAGCCTTGCATCACGCCGACCACGGGCAGCACCACCAGCGTGATGGCGATGCCCCAGGCGACGATCCGCGTGGCGGCGGCTCCCTTCATGCCTTCGCGCCCTCCCGCTGCATCGAGGTTTCGAGGATCCGCCAGCACAAGGCGGGGTAATCCATGCCCTCCGCGGCGGCGGCCTTCGGCACGAGCGAGTGCGAGGTCATGCCCGGCGTCGTGTTCACTTCCAGCAGCCAGTTACGTCCATGGCGGTCGCGCATGATGTCGACACGGCCCCAGCCGAAGCAGCCGACGGCGTCGAACGCGCTTAGCGCGAGCGCGCGCATCTCGTCCTCGGCGGCACCGGACAGGCCCGGGACGATGTACTGCGTGTCCTCGGCGATGTACTTGGCGTCGAAATCGTAGCGGGCGGTCTTGGGCACGATCTTGATCGTCGGCAATACCTCACGGCCGAGCACCGCGACGGTGAATTCGCCGCCTTCGTTCGCGTCGCCCTCGATGAGGGTTTCCATGAGCAGATCGCCCGGATAACGGCGTGCGAGTTCCACCGCCGCGTCAAGACCGGACTCGTCGAACACCCAGGTGATACCCACGCTGGACCCTTCCAGGGCAGGCTTCACGATCAGCGGGAAGCCGATCTCGCGCGCCGCGATGTGTATGTCGGCTCCGCGCGGCAGCACCTTGAACTTCGGTGTCGGCAGGCCGAGGGAGAGCCACACGTGCTTGGCGCGCACCTTGTCCAGCGACAGGGCCGAGCCCAGCACGCCCGAACCGGTATACGGCACGCCAAGCGACTGCAGCGCGCCTTGCAGCTCGCCGTTCTCGCCACCCGCGCCATGCAGGATATTGAACACGCGCGCGAAGTGGCCGGCGCGCACGGCGTCGAGCAGCGCGGGAATGCCATCGATGGGGTGCGCATCCACACCGCTGTCGCGCAGGGCACCGAGCACGCCGCGTCCGGAATCCAGGGATACCTCACGCTCGGTCGACTGGCCGCCCATGACCACGGCGACGCGACCGAAGTCGGCGGCGTCGGTGACCAGGCGGGGAAAACGGTTATTGCTCATCTTATCTGTCCATCCTTAGGTTTCCGGCCGCAGCCAGTTCGATCGCCACGGCACCGATATCCCCGGCGCCCAGCAGCAGAATCAGGTCGCCGTCGCGAGCAAGCGCCGGCAAGGTGTCGCGCAGGTCGCGCGGGTGGTCGACCAGCACCGGATCGGTCTTGCCGCGCGCGCGGATAGCGCGTGCCAGGGCCTTGCCGTCGGCACCGGGAATCGGCGCTTCACCGGCCGGATAGACCTCGGTAAGCACCAGCACATCCACTTCGGCGAGCACGTTGGCGAAATCGTCGAGCAGGTCGCGCGTACGGCTGTACCGGTGCGGCTGGAAGGCCACGACGAGGCGGCGCTCCGGCCAGCCGCCGCGCGCGGCGGCGAACACGGCGGCCAATTCGCGCGGATGGTGTCCATAGTCGTCCACGAGCAGCGCACTGCCATTGTCCAGGGCGATTTCACCACGCCGGTGGAAACGGCGGCCCACACCCTGGAAGCTGGCAAACGCGTGTGCGATGGCCGCGGCGTCGACGCCGAGCTGCCAACCCACGGCCGCCGCGGCAAGCGCGTTCTGCACGTTGTGCCGGCCGGGCAGGTTCAGTGTCACCGGCAGCGCCTCAGCCATGCCGGGCAAGCGTAGGTCGAAGTGCATCTCGAAGCCGCCCTGGCGCACGTTCGTCGCGACCACGTCGGCGGCCGCGTTGTCGATGCCATAGGTCAGCATGCGACGCGAGGTGTCCTGCGCCAGCTTCGCGGTTTCCTCATCGTCGATGCAGAGCACGGCCATGCCGTAGAACGGCAGGCGGTGCAGGAAATCGCCGAATGCCTTCTTCACCAGGGCGAAATCGCCTTGGTAGTTCTCCAGGTGGTCGGCGTCGATGTTCGTCACCACCGCGATCACCGGCGAGAGCATCAGGAACGAGCCGTCCGACTCGTCGGCTTCCGCGACCAGGTATTGGCCCGTGCCGAGGCGAGCGTTCGCGCCCGCGGCGTTCAACTGGCCGCCGATGACGAAGGTCGGATCGTAATCGGCTTCCGCGAGCACGCTGGCGACGAGGCTCGTGGTGGTGGTCTTTCCATGCGTGCCGGCGATGGCGATACCGCGACGAAAGCGCATCAGCTCGCCGAGCATCTCCGCACGCGGCACCGCCGGGATGCGCGCCGCGCGCGCGGCTACCAGTTCCGGATTGTCGGCGCGGATGGCGCTGGAGGTCACGATCACGTCGGCACCGTCCACGTTGGAGGCTTCGTGGCCGATATGCACCTCCACGCCCAGCTTCGCGAGGCGATCGGTCGTCGGTGACGGCGCGCGGTCGGAACCGGACACGCTATAGCCGAGGTTGCACAGCACCTCCGCTATACCGCTCATGCCGACGCCGCCCACGCCGATGAAGTGGACACGGCGGAACGAGGTCATGAAATCTTCGTGGGCACGCAAACGACCGGGCGTCATGCGGAAACCTCCATGCAATGACGGGCAATCGTTGCTGCGGCGTCGGGCTTGGCCAGCGTGCGGGACGCGTTGGCCGCGGAAAGGATCCGCACGCGGTCGCCCAACAGGTCGTCGAGCATCTTCGCGAGCAGATCCGGCGAATCGTTCCTGGCCAGCATGGCGTCGGCGACGATGCGCGCGCCACCGGCATCCACCATGGCCCGGGCATTGGCCGTCTGGTGGTCGTCCACCGCATGCGGAAATGGCACCAGCAAGGCCTCGAGGCCGGCGGCGCAGAGTTCCGCCACCGTCAGCGCGCCGGCGCGGCATACGACCACGTCCGCCCACTCATAGGCCCCGGCCATGTCTTCGATGAAGGGCACGACGCTCGCCGCCACGGCGGCTTCCGTGTACGCGTCGAGGGCTTCCTGCAGGCCGCGCTCGCCTGTCTGGTGCACCACTTCAGGCATCGTGGCGCCGGCTGACGCCATGCGCGACAACGCGCGCGGCACCGCGAGGTTGAGCGTGCGCGCACCGAGGCTGCCGCCAAGCACCAGCAGGCGCGGACGGCCGTCCCGCGCGGCGAAACGCTCCGCCGGCGGCGCCAGCGAAGCGATCCGCGCGCGCACCGGATTGCCCACCCATTCGCCATTCGGCAGCACGTTCGGGAATCCGGTGAGTACCTTCTTCGCGAAGGATGCGAGCTTGCGGTTGGTGAAACCGGCCACCGCGTTCTGTTCGTGCACCACGAGCGGAATGCCTGCGAGCCGCGCGGCCACGCCGGCGGGACCGGCCACGTAGCCGCCCATCGAGAGCACGCAGCGCGGACGAAGGCGGCGCAGAAGCTTCAGGGAGGCGAACAGCGCGCTGGCGAGCATCACCGGGGCGAGCAGGCGGGTCTTCATGCCTTTGCCGCGGAGGCCGCCGACGGCCACCGTGTGCAGATCCAGTCCATGCGCCGGCACGACGCGCGTTTCCATGCCGCCTTCCGCACCCAGCCAGGCCACCGGCACGCCGCGCGAGCGCAGCTCGTCGGCCACCGCGAGGCCCGGAAAGATGTGGCCGCCCGTGCCTCCAGCCATGATCAGCACCGGCGCGCTCATGCCAAGCCTCCGGCAGCGGCGGCGGCATCGGGTACGGCGTTCGCCGGCAGGCGCACGGCGGTCTGGCGCGCGTCTTCCGCGCGATTGATCTCGAACGTGGCGCGCAGGAGCACGCCGACCATCGCGCAGGTCATCAGCACGGACGAACCGCCCGAGCTGATCAGCGGCAGGGTCAGGCCCTTCGTCGGCAACACGCCCAGGTTCACGCCGATGGACACCATCGCCTGGAAGCCGATCATCAACGAGATGCCATAGGCCACGTAACCGGAGAAGCGGTGGCCGAGTTCCACGCCCTTCAGGCCGATGTACAAGCCACGGCCCACCAGCACGATGTAGAGGAAGATCACCAGCATGATGCCTGCGAGGCCGAGTTCCTCGGCGAGCACCGCCAGGATGAAGTCGGTATGCGCTTCGGGCAGGTAGAACAGCTTCTGCACGCTCGAGCCCAGCCCCACGCCCGTCCACTCGCCACGGCCCACGGCGATCAACGCCTGGGTGAGCTGGAAGCCGTCGTTGAACGGATCCTTCCACGGATCGAGGAAGGAGGTGAGGCGCTTGATGCGGTAATCCTCGGCGGTGGCCGCATAGATCAACGCGGGCACCAGCGGCGTACCGAGCAGCACCAGGTTGCGCATCCGTGCGCCAGCCAGCCACACCATGCCGACGGTGGTGGCGACGACCAGCGCCGCCGAGCCGAAGTCGGGTTGCGCGAGAAGCAGCAGGACGATGAAACCGGCGACGCCCACCGGCTTCACCACGCCGAACAGTTCGTACTCCACGCCTTCGCGGTGGCGCACGAGGTAACTCGACAGGTAGGCGACAAGGATCAGCTTCACCGCTTCGACGGGCTGGAAACTCGTCACCAGCAGATTCACCCAGCGCCGTGCGCCGTTGATGCGCATGCCGAACACCGGCAGGAACACCATCAGCAGCATGATGATGCCGACGAGGAGAAGTAAGAAGCTGTACTTTTCCAGTGTCTTCAATTCCGTACGCATGGCTGCGCCGGCGAGGCACGCGCCGAGCACGAGGAAGACGAGGTGGCGCTTCAGATAGTAGAACGCGCCCTGGTGCGAGCCGTCGGCCACGGCGATCGAGCTGGAGGTGACCATCACCACGCCCAGCGCCGCCAGTGCGAGCGCGGCCACGAGCAACGGGAGGTCGAAGCTCCCCCGTGGGCCCTGACGGCGTTTCGCCTGCTTGTTGCCGATGCCGAACATGTCTCTCAACGCACCTTCAAGGTAGCCAGACCGATAAGCACCAGCACCACGCTGATGATCCAGAAGCGCACGATGACCCGGGGTTCGGGCCACCCCTTCAATTCGAAGTGATGGTGGATGGGCGCCATGCGGAAGATGCGTTTGCCGCGCAGCTTGAAGCTGCCGACCTGGAGCATCACCGACGCGGTTTCCATCACGAACACGCCACCCATCACAAGCAGCACGATCTCCTGACGCACGATCAGCGCCACGCAACCGAGCGCGGCGCCGATAGCCAGAGCGCCCACGTCGCCCATGAAGACCTGCGCCGGATAGGTGTTGAACCAGAGGAAGCCGAGCCCGGCGCCCGCGAGCGCGCTGCAGAAGATCGCCAGCTCGCCCGCGCCCGGGATCGACGGAATACCGAGGTATTCGGAGAACACCTTGTTGCCGGCCAGGTAGGCGAAGATGCCCAGCGCGCCGGAGACCAGTACGCTCGGCATGATCGCGAGCCCGTCCAGTCCATCGGTGAGGTTCACCGCGTTCGAGAAACCGACGATGATGAAATAGCCGACCACGACGAAGAACAGGCCCAGTGGGATCGCCACCTGCTTGAACAGCGGCACGTAGAGCGCGATCTCCGCGGGCAGCTGGTGGGTCTGGTAGAGGAACACCGCGGCGCCCAGGCCGAACACCGACTGCCAGAAATACTTCCAGCGGCTGGCGAGGCCGCGGCTGTCCTTCAGCACCAGCTTGCGGTAGTCGTCGTAGAAACCGATGACGCCGAACAGCAGCGTGACCAGCAACACCACCCAAACGTAGCGGTTACCGAGGTCCGCCCAGAGCAGCGTGGCGATGCCCACGGCGAACAGGAGCAGCAGGCCACCCATGGTGGGCGTG
Source organism: Luteibacter sp. (assembly GCF_036499525.1). GTDB lineage: Bacteria > Pseudomonadota > Gammaproteobacteria > Xanthomonadales > Rhodanobacteraceae > Luteibacter. The sequence continues at coordinate 17,464 of NZ_DASYDO010000060.1, read as the reverse complement.
CCAGCCTTGGCGAGGTGGGTCTGGGGACCGTCGCTGCGCACCACCTGCCCCGCCTTCAGCGCGGCCAGCTTGCGGATCAGCAGGGGGCCGAGCAGCAACGACACGGCAAGCGCGGTCAGCGCCGCCATGATCGCGCGGAAGGTGATGTACTGGAACAGATGCAGCGACGTGAAGTGCCGGGCCATCCATTCCGCCAGTTCAAGCAGCATCGGAGGCTCCTTCAGCGTACTTCTTCAATGCGGCCGCGACCCGGTCCATGCCCGAGGAGCGCGATCCCTTGACGAGGCACGTGACGCCCTCGTGGATCTGCGCACAGGCGGCTTCGATAAGGCTTTCCTGCGTGGCGAAATGCTGTGCGCCCGGGCCGAAGGCCTCCACCGCCGCCGCGCTCTTCACGCCGGTGGCGAGCAGGCGTTCGATGCCGCGCTCGTGCGCGAGGCGCCCGATGCCGGCATGCAGCTTCAGCGTATCGGGGCCCAGTTCGGCCATGTCGCCCAGGACCAGCCAGCGCTCGCCGCGAGCCAGCGCCAGCGTGTCGATCGCCGCGGCGGCTGACCCGGGGTTCGCGTTGTAGCTGTCGTCGATCAGGACCCAGCCTCCCGGCATCGGCTCCAGGTCGAGGCGGCCGGCGAGGTGTGGCACCTGCTCCAGTCCTTCGACGATGAGTTCGACGGGCACGCCCAGCGCCGTGGCGATCGCCGCGGCGGCCAGCGCGTTCGCCACGTTGTGCCGGCCCGGCATCGGAAGGTGCACGTCCCCGTCGCCATGCGGCGTGGACAGAACGAAGTGCGTGCCGTCGATGCGCTCCTCGACGATGTCGGCGCCGATGTCCGCGCGATGGTCCAGCGCATAACGCAGGATCCGTCGCGAACCGGCCAGGTTGGCAAAGAACCCGGCGAAACGCTCGTCGTCGGCATTGACGATGGCCACGCCGTCGGCCGGCAGGGACCGGTACAGCGCGCCTTTGGTTTCGGCGACGCCTTCGATCGTGCCCATGCGCTCAAGGTGCGCGGGCGCGATGGAATTGACGAGGCCGATATCGGGCCGTGCGATGGCGGCCAGGTAGTCGATGTCGCCCGGCTTGCCGGCACCCATTTCGAGCACGGCGTAGCGCGTGTCCCGGGGCATGGCCAGCAGGGTCAACGGCAGGCCGATCTCGTTGTTGTAATTACAGGCGTTGACGTGCGTGCGGCCGTGCCGCGACAGGATCGACGCGGCGAGGGTCTTCACCGTCGTCTTCCCGTTCGAACCGGTGATGCCGATGACACGCACGTCACGCTGGGCGCGCACGGCGCTGGCCAGATCGCCAAGCGCCAGCTGCGTATCGTCGACGATCACCTGCGCGATGGGCACATCGACAGGATGGGTGACGAGTGCGCCGACGGCGCCACGTTCGGCGGCAGCCGCGACGAAGTCGTGCGCATCGACGCGCTCCCCCGGTAGCGCTACGAACAGGTCGCCGGCTTTCAGCGTGCGGGTGTCGATGGAGAAGCCGGTGACCTCGGCGTCGGCGCCCTGCAGGCGGCCTCGCGTCCAGAGGGCGACGGCGGACAGGCGCATCATGCGCGGACTCCTTTCTTGCTCGATTCCATGGCCTCACGGGCGACGGCGAGGTCGTCGAAGGGACGCTTGCCCTCCGGACCTTCCTGATAGGTTTCGTGTCCCTTGCCGGCGATGAGCACGACATCGTCGGCCTTCGCATCGGCAAGCGCCAGGGCAATGGCCTGCGCACGGTCGCGCTCGACCATCACCGTTTCGGGGTGGCTGAAGCCCGTCACGATCTGGGCGATGATCGTGTCGCCGTCTTCCGTGCGCGGGTTGTCGTCGGTAACGATGACGACGTCGGCCAGGCGCTCGGCGATGCCGGCCATGATCGGACGCTTGCCCTGGTCGCGGTCGCCACCGGCGCCGAACACGCAGATCAGGCGGCCCTTCGTGTGCGAACGCAGCGCCAGCAGGGCCTGCTTCAGCGAATCGGGTGTATGCGAGTAATCGACCACCACCAGCGGCTTACGGCCGTCGCCGCCCAGGCGGCTCATGCGACCGTTCACCGGTTCCAGCGATTCCAGTGCGGCGTGGATGCGCTCGAACGGCTCGTTCAGTGCACCAAGCACTGCCGCCACGGCGAGCAGGTTGGCGACGTTGAAGCGCCCGAGCAGCGCGCTCCGCACCGTGCGCATGCCCCACGGCGTGTTCAGGTTGAAGGACAGGCCCTTGGCCGAGGTGACGATGATGTCGGCGCGGACCTCTGCATCCTTCTCGGTGCTGTCGCTGGCCATGGATGTGCGCAGCTTCGTCACGCCTCCCGGCAGGCCCTTCGCCAGCTTCGCGCCGAACGGATCGTCCACGTTGATGACGGCGGTGCGCAGGCTTTCGAACGCGAACAGCTTCGCCTTGGCCGCGCCATATGCTTCCATGGTGCCGTGGTAGTCGAGGTGGTCGCGGGTGAGGTTGGTGAATACCGCCACGTCGAAGGCGATGGCATTCACCCGGCTCTGCTCCAACGCGTGCGACGACACTTCCATCGCCACGTGCGTGGCGCCGGCATCGCGGAACTCGCCGAGCAGCGCCTGCATGCTGATCGCATCCGGCGTGGTGCGCTCGCCTTCGGCCATGGCGCCATGCAGGCCCGCACCGAGCGTGCCGACCGTAGCCGGCTTGCGGCCCAGGAAGGCCAGCGCCTGCGCGATCAGCTGCACGGTGGACGTCTTGCCATTGGTGCCGGTGACACCGACGACGTCGAACGCGGCTGACGGATCGCCGAAATAGCGCGCGGCGATGGCACCGGTCTTTTCGCGCAACCCGTCGACACCGATCACGGGCACGCCCCGATCGGATGCGTCGAACGGGGGTTCGGCGAGGATGGCCACGGCGCCCTGCGCCACGGCCTTCGCCGCGAACTCCATGCCGTGGTCCTTCGTGCCGCGCAGCGCGACGAAGGCATCGCCGGCGGTGATATCGCGTGAGTCGAGCGACAGTCCCGAAACGACGATGTCGCCGGCTCCGGTCGAGCTGGCGAAACCCTGCAGAAGGTCGTTGAGGTTCATGCTCACGGCACGACCTCCTCGGCCGCGCTTTCGTCCGCCTGCGGGGGCGGCGCATTGCTGGTTCCGATCAGGCCACCCTGGCTGGGACCGCCGGCGTACCAGCGCCCCACGTTGTCCGGTGGAATGTCGAGCAGGCGCACGGCGCCTTCCATCACCTGGGCAAACGCCGGGCCGGCAACGGAACCACCGTAGTAGTGACCGCCCTTCGGGTCATTGATGACGACCACGGTGACGAGGCGTGGCGCGCTCGCGGGAACCATGCCCACGAACAAGGAGATGTAGTTACGGGCCGTGTAGCCACCCACCGCGTTTTTCTTCGAGGTGCCTGTCTTGCCCGCCACGCTGTAATTGGCGACCGAGGCGAAGCCATAGCCCGTACCGCCGGGCGCCAGCACCGTCTCCAGCATCGCGACCAGGCTGTGGGCCACTTCCGGCGTGACGATCTGGTCCGGCGGATTGTCCGCGCCCTTGATGAAGCTTGGCGCGCGCCGGGCACCGCCATTGGCAATGGCCGAATAGCCGGTGGCCAGTTGCAGCGGCGTGAGGTTCAGGTTGTAGCCATAGGCCAGACGCGACTTTTCGATCGGCTTCCAGGTGCGGCCTACCGGCAGGTATCCCGCCGCCTCGCCCGGAAATCCGCTGCCGGTACTGTTGCCGAGGCCGAACGACTTGTACATGCCGTACAGGAAGTCCGTGTCCAGGCTCATCGCGATCTTCGCCGCGCCGACGTTGGACGACTTCGTGATGACGCCGGTGGGGGTCAGCGTGCCCCAGTTGTGCGTATCGTGCACGGGGTGGCCACCGATCATCCAGGTGCCCGGCGCGGTATCGATCAACGGCGACGTGGGCGTGAACTTGCCGCTCGTCAGGGCCGCGGCCATCGTAAACGCCTTCATGGTCGAACCCGGTTCGACCACGTCGGTCACCGCGCGATTGCGCCGCTCCGACGGCGTGCTGCCACGCACCGCGTTGGGATTGAATGAGGGCAGGTTCGCCATGGCGAGTACTTCGCCGGTGTGAACGTCCATCACCACGATGGAACCCGAATCGGCCTTGTTCTTCTCGAGCGAATCCTTCAACGCGCTATAGGCGAGGTATTGGATGCGGCGATCGATCGAAAGCGTGATGTCGCGGCCCGGCTGCGGCTCGCGCACCAGTTCCACGTCCTCGACCACATGGCCCATGCGGTCGCGGATGACACGCTTCGCGCCCGGCTTGCCGGCCAGCCATTCGTCGAAGGCCAGTTCCAGGCCTTCCTGTCCGTGGTCGTCGATATTGGTGAAGCCGAGGATGTGGCTGTTCACCGCGCCGGACGGATAGTAGCGGCGGTATTCGCGCTGCAAGGCGATGCCCGGGATCTTCAGGTCGACGATCGCCTGCGCGTCTTCCGGCCGCATCTGGCGCGCGATGTACATGAATTCCTTATCGGCGCGCTGCGCGATCTTCTGCTTCAGGTCGTCGGCGTCGACGTGCAGGGCCCTCGCCAGCTCGGGAATGCGATCCTCGTTCTCGAGTACTTCCGGCGGGTTGGCCCAGATCGAGGCGACGGGCGTGGACACGGCAAGCGGCTCGCCGTTGCGATCGAAGATGGTGCCGCGCGATACCGCGATGGGCATCTCGCGCAGGAATCGCGCGTCGCCCTGGTCCTGGTAGAACTGCTTGCGCACCACCTGCAGGTCGAATGCGCGGACGACGAGGCCCGACGCCGCGATGCACAGAAGCGCGACGATCACCGTCATGCGCTTGCGCGGGCTGGGACCCTGGCCGCGGCGGCGGCTGGGCACGACGGGCTTGCCGTAGCGGGCCTTCATCGACGCACCAGCTGGATGTCCTGCGGTTTCGGCGTGAACATGCCGAGCTTGCCGCGGGCCTCGGCGTCGATGCGGGCAGGCTCGGCGTATGTCGCCTGTTCCAGCTCCAGGCGGCCGTATTCCACGCCCAGGTCGTCCTTCTGCGCCTGCAGGCGCGAAAGCTCGACGAACAATACGCGGCTCTCGTGGCGCGTCCACACCACGCCGATCGCGCTGGCGATGACCACCAGCAGCAGGATCGAGAGGCAGATGGCGCCGAAGACTTTCATGCGAGCTTCTCCGCGATGCGTAGCACCGCCGAGCGTGAGCGCGGATTCCGCGCCACCTCTGCATCGGATGGAAAGATCGCCTTGCCGACCGGCTTCAGACGCGCGGTCTTCGCTTCCGCCGGCGGCCCGCGCCGGCTGCCCTGCACGCGGCCTTCGTGGCCGCGGATGAACTGCTTGACCGCACGATCTTCCAGCGAATGGAAGCTGATCACGGCGAGACGTCCGCCCACCTTGAGCAGTTCCAGTGCGGCGTCGAGGCCGCGTTCTACCGATTCCAGTTCGGCATTCACGCGGATGCGCAGTGCCTGGAAGGTGCGGGTGGCGGGATTCTTGCCGGGCTCGCGACGGCCGACGCAGCGTGCGACGAGCTCGGCGAGTTCGCCTGTGCGGGAGACCGGCGTGGTGGCGCGGCGTTCCACGATGGCCTTGGCGATGCGCCGGCTGAAGCGCTCTTCGCCAAAGGTCCAGAGCACATCGGCGATTTCGGCCTCGTCCGCCTCCGCGAGGAACCCGGCGGCGCTGATGCCGCGCGTGGTGTCCATGCGCATGTCCAGCGGCGCGTCGGCCATGAAGCTGAAACCACGGCTGCCATCGTCCAGTTGCGGCGACGACACGCCCAGGTCGAGCAGCACGCCGTCGAGGCCACCTTCCAGCGCCGGCCACTCGCCCATGGTGGCGAAGTTGTCGTGGCGCAGAGAAACGCGGGGGTCGGTGGCGAGGCCGGTTTCGGCGACGGCAATGGCGGCCGGATCGCGATCCATGAGGAACAGGCGGCCGTCTGCCGAGAGACGGGCAAGGATCGCCCGCGCATGCCCGCCGCGGCCGAAAGTCCCATCCAGGTAGCGCCCGTTCTCGCGCAAGGCGAGGCCCTCCAACACTTCGTCGAGCATCACAGGGATGTGCACATCGCGCCCCGCCATCGCCACATCCCGCTCCCGTTCCACCAAAAACCCTCGAATTAGTTCGTCGTCACAACCGCAGGTCCGCCATGTCGTCGCTGATCTCGTCCTCGCCGATCGTCTGGCGGATCTTCGCGAGGTGGGCCTGTTCGCTCCAAAGCTCGAACTTGTTGCCCATGCCCAGCAGGACGGCCTTCTTCTCTATCCCGGCGGCCGCGCGCTGGCTGGATGGCAAGAGGATGCGGGCGGCTCCGTCGGGTTCGACGATCGCCGCGGCACCCACCAGCTTCATCTGCAATGCGCGGTGGACGGCCTTCACGCTGGGGAGCGCGTTGACCTGGTCGCGTACCTGCTCCCACTCCGCATGCGGAAAAATCCAGAGGCAGCCGGTCTCGAAGGGGTTGTAGGTGACGACCAGACGGTTCTTGCAGGCGTCGGCCACCTCATCCCGATATGAAGTCGGAATCGTCAGACGACCTTTGTCGTCGACCGTGATAGCTGTCTCGCCTTGAAACATATTTGCTGGCCGCCCCACCAAATCCCACGATTTCTCACTGGGACCCACGATAGTCTCGCCCCTTGAGACTGTCAAGGAAATTTTTCTTGTGAATCAAGGAGAAAGGTGAGGTTGATGCCCATTTCCAGCCGTTTCTGAGGAACTGGTGGAAGGTGCTTGAATCGTCGGGTTTTTTTGCGATGGGCGTCGCGTTTTACCGCAGGCGCCTGGCGGTGAAATCGCATCCAGGGATGAACATGTATTCATCCGCAGATCCCACAAATGACACGGCGCCGCCGGAAACCGGCGGCGCCGTGATGCCTGGAAGAAAAGGAGTCGGCCTGTAAGCCGGGTTCTGTGCGTCTTGCGACGTGACAGTCATTCTTCTCGGCCTGGCGTCGCCGCCAGGCTCTAGCAACCTACCCGGGAACGACGCGGGCCGCGTCATGGTTCCCTTATTTGGTCTTGCTCCGGGTGGGGTTTACCGTGCCGTGCGACGTTAGCCCCGCACGCGGTGCGCTCTTACCGCACCCTTTCACCCTTACCTGTTCCCCTTTCGGGGCCATCGGCGGTCTGCTCTCTGTTGCACTGGCCGTCAGCTCACGCTGCCCAGGCGTTACCTGGCACCCTGCCCTGTGGAGCCCGGACTTTCCTCGATGCGCACAAGGCGCAACGCGACTGTCCGGCCGACTCCGTCGCGAAGTGTACAGGGTAGGAGCGCGCAGGGCGCGCTCCTACCCTGGGTAGAATGGCCTGTTCATCCTTTCGGTCCATTCCATGTCCCAGACCCGCCCCGGCATCCTCCATGTCGTCGCCACGCCGATCGGCCACCGCGACGACATCGGCGCGCGAGCCATCGAGACGCTGCGGCGGGTCAAGGTGATCGCGGCCGAGGACACACGGCATACGCGGCCGCTGCTCCAGCACCTCGGCATCGATACGCCGCTGGTCGCCCTGCACGACCACAACGAACGCACGGCGGTGGACGGGCTCGTCGAACGCCTGCGCGGCGGTGACGACATCGCGCTGGTTTCCGACGCCGGGACGCCATTGATCAGCGACCCGGGCTTCCGCCTGGTCCGCGCCGCCCGCGCGGCCGGCCTCAGGGTAAGCCCCGTCCCCGGCCCCAGCGCGGTCGTCGCGGCCCTGTCCGTGGCCGGCTTGCCCAGCGACCGCTTCGTCTTCGAAGGCTTCCTGTCCGCGAAGGCGGGCGCGCGCCGCTCTCGCCTCGCCGAACTGGCCGGGGAAGCACGCACCCTCATCTTCTACGAATCCTCGCATCGCATCCTCGAGTCGCTCGAGGACATGCGCGACGCTTTCGGCGCGGATCGCGAGGCCGTGGTGGCGCGCGAGCTCACCAAGATGTTCGAGACGGTGCTCGACGGCGCGCTCGATGATCTGGTTCGCCAGGTCGCGTCCGATTCGAACCAGCAGAAGGGTGAATTCGTCGTCATGGTCGCCGGGCGCGAGTCCGGCGAAGACGAGCGGCTCGCCGAAGGCCTGCGTGTTTTTGCGATCCTCAAGGGCGAACTGCCGCCGGCCAAGGCGGCTAAGCTCGCCGCAGCGATCACCGGCGCGCCGCGCAAGTTGCTCTACGGGGCATGACACGCGGCGCCTCACGCCGGCCCTGCGAAGCGATGGGCTATGATCCGGACGTTTCGGCGCCGGACGGCGCCCGTGCAGCCAAGGAACATCTTTCGATGCGATCGATCCGTGCGACCACCCTCGGCCTCCTGCTTTCCGCCAGCCTTGCCGGTTGCGTGACCCAGGGCGGCGTGCAGCATGGCGCGCCTCCCTCGGGCGCGGCCACGCAGGCGGCGCAGGCGCTGTACACCAAAGGCCAGTTCGACCAGGCTGCCCTGGCTTACCTCGCCCTTGCCGACCAGGACGGCAGCCATCGAGACTATTACAGGCTGCTTGCGGCAGAGGCGTATCGCCAGGAGGGCGCGCTCGATCGCGCCGCGCCCGTCGTCACGGATATCCGACGCTCTCGGCTGGAGGGCGAGGACGCGCTGCGTTTCGATGCGCTCCGCGCCGAGATCGCCCTGAAGAACAATGACGCGAAAACGGCGCTGTCGCTCACCGGCAAGCCGTCCAGCCGCGTGTCGCCGCAGATCGACCAGCGCCTCGCCGAACTTCGGGCGCGTGCGCAGGCCGCCGCCGGCGATCCCTGGAGCGCGGCGCAAACCCGCATCGAACTCGACGGCCAGTTGCACGGTATCGACCGCGAACAGAACCGCAGGGAAATCCTCGCCCTGCTCACCGGCCTCGGTGCGCAGCCGCTCGCCGATCGCGGCAGTGCCCTGCCCGCCAACGATCCCATGAAACCCTGGGTGGTCGAGGCGCAGGCCCAACTCGGCAGCATCACGCGCTCACCCGCCGTGCTCGACCAGGCGGTAGGCACCGTGACGGGAGACAAGAACGTCCGCGAGGGCTACAAGGTGCCGGCCAGGGTCGCCCTGCTGCTCCCGCTTTCCGGTCCGCTTGCCGGTGCCGGCGCGGCGATCCGCGACGGCTTCTTCGCCAACTACCTCGAGGCCGCGCACAACGGCGCGCCTCGACCCGAGATCGCGGTGTACGACTCAGGCAATGACGCCCAGCACGTCGTCGCCGCGTACGATAAGGCGGTGGCCGAGGGCGCCCGCTTCATCGTCGGCCCGCTGAATCGCGACGGCGTCTCCGCCATCTTCGCCAAAGGTGCACTGCCCGCGCCGATGCTCACGTTGAACTACCCGAACGACAACAGGAACCTTCCGCCCGCGGGCGCCAACGAATTCGGCCTGCTGCCTGAAACCGAGGGCGCACAGGTGGCCGACCACATGGCCGACCGAGGCCTGCTCAGCGCCACTGTCATCGTTTCCACCGACGACTTCGCCCGTCGCGCCGGCAACGCCTTCAAGGCCGAGTGGCAGGCGCGAGGCGGTACGCTCACAGGCCAGGTCACGCTCGACTCGGGCAGCATCGACTTCGCCTCGCAGCTCTCCGGGCCGGTAGACCAGGATCCCACCAGCAGCGGCGTCTTCATCAGCATGAAGCCCCAGCAGGCCCGCCTGCTCCTTCCGCAGCTGCGCCTTGCGAAGAACACGCTGCCCGTGTTCGCCACCTCCCATGTGTACGCGGGTGGCGACGATCCCACGGCCGATCGCGACCTCGAGGGCGTGGAGTTCTGCGACGCGCCGTGGCTGTTCGATGCGCAACCCGGACTGCCGCACCGTGCCTCGCTCAGCGACGCGCTGCCGGCGACCAAGGGCGTGGCCGCACGATTGTTCGCGTTCGGCATGGACGCCTGGGGGCTGGTCCCGTACATCGACTGGATGCGCGGCCATCCGGGCAGCTACCTGCCTGGCGCCACCGGCCAGCTGGTCGCGGACGAATTCGGCCGCGTGCGCCGCGTACTCATCTGGGCGCGTTTCGCCGACGGCGTGGCGCGTCCCGTCGCGGGTAGCCTCGAACTCGAAGCGCCCGCCACGGCTCCCGACGTCGAAAGCGGCGGAGGCTGATTCCCCGGGGCGCGAACATGGAGAGTTCGCTTGGCCCCACCCACGAAGAAAACCACCCCGCTCCGTGCCACGGGCAACCGCTTCGAAGACGCGGCACGCGAGTTCCTCGAGGCACGGGGCCTGCGTCTCGTGCGCGCGAACTTCCTCTGCCGGCACGGCGAGATCGACCTGGTGATGCGCGACGGCGACACCCTCGTCTTCGTCGAGGTACGTTATCGCCGCAACGCCGCGTTCGGCGGGGCGCTGGGTTCGGTGACGATGGCCAAGCGGCGCAAGCTGATCAGCGCCGCGCACATCTGGATGGCCTGGCATCCGAACGACGCGCGGCGCCCCAGCCGCTTCGACGTGCTGGCGTTCGAGGGTGACGACGTGGAGTGGGTGCGTGCAGCTTTCGATGCCTGACTCGCCTGTAGGAGCGCGTCCTGCGCGTTTATGCCCGCGTCGGGTACGACATGTTTTGGAGCCATGACCCGGAGCTGGCGCGCGAAACCAGGCACTGGGGCGAGGAGATGTCGCGCGCAGGGCGCGCTCCTACATGAAGATTAAGCGGCGCGGGGAGATGTGACGAGGAAATCCTCGCGGCGCATCTTGGCCAGTTCCGCCACCGTGTCGACCGTGACATCCGGCGGCGTTTCTTCGAGTTCCTTGCCGGCGGCCGCCGCGTAGTGGCCCTGTTTTACGAAGACCGTCGTCACCTTGTCGCCCAGCAGCTTCTTCATCGCGACGAGGATGCGCGGCTTGTCGTCCACCATCACGTAATGGTCCGCGGGATACCGCGCGCGCATGTCGTCGAGCATCTCTTCCTTGTGCACGTAGATCAGCACGTCCGTCTCGAAGATGTCCCACAGTCCGGCACGGCGGATCTTGCGCGGCTGGAACACCGTGTCGCCGTCGGACATGATGACGGGCCGCCCCATCGTGCGCAGGTGCGCGATGGTTTCCGGCACGCCAGGAAAACGGCGTTCGTCGAACGGGTAGTCGAGCAGGAAGAACGACAGCCGGGCATAAGCGGGATCGCCCCCTTTCCCGCGCAACTTCTGCAAGGCGCCGAGGTAATCGGCGTAACCCACTTCGGCGCGGATCTGCTTGTCGATGGCGGCGTAGCGCGCCGGCCCCTCAGAGCCCAGTTCGCGTTCGAGACGCGCCGCCAGGTCGGTGCTGAAACGGTCGTTATCGACGAGCGTGTTGTCGACGTCGAAGAGGAAGACGATGGGTTCGTGGGTGGGCACGGAAGATCCTTGAACGAGACGTCTGAGAGTCGGATGGGGGGGCAGTGTGAAGTGTAGGGGACAATATCTCTTGGCCCACCCTACCTTGGCGTTGGCCCACCCTACCTCGGCGTTGGCCCACCCTACCTCGGCGTAGGAGCGCGCCTTGCGCGCGACAGCTTCTCGCGAGGAGCCGCAGGGCTGGTTGCTCACGGCCTCAAAGGCTGTCGCGCGCAAGGCGCGCTCCTACAGGGCTGGTTGCTTCCTACAGGGCTGGTTGCTCACGGCCTCAAAGGCTGTCGCGCGCAAGGCGCGCTCCTACAACATCGTGAGGGGTCAGGCGCGTTTCGGCGGGACAAGCGACAGGCGCTTGCCGCCGGTGGCTTTCGGTGCGAGCAGGCGTTCGATCTCGTCGGGCGGGAGCGGACGGGAATAGAGGAAGCCCTGGCCTTCCTGACAGCCTGCGCGGAGCAGGAACTCGTGCTGGGCTTCGGTCTCGATGCCTTCGGCGATCGTGTGCAGGTCGAGGCTGCGGGCGATGGCCACCATCGCCTCGGTGATCGCCACGTCGTTCGCGTTGGCCGGCAGGCCGGTGACGAAGGAACGGTCGATCTTCAGATACGCCACCGCGGGCAACTTCAGGTACGCCAGCGACGAATACCCCGTGCCGAAATCGTCGATGGCCACGGCCACGCCGAGGTTATGCAGCGCCTGCATGGCGCGTTGGGTGTCCTCGCCCAGGCGAAGGATCGCACTCTCGGTCAGCTCGACGAGCAGTCGCTTCGGCTCCACGCCGGTCGTGCGCAGCGCCTGGCTGACACCGTGCAGGAAATCCGGATGGCCGAACGTCCCTGCCGAAACGTTCACCGCCAGGCGCAGCGCCGGTAGCCGCGCCTCGTCCCAGGCCATGAGTTGGCGGGAGGCGTTCTCGAGCACCCACTGGTCGATCTGGCGAATGAGGCCAAGGCTTTCCGCGATCGGAATGAACTCGTCCGGCGCGATCTGTCCGCGCTCGGGATGGCGCCAGCGGATCAGCGCCTCGACGGCGACGATGCGGCCGCTCTTCATCTCCACGCTAGGCTGGTAGACGAGTTGGAACTCGTTGCGCGTCAGTGCCTGTCGCAGTTCCGAGGCGAGCTTCAGCCGGCGCCGCGCGTCCGCATGCATCTTCGGCGTGTAGAAGCGCAGCGCGTTGCGTTCCTCTGTCTTGGCCACGTACATCGCGGCATCCGCGTTGGCGATCAGCGTCACCGCATCGTTGCCGTCCAGGGGATATCCGGCGATGCCGATGCTGGCGCTGACATAGAGCTCGTAGTCGCCGAGGTCGAACGGCCGGGCCAGCGCGGCCAGCATCGCTTCGGCCACCAGCAGCGCCTCTTCGCGCGAGCGCAGGTCGGCGAGCAGCACGGTGAACTCGTCGCCGCCGATGCGGCCCGCGACGTCATGCGGTGCGAGTTGCGCGCGGATGCGCTCGGCAACGCGCATGAGCAAGGCGTCGCCGATCGCATGACTGTAGCTGTCGTTCACCACCTTGAACGCGTCCAGGTCGACGAATAGCACGGCCACCGCGCCGCGCTCGTGCGCCGCCCGCGTGATGGCTTCGGCGCAACGCCGCTCGAACTCGGAGCGGGTGACCAGCCCCGTCAGCGGATCATGCGTGGCCAGGTGCTGCAGGCGCTGGCGGTCGGCCTTGCGCGCCGTGATGTCGGAGACCACGGCCACGTAATGCTGCGGACGGCCGTCGCGATCGCGGATGGTGCTGATGCTCATCAACTCGGGATAGGTAGTACCGTCGGCGCGGCGGCTCTCCACTTCGCCGAGCCAGTTGTCGCCGGCCGCGATGTCGTCCCAGAGTGTCTGCGGCAGCGGCCGTCCGTCCGGAAGGGTGCGTGTGGCGTCGAAGCGGGTGCGGCGCAGCGCCTGCGCGGGAAAGCCGGTGAGCTTGGCGTGCGCGGCGTTGGCCGTGGTCACGCGGCGATCGGCGTCGGCGATGATCACGCCCTCGGCAATGCTGGCCAGGGCCTCGGCGGCGATCTTGCGTTCCTGTTCCATCGCCACGCGGTCGGAGACATCGCGCACGATCGCCTGCGATACCTGACGCGCGCCCCACGCGACAAGGCTGCTCTGTGTCTCTACCGGGCGGGTGCCGCCCTCTGCATCGCGGAGGACTCCCTCGCCGGATTCCGGGGAGCCTTCCACGAACAGGCTGGCCAACTCCACGCCGGTCAGGTCGGCGCGCGAGCAGGCCAGCCAGGTGGCGGCGCGGTCGTTGGCGTCGAGGATACGTCCGCTTTCGCGATCCACCATGAAGATCGCGTCGGCCGCGCTGTCGAACAGCAGGCTGTAGCGCTCCTCGGTACCGCGTATGCCGGCGAGGATGCGCTGGGCCAGGCGCAGCCAGAGCATCGAGGCCAACGCGGCCACGCCAAGCACCGTGAAGAAAAGAACCCGGCCCAGCCATGAGGCGCCGTTGGCGATATTCAGCGAGAAGGCCTTGGCCCGCGGCTCCATATAGTCGTTCAGGGCCGCGATGCGATCACGCTCCGCGGCGGCCGCGTCGGCCTGCAGGGAGCCCGCCCCGTAACCTTTTTCGAGGCGATCGGCGATGCCCGCCAGTTCCACGAGACTGGTGTCGACGGAACGCCACTCGGTCACGGCTTCGCGCACGTAGGGCATGCCGGAGAAGTACTGGAAGATGAAGACCATGCCAGGAATGGCTTCCCGGATCACCCCACCCCGGGCGAAGGCTTCCTCGACCTTGGCATGGGAAAAGTCGCCGCCGGCGATGGCGTCGCGCGCCTCGCGGTCGGCCACGAGCACCGTGTAATTGCGCCGGAAGCCGGCGAGGTCGGCGGGCCGGCCATGGGCGGCGTACTCGTCCAGGTCGATCACCGCCTGCTTCTGCGCCTTGGACCAGAGACTCTCGCCGTTGAGGAAACCGGCGAGGGTCACCTGGGTCTGCAACGCAACCCACGTCAGGGTAAGGACCAGCCCCACGACCGCCACGAGCGCATAGGCCAGGGGCCTCAGGCGGCGCGACAGGAGTTGTTGGTGGCTGGCCTCGAGGCGCATCGGATCCTCTTGTTCCCGAACCTGACGGATAGTGCGCTACTTAGCGCCCAACTTGCGAGTCACGCGGCCGCCTCGTTCCACTTGCGGATCGAGCCCACGGCATCCATGCAACGATCCAGCGTGATGCTCATGCTCACATAGCTGCGCCGTACACATTCCCTGATGTGATCGATCTGGTCCATCGGCGGGTTGCCGCCCAGCAGCGTGCACACGATTTCCAGCGCCTCCCATGGATGGGTATCGTCATAGGCGGCATGCAACTGAAGCCAGCGAAGCCCGGCTTTTCGGCCGGAAATCGGCAGGCTTTCGGCATAGGTCGTGCTTTCGTACACAAGCTGCGACCAGTCCCCGGTCGCGCCCTCCACCGCGTAGTTGGTCGCGGCGATGCCCGCGGCCAGCGAATCGTTGCGGCTTACCTCCTCGCACCAGTCGGCCAGTGCCTGGGTGCCCCTGGGCGGCTCGGCCCCCAACACCTCTTCCCGCGACACGCCTGCGCTTTCGGCCCAGTTGAGCCAGTATTCGGCGTGGTTCTGCTCCACCCGGATGTTCCGGACCAGCCAGCGCCGGGCAAGATCGTCTCCCTGACTGCGGCCGTAGCGGGTCTTCAGCAGGCTATGCGACATGTAGCCGGGAAAGCGCTCGATCACGGGCCAGACCCCGACCATGAAGTTGCGGGTGGCCTGACGGTCCAGCGTGGCGGCGCACATCGCCGTCCACATTTCATGGCTGACGATACCGCGCCGGGTATCCTCGCAGGACGCGACCATGTCCTGTGCCCAGTTCGGATAGCTGGCGATATCGGTCTGCGGACCGGTCAGTTCGAAACGTGCGTTCATATAGATCTCCCTAAAGATCTGCCAAGGATGGTCGGGCGAGCCCGGGCGACCCACGGCCCGCCCCGATATCGGTCCCCTTGCGGGACCGGTGGCCATTAGCTCATATCGCCTGTGCAGCTTTGTCGGAGCCCTGGATGGCCTTGCGCCTAGTCCATCGGTCATGGACACAAGTCCAGCGGCGGCGACTATCGTGGGCGTACCAATCAACAAGGGTTCCTTCCATGGCCACCATGCACCGGCTCCTCGCCGTCTCGATCGCTTGCGGCCTCGCATCCACGAGTGCGCTCGCCGCCCAGTCCTCCGGCATCGACTTGAAGGGCATCGACCACGCGGTCCAGCCGGGCGACGACTTCGACGGCTACGCCAGCGGCGCCTGGAAGAAAACCGCCCAGATCCCCGCCGACAGGGCAAGCACCGGGGTGTTCCTGGCGGTGTTCCAGAAGGCGGAGAAGCGCAACGCCGACCTCATCAAGGCGGCGGGCGAAGGCAACCCGGCCGCTGGCAGCAACGAGCGCCTGATCGCCGACTACTACAAGGCGTACATGGACGAGGCCGCCATCGAGACGGCCGGGCTGAAGCCGCTCGAGCCGGCCCTGGCGAAAATCGATGCCATCAAGGACAAGGCCCAGCTTTCCACCGCACTGGGTGCCCAGCTGCGCGCCGACGTGGACCCGATCAACGCGACCCACCTCGACACCGGGCACCTGCTCGGCCTGTTCGTCACGCAGGGCCTGGAGGATCCGTCGAAGAACGTTCCGTACCTGCTGCAGGGCGGCCTGGGCATGCCCAACCGCGACTACTACCTGAAGAACGACAAGGACATGGTCGAGGCACGCATGAAGTACGCCGCCTACGTCCAGGCCATCCTGGCCCAGGCCGGCACCCCGGATGCGGCGGCCAAGGCGAAGGCCATCGTGGCCCTGGAAACGAAACTGGCCCAGGCGCAGTTGTCGATCGTGGACAGCGAGGACATCCACAAGGCGAACAATCCCTGGCCACGTGCCAGCTTCGCCACGAAGGCGCCGGGCATCGACTGGACCGCGTACTTCAAGGCCGCAGGCCTCGACGACCAGCCCACCTTCATCGTCTGGCAGCCCACCACGGTCACGACCTTCGCCGCCCTCGTCGCCAGCGAGCCGCTGGACACCTGGAAGGCCTGGCTGCGCTTCCACACCATCAACGAGAACGCCGCGGGCCTGCTGCCCAAGACCTACGACGACCTGGCCTTCGGCTTCTACGGCAAGACCCTTACCGGCACGCCGAAGCAGCGCGACCGCTGGAAACGCGGCGTGGCGCGGGTGAACGTCGACCTGGGCGACGCCGTCGGTCAGATCTATATCAAGAAATACTTCCCGGCTTCGTCACGTGCGGAAGTGCAGGACATGGTGAAGAACATCCTGAAGGCGTTCGACGCGCGCGTGGACACGCTCGACTGGATGTCCGCGGCGACGAAGCAGAAGGCGAAGGCGAAGATCGCCACGATCAAGGTCGGCGTCGGTTATCCGGATACCTGGCGCGATTACTCGACGCTGGAGGTCCGCCCAGACGACGCGCTCGGCAATCACGAGCGTGCCGAACTTGCCGAATATCGGCATCAGGTCGCCAAGCTGGGCAAGCCGGTGAACCGCGACGAGTGGTGGATGACCCCCCAGACGGTGAACGCGGTGAACCTGCCGCTGCAGAACGCCCTGAACTTCCCGGCGGCCATCCTCGAGGCGCCGTTCTTCGACCCGAAGGCGGACCCCGCAGCGAACTACGGTTCGATCGGCGCGGTCATCGGCCATGAGATCAGCCACAGCTTCGACAACACCGGTGCCGAGTTCGACGCGCAGGGCCGCCTTGCCAACTGGTGGACGCCTGCCGACGAAAAGCACTTCAAGGAAGCCGGCCAGCGCCTTGCCCGGCAGTTCGACCAGTACGAACCGCTGCCTGGCCTGCACATCAACGGGCAGCAGACCCTGGGCGAGAACATCGCGGACGTGTCCGGCCTGGCCATCGCCTATGCCGCCTATAAAGAAAGCCTGGGCGGCAAGCCGGCCCCGGTGATCGACGGCCTGACCGGCGACCAGCGCTTCTTCCTCGCCTTCGGCCAAGCCTGGCGCGACAAGCGCCGCGACGAGGCGCTGCGTCAGCAGATGGTCTCCGACCCCCACTCGCCCGAACAATTCCGGGTCAACGGGCCGGTGCGCAACATGGACGCCTGGTACGGGGCGTTCGACGTCCAGCCGGGCCAGAAGCTCTATCTGAAGCCGCAGGACCGGGCCCGGATCTGGTAGGGCGCGGGCCGCTTCCCACCGCTGATCCGCCCTTTGTTGGGGCGCACGCG
>NZ_DASYDO010000059.1:0-77464 GCF_036499525.1 Luteibacter sp. | reverse complement strand
CCCCCTGCGTCAGAATAGTTGTCGCCCCGATAGATCCATGAACGGGGGCGCAGATGAGAGAACGAATTGGCTCGATACGGACAAGCATTCAAAGGCCGGGCGGTAGCGCGCATGCTGCCACCGGAGAGCACGTCACCGGAGGTGGTGTCGCGTGAGATGGGAGTGGGCGTGAGCACGCTGGAGAAGTGGCGCTCGCAGTCCTTGGGCAAGCCGGCCCAGGCGAGGATATGGACAGCGGCGGCGCGGTTGCAGGCGGTCATCGCCACGGCGGCGATGGACGAGGTCTCTCGCAGCGCCTGGTGCCGCGAGAACGGCCTGTACATGCATCAATTGCAACAGTGGAAGGAAAGCGCAACGCAGTCGCTTGCTGGGCCCGCGGAGTCGAGAGCGAGCCCGTCGCAGACGAAGGCAGATCGCCGCCGCATCAAGGAGCTCGAGCGCGAGCTTCGCCGCAAGAACGCGGCTTTGGCGGAGGCGGCAGCATTGCTGGTACTTTCAAAAAAAACGGCGGCGATCTTCCAAAGAAACATGCAGGGAGAGGACGAATGATCGTCCTCGAAGATCGCCAGGACCATGCCCGCAACATCGAAGCCGCCTGCAAGGCCGGCGCCCGTCTACACCAGGCCTGCGAGATCGTTGGCATCGCAGCGCGCACGCTGCAGCGCTGGAAGGCGCAGGAAGGCCTCGTATCGGGCGATGGTAGGCCCGATGCGGTGCGGCCGACGCCAGCACACGCGCTGACGCCAGCGGAGCGCGAGCAGATCGTGAGCGTGGCCAACGAGCCGCGCTTTGCCGACATGCCTCCTGCGCGCATCGTGCCTATGCTGGCCGACGAAGGCACGTACATTGCCAGCGAATCCAGCTTCCAACGTGTGCTTCGCGCCCAGGGACAGACCGGCCATCGCGGCCGCGCCAAGGCACCACGCCAGAGCCGGCCACCGAGCACGCACATGGCCACCGCGCCGCGACAGTTGTGGAGTTGGGATATGACGTACCTGCCTTCGCATGCGGGCGGGCGCTGGTTTTTCCTGTACCTGATCCTGGACGTGTTCAGCCGCAAGATCGTGGGCTTCGAAGTACACGACAGCGACGATGCAGAGCACGCCGCGCGGCTCGTGCAGCGCACAGCGCTGGCCGAAGACATTCACGCCGTGTCGCGTGAGGAAAGACCAGTGCTGCACGGTGACAACGGTGCCACCCTCAAGGCGACGACTGTACTGGCGATGATGCACTGGCTAGGCGTGAAGCCCTCGTACTCCCGGCCTCGCGTGAGCGACGACAACGCATTCGTGGAAAGCCTGTTCCGCACCGCCAAGTACCGCCCGGAATTCCCGAATGCAGGCTTCGCCGATCTGCGGGACGCCCAGGAATGGGCGCATCGATTCGTGCATTGGTACAACCATGAGCATCGACACAGCGGCATCCGTTACGTGAGCCCCGCGCAGCGACATGCCGGCGACGATACGGCGATCCTCGACGCCCGACATGAGCTCTATGTCCAGGCTCGCGCACGCTATCCGGCTCGCTGGTCACGCGCGACCCGGGATTGGTCGCCCGTCGGTTCCGTGACCTTGAATCCCGAACGAGACGCTGTCGTTGACGCGCACGCAAGAGGTATCGGAAAACAGTTGCAAGCTGCATAACTCAGGCGACAAGTACCTTGACGCGCACCGCTGGAACCCCGGCCACGCCTGCGGGCTTTGCCAGCTGACGCCGGGCATGCCTTTCTCGGCGACCCATACGGCGAGGGTGCCGCCTTGCGCGCTGATGTCGATCTTCCACCAGCGCACCCCGCTGGGGTCGGTCGTCTTCCGGTCCGCCGGCAGCGCGTCCAGTTCCTGGCGCGGGATGGCCATCGGGGTGGGTATCCGCGCCGGTGCGCCCTGCTGGGCGTCCAGGGGAAAGTTCCGCCACAGCTCGCAACGCCGGTTGATCGGGGTGTGGCTGTGGCCCCAGACGATCGCATCGTCGATCGGCTCGAGGACTTCCTCGCAAGGAAACTTCGCTTGCTGGTCCTTGGGCAGGGCCTTGAACGACGCGCCGTCGATCCGCTGTAAGCCGTCCCTGCTGCAACGGAAGCCGGTGGTGCGGGACGATGTGGCGGCTTTCGTGGTCGCCGTCGCCACCGGGCGGGGAACGACGGTGTAGCGCTTGCCGCGCTTGAACGGCCCCGGCGGGCTGTCGGCATCAGCCACCAGGGTCTGCGTGGTGAGCAGCAGCAGGTCCGCGGGGCGTGGCATAAGCAGCAGCCGCGCATCGGCGGCGATCGTCAGCACCGTCTTCTGCGCCTCCGGCACCGCGGCGGCGCGTTCCCGGGCTTGGGCGAGGTAGGCGGGAAAGTCCTCGCCGGCGAAGACTTCCAGGGCCATCGCCGGATCGCGCAGCCGGGTGCTCTTGCGCGGCGCGGCGTGCGGGACACCGGGGTTCTCGCCGAGGTAGCCCAGCCGCTCGCCGGCCTTGACCGGATAGGGGGTATCGAGCACCACGACCCGGTCCAGCTGCTCGTCGGCCGGCAGGATGCCGCTCTCCATGTCGCCAAGCCAGACCCAGCCGCGCTCGGCCTCCTTGGGCACCACCTCGCCGCGCACGGCGGGAAACGGGCTGCTTGATTCGATCGTGCGCAGCTGCGCCCAGCCGCTGGTGTGATCGCCTTCCACGGTGAACTCCGCGCCGTGCGGCAGGATCGCCAGGATCGAGGCTTTCTGGTTGTTTTCCGCACGGATGCGCCGGCCGACGATCAGGGAGCCGCTGTCGTAGAACGGCGGCGCGGGCGGGAGCACCTGGCCCCAGGGGTCGTGGCTGGCCGGGCTTTGCTTAAGCTCCGGCGGTGGCGGCCTTTCCTGTGCGTCGGTGCAGCGATCGCTCACCCGAAAGACTCGCTCGCCCTGCCAGAACGGCAAGGTGCCCTGACGCAGACGCTTCCCGACCTTCCGGTAGTGACTCAGCGGGCGGTTGTAGCTGTACAGGCTGTAGAGATAGATGCCCTCGGCCGGCGCACCGTCTTTCGCTTCGCCTTGGGCTGGGGCCGGGCTTGCCGCCGCTGTGGCGGACGGCAGCGCCAGCCAGTGCCGCACGAGCACAAAGCCCAGCGAATACTCGATGACCCGTTCGTCCGGTTCCGGGCCGTAATCGAGCACCGAGTACTCGCTGTCCAGCCGGTAGGCGATCACTTCGCCATCGGCGATACAGCGGAAGCCGTCGTCGAAGTCCAGCGCGTCCTTGGCCGGTTTACCGAAGTGGATGCTGCCGTTGGGGTAGCCGTTGCTGGACAGCGGGAAGAAGCCATGGCGGATCGTGGCGATGGCCTGGAAGTGACTATGCATGGTGTCTGGCGCGTGCTTGTCGCGCAGGGCGAAGGGGTAAGCCCAGCGCTGTACCGGCGTGCGGGGCGTGGGCTTGGCTTTCTTTCGATGCGTGCTTTCCCTGGGGTGTTCCGGCATCGCACTGCCGGCGGCCCGAGCCGCACTATAAAAATCGAAGATGCTCACCCTGGCTCGGCCCTGTTCGTCGAAGAGGGTACGACGGTAACAACGGCGAGGGCTGATTGGCTTTAGGACGATTCTGAAAAATCAGAGCAATCGCACGGTCCGTCATGCCGCTCTCCGCCTCGCCCTTCCTCACCGTCCGGCGCCAGCAGCCGTCCCCCTCGCCACGGAACAGGCGCCGCGTGCGAGGGCGCAAGACGAGCCCGCCCTACGAAGCGACCCGCAACACAAATACAGCCGCGAAGCCGCATAAGACATGAACCCGCGTTTAGCGGGTTAGCCGACTGAGTAGGCGACCATGGCTACCGGTGCGCGATCGACGGGGGACGTGCTCGTAGCGGACGGCGCGGCAGCCGCCCGTTGCGCGACAGGCGCAGCCACTGGCGCAGCGCCAACAGACCGCCCATCGATTCGATCATCGCCGCGGGCACCCACATGATGACGCCGCCGATCAGCTGGCCGGTCAGCACGTTCATCGTGAAGGCGCGCCCGCAGATTTCGAAGATCGGGTAGAGGTCGGCTTTCGAGAACGTGACGATAGCGCCGGCCACGATCTGCGGCGTCATCGTGATCGCCGGCGAGAGCACGCGCCAGCCGGGCGACATGCGGCCCGGCGGCTTCGGCCGGTGGTCGAGCACCAGCCACCAATAGGAGAGACCGGACAGCACCATGGACCAGTTCATCGCGCGGTAGATGCGCCAGTCCAGCATCGCCAGCGTCTGCATGTCGGGTATCAGCCAGACCAGGATCAGCGCGACGAAGAACAGCGTGACGAAGGCCGGGTTGAAGGCCATGGCCGCCAACATCCGCCACGCGAAGGACTGCCGCGCCCGCCACACGCGTACCCGCCACGCCAGGGGCAAACCCGCGCGCAGCACGGTGCCGGGGTACGCGGCAACCAGGAACAGCGGCGCCAGATGGTGCAACAGCACCTGCTGGATACGATGCATGAAGAACTCATGCTCGGCGAAATAATCGAAGTACGTGTGCAGGGACACGTAGATCAGCACCATGCCCGCCCAGAAAGCGGCCTGCCGTGGCAGGGGCACGCGCAGGCGCCGCGACCCGCGCGCGTACAGCCACGCGGTGCCGATGAAGGCGATGAGGAACACCCAGGAGAACTCCCAGGGCACCATCCACTTCAGCACGCCGTCGAGCACGGCCTCAAACCACACGGCGGCTGCGGCGCGTGCGCCGCCAGCCGTAGATAAGGCCGATGAGGGCGACGAGGCCCGGCACCAGCACGATGTTGATGAACTTGAGGCGCAAGCCGAGCGCGTCGATCTCCGCGTTGAGCTGGTGCTGCACGTCGCGCAGCTCCTTGCCGATGGCGAGCTTCCGTTGCAGGTACTGCTCCACCTCGCGGCGCTGCTCCACCGTGATCGTCGCGGCGGCTGCCGAATTCTTGGCTGGCTGTAACTCCGCGAGACGGCGCTGCGTGTCGTACAACTCGTTCTCCAGCTCCCGCTTCTTCACAAGGAACTTGCGGTCGGCGGCAGCCTGCAGCGCGCGCACCTTCGTGAAGGGACGCTGCGAATTCACCCGGCCACGGATCGACAGCAGCGCCGTCGATCCGCCCAGGTTGTCGACGATGTTCGCCACGAAATCGCCATTGTTTGCGAACGGTGTGAGCTGCTGCTGGCCGAGCAACGGCTGCACGTCGATCCACAGCCGGTCCGACAACACGTCGGTGTCGCCCACCAGCACCACTTCGCCCGGCGCCGCAGCCTGTGCCAGATGGCCCTTGTCGTGCCGTTCCGGGAAGGCCGTGCGGAAGGTGTCGCGCAGGCGCGCCGCGAGTACGTAGCGCTCGTGCCTGGGCTCGTAATTGTCGAGCAGGGCCGACGGGTCCGATGTGGCGTCGCGTGCGCGCTGGGTGGATACCACGGCAGCTTCGTCCGAGGTCTGCACCAGCGGGATCATGCGCGCCTTCGTATCCGGCGCCAGCTCGAAGAACCCGGCGGTGGAGAAATTCACGCGCTGCAGGCTCGCCGTCACCACATCTTCGTGATTGAGATCCTGCGACCCAAGACCCAGCATCGCCGGGTGTGCAAGGCTGTTGCCATTCAACTCGATGCTCAGCGCCTGCGACCGGTCGAGCACCACCTTGGTCGGGTCGTATTCGACGCCCCAGGCCTCGAACAGCCGGCGAAGGTCGGAATCGTGATCGTCCACCACGCCATGCGAGTCGACCAGCGGCGAGTTGTCCATCTCCGCATCGGGGTCGACATAGACGACGAGGTGGCCGCCGCGCAGTACGTACTGGTCGATGGCGTAAA
Source organism: Luteibacter sp. (assembly GCF_036499525.1). Lineage (GTDB taxonomy): Bacteria > Pseudomonadota > Gammaproteobacteria > Xanthomonadales > Rhodanobacteraceae > Luteibacter. The sequence goes on along the minus strand of NZ_DASYDO010000059.1, from coordinate 71,700 downwards.
GCGCGTCGTCGGACAGTCGCTTGGGATGGATCAGGACGAGGATCTTGACCGCGTCGTCGATGTGCGTGAGGCCATCCGGATCGATGCTCGTCACATCGGCCAGCTGGTCCAGCTGGCGCAGCACGGCCCAGGCGGGCTCGCCGATCACCAGGTTGCCTTCCACGGGCAGCGTGCTGATCACACCCAGCCGCGGCTTCGTCGGCGTGCCCAGTTCGTAGAGCAGCTTCGCGATGTCGTACTCGACGAAGGCCTCGCGCGCGGGATCGAAGAAGGGAATGGCCTGCGGCGGCACGTCGCCGGTGCCACTCATGCCGACCAACCCGAAGAACACGCGTTCGCCGTTGCTGCCACCGCTGGCCGGCGACAGGCCATAGCTTTCCGCCGCATCCTCGTCGTCGGAATAAGGCACCGGGTCGATCACCCTGAAGCGGATGCGCCCATGCGCGCGAACGGCGATCTCGCGAAGCATCTCATGCACGCGTTGTTCGTAGCTGCGCAACTGCGGAAGGTCGCGGGTGGCGTGTTCTGAGAAATACAGCGTCAGGGTCAGCGGCCTGCGCAGGTCGTCGACGATCTTCTGAGTCCCGGCGGTCAGCGTGTAGACGCGGTCCGCGGTGAGGTCCATGCGAGCGGTGCGCAGCGACATCGAACTGATCGCGATGGCCAGGAGGAAGAGTGCGGCGATGCCGAGCAGGCTGAGGCGCAGCAGGAAGGGGCGCGAAAGGTGCGGGGTACGCATCGTCAGCGCGTCCGTTTCAGGTCGAGAACGACGACGCTGGCGGCCAACCAGGCAACGATCGTTGCGAAGAAGTACACCAGGTCGCGCAGGTCGAGCACGCCGCGGGCGATCGCGTTCGCGTGGCGCGTGATGCTCAGTTGGCCTATCGCGCCGAGCAGCCTGGGCGGCACCGAATCCTGGAAGAAGTCGAGCACCTGCGGCTGGCCGACGAGAAGCAGGAGGAAGCACACGGCCGCGGTGAGGATGAACGCGATGATCTGGCTGCGCGTGCTGGTGGACATGCAGGTGCCGATGGCGAGGAAGGCGCCCGCCATCAGCCAGCTGCCCACGTAGCCGGCCAGTACCACGCCATTGTCCGGATCGCCGAGGTAGTTCACCGTGATCCAGATCGGGAAGGTCAGCGCGAGGCAGATGCCGATGAAGCCCCAGGCGGCAAGGAACTTGCCGAGGACGGCCTGCGAGATCGACACCGGTAGCGAGAACAGCAGCTCCAGCGTGCCCGAGGCGCGTTCCTCCGCCCAGGTGGACATGGTCACCGCCGGCACCAGCACCAGATACAACCAGGGGTGCATGTCGAAGAACGGCTGCAGGTCGGCAAGGCCACGGTCGTAGAAATCGCCGGTATAGAAGGTCAGCAGACCCGCCAGCACCAGGAAGATCACCATGAAGACATAGGCCACGGGCGTGACGAAGTAACCCCGCAGTTCGCGCCGCGCGATCGCCAGCACCGCCTTCATGCCTGCGCTCCGCGCTGCGTGGTGATCTGGCGGAACACCTCGTCCAGGCGACCGCGCTCGAGCTGGATTTCCGACACCTCGAGGTTCTGCGTACGCAGAAGGGCCTGTACCTCGTCCAGGATCGGCTGCCCCGCGCGCGGGAACACGGTCACCCGGCCATCCAGCGGATCGACCTCCACCATCGCCACGTTGGGAATGCGCGCCAGCATCTCGCGCGACACCCCGCTGCCGGGAGCGCTGAACGACACCGCACCGTGGTAGCGCGAGCGCGCTTCCAGTTCCGCCGGCGTCGCATCCGCCAGCAGCCTGCCGTTGGCGATGATCGCCACGCGGTTGCACAGCGCGTGCACCTCCTCGAGGAGGTGGGTGGAAATGAGGATCGTACGCTCGCGCGCCATCGCGTCGATCAGCATGCGCACCGAATGCTTCTGGTTGGGGTCGAGGCCGTCGGTGGGTTCGTCGAGCATCAGCACCGGCGGATCGTGCAGGATCGCCTGGGCCAGCCCCACGCGTCGGCGCAGGCCCTTCGACAGCGTGCCGATGGTCTGCTCCAGCACTTCGTCCAGTTCCAGCCGCAGCACCACCTCGTCGAAGCGGCGGAAGGCCACATCGCGCTCCAGCCCGCGCACGCGGATCATGAAGACGAGGAACTCGCGGATCGTCATTTCACCGTAGCTGGGCGCGCCTTCGGGCAGGTAGCCGAGTGCGCGCTTCGCCGCCAGCGGCTCCTTGCGCACGTCGTGGCCGCAGACGCGCGCGGTGCCGGAGGTGGGTGCGAGGAAGCCCGCGATCATGCGCATCGCGGTGGACTTGCCGGCGCCGTTCGGGCCCAGCAATCCGAGCACCTGGCCAGGCTCGGCACGCAGGCTCAGCGAATCGACCGCGGTCAACGGTCCGTAACAGCGGGTGAGTCGGTCGGTTTCGATCATCGAAGGCCAGTGTAGCCGTTGCATCAGGACAATAAAAAAGCCCCGCCGTTTCGGGCGGGGCCTTTTAGTGCGGACTGCGGCGAGAAGCTGTCGCGCGCAGGGCGCGCTCCTACTGCGCGGTACCGGCCGGGGCCGGAGCGGTACCGGCCGGAGCCGGCGCCGTGCCGGCGGCGGCAGGCGCGGTCGAGGAACCCGCCGGAGCGGCTTCTTCCAGGCCCGGCTGCTTCATGCCGGCTTCCTGTTCCGGGGTCTGGTCCGGAATATTGTCGCCCTGCAACGGGAGGTAGATCTCGAACTTCTGCTCGTCGTAACCCTCGATGGTGCCCTTGTTGTTCACCGGGGCCTTCACCTGGATGTCGTAGGCGCGGTAGGTCACGTCGTCGAACTTGTAGCCGTGGGTCTGCGAGTACGCCTCCAGCATCTGGCGAGTCTGCGGCAGGCCGGCACCCGTGCCGTTCCACTCGGCCGTGAGGGCCTTGCCACCGAAGGCGAGCATGGCCTTGACGTTGCCGTCGACGATCACGCGGCCGAGCTTGTCCTTGCTGCCCGGCGTGGCGGCGGCAGCCGCATCGGCGGGGGCGGCGGCGGTCGTGGCCTCGGCAGGCGCGGCGGCGTCGAGCGCCGGGCGCTGGGCCGCGGTGATCTCGACGTCCTGGCCACCGATCTTCAGCGTGGTGGTGTCGATCTCGGCAGCCACGTCGAAGGTGTAGTTCTGGTCGCCCCAGTTCGTCGTGAAGGTGATGCGCGGGCTGACGATGTTCACGCCCAGCTTCTTCGCCGCTTCCTGGATCTCGGCCATCGCCTTGTCCGACGCGGCGTCGACATCGTCGAGGGTGCGCGGGGCTGTGGTCGACACGAACAGCACCGGCTTGGCCGGCTGCTCGACGATCGAGGGAACCATGTGGCTGTAATCGATGTTGGGAATCGATGCCATCAGGTTCTGCAGGTTGGACAGGCTGAACTGGATCAGCGCGTCCGGATCGCCGTGGATGTAGAGGTTAGAGAAGCGGTTGATCAGGTTGAAGCCGTACGAGACGTCGTAGGACCAGTTCACCTTCACGAGCTTCTGGCTACGGCCAGCGCGCTCGAGATGGATCGTGAACTTCTTGTCCTCGCCACGCCAGGCGTTGTCCAGCTTCCAGATGATCGTGCCCTTGCCGGCATCGGATATCCCGGCAAAGGTCGGATCGATCGAGGCGATTTCCAGCGCGCCGTCGCCTACCTTCGGATCGCCGGCCTTCCAGGCGATCTTCGCGCCCGGGCCATAGGCCTTGCCGGACAACTCGAACTGCACCTTGGGATCGAACGACCGCAGGACCGTGTAGTCCGGGAAGCGGCGGAAGTTGCTGAAAACATCATATACCTGGCGCAAATCCTTGCTGATAAGCATTTCGCGCTCGACGTGTCCAGTCGAGGGCATGGCCACGCCGACAACGACACCGAGCACGGCGACGATGACGAGGGCAACAATAAATTCTAACAGACGCGTCATTCCACGGATCTCCGAACGTCTTACGAACAGGCTCCACGCGCGGCCATGGACGCCGTGCGCTCACCCCTGAAGAATCGGCCCGTGGCAGGGGTTCGCCCGCGCCGAAAGAGTCGATGGTACTTGCTAGCGACGGCGAACGCCATTGGGTCCCCTGCACTTTTTCTCAGGCGCATACAAGCCGATTTTCGCCCGCAGTGGACCCTCCGGGATGCCCCGGTCAGCGCAGGGTCAGACGATACCGAGTTCCAGGGCCTTCAGCACGGCCCGGGTGCGGTCGCGGACGCCGAGCTTGGAGAGGATGTTGGACACATGATTCTTCACCGTGCCCTCGGCCACGCGGAGCGAATTGGCGATTTCCTTGTTGCTGTAGCCCCCGGACAGCAGGCGAAGGATCTCCGTCTCACGCTCGGTGAGCGGGTCCGGCTGCTCCAGGCTGGAGAACTGGTTCTGGATCCGCCCCACCCCCGCCAGGAGGCGCTGCGTGACCATCGGCGCCACCAGCGAGCCGCCCGCGGCCACCGTGCGAACGGCCTCCACGAGCTGGTCGAGGGAGACATCCTTCAGGAGGTAGCCGCGAGCGCCGGCCTTCAGGCCGGACAGCACCAGCTGGTCGTCGTCGAAGGTGGTCAGGATGATCGTGGGCGGCAGTTCGTTGCGGCCGCCCAGCGCCTGGAGCACCTCCAGGCCGCTCATGTTCGGCATGCGCAGGTCGAGCAGGACCACGTCCGGCCGCACCTGGGGAATGGTCTGTACCGCCTGGGCGCCATCGGCGCATTCGGCCACGACACGAATGTCGCCGGCCAGGTCGAGCAGGGAGCGGATGCCCTGGCGGACCAGGTTCTGATCGTCAACGAGGCAGACGGAGATCATGGAAGATCCTCGGAAGGAACGGAGAGTTTGGCACGCGGCGCGTCCTCGGGCTCGTCGCCGAGGGCCGGATCGAATACCTGGCGAGGGGGTGCATGGGCCAGCGAGGGCTCCTCGCCCAGCGGAAGACGGGCGGTGAGAGCGAAACCGCCGGCCGGGTCGGTACGAAAGGACACCGTGCCGCCGAACTCGGCGAGCCGCTCACGCATGCCGTTCAGGCCGTTGCCGGGCCGGAATTCGCCGCTGCCGCCGCCGCGCCCGTCGTCGCGGGCATCCAGGCAGAGTTCGTCCGGTCCGGTATGGCGGAAGATGAGCCAGAGGTGACGGGCGTTGGCATGGCGTACGGTATTGGTCAGGATCTCCTGCGCGCAGCGCAGCAACATCTGCGCCCGGCGCGGGTCCTCCACGCCGAAGCGCGGCGGTACGGTCAGGCGCACGTCGAGACCCGGCACGCCCTCGGTGAGGCTGCGAAGGGCCTGGGTAAGGTCGATGGCATCGTCCTGACGCAACTCGCTCACCACCTCGCGCACGTCCGACAGCAGCTGCTTGGCCGTGCTCTGGGCTTTCAGCACGTGCTCGCGGGCCACATCGTTGGTGAGGTGGCTCGCCACCTCCAGGTTCAGGCTGAGCGCCGTGAGATGGTGACCGACAAGGTCGTGCAGGTCGCGGGCAATGCGCATGCGCTCGGCGATGCGGGTGGATTCGGCCAGCAGCGCGCGGGTGGCGCGCAATTCCGAGTTCAGCCGGCGCAGTTCCTCACGCTCCTCCGCCTGCTGGCTGGCGACCATGGAGGCGACGAAGACCAACGCCGAGAAACCGAAATACAGGCAGGCCTGCATCAGGGCGCTGATCACGCCCCAACCCGGTACCTCGGCGAACACGGGCACCAGGGCCACGTGCGCCACCACCATCCAGGCGATACCAAGCGGCAGGCTGACCAGCCAGGGCACCACGGTGGCCACGATGATCAGCAGCAGCGCGCCCACGCCGCTCTTGCTCAGCGCCCCGATGGCCAGCGCGGTGCCGGTCAGGATCACGAGCACTGCGATGCGCGTGGCGCCGTTCAGGCGGGCACCCAGCTGGTTGGTCAGCAGCCAGTGGACCAGGCCGAAGACGAGGTAGCAGGCTGTCCAGGCCAGCAGGGCCACGTCGCCGATCGCCCCCGGGCCACTGCCGGCGCGCTGCATCGACAGGGGAAGACCCGCGCAGAGGAACACGAAGTACGTCGCGTAGCGGAGCAGGCGGACGTGGTTGAACTGGACCTTGGACATGTTCGCATCATAGGGCTTCGCGCGCCCCGCACCACTGACTGAAGTCACGTGCGCGCATGCGGCAAACACCGGCTTTACAACGGTTTTACATGCCCGGATCGTCCCCCGGCGCGATCCGGGCATGCCATAATGCCGCGCATCGCGGCGGCCTGGGGTCGCCTTTTCACGAACACTCAAGCGGAGCAACGAATGGCCCTTGCCATCCGCGACGTGCGCGAGCACGACCTGGATGCCGTGCTGGCACTCAACAATGCCGCAGGCACAGGCATCCTCGCTACGGACCTCGACCGCCTGCGCTATCTGTACGACATCGCACACTACTTCCGCGTGGCCGAACAGGACGGTCGCATCCTCGGCTTCCTCATAGCGATGCGCCAGGACACGGATTACACCAGCCCGAACTTCCGGTGGTTCCAGGCCCATTACGAAAGCTTCGTGTATATCGATCGCATCGTGATCGCGTCGAAATCGCGCGGCCACGGCCTGGGCCGGATCTTCTATTGCGATGTACAAAGCTATGCAGAGGTACGCGTGCCGCTTTTGACCTGCGAGGTCTTCCTCGAACCCCGTAACGACCAGACCGTGCTTTTCCACGGCACCATGGGCTTCCAGGAAGTGGGGCAGCAGAAGATGGAAGAAGGCCCCAAGGTGAGCCTGCTCGCCCGTGAATTACCCAGCTTTCCCTTCGTGCGCGAACGCTACCTCGAGCACGGGGGCCTGCCGAAGGTGGACTGGCTCGCAGAGCGCCACCGTCCCATGGACGGCGTGGGAGCCGTCGCATGAGCGCCCGCGCCGAATCCCTTGAAGCCGCCTGCGACCTGCGCTTCGGCCAGGTGGGCATCGCCTGCGTGCGCCTGCGCCGCGTCGATGCCGCCGCGCTGGTGGAGGAACTGGAACGCCGCGTGCGCTCCGCCCCGCAGATGTTCACGCGCGCGGCCGTGGTACTCGACCTCTCGCACCTGTCGAAGCTGCCTGACGACGGCATGGTCGATGCGTTGCTCGAAGCCATCCGCAGCGCTGGCATGCTGCCCGTCGGCATCGCGTACGGCACCAGCGAAACGGAAGCCCTCGCCGAGCGCATGGGCCTGCCCCTCATCGCCAAGTTCCGCGCCCAGTACGAACCGGCGCATGGCGAAGCCGCCGCGCCCGTGCCGACGCGGCGCGAACCCAGTGGCGCCGCCGCGCCGCTCGACGAAGACCCGGCCGGCAGCAGCGTGACGACCGCCCAGCACCATTCGGGCAGCACGGTGCGCTCGGGCCAGCAGGTGTACGCGCGCGACCGCGACCTCGTCGTCACGGCCGGCGTCGCCAATGGCGCCGAGGTGATCGCCGACGGCTCCATCCACGTTTACGGAAGCCTGCGCGGCCGCGCCATGGCCGGCGCGCAGGGTGACGAATCGGCACGCATCTTCTGTTCCGACTTCCGCGCCGAACTGGTCGCGATCGCGGGGCACTATCGCGTGTTCGAAGACATGCCCAGGGAATTCGAAGGCCAGCCCGTGCAGTGCTGGCTCGACAATGGAAAACTCATGATCGCGCGGCTTTGAGGGCACTCAACCGCCCATTGCAACACTCGGAGACATCTCTTGACTGAAATCATCGTCGTCACCTCCGGCAAAGGTGGAGTCGGCAAGACCACCACCAGCGCCTCCCTCGCGACCGGCCTCGCCATGCGGGGCAAAAAGGTCGCCGTCATCGACTTCGACGTCGGCCTGCGCAATCTCGACCTCATCATGGGTTGCGAACGGCGCGTGGTTTACGACTTCGTCAACGTCGTGCACGGCGAAGCCACGCTCAAGCAGGCGCTGATCAAGGACAAGCGGCACGACACCCTGTTCGTGCTGGCCGCCTCGCAGACCCGCGACAAGGACGCCCTCACCCAGGAAGGTGTCGAGAAGGTGCTCGACGAACTGGCGAAGGAAAACTTCGACTACGTCGTCTGCGATTCCCCGGCCGGTATCGAGAAGGGCGCCCACCTGGCGATGTACTTCGCCGACCATGCCGTCGTCGTGGTCAACCCGGAAGTTTCCTCCGTGCGCGACTCCGACCGCATCCTGGGCCTGCTGGCAAGCAAGACCCGCCGCGCCGAGAAGGGCGAGGGCCCGGTCCAGCAGCACCTGCTGCTCACGCGCTACAACCCGAACCGCGTCGAGGCCGGCGAGATGCTCAGCGTCACGGACGTCGAGGAAATCCTCGGCATCTCCGTGGTCGGCGTCATCCCCGAATCGGAAAACGTGCTTGCCGCGTCCAACGCCGGCGTGCCGGTGATCCTCGACGACGATTCGAATGCCGGCGCCGCTTACAAGGACACAGTGGCGCGCATCCTCGGCGAAGAGCGCCCGCTGCGCTTCCTCGAGCCGGTCAAGAAGGGCTTCCTCAAGCGCGTCTTCGGAGGTTGAGCATGGGTATCCTCGATTTCCTGAAGCGCCGGCCCGAGCCGAGCGCCGGCGTCGCCAAGGAACGCCTGCGCATCATCGTCGCCCAGGAGCGCTCGACGCGCGGCGGCCCCGACTACCTGCCGCTGCTGCGCAACGAGCTGCTGGAAGTCATCCGCAAGTACGTCAACGTCGATGTCGAGGCGGTCAACGTCAGCCTCGAGCGCGACAGCGGTCACGAAGTGCTGGAACTCTCCGTCGCCCTTCCCGACGGCAAGCCGGCCGCGTCGGCCGGCTGAAAGGTCGTGGGCGATATCACCGCCGTGGCCGTCACGGTGACCGGTAGCGATCCCGCCGACGCGGTCCTGCGCGTCGGCGGGATCGGGTTCGACGCACCGCGTTCCCTGTTGGCCCGGTACGGCCTGTCCCTTGTGGCCGTCGACGAAGGCAAACCCATTCCCGGCAGTTTCTGGGGCGATACCGAAGCCGGCATCATCGGCACGACGGTTTATGCCCGCGCCGACACGCCCGTCCACTCGCTGCTGCACGAGGCCTGCCACCTCATCGTGCTGCCGGCGGAGAAGCGCGCCCTCGTGCATACCGACGCCACCGACTCCATCGAGGAAGAAGACGCCACCTGCTACCTGCAGATCGTCCTGGCCGACCAGTTGCCCGGCGTGGGTTCCGTGCGACTGATGGAAGACATGGACCGCTGGGGTTACACCTACCGCCTCGGCTCGACGCGTGCGTGGTTCGAGCAGGATGCCACCGAAGCACAGATTTTTCTGCGGGCCCGCGGCCTCCCCTGGTCCGCGGACCGCCGCGACCCTTCATCCTCAGTTAGTACGTAGGCGTAACGACCTGATCCGTCGGGTCGTAAGTGAATTGAGCCCTGCCTGCGATCGACGTGGGCAGTGTAAGACGAAAAATGGGAAGACCCCGTCCATACAGGTTGTGGTAACGCTGCTGGTCGCTCTGGGCGTGGGCCCGCGCCACATTGTCGCCGGTCTTGAAAAAGAACGAGTGGATGGGAAGCGTCGCACCTTTGCCCGTGGTCCACGTAGCCAGCATCAACTCGTTCCAGTAATACCAGTGTTGTGGCTGGAGTTGCGCGCGCGCAAGGACGTTCTGATAGAACCTGCTGGCAGTCCCCGGCTGCCCCTGGCGCACGTTCCATCCGCATTCTTGCGAGTGAATATCCACGCCGCCGCCCCCAGCGTAGTAGTTGGCGATCCAGCCGGCGGCCGTGGTGATGCCCAGCTCGTCACACGGACGGCTTTGCGGGTGGGTTAGATACCGTCCGCATCCCTGGGACGGCCTTTGCCAGGTGTACCCGTCGAGTGGAAACGCACAGAGGACCGCCGGATGATATTTTCCGACGGGAATGTCGTAGTCCGGATAGAAAATGAACCCGTTCGGCTTCCAGAGGTTCGGAAAATTGCTGTCGGCCCTGAGCCACGAGACCGAGATACCTCCCAGGGTGATAGCTGACGAACTCGGATCCCACGAAAGGTAATTCGGACTCGTCTCGACCTGGCGCATCATCACGCCGCTGCAGAGGAAGGCCGGCCTTGTCGCGCTTCCGCAATCGGGGGTCGTATCCATGTACCACGCGTTTAACTCCGCGAGAGCGGTTTCTCCCGAGTACGGAATCGAAGCCTTCAATACGCTCCTTCCGCTTCCCTGGTCGATCGCGGTGGGCGACACGGCAACCGTCCCGCAGCCGGCAAGGGCAACGAAGATCGCAAATGCCGAGACTAATCGGATGGCGAGAAACTTCATGATTGGAATCCTTCCGTGAGTGATCGTCCCTGATGGCCTGCCACGAGCCGCCGCCATGTAGACAGGAAGCAGTTGATGGCAGGTCCATGGTCAACCGCCGGCGTGTTCCACGCAAATGGCGTTTTTTGATTGGGATCAAGGCAATGATCCACACATGCGGTAAACGCATGTAACTTTTCGACTGCTGTTCCAGTCGACGTTCAGCCGGGTTCGTTGCGCTCGATCTGCGACACGGCGCCGGTCGCGGCACCGGCTTTCGCGAGCGCCACGCGGCGACGTTCCAGGTGAACGTACCAAGCCCAGGCACCGAGACCGATCGAGGACATCGCTGAGGCGCCAAGGGCAAGCCCGAGCATGCTGCCGGACAGGGCCGGTGCCAGCACACCCGCCACCAGTGCCGTGATCAGCAGGCTGAAGAACGCCTGCACCGAGGACACGCCGCCGCGCTGCTCCGGGAATCGATCCAGCAACAGCAGGGTCAGCGTCGGGAACGCGAGCTGTACGCCGCACCCATAGAGCGCCAGCGGCAGGGTGGACCATGGCACGCGCGGCGTATCCAACGTCAGCGACAGGATCAGGCTGATCGCGCAGGACGACAGCATCGCCACGTAACCCCAGGACACCGTGCGCGCCGCACTCACCCTCCCCGCCACGCGGCCGGAAATGAACGCACCCGAGACCATGCCCGTCACCACGGGCACGAACAGCCACGGGAAGCCGTCGACGCCGAGGTGCAGGTGGTTGCGGATCACCTGCGGTGCCGAGGCCACATAGAGGAACAAACCGGAGAAATTGACCGAACTGGAGATCGCGAGCGGCCAGAACGGCAGGTCGCGACCGATAGCGAGGTACCCGGCGAGAAGCGGGCGCGGCCGAAACATGGTGCGCCTTTCGACCGGGTGCGATTCCATCAGGAAGGTATACACGCCCAGGGTCAGCAACAGGGTGAAGCCGGAAAGCGCCCAGAAGATGCCGCGCCAGCCGCCGATACCCAGCAACCACGCACCGACGATCGGTGCGATGGCCGGCGCGATGCCGAAGATCATCATCACCTTCGACATCATCCGCTGGGCTTCCTCGCCGTGCATCGTGTCGCGAACCACCGCGCGGCCCACCACGATGCCCGCGCCGCCGCAGAGTCCCTGCAACACGCGGCAGCCGAGGAGGAAGGCGAAGCTCGGGGCCAGCGCGGCGCCCACGGAAGCCACCGTGTAGATCGCCATGGCGACGACGATGACCGGCTTGCGCCCATAGGCATCGGATAGCGCGCCATGGAACAGGCTCATCCCCGCATAGGCCAGCAGGTACACGCTGAGCAACTGCTGCAGGGCCACATCGCCTACCGCGAAATCGCGGCCGATATCCGGGAAGCCCGGGAAGATGGCGTCGATCGAGAACGGCCCGATCATCGACAGGGCCGCGAGCAACAGGGGAAGGTGGCGACGCAGGTCGCGAGTCGCTGACGACATGGCGCTGCAGGGCCGTACGGGGAAGGTCAGGAAGTATACCCGCAGGGTCTTGCGCTCGCGGTCCGGCAGTCATCGGTTCATAATCGTTCCATCGTTCCATCGATCCTTCGCGGGGGTTACGTGGGTTACACCGGGTTCCTGGCCGTCGGGCTTGGCGGCATGCTGGGTTGCTGGCTGCGCTGGTGGCTTGCGGTCGCCTTCAATCCCCTGTTCCCCACACTGCCTCTCGGCACCCTCGCAGCCAACCTGACGGGTGGCCTGCTCATGGGCGTGACGCTGGGCGTATTCGATCATTACCAGGCGCTGCCGGTCGAAGTGCGCCTGCTGGTCGCCACCGGCTTTCTCGGCGGCCTCACGACCTTCTCCACATTCTCTGCCGAAGCGTCCGCGCTGTTGCTGCGCCAGCAGTACGCGTGGTTCGCCGCACACGCGGGACTGAACCTGGCCGGGTCCATCGCCATGACCATCGCCGGCCTGGCAGTCACCCGTGGAGTACTGAAGCACTTCTAGCCAAACAACGCCGCGCAGGGCGGCAACGAGGAATCATTATTCGATGAGCCACGATTCTTCCTCTCTCAAGGCACGCGCACAGGAATTGCTGGAACACGCCGGTGTCACCATCGGCGGCAACCGCCCCACCGACCTCGTCGTCCATGACGAGCGCACCTACGCCCGCGTCTTCGCACACGGATCGCTCGGCCTCGGCGAAGCCTATATGGACGGCTGGTGGGACGTCGTCGACATGCCGGGCTTCTTTGCCCGCGCGCTCTCCTCGCACCTGGACGAGTCGCTGCGCACGCTCGACACGTTGATCGCACACCTCAAGGCCCGCTTCCTCAACATGCAGCGTGGCGAGAACGCCTGGGAGGTGGGCCGCCAGCACTACGACCTCGGCAACGACCTGTTCGAGGCGATGCTCGGCAAGCGCCTGGTGTACTCCTGCGGCTACTGGGCCCAGGCGGACAACCTCGACGACGCGCAGGAAGCCAAGCTAGACCTCATCTGCCGCAAGCTCCAGCTCAAGCCCGGCCAGCGCATCCTCGATATCGGCTGCGGTTGGGGCGAGGCATTGAAGTTCGCCGCGGAGCGCTATGGCGTCAGCGGCGTGGGCGTCACCATCTCCAGGGAGCAGGCGGCGTACGCGCAGGAACTGTGCAAGGGCCTGCCCGTCGAGATCCGCCTGCAGGACTACCACGAGCTCGACGAGCGCTTCGACGCCATCCTGTCGGTCGGCATGTTCGAGCATGTCGGCGGCAAGAACCACCGCAGCTGGTTCGAGGTGGCGCGGCGCTGCCTGCAACCAGGCGGCCTTGCCGTGCTCCATAGCATCGGCAGCAACGGCGCGCCGGGCAGGCCCGACCCCTGGATCGAGCGATACATTTTTCCCAATTCAGTCATCCCGGCGATGAGCCAGGTGGCTACGGCGGTGGAAGGCCTGTTCGTTGTCGAGGACTGGCACAACTTCGGCGCGGACTACGACCGTACGCTGATGGCGTGGCGGGCGAATTTCGACGCCGCGTGGCCCCGGCTATCGGCACGCTACGACGAACGCTTCCGTCGCATGTGGCATTTCTACCTCGGCTGTTCGGCAGGCGTATTCCGCAGCCGGCGTGACCAGCTCTGGCAACTCACCCTCTCGGCGGAAGGCGTGCCCGGCGGCTATCGCGTGCCGCGCTGACGCCGCGACGACTTCCGCCCGCTTAGGGTCGGGGCATGAAACTCGTGGAAACCGACGTCCCCGCGCGGCTTGACCGGCTGCGCTGGGGACGCTTCCATAGCTCGACGCGCGCACGCAGACGGTTGCCTGGAGCGTGGTGTTCTTCTTCGCGTCCGCGGCCGCCAGTTCGGCCTACCTCACCGTGAGCGAAAGCTTCCCTCTGGAATTGCGCGCCCTCGCCATCGCGCTGTTCTATGCCTTCGGAACGGCCCTGGGCGGGGTCGCGGGACCCTGGCTGTTCGGCACGCTCATCGGCACGGGACAGCGCGGTGCCATCGGCGGCGGTTACGCGCTGGGCGCGTCGCTCATGCTGGTTGGCGCGGCCCGTAGGAGCGGACCTGGCCGCGACAGCTTTCGGGTCCGGTCTTAACGTTTGCGCGCCAGCTCTCAAGTCACGGTGAAAAACTGTCGCGGCCAGGGCCGCTCCTACAGCACTTTCCCTCGTGTCCCGCTAAAATGCGGCCATACCTCAGTAGTTCACCAGGGAATCCAGGGCGTGCATCAACGTAATTTCGCCGTATCGGTGGTCCAGCCCGGCGGCAAGGTCGCCATCGAGATCGAGTTCAACGAAAAGGTCCACGGCCTCTCCGGCGACACCGTATGGCTGTCTCTCGAGGAAGAAGCCAGCCTCGAGGATGCCGAAGCCCTGCGTGCCTTGCTCGAGCGGATCGGTCACCGCATCACGGTCACGAACGTACGCTCCTGACCGGGGCGGCGGTTTCCTCCACGGCCACCGCGAGCGGTACCACCCGCGGCGCGAGCCGGCGGTGGTTCACGCCATGCACCTTTCCGCAGCCAAGGCATGCCCGAGTCATGCCCAAGCCGCGCCGGGCCGCGCGAGGCGCGCCTAGCAGGCAGCCGCAGACGTAGCATCCGGCGATCGTTCCCCGGTCCCAGAGCCGGAGCTTCACGGTCTGCACCGCGGCCCACGCGAGGCCGATGGCCATGCCGGCGGCGAACGTCCAGCCCGGCAGGTTCGAATAAAGGGAAAGCGTGCCGAAATCGCCAGGCACCCGCTGCGTCGCCTTCAGGGCGGCCGCCCCCGCCGCTCCGCCGGCGAAGGCGAGCCCGGCGGGCAGGTATATCCGAAAATACATGCGTCCCACGTACGACATGCCGCGTCCCCTTCTCCCTGCCGGATCCTCCCGGCAAGCCCAGATTGTCGGTACGCGGGTCTATCGATTGTGAACGTGTTCGGCAAGGTTGGGGCTAGGCGGCCGAAGCCGGGTCGCCGAAGGACGGCGGACGGTCGTCGAGCGCCTTGCCGAAGTCCTCGTTGGGCGCGTCGCCCATGACGAAGCTCAGCGTGCCCCCGGCCGCCAGTTCCTTGTGCGGAATCCAGCTCTTCGTCCAGGGCTTGCCGTTCCAGGCCACCGACTGGATGTAGGCACGGCCCGGACCGTTGTCCTTCGTCTCGATCACCAGCGTGCGGCCATCGCCGACCTGCACTTCCGCGCGGTCGAGCAGCGGGCTGCCGAACACGTAGTTCGTGCTCACCGGGTCCACCGCGTACAGGCCCATCGCGCTCATCACGTACCACGCGCTCATCTGGCCACAGTCCTCGTTGCCGGGGAGGCCGTCGGGCTCGGGCAGGTACATCGTCTCCAGCAGCATGCGCACGCGCGCCTGTGTCTTGTGGTGCGCGCCCGTGTATGCATAGAGATAGGGCATGTGGTGGCCCGGCTCGTTGCCGAACGCATACTGGCCCACCAAGCCGGCGATATCCGGCGGCGCATTGTCCGGCAGGATGGGGTCGGCATTGAACAATGCGTCCAGCTTCTTCTCGAAAGCCTGCTCGCCGCCGAACAGCGCCATGTAGTTGTACAGGTCGTGCTGGTTGAGGAAGGTAGCCTGCCAGGCGTTCGACTCGGTGAAGTCGCGCCAGCGCTTCGAATGACCGATGGCGACCGGATCGAAGGGCTCCAGCCATTTCCCATCTTCTCCGCGCGGCCGCACGAACTGCGTTTGCTTGTCGAAGACATTGGCGTAGTTCTTCGACTGCTTGCGCAGCAGCGCGGCATCGTCGGCATGGCCGAGCGCATCGGCCATGTGCGCCACGGCCCAATCGTCGTAGGCGTATTCGAGGGTCTTGCTGACTGCCTCGCCTTCCTTCTCGCTGGGGATGTAGCCGAGTTCGCGGTAGTAGCGCAGGCCGAAGTAGTCATCCTGCAAGGCGCGGCGGCGCATGACGGGCCAGGCCTTCGCATAGTCGATGCCGGTGAAGCCCTTGGCTTGTGCCTCGGCCAGAACCACGGCCGAGTGGTAACCGATCATGCATACCGTCTCGATACCCTGCAGCGGCCATACCGGCGCGCCGCTGGGGCTTTCCACCGCGTTGCGGACAATGCCGTCGACGAGGTCGGGCACGCGGTCGGACTGGTAGAGCGTGAGCAACGGATGCTCGGCACGATAGGTGTCCCACAGCGAATACGTGCTGTAGTTGTGCCGCCCTTCCGGCAAGGTATGCACCGCCTTGTCCATGCCGCGGTAGCGGCCGTCGATGTCGCTGAACACCGTGGGCGCGAGCATCGTGTGGTACAGCGCGCTGTAGAAGGTGCGCTTTATCTTGTCGGACGAGGAATCGACGCGGATCTTCGACAGTTCCCTTTCCCACTCGGCCTCGGCCGAGGCGCGTATGGCTTCGAAGTCCCAGCCGGGCATCTCTCCGTCGAGGTTGCGCATGGCGCCGTCGATGTCGACGCCGGAAATGCCGACCTTGACCAGCAGTGGTTCGGACGACGCCTTGTCGAAATGCAGCGCCGCCTTGAGGTGGTCGCCCTTGGCGGTCGTCGTGCCCTTCGGCTGTGCCTTGTCGTCCACGTAGAGGGTGGCACTCGCCACCGGGCGCGACAGCTTCATGGCGAAGTAGATGACACGCCCGCTGGCCCACTGCCATACGCGGCGGCCACCGACGAGGGTATCGTTGCCGACCAGGGTCAGTTCGGCGTCCGTGACGTTCGCCGGCTTGTCCATCGCATCCGCGAAGCCGTGGGCCAGGTCGACGAGAAGGTGTGCGTCGCCGTCCTTGCCGAAGGTGTAGCGATGCATGCCGGCACGCAGCGTGGCGGTCAGCTCGGCAAGGATGTCGAAGCGCGTGAGCTTGGCCCGGTAGTAGCCCGGATGCGCCTGCTCGCCCGTGTAATGTGAGCGGTAGCCCTTCACGCCGCTCTTGTAACCCTTTGGCGCCTTGTCGCCGCTCACCTTCTTCGCGTCGAAACGCGACACGTAGTTGACGCCGTCGTAGTCGCGGTCGCCCGGCTGCAGCAGCACGGGGCCCATCGAGGGCATGACGAGGAAGTCGAGCATGTCGCTCGCGCCCGTGCCCGAGAGGTGCGTGTGCGAGAAGCCCATGATCGAGCCGTCGCCCTGGTGGTAGCCGGACGAACCGTCCCACTGCGCGTTGTAGGTATCCGGGCTCAGCTGGACCATGCCGAACGGCCGGGTCGCACCGGGATAGGTGTGACCGTGGCCGCCCGTGCCGACGAAGACGTCGACGTAACGCAATACGCCCTGCCCGGCGGTGCCGCCGCCGGGCGCGGGCGCTTTCAGGCCATCCTGCACGCTACCGGCCAGCGCGGTGAGGGAACCGAGCTGGCCGACCGCCGTGACGGCGGCCATCCCTTGCAGAAAACGTCGACGGGTAACCATGAATCGCTCCTTCTCAAGCCGCGCGTCAGACGCGCAGCAGGGTTTCGGGGTGCTTGTCGGCGAGGTGGACGATCAACTCGCCGAACAGGGTATTGGCCCAGGCAAACCACGACCGCGTGAACGTCTTCGGGTCGTCCTGGTCGAAGGCCTCGTGCATGAAACCGGTGTCCGCATGGGTCGTCTTCAGCCAGTGCAGGCACTGGCGGATCTCCGCCGTGTCGTCGGTGGTGAAGGCCTTCATCATGATCGACATGGGCCAGATCATGCGCAACCCCTCGTGCGGGCCGCCGATGCCTTCACCGGCGCTGCCCTTGAAGAAATACGGGTTGTCCATGCTCCAGACCTTCGCGCGGGTGCGCGCATAACGGGCATCGCGCGGGCTGCATTCGAGGTATGGCAAGGCCAGCAGGCTGGGCACATTGGCATCGTCCATGAACAGCCGATTTCCGTAACCATCGACTTCGTAGGCCCAGTAATCGCCGGCGGCGTCAGGAATGGAACCGTATTGCTCCACCGCTGCCGCGACCTCGTCAGCCATGGCGTTGCACTCCTTCGCGAAGCCCTGGTCGCCGTAGAACGTCGCATGCATCTGCGCCAGGCGGCGCAGCGTCACGACGGCGAAGAGGTTCCCGGGGATGTTGAACGCATACACCGTTGCGTCGTCGGAAGGACGGAACATCGCGTGGATCATGCCCACCGGGCGCGTGGGCTGACCGTAGCCCTTCAGGAACTGGCTCTCGGTCGGATTCGGCGACGGCCTCTGGAAATGGTAGGGGCCGGGGCCGTCCTTGCGCTGCTGCTCGCGGAAGGTGGCGACGATACGGTGCGTGGCGGAGCGCCAGGATTCGTCGAAGGGTTCGCGGTCGCCCGTGGCCTGCCAGTAACCGTGGGCGAGGCGCACCGGATAGCAGAGCGAATCGATTTCCCACTTGCGCTCGCCCACGCCAGGCAGCATGGGCAGGTCGGACTGGGCCCAATCGAGCTTGCTCTTGCCCTTCGGATCCGGGAGGAACGCGTTGGCATAGGGATCGATCGAGATGCAGCGCGACTGCCGGCGAATCAGTCCACGGAACAGCTTGCGCAGCGCCTCGTCCTTTGCGACGAGCGGCAGGTACGGCCAGACCTGCGCCGAGGAATCGCGCAGCCACATCGCATCGATGTCGCCGGTGACCACGAAGGTATCCTCGTAGCCGTCGAGGCGGCCGACTTCCACCGTGGTGTCCAGGGTATTCGGGAAGCAGTTCTCGAACAGCCAGGCCAGCTCCGGATCCTTGATCTTCTTCTTCGTCGAGGCGATCAGTGCCTCCACGGCTTCACTGGTGAACTTGCGCTTGCCCACCGGCGGGCGCTTGCTCGGAAAACGCGAGGCTGCCGCCACGCCCATGCTGACGCCACCGAGCATTGCCGCGGTCGGCACGAGGGAAAGCGACTTCACGAAGTTACGGCGGCTGGGATTCACGGCGTGGTCTCCTTCAGGGCGTCGACGAGCGAGCGTACCGTCACAGCATGACGAAGCGCATCGATATCGACCTTGCCTTCGATCGCAATATCGACGCTTTCGCCCGGCAGCAGGTCGAACGCGTTCTGTGCCAGGCGCACGTCAAGGTCGCCCGTGTCGATCCATACGGCGCGCGCGAGGCGCTTCGCCGACACGGTAAGCACGAGGCCGTGGCCGTCGTCGCGCAGCGAGGTGGACAATCCGGGCTTCGGCAGCGCGAGCGTGCGCGCTGCGCCGAAATACAGCAGGTGGTGCGCGGCGGGCTTACCCTGCTCCAGCAGGTCGAAGGAAACCACGGTCCTGCGCGGATCGGCGCCCTTCAGCAGGGTCGCGTCGTCGACCGTCCCGGCTGTCGTGCTCGAAAGCGCGGCGGCGCGTAGCGGTCGGTTCGTCTCGCGCAGCAGCTTGCCGCCCATGTCGTAGACCCGCGTGCGCAACGTTGCCTCGAAATCCGTAGTGCGATCGGACACCGCAAATACCTCGGTCTTTCCTTCGCGGCGAATAGGCACCACGTCAACGGGGGCGTAGAAGCGCTTTGCGTGGAACTGCAAGGCCTTCCAGCGGTTGAAGTAATCGACGCTGGCCCACGAGGCACCCGGCCATACGTCGTTCAACTGCCAGTACAGCGAACCCATGCTGCGCGGACGCGCGCTGCGCAGGTGCTCGGCGGCAAGTTCGATGCCCTCCGCCTGCATCACCTGGCTCAGGTACACGAAAGACGGGAAGTCCTTCGGCTCGCCGTATTCCTGGCGGATGTAGAGCAGTAGCCGCTGGTTGCCGTCGCCGTTCGCGAACTTCTGGTGGGCGCGCATCACCTTCGATTCGGGCTGCATGTCGCCTTCCTCGGCGAAGGCCTTGATCGTGGCCATCACGGGGAATGACTGCAGGCCGTACTCGGACTGGAAGCGCGGCGTCATGTCGAGGTAGTGGGAGATCGGCTCGGATCCCGACCACACTTTCCAATAATGGTAATCGCCGTCGCTCTCGACGTTGGCCGGACCTTCGTAATCGGTGCTCGGCGAACTGGCCCAGTAAGGCACCTGCGGCGACAGGTCGCCTACGACCTTGCGCAGCGTCTTGCCGAACAGCTCGCGCATGCCTTCGTCGACGCGCTTTACTTCATCCGCATTGACGAACTTGCGGAAGTCCTGCCGGTCCGGCCAGTCGTCCCAGCCGGTCTGCACTTCGTTGTTACCGGCCCAGAGCACGATCGAGGGATGGTCGCGCAAACGAGTGACCTGCTCCACCGCCTCGACGCGCGCATTCTCGCGGAAGGCCGGGTCGTACGGCGTGATCGCACCGCCGTACATGAAATCCTGCCAGATCATGATGCCGAGGCGATCCGCCGCCGCATAGAAGGCATCGTCCTGATAGGTGCCGCCGCCCCACATGCGCAGCATGTTCATGTTGGCGTCCTTCGCCGAGCGAAGGAACGCCTCCATGCGCCCCGGCGTGACACGGGAGGGGAAGCTGTCGAACGGAATGAGGTTCGCGCCCTTGGCGAAGATGGGCACGCCGTTCACCACAAAGGCGAAGCTCCTGCCCCACGGGTCCTTCTCGCGGCGGAGTTCCACACTGCGCAGGCCGGTGTCTTTCTCGACGCTTGCGACCGTGGCTCCATCGGCGGAAACCTCAGCGTGGAAACGGTAGAGGCTGGGATCGCCGTAGCCCACGGGCCACCAGCGCTGCGGATGGGCGATATCGACCGGTAGCGACGCATGGTTCTCGCCCTTCGCGAGGGCCACGCTGCGCTCTTCGTGGCCGTGGCTGCCGTCGGGCGCGGTCCAGTCCACCTTGAGCATCACCGGGCCGCTCTTGTCCGCGCGCAGGTCGAACTGCGCTTCGAGACGGGCGTTGTCGGCGTCCACGTGCTGCTGGGAGATATGGAAGTCGGCCAGGCGCGTGGTATCCCAGGATTCCAGGCGCACCGGTCGCCAGATGCCGAGGGTGACGTAGCGCGGACCCCAGTCCCAGCCGTACTGGTAGTTCGCCTTGCGAACATAGTTGGAGGTCTGCTTGCCTTTAGGCTCGTCGCCGAAGGCGGAATCGAATTCGCCCGGCAAGGAGTACGGCTGCTTCATCAGCCAGGGGAGCAACCGTGCGATGGGCGACTGGAGGTGGACGTCCAGGGTGTTGCCGCCCTTGTGCAGGACGTCCCGCACCGGCACGCGCCAGCGGCGGAACATGTTGTCCGTCACGAGCAGTTTCCTGCCGTTGAGCGTGACCTCGGCAAAGGTGTCGAGGCCATCGAAAACAAGATCGACGTGACCGCGAGCCAGGGCGGCCGCGTCCACGTCGAAGTCCAGCCGGTAATCCCAGTTGGAAAGGCCGATCCATTGCAGGCTGGCCTCGTTGTCGCGCCAGAACGGATCCCCGATCCGATGCAGCGCCAGGAGGTCAGTCTGGACGGCCCCGGGCACTTGCGCCGGGAGCCAGTCCTTCAGGTCGTTGTGCGCGTCCGCTTCCGTCCCTTGCGCGAGACGGAAGCGCCAGCCGGAGGAGAGGTCCCTCTCCCCCGGCGGGCTGGCGCTGGCCGCTCCGGCAGCAAGCCAGAACGCCAGGGCCAGCGACGCGCGGCGCATCACAGCTTGAAGCCCAGCGTCAGCGTGTATGTACGGCCGTTCTTGTACGAGTAGAGCGGCTGGCTCGGGCGGTCGTCGTAGACCTGGTAGGTCTCGTCGAGCAGGTTGGTGCCATCGAGGGAGATGCGCATGTGGTCGTTGACCTGGTAGCCGACGGACGCGTCGAGTTCACGGAAGATACCCGTGATCTGCTGGGTCTGCAGCGCGGCGATCGAGGTGAAGTACGACGAACGCCAGCTGTAGGTGACGCGGGCGCTCCACGGACCCTGCTCGAAGAACGGCGACAGGTTGAACGAGTTCTTCGAGTTGTACGGCAGCGGGAAGTCGTTGCTGGTGTCCGCGTCCGAGTACGTGTAGTTCGCCAGCATGCCGAAACCAAGGCCGAAGTTCTGCTGGTAGCTGATCGACGCGCCCTTGACCTTGGCCACGCCCGCGTTGATCGGCACCTGCATCTGGTACACGTCGTCACGCTGGTTGGTCAGGTTGTACTGGGTTTCGAGCACCTGCGTGTTCAGGATGTAGCCCGAGATGCGACGGAAGAACAGCTCGGCCGCCAGCACGCTGTTCTCGGAGAAATACCACTCGGCCGAGAAGTCATAGTTGGTGGACTTGTACGGGCCGAGCTCGGTGTTGCCGCGCGAGCCGGTGAGGCTGCGGTCGTCGAGGGCGACGTACGGGGTCATCTGCTGATAGCGCGGACGGGCGATGGTCTGTGCATATGCGAAGCGCAGCGTGAGGTCCTGTGCCACGTCGTAGGCGATGTTCAGTGACGGCAGCCAGTTGTGGTAAGCGCTGCGCTTGTTCACCGGGGCATACGTATCGGTGCCGACGGAATTGAAACCGTCCACCGTGTCGCGGGTGCGGAAGTAGCGCACGCCCAGGTTGCCGCGGTAGTTGTCGCCGGAGAAGTCACCCTGGATGTAGAACGCGCGGTTCTGCTCCTGGATCGCATAGGTGGCCTTCGGATCGACTGGCGAGCCGTATTGGTCCACCAGGGCGTTCACGCCGTCCTTGAGGGCGCCCTTGCCGATGGTCGTCCAGTTGGCCATGCTCGGGGTGCCGTTAAGGCCGCCCAGGTAGGCGTCCGGCGTCTGTCCGCCGGCCCAGTCGGCCAGCGTGAGGCCGTCCACGCCCATCGACGCGAGCGACGGGAAGCGCGAGGCATACGCGTCCTGGCCGTTGTAGTGGTTGGTCGCCTTTACACCGACTTCGATCTGGTTCAACGGTCCCCAGGCCACGTCGTGGGAGAAGTCAGCCTGGAAGTAGCGCTCGCGATCATAGGTGGGCGCGCGGCTGAAGCCCACGCCATTGATCACGGCCTGCGAAGGATTGTCCGGGCTGTTGTAGTTGATCTGCGGATGCTCGCCCGCCAGGTTCCAATCGTAGCCGCCCATGGACTTGAACTGCGTGTTCCAGATGCCCTTGGAACCGCCGGTGGAACCGGTGTAGCCGATCTGGCTCGAAGCCGTCCAGCCATCGCCGAACCAATCGGCGCGCAGCTGCGCGGCACCGGTGTTCACCTTGGACTCGCGCTCGTAGCCGTCAAGGTAGGTTGGCGCGTTCGGGCCGTAAGAGGCGTTCGTGATGACGCCGTTGTTGATCGTCGCCGCGGTCGCCGACGGTGCGGAGCCCGACCAGTCGCCATAGCGGCTCTGGTTGAAGTTGTCGAATTTCTCGGTCACGTACAGGCCGGTGAAATTAAGCTCGAATGCGTCGTTCGGCTTCCACTGCAGGCCGGTCGACACGCCGTCGCGCTTGCGGCGCTGCTGGAACCACGCGGTGTTGATCGCGGTCGGGTACGTGGGCTGCTGGTCCGCCGGCACGACGCCCGGTGCGAACTGGTGGTCCGGATTGGTGTCGGCCGGATCGTTGGCGCGCTGGTACCCGAAGATCTCGGTGCCCTGGCGGTCGATGATGCGCTCGGAATGCATCAGCGAGCCGAGCACGCCGAAGGTATTGTCCTTGTTCTTCCAGCTGTAGAGCACCGAGGCGTTCGGCTTGCCGGTGTCGGCGCGGTCGTTGTAACCGTAGCTCACGTTGCCCGTGAGGGTGTTCGCCTTCAGGTCCAGCGGACGGCGCGTATTGACGATGACGGTACCGCCGATCGAGCCCTCGTCGATGTTCGCCTGCGGGGTCTTGAAGACCTGGGCGTTACCGATGATTTCCGAGGTGAGCAGGCTGTAGTCGAACGAGCGGCTGTCCGGGTTGTTCGGGTCGGACGTCCAGTTGGTCGATGCGAGGGTCTGCCCGTTCAGAAGCAGGCGGTTCAGCGCAGGGTCGGTACCCAGGATGCTGACCTTGTCGCCCTCGCCGAAGTTGCGGTCCACGCTGATGCCCGGAAGGTGCGACAGCGACTCGGCTACATTGGTGTCCGGGAACTTGCCCACGTCCTCGGCCGAGATGGCGTCGACGATCGAATCCGAGTTGCGCTTCAGGTCGAGCGACTTCTGCAGGCTCGCGCGGATACCGGTGACGGTGATGCCTTCGAGGCTGGACGCGTCCTGCGCATTGGCGTCGGTCTTCTTCTTGGCGGTGCTCGCGGCCGGCGCGGGCGTCGCCGCGTCCTGCGCCATCGCGCTGCCTGTGACGAACAGCCCGGCCATGATGGCCATGGAAAGTGCGCTGATCCGGTGGTTCACATCGATCTCCTGGGGAGGGGGTTTCTGTTTTTTTGCGGAACGAACGCCGCCGCGCCGGCCGTGGCCCGCGTTCGCTTCGTTCGTTTCGTTGGTGTGTTCTTGCCCTGCGTCTTGCCGCAACCGCCCTGCCGGCAAGGCCCCACCGCGACCTGATCATCGTTGCAGTGGTATTACCGGCTGATTCTCCGAGTCCGCTGACAACGTTGTCAACTGATTTTTTAACTCGATCTAAAGTTAGGGAGAACCGTGCAATACGTTGAATTTATTAATTTTTTCCTAAAATGCAAAATACTGCATTGCGGAAATTCTCATAGGGCGTTTGGATCGATCCATGGGAGGAGCGAATCGTCCAAGACCTGACGTAAGCGGCTCAGTCGCCGGAGGTTTTTCGGGGCGATCCGGGCGATTCGAGAGAGAATCGACCAAGGAAGCAGGGATGGTGCGACGCAGCGAAAATATCGGCCCTGCAGCCAGCAGGTTACGCCGGGCGATTCTGGAGGAGCCGCTATAACGGCTCCTCCATTCGGCCGCGAAGCTACTTCTTGCGTGGTCGCGTGGTCTTGGGGGACGGCCGTTTTGCTGTGGCGGCCTTGGTGGCAGGGGTCGCCTTACGCGCGGTCGCCGTCTTCTTCACCGACGTGCCGCGCATGACCTTCTTCGCCGCGGCCCGCTTCTTCGCGGCGTGGCGCTCCGGCGATTTCTCGGCGGTGGGGATGTCGACCTTGGTGGACTTGGCCGTGCGGCGCGTGTTGAGTTCCGTCGCGGTATTCAACGGGCGCCAGGAGCGACCGCCCAGGGCGAGCAAGGTGTCGGCCGAGGCCGGGCCCGCGCTGCCCGAGGCGTAGTTCGGGAAATCCGCCGGCGTGCGCTGTGACCAGTCGTCCAGCACCGGCTGCACGGCGCGCCAGCAGGCCTCCACCATGTCCGCGCGCTGGAACAGGGTGGGGTCGCCCGTCATGCAATCGTAGAGCAGCGTCTCGTAACCCACGTTCGGTTCGGCACGGAACCAGTCCGCGTACTTGAAGTCCATCCGCACCGGTGCGAGTTCCACGCGCGGGCCCGGGCGTTTCACGTCGAACTGCAGGGAGATGCCCTCATCCGGCTGGATCTGCAGCACCAGCCAGTCGGGACCGAATGCGTCCATGCCTGTGCCGCGGAACGGCGCGAAGGGCGCGGACTTGAAGCGTATGGCGATCTCCGTCGTGCGCCGGCCCATGTGCTTGCCCGTGCGCAGGTAGAACGGCACGCCCGACCAGCGCCAGGTGTCGATGGAGAGCTTCATGGCGACGAAGGTTTCCGTCACCGAATCCGGCGCCACGTCCGGTTCGTCACGATAGGAATTCGCCAATTGGCCATTCACCGCGCCCGGGCCGTACTGGCCGCGCACGGCGTCTTCCGGCTGTACCGGACGGATCGCGTCGATCGTTTCGGCCTTGCGCGTGCGTACCGCCTCGGCATCGAAGGAACTGGGCGGCTCCATCGCCACCATCGCCAGCAGCTGGAACAAGTGGTTCGGTACCATGTCGCGCAGCGCACCGGTCTGCTCGTAGAACGAGCCGCGACGTTCGACACCGACGGTCTCGGCCACGGTGATCTGCACGTGGTCGATACGGTCGCGGTTCCAGATGGGTTCGAAAAGGCCGTTGGCGAAACGGAACGCCATGATGTTCTGCACCGTTTCCTTCCCGAGGAAGTGGTCGATGCGATAGATCTGGTCCTCGCGCAGCACCTTGAGGATGCGTTCGTTGAGCGCGCGTGCCGAGGCCAGGTCGTGGCCGAACGGTTTCTCGATGATCACGCGGCGCCAGAAGTCGCCGTTCGCACCGCCGTCGTCGACGAGTCCGGCATCGCGCAGCTTCTCGATCACGTCGCCGAAGAAGCGTTCCGGTGTAGCGAGGTAGAACAGCACATTGCCCTTCGTGCCGCGTTTGCGTTCCACTTCACGCAAACGCACGGCCAGGCTTTGAAAGGCGGAGAGGTCGTCGAAATCGCCGGCGTGATAGCTCATCTGCCCGCTCAGCCAGTCCCAGGCGTCCTCGTCGAGCTTGCTGCCGGCATTGCCGACGAAGCGCTCCAGCGCCGTGCGCAGGCTCTTCTTCCACGCGTTGTCGGTCATCTTGCCGTGGTTGAAGCCGATCACCGAGAAGTTATCGGACAGCAGACCCGTGCGGCGCATGTTGTACAGCGAAGGAACGACAAGCCGGCTCGTCAGATCGCCGGCGGCGCCGAAGATCACGACGGTACAGGGATCGGCCGGATGAGCTCGCGAGGTGGCGCGCTTCGGTTGGGCTGGGCTCATGCACGGGCTCCTTGGGTATCGAGTGCTTCAGGTGTGGCGTGGACATCGGCCGTCGCGCTGTAACCGTTCGCGAGGCTGAAGGCGGCATTGATCAATGCGACGTGTGAAAAGGCCTGGGGGAAATTGCCCAGCAGTCGCTTCGACCGGGGATCGTACTCCTCGGAGAGCAAGCCGAGGTCGTTCGTGAGCCCTATCAGGCGGGTGAACAGCTCGCGCGCCTCGTCGAGGCGGCCCAGCAATACATAATTCTCCACGAGCCAGAAGCTGCATGGCAGGAATTGGCCTTCGCCAGGCGGCAAGCCGTCCACGCCGGTGCTCGTGTGGTAGCGATGCACGAAGCCCTCGACCAGGAGGTCTTCCTCGATCGCCTTCACCGTCGCGGCCACGCGCGGATCGCCAGCCGGCAGGAAATCAGTGAGCGTCACCAGCAGCAGGCTCGCATCCAGTTCCTTCGAACCATAAGATTGGGTGAAGCATCCGCGCTCGGGATCCACGCCCTTGGCGAGGATGTCGGCCTTGATCTCGTCGGCGACGGTGCGCCAGCGCAGGTTGAGACCGTCATCGTGCCCCTCACGCTCTTGCTCGGACGCACGCTGGAACGCCAGCCAGGCCATCATCTTTGAATGGACGAAATGGCGCGGCTCGCCGCGGATCTCCCAGATACCGTTGTCGGGCTGGCGCCAGATGCCGGCGAGGTGCTCGAGAAACACCGACTGCACGCTGTCGGCGGTGGGTTGCCAGACCACGCCGTGACGGACGGCGTGCGCGAACGCACCGACCAGCTCGCCGTAGATGTCCAGCTGGAACTGCGTTGAGGCCGCGTTGCCGATGCGCACCGGCAGCGAGGCTTCGTAGCCCTGCAGCCAGGGCACTTCGAATTCCTCCAGGCGGCGCTCACCCGCAAGGCCATAGAGCACCTGCAATTGTTCCGGCGATCCAGCCACGGCACGGCGCACCCAGTCGCGCCATGCGCTGGCTTCGTCGTGATATCCCGCATTGACCAGGGCCGACAGCACGAAGGTGGCATCGCGCGCCCAGCAGAAGCGGTAGTCCCAGTTGCGCTCGCCGCCGATTTGCTCCGGCAGCGACGTGGTGGGTGCGGCGACGATGCCGCCCGTGGGGAGGTAACTCAGGCCCTTCAATACGACAAGCGAACGGCGGACGATATCGGACCACTCCCCCGCCTTGTTGCAACGGTCCGACCAGCCAGCCCAGAAATCGAGCGAATCGCGCAACGCGGCGTGCGGGTCGAGGGCTTCAGGCGGCGGCAGGTGCGATGGACCCCAGGCCATGACGAAGGGAATGGAATCGCCCTTGCCCACCTTGAAGCGGGCGACGCTGTGCAGGCCCTCCCCTTCCACGGCGACCGGGCTGCGCACGACCAGCAGGTCCGGACCTGCCACCGCGGTCATCGTGGTTTCGTCGGCACGTGTGACCCACGGGATGGTGTTGCCGTAATCGAAGCGGATAGTGAGCACGGCTTCAAAGTCCACGCGCCCTTCCAGCCCTTCGACGATGCGCGTAACGCCCACCTGGTCGCCGGCGAATGGCATGAAGTCGATCACCCGGGCCCGGCCCGTGGCCGTCCGCCACTCGGTTTCCAGGACAAGGCTGCCGTCGATGTAACGGCGCTGGCTGGTCGCGTCGGGATCGGCGGGGGCTATACGCCAGCGGCCGTTGTCCCCGGAGCCGACCAGGGCGGCGAAGCAGGAAGCGGAATCGAACCGGGGCAGGCACAGCCAGTCGATGGAACCGTCCCTCGCCACCAGCGCCGCGCTCCGGCAGTTGCCGAGCATCGCGTAATCCTCGATGCGGGATGCCATGCTGTCCTCTTGATCGGCCGTGATTTCTATTACGGTAACGGCCGAATTGTTAGCGTTACGTGTCGGCGAAATATTGTAGGAGCGCGCCCTGCGCGCGACATCTTTTTGCGAAGAGCGTCAGGCCCTGCTGCTCACGGCCTCAAAAGATGTCGCGCGCAAGGCGCGCTCCTACCGTCAATGCTGGGATTGTCGTTGAGGTTGCGCCGCCTCGAACATGCTCCGCGCAACTTCCTGCTCTCCGTAAATGACCTTGCTGGCTCCCAGGCCACCCAGGTGGTCCGCGCATTCGGGCGAATGCGCGCGTGCCACGATCGGCAGGTCCGGCCGAAGGGCGCGCGCGGCACGAACGATTTGCCCGCCTTCGAAGGGATCGGAAACCGCGATGATCAGCGCACGGGCATCGGTGAGGTTGGCCTCGGCAAGGACGAGTGCCGCCGCGGCATTGCCGATCACCACCTCCACGCCGCCCCTCTCGCGCAGTTCGCGTACGGCATCTTCGTCAGATTCGATCAGCAGGGTGCGCAAACCGGCCGCCTGGAGTTCCGCGAGCACGCGGCGGCCCACGCGGCCGTGCCCTACCAGTACGGTGTGCCCGGCCATGTTGGGGTGATCGTCCGGCGCGTCGGCGTCGTGCCGTGCGATCCAGCGATCGAGTGCCACGAAGAGCAGCGGATTGACCAGGATGGAAACGATCGCGGCGGCGAGAAGGATGTCGCGCGCCTGCGCGCTCAGAAGGCCGAGCGAGACCCCCAGACCGGCGAGGATGAACGAAAATTCGCCGATCTGCGCGAGGCTGGTGGCAATGGTCAACGCTGTCTTCGGCGGGCGGCCGAACCCGCGCACGATGAAGAACGCAGCGAGCGACTTGCCCACGATGATGATGAGGCACGCTGCGAGCACGACCCACGGTTGCTCAACGACGATCCGCGGGTTGAACAGCATGCCGATGGAGACGAAGAAGAGCACGGCGAAGGCGTCGCGCAGGGGCAGGGTTTCTTCCGCCGCCCTCTGCGACAGCTTCGATTCGCCCATCATCATGCCGGCGAAGAAGGCGCCCAGCTCGAACGACACGTCGAACAGGTGTGCCGCGCCGAACGCGACGCCCAGCGCGATGGCCAGCACGGCCAGCCGGAACAGTTCGCGCGACCCGCTGGCGGAGACGGCCTGCAACACCCAGGGGATGGCGCGCTTGCCCACGATGAGCATCAGCGCGACGAAGACCACTACCTTGCCGACCGTCCAGGCCACGGTCTCGACCATGGCGCCGACCGTCGGCGCCGGGCCGTCGTGTCCCGCACCGAGGAAACCGCCGATCGCCGGCAGCAGCACCAGTGCCAGCACCATCGCGAGGTCTTCGACGATCAGCCAGCCCACGGCAATACGGCCACGATCGGTGTCGAGCAGGCGGCGCTCTTCCATCGCACGGAGCAGCACCACCGTGCTGGCCACGGACAGGGCGAGACCGAAGACGAAACCTTGCGCGGCCGGCCAGCCCAGCCACCAGCCCAGCAGCATGCCCAGTCCCGTGGCGACGCCCATCTGTACGGCGGCGCCAGGAATGGAGATGGCCTTGACCGCCAGCAGGTCCTTCAGCGAGAAGTGCAGTCCCACACCGAACATGAGCAGGATGACGCCGAGGTCCGCGAGTTCCTGCGCGATGTGCGCGTCGGCGACATAGCCGGGTGTGAACGGTCCGGTGACGACGCCGGCGACCAGGTAGCCGGCGAGCACCGGCAGGCGAAGGCGGAGCGCCAGGGCGCCGAAGATGAAGGCGAGGACGAGGCCGCCGACGAGGGTGGCGATGAGCGGCGTGGCGTCGTGCACGAAAACTCCTGATCGAGTGCCGCAGGCCGCCCGCGGCATCTAGGGACGCTAGGCTATCACCCTGCCGCGGTCAGCACGGCGAGGAAATCCTTGCCGTAGCGTTTGAGCTTGTTCTCGCCCACACCGCTGATCGAGGCCAGCTCTTCTTCGTTGCCCGGCAGGGCGCGCAGCATGGCCAGCAGGGTGGCGTCGTGGAAGATGACGTAGGCCGGCACACCGTGTTGCTTCGCCAGTTCGGCACGAACGCGGCGCAACTCGTTCCAGAGTGGCTGCTCGATCTCCTCGATACCCAGCGACGCGCCCGCCACCGCGGGCGTGGACCGCGCCGTGCGGCGACCCTTCGTGGGCCGCGCATCCTCGCGCAGCCATACCCTGCACTCGCTCTTCAGCACCGGCCCGCTGCTGGGGGAAAGGCGCAGCGTGCCATAGCCTTCGGGATCCGCCTCGATGAGGCCCGCCGCCAGCAGCTGGCGGAACACCGAGCGCCACTGCGTGGCATCCATGTCGGCACCGACGCCGAACACGGTGAGCTTGTCGTGGCCGAGGTCGCGCACGCGTTCGGCCGCCTCGCCGCGCAGGATGTCGATGAGGTGTCCGGCACCGTAACGTTGCCCGCTGCGGTAGATGCAGGACATGGCCTTCTGCGCGGCCAGTGTCGCGTCCCATGTCTTCGGCGGCTGCAGACAGTTGTCGCAGTTGCCGCAGGACGCCGGATAGGTTTCCGCGAAGGCTTCCAGCAGCAGCTGGCGGCGGCAGCGCGTGGCTTCGGCGTAGCCCAACAGGGAATCCAGCTTCAGCCGCTCGACGCGCTTGCGGGCTTCGCCCGCCTCGGACTGCGCGATCATCTGGCTCATGGTGACGACGTCGCCCAGGCCGTAGACCATCCACGCCTCGGCCGGCAAGCCGTCACGGCCGGCACGGCCGGTTTCCTGGTAGTAGCCCTCCATGCTGCGCGGAAGGTCGAGATGGGCGACGAAGCGTACGTCAGGCTTGTCGATGCCCATGCCGAAGGCCACCGTCGCAACCATCACCACGCCTTCCTCGCGCAGGAAGCGCTGCTGATGACGCGTGCGCGTCCCGGCATCCAGGCCCGCGTGGTATGGAAGGGACTCGACGCCGGCCTCCGACAGCCAGGCCGCGGTTTCGTCGACCTTGCGCCGGCTGAGGCAATAAACGATACCTGCCTCGCCACGGTGATCGTCGAGGAAATCGAGCAGCTGGCGGCGCGCGTTCTGCCGCGGCGCCACGCGATAGCGGATGTTTGGCCGGTCGAAACTCGAAACGAAACGGCGCGCCCCGTGCAGGTTCAGCCGCTCGACGATCTCTTCGCGCGTGCGTTCGTCGGCGGTGGCGGTGAGCGCGATGCGCGGCACTTCCGGAAAGCGTTCGTGCAGGATCGCCAGCTCACGGTATTCGGGGCGGAAATCGTGGCCCCATTGCGATACGCAGTGCGCCTCGTCGATGGCGAAGAGCGCGATGGGGATGCGATCGAGCAGACCGAGGAAGCGTCCGGTGAGCAGGCGCTCCGGTGCCACGTAGAGCATGTCCAGTTCGCCCGCGAGCAGTTGCTCCTCGACGTCGCGCTGGGTGACGGCGTCCAGGCTGGAATTGAGGTAACGCGCCCGCACGCCGGCTTCGCCGAGGGCGTCCACCTGGTCCTGCATCAAGGCGATGAGCGGCGAGACCACGATGCCGGTGCCCTGGCGCATGAGCGCGGGAATCTGGAAACAGAGCGACTTGCCACCGCCCGTGGGCATGAGCACGAGCGCGTCGTCACCCGCGGCGACCGCCTCGACGATGGCTTGCTGCTGGCCGCGGAATCCGGGATAGCCGAAAACGGAGTGAAGAAGATCGAGTGCCTGGGACTGCATCCGTCCATGCTAACAAACCGCCGTGACGACGCCGCACCGGACGACATCCTTACATACGTTTACTTACCTCGATTTGCGATGAGGGTCGTTTTCTTTCGACGTGCAATAAGGGCTAATGGAGCCGGGGCGCGAAGTCCGCGACCCCACTGCGTTTTCATCCGAAGGGGGATGTCATGCACAGAGCATTCGTCACCGCTGCAGTCGTCGCCGGAAGCCTTCTCGCCGGCACCTCGCCAGGCTACGCCGCTGGCGGCCGCATCGTTTTCACGGGCGTCCTCCTGGAGCCCTCCTGTCCCCTGCGCGACGGGCGGGTGGACTGCGCGGCGGGACAGCAGGTCGATGCGGTGGTCCGCACCGTCGACATCCGGCCGATGCGCGGCCCAACCCACGCCCGGTTACTCGAGTATGCGCTGCACCGGGATCCTTCACGGTCCTGGAAGCTGACCGAGGTGACCTATCGGTGACGGTCAGGCCGGGAAGCCCCAGATGGCCCGGTCCAGGTCGTGATCCAGCCCGAAGGCGCTCATGGGCACGCGGCCGTCCTTCACGACGACGCCTTCGGCCTTCAGTCGCTTGCATTGCTCGCGGAAGCCACGCGTGCCGGCGGGAATGCCGATACGACCGTCGGCACGCAGCACGCGGTGCCATGGCAGGTTGGGGCGATTGGGCGCATCGCCCAGCACCTTGCCGATAAGGCGGGCGCGCCCCGGATAACCCGCACGTGCCGCGATGGCGCCGTAGCTGGCCACTCGGCCCTTCGGAATGGCGGCGACCGCCTCGATGATGCGGCGCGCCCGGATTTCACTGGCCTCGTCGGTCGCGAATTCATCGACCATGGTCGTTTCCTGCATGTTCCGGAACGCCGTTGAGGGTACCATCCGAGATCCTCACGACGGATCCGTGGATGACGGCCATGCGACACTTCGAAGCGATTCGCTCCCATGTCGGCGGCATCCACAAGCTCCGCCAGAACGAGCCCTACGTCATCAGCTTCGACCTGGAACTGCCGGACGGGCGGCACCAGGGCATTTACCTCGCGGAACTCGAGAATGGCGAGGGCCAGCGCTTCCTGCGTCTTTCGACGCCGATCGGCCCGCTGGCGGGGGTGGATGCCAGGCGCTGCCTGCGCTTCAACTGGGAACAGCGCACCGGTTATCTCGCCGAGGCGGACCTCGACGGCTCGCCCTACCTGCACCTGTGCGAGAACCGCCCATACGACTACCTGGACGAGCGTGAGCTGGCCCGGCTGATCGAAGAACTGGGCGCAATCGGCGACCAGCTGGAACAGGTGGTCAACGGCGAAGCCGACGCCCTCTGATCAGAAGAACAGGTTGCCGAGCTTCACCAGCCCGTAACCCAGGCCCGCCGTGATCGGCAGGGTCAGGATCCACGCCCACACCATGCGTTCGACCACCGACCATCGAATGGCGTTGAAGCGCTTCGCCGCGCCGACGCCCATGATCGAAGCCGACACGTTATGCGTTGTGGACACCGGCACGCCGAGCATCGACGCGGTGAGGATCACCGCCGCCGAGCTGCCCTCGGCGGCGAAACCGTTGATGGGATGCAGCTTCACCATCTTGTGACCCAGGGTCTTGATGATCCGCCAGCCACCGCCCGCGGTACCGCCCGCCATGGTGAGGGCGCAGACCACCTTCACCCACACCGGGATCGGAAAGCCGCCGGCCGCCGCCGGATCGTGCGGGATGCGCAGGAAATCGAGGAACACCGGAAGATGATCGAAATGGCCCGCGGCGGTGGCGCCGGCCAGTGCCAGGGCGATGATACCCATGCTCTTCTGCGCATCGTTCATGCCGTGGGAAAGGCCCATGGCGCTGGCCGACACGATCTGCGCCTTGCCGAAAAAGCTGTTCACGAACGGTGTGCGGCCAAATCGCCGCAACGCGCCGTTGCGGCTGGAGAAGAAGCCCAGCAACGCATAGAGGCCTCCCATGATAAGGAAGCCGATGACGAAACCGAGGAAAGGCGAGACGATCATCGGCACGATCACCTTCGGAACCACGCCCTTGCCCAGCCACCAGTGTGTCCCGCCCTGCCACCAGATGATCGAATGGATGTTGTCGCCCGCCGCGGCGAACGCAGCGCCGCACAGGCCGCCGACCAGGGCGTGACTGGAGCTGGACGGAAGGCCGAGCCACCAGGTGATGAGGTTCCAGATGGTCGCCCCGAGCAGCGCGCTGATCAGCAGGTGCGAACCGACCTCTACCACGCCCGTATCGATCAGTCCCGAGGCGATCGTCGCGGCCACCGCGGTGCCCCAGAGAGCGCCGGCGAGGTTGGTGACCGCCGCGAGGAGCACGGCCTGGCCCGGGGTCAGCACCTTGGTGGCGACCACGGTCGCGATGGAGTTCGCCGTGTCGTGGAAGCCGTTGATGTAGGTGAAAGCGAGGGCGATCAGGACGACCGCGATGACCATGCTCATGGGAACCCCGGCCTCAGGAGTTCTTGAGCACGATGGAGTAGACGACATTGCCGACATCGCGGCATTTATCGACGGCTTTCTCGACGAGCTCGAACAGATCCTTGGCGAGGATGGCGCGTAGCGGGTCCGAGCCCTCCGCATAAAGCGTGCGATAAGGATCGAGGAGGAGACGATCGGCTTCCGATTCCAGCGCCTGGAGCTGGTCGCGTAGTCTCTTCACCGGGTCGATCTTCAGGCCGTGGCGCAACTGGCCGATCATGGCTACCACGACTTCGGCAGAGCGTTCCAGCAAGGCGGCGCGCTGACCGAAGTCGATGCCCTGGAGGCGCTCGGCGACGATCACGTAGCGTTCGGCGAATTTCTCGATGGTCTTGGGAATCTTGTACAGCGCCGAATTCAGCGCCTCGATGTCCTCGCGGTCCAGCGCGGTGACGAAGGTGTTCACCAGTTCCTCTCCGATCTGCCCGTGCAGGGCTTTCTCGCGGGCGCGCGCCGTGCTGAAGGCGGCCATCACCGGCGTCCGGTCGGTCTGGGTCACCAATTCATGCATGGCCTTGGCGCTCTCGCGGGCGGCTTCGGCGCTTGCCTCGAGCAGGCCGTAGAACTTGTCGCCCTTACCGAACATTGTCTGGAGTGAAAACATGGGGTTGCCTGGAACCTGGGGGATTTGTGAGCGTTATGTTACCGGACGGACGGAGCCCCTGCCTCGCCCGTCGCGCTCCCGGGCCTTCGGGACCCCGACGCGGCCATCTGCTATATAAGCGCCCGATGCTCACCAAAATCCTGCTGGTCCTCGTCCTCTCCCTCGGCAACGCGTTCTTCGCTCTGTCGGAAATGTCCGTGGTCGCGTCGCGCAAGAGCCGCCTGAAGCAGCTGGCCCGCGACAGCCGCCGCGCCCGCGTGGCCCTGCAACTGGCCGAGGCGCCGGAGCGGTTCCTCTCCACGGTCCAGGTGGGCATGACCATCATCATCCTGGTCACCGGTGCAGTGGCGGGCGACAGCCTTGGCGAGCACTTCACCGCCCTCATCCACGGTGGGGGCGCCGCCTGGCTGGAACCCTATGCCCGCATTCTCGGCTGGCTGCTCGGGTTCCTCCTGATGTCCCTGGTCCAGATTGTCGTCGGCGAACTGGTGCCCAAGCGCGCCGCCCTCTCCGCGCCCGAGCGCATCGCCTGCCAGATCGCCGTACCGATGCTGGTGGTCTCACGCATTACCCTGCCGATGGTGTGGCTGTTGAATCACATCTCCACCGGCATCCTCCGGGTGCTGCGCCTGCATCGCGTGGGCGCCAATGCGGCGACGGAAGAGGAAATCCGCCTGCTGGTGGCCGAAAGCGCCGAGCAGGGCATCCTCGACAGCGACGAGCGCAACATGGTGAACCGGGTGCTGCGCCTGGGCGACCGCAGCGTGGGCTCGGTGATGACCCCGCGCATGAAGATCGCGTGGCTCGATGTCGCCGCCTCGCACGAGGACAACCTGGCCGTGCTCCGCGAATCCCGGTTCTCCCGCTATCCGGTTTACCGGCGCGACGAAAGCGAGGTGATCGGCACGGTCGAGGTCAAGTCGCTGGTGGTTTCGCTGGAGCGTGGCCCGGTGGACCTGTTCGCGCACATGTCACGGCCGCTCTTCGTGCCAGCCACGGCACGCGCGCTGGATCTGCTGGAGGCGTTTCGCGATGCGGACACCCAACTCGCGCTGGCCGTGGACGAATACGGCGATATCGAAGGCCTTGTCACGCTGAACGACCTGCTCACGGCGGTGGTGGGCGCCACCGCCCCCGCCGCGGACGACGACGATCCGGAAGGGCCGATCGTGCGTCGCGACGACGGCAGCTGGCTGATCGACGGTTCGCTCCCGGCGGACGACCTGCGCGAACTGCTCCA
Organism: Luteibacter sp.; assembly: GCF_036499525.1. Lineage (GTDB taxonomy): Bacteria > Pseudomonadota > Gammaproteobacteria > Xanthomonadales > Rhodanobacteraceae > Luteibacter. The sequence goes on along the minus strand of NZ_DASYDO010000059.1, from coordinate 35,812 downwards.
GCTCGAGCGCCTGCCCAACGAGGAAGAGCACGATTTCCGCACCGTGGCCGGCATGATCACGACGCAGTTTGGCCACATCCCGCGCGCCGGCGAGGCCTTCGCGTGGCAGGGCCATCGCTTCGAAGTGGTGGACATGGACGGTGCGCGCATCGACAAGGTGCTGGTGAGTACGGTGGATACGAACGAACTCGCCGTCGAGGAATGACCGTCCCGGTTTCATGCGGGTTCAAACCCGCACAGCGACCGTCGGTTCATGACGTTCGATGAGGAATCCCGCCACCTTCAGCCGGCACTGGCCCGGCTTTTCCGCGACCTTTCCTACGGTTTTGTCTTGTGTGCCATGGCCGCCATGCGCTGCGCGTCGGCCAGGATACCGTGCAGGATGCGTAATTCGCGCAGTTCGGGGCGGGCGCGCAGGAACAGCTTGCGCAGCTTCAGCATGATCGTGACGGGAGAGCGGCCCTTGTGGAACTCGATGTCGTCGAGCATTTCACCGAGATGGGTGAAGAATCGCTCGAGTTGTTCGGCGTCGGCCGGTACTTCGTCCGGATCGACGTCGGCGGCAGGCGGCTGCACCTCGTCGGCCAGCAGCGCCGTGCGCAACTCGTAAGCCATGACCTGAACCGCCTGCGAGAGGTTCAGGGAACTGAAGTCGTCGACGCTGGGGATGCGCACCATCGCATGGCAGCGCGACAGTTCGTCGTTCTCCAGCCCCGTGCGCTCGTTGCCGAACACCAGGGCCACCTGCTCGCCCCGGCGCGCGGCGGCGATCGCCTGGGCGGCGCCTTCGCGCGGGTCCAGCTCTGGAAGGTTCACGCCGCGGCGTCGCGCGGACAGGCCCAGCGCGAACGTGGTGCCCGCCAGTCCCGACACCAGGTCCTCATGGATCGCCGCCTGGCCGAGCACGTCGTCGGCGCCGGCCGCGAGGGCCGTGGCCTCCGGATCGGGGAAACGGTGCGGCGCCACCAGGGTCATCCGGTCGAAGCCCATGGTGCGGATAGCGCGCGCGGCCGAGCCGATGTTGCCCGAATGCGAGGTACGAACGAGGACGAAGCGGAGGCGATCGTGGAGCTCGGAAAGGGCCATGGCTGGCGGACGACTGACGGGAGGACCGGAAAGTCTACAACGGCAACGACTTGGGTGAGACGAAGCGGGGTGGTAAACTTCTGGATTGATGCGGCTCTTGACCGCTCTCCCGTTCTTTTGCCAAGTCGACCCCCATGCCAAGACCCGCCGTCAACGTCGCGGCGCGCGCCGCGCGCTCCGCAGGAAACATCATCCTGCGCTACATGAACCGCATCGAAGGCCTCGCGGTCGTCGAAAAGCAACGGATGGACTTCGCCTCCGAGGTAGACCGCCTCGCCGAAGCGGAGATCGTCAAGGAATTGCGCCGCGCCTATCCCACGCACGCCATCCTGGGCGAGGAATCGGGCCAGATCGGCAAGGGGCCGCTCACCTGGGTCATCGATCCCCTCGACGGCACGCACAATTACCTGCGCGGCATCCCCCACTTCAGCGTGTCCATCGCGCTGGTCGAGAAGGGCGAGCCCGTGTATGGCGTGGTGTTCGATCCGCTGCGCGACGAACTCTTCACCGCGAGCAAGGGCGACGGCGCCTACCTCAACGATCGCCGCATCCGCGTGGGCAAGCGTGAAGGCCTGGGCGGCGCGCTGATCGCCACCGGCTTCCCCTATCGCGTGCGCAACCACCTCGAGTCGCAGCTGGCCATGACCGCCGCCCTGCTCAAGGAAGCGGAAGACGTCCGGCGCATGGGCTCCGCGGCACTCGACCTGGCCTATGTGGCCGCGGGTCGCGTGGATGGCTACTTCGAGCCGGGCCTCAGCGTGTGGGACATCGCCGCGGGCGCCCTGCTCGTTCGCGAGGCGGGCGGCGTATACGGCGATTTCTCCGGGCGCGACGGTCTGCCGGAGAGCGGCAATATCATTGCCGGCAACCACAAGGTGGCTGCCGCCATGACCGCAATCATCAGCGCCAACGCCACGCCGCGCCTGCTCGGTACGTAGGAGCGCGCGCGTCTGCTCGGTACGTAGGAGCGCGCCTGCGCGCGACAGCTTTTCGCCGAGCCTGCGAGCTGGCGCGCCAGCTCACGGGATACCGCGAAAAGCTGTCGCGCGCAAGGCGCGCTCCTACGGGCGTCAGTCGCTTTTCAGCAAGTTGCGCAGGAACGGTACCGTCACTCGCCGCTGGGCGGCGAGTGACGCGCGGTCGAGGGTGTCGAGCAGGTCGAGAAGCGTGCCCAGGTCGCGCGCGTGGTGGACGAACAGCCAATCCAGCACCACGTCGTCCAGGTCGATGCCGCGTGCGCTCGCCTGTTCACGCAGCACATCCCTTCGTTCGGCGTCACCAAGCGGCTTCAGTACGGCCTGCGTGAGGGAGCCAAGGCGCGAACGCAGGTCCGGCAGGATGATGTCCAGCGATGCCAGTGCGCCGCTCGCGGAAAACAGCAGCGTACAGCCTTCGGCGCGGTAACCGTTGAAGGTGTCGAACAGCGCGTGCTCGGCATCGTTGTCGCCTGCGATCGAATCGATGTCGTCGATGGCGAGCAGGTCGCTACCGGCCATGCCGCGGATCGCTGCCGATCGCGATCCGCGCAGCCCGGCAAGCGGCAGGTATTGCGCGGATCGCCCTGCATCGATGGCGGCCTGGCAGGCGGCGATCAGCAGGTGCGTGCGGCCGCTGCCCACGGGGCCGGCAACGAACACCCACGGCGCAGTGGCGGTCCCGGCCGCCGCGCGCACGGCTTCCACGGCCACGGCGTTCTCGCCCGGACGGAAATGTTCGAAACGCTGCCGCCGCGGCCAGCGCAACGCCAGGGGAAGCTGGTTCGTCATGGCCCGCCGTCGCCGGATGAGGGCGGCTGGGCGGGGCGCGTTTCCACGTCCACGTCGACTTCTACCTCAACCGGGGGCACGGGCGACCCGGGCGCCGGTTTCGTGTAGAGGTCGCTCTCGCGGTAGCGCGTGAAGGCGTAACGCATCAGCACGACGACCACCGAGGCGGCGGGAAGCGCCAGCAGCACGCCGAGGAAGCCGAACAGGTGGCCGCCGGCGAGCACCGCGAAGATCACCGCCACCGGGTGCAGGCCGATCTTTCCGCCCACGAGGCGCGGCACCAGCACGTAACCTTCGAGCAACTGGCCGATGGTAAACACCACGGCGACAAGGATCACATGCGTCCAGTCGCCGTACTGCACCAGCGCGGCGATCAGCGCGGCGACGAAGCCGATCATGAAGCCCAGGTACGGCACGAAGCTCAGCAGGCCGGCGACCATGCCGATCAGAGGGCCAATGGATATGCCGGCCAGCGTGAGGCCCAGGCCATAGAAGAGTCCGAGGGCGAGCATCACCAGCAACTGGCCGCGGACGAAGGCGCCAAGCACCTGGTCCGACTCGCGCGCCAGGCGCACGACGGTCGGCTCGATAGCGCGCGGAAGCATGCGCTGTATATAAGCCATCATCGTGTCCCAGTCGCGCAGCAGGTAGAACGCGACGACCGGGATCAGCACGGCGTTGGTCAGCCACAGGACCACGCCCATGCCGGACTGGGTGACCTTCGCCACCGCCGTGGCGGCAAAACCACCTACCGAGCCGATGTGTTCGCGGATCGTCGCCAGCAGGCGGTCGGAGTCGAAGACGTTCGGGTCCAGGCGCAGCTTCGCCTGGATCCACGGCAGCGCCGTGTTACGCACCCAGTCCACGTAGCGCGGCAGGTTCTCGGACAGGTTTTCGAACTGGGTCTGGATCAGCGGGATCAGCAGCAGCAACACGCCAATCACGACCAGCGTGATCACCGTGAACACGATGCTCACCGCCCAGGTACGGCCCATGCCCAGGCGCTGCAGGCGATCGGCCAGGGGATCGCCAAGATAGGCGAGCATCGCGGCAAGGGCGAACGGCATCAGCACCGGCGCGAGCACCCAGATCACGAAGACGATGACCGCGATGATCGCCAGCATCTGCCAGCGCCGCGACGTGTCGTGGTTCATGGCCATCCGTCAGGGCACCCAGCGCACGGCCAGGTCGGCGCCGTCGTGGCCGTCAGTGGCGAGGATGTGCCCGCCGGCGGCATAGCCGGCCACCAGCCTGGCCAGCGGTGCGCCAGCGGAAACATTGAACAGCACGCCATCGGACGTCGCCGCGACGGGGGCGATGGATTTCACCGAGGGATCGTTCTGGAAAGTGGACAAAAGGCCCGCGTAGTCAGCTGCGGAACGCAACCCCGCGACCCAGATCGTGCCGCTGGAGCTGCCACCCTGGGTGGCGGCGAACTGGCGATCCAGCTTGTCGGCCATGGCGTTGGCGCCATTGGTCAGCAGTGCCGCACGGGCCTCGCCGCTGTCCTTCCAGCTCGACGTGCGGCCCGCCGACACCAGGGTCCAGTCGGTCTGGTCGCTGCCGATCTTCCCGACCAGCACCACCGCCGTGTTGTACTGCCGCGCCACTGTCGCCACGGCCCCGGGATCGCCGGCGGCAAGAGTGGCCGGATCCGGTACGGCGTCTTCCTTGGGAACCACGATCTGGTAGCCGCGGCTGTCGGCCGTCTGCGCCAGCGGCGCGAGGTCTTCCTGGCCGAGCAGCTTGCCGCCGGCATCCCGTGCCACCACGAGCACCGGTGCCTTCGGTGCCGCGGCCGAAGCGTCGCCGACTGCCAGCACACGCCGCACGGCACCTGGATCGAATACGATTTCCAGGCTAAGCGGGGCGCCGGTGGCGCCCCCGGTACGGGCGTACTGGTATTGCTTCACGAGGCCGCCAGGCTGCTTCATCGCGTCGGCATAGCCGGGCTTGCCCCTCGGGTCCGCCCCGTTCGAGGCGCGGGCCAGCACCTGGGTGAGGCCCGTGGCGAACGCCTGGTCGCGCACCGAGGCGCTGGTGTCGGCCACCGGCACCGTTACCGTGTAGATGGGCGTCTGTGCCCCGGCGGTGCCGAGGCTGGCCGCCACGAAAAGCATCAATGCAGCGAGGAGGCGGACTGGGCGCATGGTCTTGGCATCGCTTAAGTGAAGGCAGGAAGTCTGCCCAAACCGCGCCATGGCGTCCATCCAGGCGATGTGCAGGGCGCCGGCCGGGAGGCCGCTTGCTGCTAGAATGCGCGGTTTCCAATACGTGCCGGAACCGCTTATGTCCTCCGACCAGGGCTCCCTCACCTACCGCGACGCAGGTGTCGACATCGATGCCGGCAATGCCCTCGTCGAGCGCATCAAGCCGATGGTCAAGCGGACCTTCCGGCCCGAGGTGATGGGCGGGCTCGGCGGCTTTGGCGGCCTGTTCGACCTGTCCGGCCGCTACAAGGAACCGGTGCTGGTGTCCGGTACCGACGGCGTGGGCACCAAGCTCAAGCTCGCCCAGCAACTCGGCCGCCACGACACCATCGGCATCGACCTGGTGGGCATGTGCGTCAACGACGTGCTCGTGCAGGGTGCCGAGCCACTGTTCTTCCTCGACTACTTCGCCACGGGCAAGCTCGACGTCGATACGGCCGCCTCGGTCGTCGGTGGCATCGCTCGCGGCTGTGAACTGGCCGGTTGCGCGCTGATCGGCGGCGAGACGGCCGAGATGCCCGATATGTATCCGCCCGGCGAGTACGACCTGGCCGGCTTCACCGTGGGCGCGGTGGAGAAATCCGCGATGAACGACGGGGCTTCCACCGTCGCCGGCGACGTCATCCTCGGCGTGGCCTCGTCCGGCCCGCATTCGAACGGCTACTCGCTGATCCGCCGCATCCTCGAGCGTGCCGGTTCGCCGCTTGACACCGACCTCGACGGCGTCAGGCTGGTCGACGCGCTCATGGCCCCGACGACGATCTACGTGAAGCCCATGCTGGAGCTGATCGCCAAGGTGAACGTCCATGGCATGGCACACATCACCGGGGGCGGCCTGAAGGAAAACATCATCCGCGTGGTGCCCGATGGCCTGGCCCTGTCCATCGACGCCTCCTCGTGGGACCTGCCTCCCGTGTTCGGGTGGCTGCAGCGCGAAGGCAACGTGGCCGACGAGGAAATGTGGCGCACGTTCAACTGCGGCATCGGTTTCACCGTGCTGCTGGCGAAGGAACAGGTCGAGGCAGCCCGCGCCGTGCTCGCCGCGCATGGGCTGGAAAGTCAGCCGATCGGGTTCGTCGTCGCCCACGAAGGCGGCGAGCGCGTCCACATCGCCTGATTCCCATGAGCCGCACTCTCCGCGTCGCCGCGCTCGCTTCCGGGCGTGGCAGCAACCTTGCCGCGCTCATCGCCGCCCGCGATGCCGGGCGCCTCCCGATCGAATTCACGCTGGTCGGCAGCGACAAGAAGCAGGCCGGTGCGTTGGCAATCGCCGACGCCGCGGGCATCCCCACGATGGCGCTCAGCCCGAAGGACTACGCCACCCGCGCGGACTTCGACGCGGCCCTGTTCGGGCGGGTGGCCGACAGCGGCGCCGATCTGCTGGTACTGGCCGGCTATATGCGCATCGTCGACGCCGCGGTGGTGGCGGCGTGGGAAGGGCGTGCGATCAACGTGCATCCGTCGCTGCTGCCCAAGTACCGCGGGCTGCACACGCACCGCCGCTGCCTGGAGGCGGGCGACACGGAGCACGGCGCCAGCGTGCACTTCGTGACCGCCGAACTCGATGGCGGCCCTGTCATTGCCCAGGCGCGCATCGCCGTACACCCCGGCGACGGCGAGGACGACCTCGCTACGCGGCTGCTGGTCGAGGAGCACAAGCTGCTGCCCGCCGTCGTCGGTGCCATCGCCGCTGGACGCCTGCGCTGGCAGGACGGCCCGGTATTCGACGGCACGCCGCTGACCCGCCCCCTGGACCTCGCCGAACTGTAGGAGCGCGCCCCGCGCGCGACAGATTTTCGCCCCGGTTCGCAAATTCACGCGCCAGCTCCAGGGCACGGCCTCAAAACATGTCGCGCGCAAGGCGCGCTCCTACACCGAGCCGTCCCGTGGCCCCGCATTCAGCCATGCGCTTTACAATCCGGTTCATGACGACTCGCACCCTCCTCCGCGCCGGCCTCACGCTGGCCCTCGCCCTGCCCGCCGCCGCGTTCGCCGCGGACCTGCCGCAGTCCTTCACCGCCACCTACCAGGTCCTCAAGGACGGCGGCCCCCTCGGCGAGGCCACGATCACGCTGAAGCCCGCCGGGGCTGGCCAGTTCGATTATTCGAACGCCACGAAAGGCACCTCGGGGCTGGCCGCGATGCTCGGCGCCAACGTGGCCGAAACGTCGCGCTTCACCTGGGCCGGTGATGTACCGCAGGCGGTGAGCTACCACTACGAGATGCAGGCGGCGATCAAGTCCAAGGTCCGCAACCTCACCGTGCAGGGCGGCACGGTGCAGGTGCAGGACAACAAGAAGAGCTTCAGCTATGCCGCCGTGCCGGGCATGGTCGAGCGCAACACGCTGCCGCTGGCCCTGGGCCTCGCACTGCGTTCGGGCAAGAAGGATGTGGTGCTGCCCGTCGCCGTGAAGCAGGAAGTCGAGAGCCAGACGTTCAAGGTGTCGGCCACCGAAAAGGTCAGCGTCCCCGCGGGATCGTTCGACGCCATTCGTGTGGACCGCACCGACGCCGATCGCGGCTTCAATGCGTGGTACGTGCCGTCGAAGTATCCGGTGCCGGTGAAGCTGGCGCAGAAGGACGGCGGCGACCTGACGATGGAGTTGGTGAAGTTCGAAGGACGCTAGCCCTTCGAACGTAGGAGCGCGCCCTGCGCGCGACAGCTTTTCGCGAGAAGCAGCAGGCCCTGTTGCTTCTCGCGAAAAGCTGTCGCGCGCAGGGCGCGCTCCTACATGCCAGGCTTTATCAGCCCGGCAGGCGCCGGATGCGTGCGCCGAGCACGCCGAGCTTCTCTTCGATGTTCTCGTAACCGCGATCGATGTGATACACGCGGTCCACCGTGGTGTCGCCCTCGGCGACGAGGCCCGCCAGCACGAGGCATGCGGAAGCGCGCAGGTCGGTGGCCATGATCGGCGCACCGCTCATCTTCGGCACGCCGGTGATGATGGCTGTATTGCCTTCGAGGCGGATGTCGGCGCCCAGTCGCTGCAGTTCCAGCGCATGCATGAAGCGATTCTCGAACACCGTCTCCGTGATGACGCCCACGCCTTCGGCGACGCAGTTGAGCGCGGTGAACTGCGCCTGCATGTCGGTGGGAAACGCGGGATACGGCGCGGTGGTGAGGTTCACCGCCTTCGGCCGGCGGCCCCGCATGTCGAGCTCGACCCAGTCCTTGCCGCTGCTGACGTGCGCGCCGGCTTCCTCGAGTTTCTGCAGCACGGCGTCCATCGTGTCCGCGCGCGCGCCGCGCGCGCGGACCTTGCCGCCGGTCATCGCCGCGCCCACAAGGAAAGTGCCGGTCTCGATGCGGTCCGGCAGCACGTCGTAATGTGCGCCGTGCAGGCGTTCGACGCCTTCCACGATGAGCGTGGACGTGCCGATGCCATCGATCTTCGCGCCCATCGCGATCAGGCAGTGCGCGAGATCGACCACCTCGGGTTCCTGCGCCGCGTTCTCGATGATCGTGGTGCCCTGGGCGAGCGTGGCAGCCATGAGGATGTTTTCGGTACCGGTGACGGTGACCATGTCCATGACGATGCGCGCGCCCTTCAGGCGGCCGGACCGCGCCTTGATGTAGCCGTTCTCCACGGTCACCTCGGCGCCAAGCGCCTGCAGTCCGCGGATATGCTGGTCGACGGGACGGGAGCCGATCGCGCAACCGCCCGGCAACGAAACCTCTGCCTTGCCATGGCGTGCGACGAGCGGGCCCAGCACGAGGATCGATGCACGCATGGTGCGCACCAGGTCGTACGGTGCCACGCAGGAATTTTCGGGACGCGGGTCGATGTGCATCTTCATGCGGTCGTCGAGGACGACACGTACGCCCATGCGGCCGAGCAGTTCGATGAACGTCGTGACGTCGTGCAGGTGCGGCACATTGCCGATGCTGACCGGCTCGTCGGCGAGCAGGCAGGACGCGAGGATGGGCAGCACGGCGTTCTTCGCGCCGGAAATGCCGACCTCGCCATGGAGCGGCTGGCCGCCGCTGATCAGGATCTTGGCCATGGAGGGGATGCCTTGAAAAGAGGGTCTGGCGAAGTAAGGCGCGGCGCGCTTATCAACGGCGGCTGGCGGCTTCGTCGGGAGTGAGGGTCTTGAGGCCAAGGGCGTGGATGGCGCCGCCCATGAGGTCGCCGAGGGTGGCGTAGACGAGACGGTGGCGGGCCAGCGGCAGCTTGCCGGCGAACTGTTCCGAGACGACCTCGGCTTCGAAATGAACGCCGTCGTCGCCCTGGACGTCTACCCGCGCGCCGGGCAGGCCGGCTTCGATCAGTGCCTGGATGCGCGCGGCGTCCATGGATTCTCCGATAGAGGGGGGGGTCGCCGCGCGGGCCAGGGTTCCGAAACGGACCCTGAACCACCTGTCGATGGCAGCAACCATAAAATGAGAATATGTAATGGTAATGGAAATCCGGTGTCGCAGAAATGGACATCCCGGGTAACCAGGGAAGCCCCACCCGGACTCGAGGTCGCATGAACGCCCGCACCGCACCGCCCGCCCATCACCGCCTCGTGAACGCCGACGCCGTCATTCGCAGCGCCCGGAACGTCATCAAGACCGAGGCTGCCGGCATCCGGGCCCTGGAGGCGAAAATCGACGCGACCTTCGTCCAGGCCTGCCAGCTGATCCTGGCCTGCAAGGGTCGCGTGGTGGTGTCCGGCATGGGCAAATCCGGCCATATCGGCCGCAAGATCGCGGCCACGCTGGCATCCACCGGCACGCCTTCGTTCTTCGTGCATCCGGGCGAGGCCAGCCATGGCGACCTCGGGATGATCCAGCCCGACGACCTGGTACTGGGCATTTCCTACTCCGGGGAGACGGATGAATTGCTCTATATCCTCCCGGCGATCAAACGCCAGGGCATCGGCCTCATCTCGATCACCGGCAACCCGAATTCCTCGCTGGCTACCCAGGCCGACCTGAACCTGGATGCCAACGTCGCCTCCGAGGCCTGCCCGCACGGGCTGGCCCCCACCGCCAGCACCACGGCCGCCCTGGTCATGGGCGACGCCCTCGCGGTGGCGCTGCTGGAGGCCCGCGGCTTCACCCCCGACGACTTTGCCCGCTCGCATCCCGCCGGCAGTCTGGGCCGCCGCCTGCTCCTGCACATTTCAGACGTGATGCACTCGGGCGACGACGTTCCGCGGGTGCGCCTCGAGGCCACGCTCAGCGAGGCCCTGGTGGAGATGTCGCGCAAGCGCCTGGGCATGACCGCCGTGGTCGACGGGGACAATCGCCTGCTCGGCGTGTTCACGGACGGCGATCTTCGCCGCACGCTGGACGACGACGGCGTTGACCTGCGCAGCGCCTCGGTGGCACAGCTCATGACCCGTGGCCCCAAAACCATCGGCTCTGACAAGCTCGCGGTCGAAGCCGCCCAGCTGATGGAGAAGCACCAGATCAATGCCCTCCTCGTGGTGGACGCGAACGCCTGTGTGGTCGGCGCGCTGAACATCCACGACCTGCTCAGGGCCCGTGTCGTCTGAACGACCGCGCCCCATCGTGCTCCCCGCGCGAAGCCCCCCACCCCACATAGCGAATCATGGCCTACACCCACTACACCGAGATTCCCGCCGACGTCGCCGAGCGCGCGGCCCGCGTGCGCCTGGTCGTCTTCGACGTGGACGGCACGCTGACGGACGGCCGGCTCTGGTACGCCGAAGACGGTCGCGAAACCAAGGTCTTCCACGTGCACGACGGGCTCGGTCTCAAGTCGTTGCAGCGTAACGGCGTGACGGTCGCGATCATTACCGCCCGGATCAGCCACCCCGTGTCGCTGCGTGCCGAGGAACTCGGCATCGCGCACGTCTACCAGGGCCAGAAAGACAAACGCGCCTGCCTCACCGGCCTGCTCGAGGCACTCGGGCTGGCGCCGGAACAGGCCGCCTTCGTCGGCGACGACCTGCCTGACCTTCCCGCCATGGGCGTCGCGGGGCTCGCCGTGGCGACCGCCAATGCCCATCCCTGGGTGGCCGAGCGCGCACACTGGCGTACGCACCGCATCGGTGGCTACGGTGCCGCGCGCGAAGTGGCCGACATGATCCTCGCCGCGCAAGGTAAGGCTGAAGCCGAACGGGATCGCTGGTTGTGAGCGTGTTCAACCTGTTCAAGGACCGCAGTGCGGCCAGCGTCGCCGGCATGCTCGCCGCGGTGCTCGGCGCCAGCGTGCTCCTGTATTACTGGACCGCCCCCGAGAAAAAGGTACAGGACTTCATCGGGCCGCCGCGCTCCGGTTATGTACTGACCAACTTCGACCTGGATTCCTATAACGAGGAAGGCAAGCCCGCCTTCAAGCTCGTCGCGCCGCACCTGGAACGGCGAGAGGGCGACGAATCCCTGTACATCAACGCGCCGGATTTCGTGCTGCCTTCCGTCAAGGAGACCAACGTTCCGCCGTGGACGGGTCACTCCCAGTACGGCTGGGTGAACAAGGACGGCAGCCTGCTCAAGCTGCAGGGCAAGGTGCACATGGAGCGGGTGGCCTTCCTGGCGAATCCGCCGGCCAGCATCGACACCTCCGAGGTCACCGCCTGGCCGAAGGAAAACCGCCTGGAAACCGCTGAGGCGGCCCGGATCGTCCAGGGAACCTCTACAATGGACGGCGTTGGCATGCGCGCCAATCTCGACACCAAGCACCTGGAGCTCCTCGATGCAGTCCACACCGTCTACCAGCCGCGCAAGCGCTAAGGCCGTCGTCGCGGCGCTCGGCGTGGCGCTTCTTGCGAGCATGTCCGTTTCGGCCAAGCAGTCCGATCGCAACCAGCCGGCGGATGTCACGTCGAAATCGTTCGATGGCACGCAGGCTCCGCAGAATGGCCAGCCGGGCAAGGTCATCTGGACCACCAACGTCGTCCTCACCCAGGGCACGCTCAAGATCACGGGCAGCAAGGCCACCGGGTTCCTCGACGCCGACAACCAGCTCACCCGCATCATCGTCGACGGCAGTCCGGCCACCATCCACCAGCTGGACGACCAGGACCAGCCCATGGACGGCAACGCCAACAACATCGACTACAAGATCGATCAGGACCACGCGGTACTTACCGGCAACGCCAAGGTCAACCAGCCGGCAAAGGGCAGCGCCGAGGGCGACAAGCTCACCTACAACACCAAGGACAGCACGATGACGGGCGAGAGCACCGGCGGCGCCCCCGTGCACATGACCTTCCAGCCGAAGAACAAGACGCCCGCGCCTGCGGAGGCTCCCGCGAAGCCGGCGTCCGACGACACGAAGAAGCCCTGACACGATGCTTTCAGCCCAAGGCCTGCAGAAGCGCTTCCGCGCGCGCCAGGTAGTCCGCGATTTCGCCTTCTCCATCCGCGAGGGTGAAGTGGTCGGCTTGCTCGGTCCCAACGGTGCCGGCAAGACCACCTGCTTCTATATGGTGGTGGGCCTGATCCAGGCCGACGCCGGCTCGATCAAGCTCGACCAGCAGGACATCACCGGACTGCCGATGCACTCCCGCGCCAAGCTGGGCATCGGCTACCTGCCGCAGGAAGCCTCGGTGTTCCGCCGGCTCAGCGTGGCCGACAACATCCTGGCCGTGCTCGAGCTGCGCGAAGGCATGAGCCAGAAGCAGCGCGAGGACGAACTGGAAAGCCTGCTGGACGAACTCAAGATCGCGCACATCGCCGAGCAGAAGGGCATCAGCCTTTCCGGCGGCGAGCGTCGCCGCGTCGAGATCGCCCGCGCGCTCGCGGCGCGCCCGCGCTACATGCTGCTCGATGAACCGTTCGCCGGTGTCGACCCGATTTCCGTGGGCGAGATCCAGCGCATCGTCCGTCATCTGAAGGAACGCGGCATCGGCGTGCTGATCACCGATCATAACGTTCGGGAAACTCTCGGCATCTGCGACCGTGCGTACATCCTGAACGATGGCGAGGTACTCTCTCGGGGCACGCCCCAGCACATTCTTGCGGATGAAAAGGTGCGCGAGGTGTACCTGGGCCGTGAATTCAGGATATGACAGACGGCCGGCCGGGCTTGCCCGACCGGCCGCTGGTTTGGGCCACCCGTAGGGGTTAGGATGGCTCGGGAACTCCAAGCGTCGAAGGCATGAAACCCGGACTCCAGTTTCGCCTCCATCAGCAGCTCACGCTGACGCCGCAGTTGCAACAGGCCATCCGCCTGCTGCAATTGTCGCAGCTGGAGCTCGAGGCCGAACTCCGCCAGATCGCGGAAAGCAATCCGTTGCTCGAGTTCGCCGAAGATGCCGAATCCGAGGCTGAACCGGACGCGCCCGACGAGAACGGCTACGAGGCACCCGACTTCGCCTCGCGCGAAGATCCGCCGGCGAAGCCTTCGAAGGACGACGAGGAGTCCACGGCCGCGCCCTCCGAGGAACTCGCCCCGGAATGGGACGACGACCGCTTCCAGGGCGACACCAGCGAATACACCGGCAACTCCTCGCGCGCCAACGGCGTGGACGAGGATGGGTTCGAGCCGCAGAACGCGGCGCCGGAAAGCCTCCAGCAGCATCTGGAATGGCAGCTCAACCTTTCCCAGTTCTCCCCGCGCGAGCATGCGATTGCCACCGCGATCATCCATGCGCTGGACGAGGACGGCTACCTGCGTGATGGCGTAGCCTCGGTGCTTGCCGCCCTGCCCTCCGAAGTGCAGGCCCACGCCGACGAGGTCGAGGCGGTGCGCCAGCGCGTCCAGCGCTTCGACCCCACCGGCATCGCCAGCCTGGACCTGCGCGACTGCCTGTTCTGCCAGCTCTCCCAGTTTTCGCTCGATACGCCCCATCGCGAACTCGCGATCCGCATCGTGAACGAGGACCTGGAACTGCTGGCGCGCAACGACACCGCGAAGATAGCCCGCCGGCTGAAGGCCCTGGAAGAACACGTTGCCGCGGCGGCCGCGCTGATCCGGAGCCTGGACCCGCGGCCTGGCGCGGCTCTCGACGCCACGCCGGTTGAATACGTGGCCCCCGACGTCTACGCACGTCGTGAGAACGGCCGCTGGCAGGTCAGCCTGAATGCGGACGCACAACCGCGACTGGGCCTCAACCAGCATTACTGCAACCTGATCGCCCGTGCGCGCGGCAACGACGCCACCTGGATGAAGGGCCAGCTGCAGGAAGCCCGCTGGCTGTTGAAAAGCCTGCAATCCCGCGCGGAAACCCTGCAGAAGGTGGCCGACGTGATCGTTCGCCGGCAGAGCGCCTTCCTCGATTACGGCCCCGAGGCCATGCATCCGTTGGTTTTGCGTGAAGTGGCGGAGGAAGTGGGCATGCACGAATCCACCATTTCACGCGTGACCACGCGCAAGTACATGCATACCCCGCGCGGCACCTTCGAACTCAAGCACTTCTTCTCCAGCGGCGTGGCCACGGAGGACGGCGGCAGCGCCTCCGCCACCGCCATCCAGGCCATGCTTCGCAAGCTCATCACGGCCGAAGACGCACGGCGGCCCCTCTCCGACCAGGCCCTGGCGGAGGAGCTGCATCGACGCGGAATTCAGGTCGCCCGACGTACTGTTGCAAAGTACCGGGAAGCAATGCGCATCCCCAGTTCCAGCGAACGTGTCCGCGCCAACTGACGACGCGAAGGAACCCAACCCGAGGTCCAAGGTCCAACCTACTCAAGCTAGAGGAGCGACGCTCCGTCGCTCCGGTCTCGTCGCCGCGAGGCGGCACCCTCAGCAAGAAGGAGGCGTCAATGCAAATCCAGATCAGCGGCCAGCACATCCAGGTCACCCCCGCCCTGCGCGAGCGCGTGGAACAACAGATCGGTCGCTTCGAACGCCTTTTCGACAACATCACGGCCCTCGACGTCGTCCTTTCCGTCGACAAGAACGAGCACAAGGCGGGAGGCACCCTGCACTGCTCGGGCACCCGCCTCCATGCCGACGGCATCGCCCGGCTTGACGATGACAACAAGAACGACACCCTCTATACCGCGATCGACGCCATGGTCGCCAAGCTGGCCGACCAGCTCCGGAAGCATAAGGAAAAGCTCAAGGATCACCACAACAGCGAGGTTCGCGAGGCGCGTGTCGCCAGCTGACTCCCGGCAGCCCTCCCGCCCTTGATGGCACAATAGGACCCAGGCCGACACGCCCCGCGTGCCGGCCTTTCCTTCCCAAGTCCCAAGGGACCCAAGCGTGGACCGGCTGACCGCCAGACAACTGTTCGACGGGGTACATGAGCGCATGGCCCTGCGCTGGGCCGCCGGCATGCGTGGTGAAGGCCGCGTGCTCGAGCCCAACGCCAAGCAGAGCCGGCGTCCCTCGCTGGTGGGCTACCTCAACGTGATCTACCCCAACAAGGTGCAGATCATCGGCACGGAGGAGCTGAACTTTCTCGACGGCCTGGATTCGCGCCAGCGCTGGGAGGCCATCCACAAGATCGCCGCCTACCAGCCGGCCGCGCTCATCGTCACGAAAGACCAGTCGATCCCATCCGACCTGCGCGAGGTGGCTGAGGAAACCGACACGCCGCTGTGGCAGAGCACGAAGCGCGGCCACGAACTGCTCACCTATCTGCAATACCACCTGGCGCGCACACTCGCACCGCGGGTCACCCTGCACGGCGTATTCCTCGAGGTGTTCTCCATCGGCGTGCTGATCACCGGCGAGCCCGGCTCGGGCAAGAGCGAGCTGGCCCTGGAACTGATCAGCCGCGGCCATCGCCTGGTGGCCGACGACGCCACCGAATTCACCCTGATCGCCCCCGACGTGGTCGACGGCGCCTGCCCCGAAC
This sequence comes from Luteibacter sp., assembly GCF_036499525.1. Lineage (GTDB taxonomy): Bacteria > Pseudomonadota > Gammaproteobacteria > Xanthomonadales > Rhodanobacteraceae > Luteibacter. The sequence continues at coordinate 20,043 of NZ_DASYDO010000059.1, read as the reverse complement.
TGCTGCAGGACCTGCTGGAAGTGCGCGGCCTGGGCGTGCTCAACATCCGGGAAATGTTTGGCCATACCGCGGTGAAGCCTTCGAAGTACCTGCGTCTCGTGGTCCACCTGAAACCGCTGCGCGATGGCGAGGAACCTGACGCCATGACCCGCCTCACCGGCGATGTCAGCCGGCGCAACGTGCTCGATGTGGACGTACCCAAGATCACCATTCCCGTCGCGCCTGGCCGCAACCTCGCGGTGCTGGTCGAGGCCGCCGTGCGTAACCACGTGTTGAAGAGCAAGGGCATCGATCCTGCCCAGACCTTCATCGACCGACAGGCGCACCAGATGCGCCGCTTCTCCCCATGGTGAGCCCCCCGTGATCGACGAAGTCATGAGCCCCATCGTCGAACCCGACGCGATCCACCTCGTCGTGCTCACCGGCATGTCCGGCGGCGGCAAGACCGTGGCCCTGCGCGCGCTGGAGGACCTCGAGTTCTACTGCGTGGACAACATGCCGGCAGAGTTGATCCCGCAGCTGGTGGCCGCCGTGAGCCAGGGCGAACACGGCCCGCGCCGGCGCATCGCCGTGGGCGTGGATGTGCGCAACCGCCGCATCGACCTCTCGCGCATGCCGCATGTGCTGTCCGAGCTTTCCACGGCCGGCGTCCACGTCCACCTGATCTTCCTCGACAGCCGCGACGACGTCCTCATCAAGCGCTATTCGGAAACCCGCCGGCGACATCCGCTCGCGGCGGAAAGGCTGTCCCTCGCCGATTCCATCGCCGAGGAACGCAAGCTGCTGCGCCCGCTGGTGTCCATCGCCGAGAAGGTCATCGATTCCAGCGACCTCAACGTGCACCAGCTGCGCCGCCTGTTCGCCACCGGCTACGCGGCGGCCTCGGACGGCACCACCCTGCTGTTCGAATCGTTCGCGTACCGTCGCGGCCTCCCGTCCGACGCCGATTTCGTCTTCGATGCGCGCTGCCTGCCCAATCCGCACTGGGACCCGCGGCTGCGGCCGTTCTCCGGCAAGGACCTCCCCGTGCGGGAGTTCCTCGACGCGAACCCGCTCGTGGGCGAGTACTATGACGACGTCGCCCGCTGGCTCGACACCTGGCTGCCGCGCTTCGACGGCGAGGACCGCAGCTACGTCACCGTCTCGATCGGTTGCACGGGCGGGCGCCACCGCTCGGTCTACCTCGTCGAGAAACTAGCCCAGCATTTCCGCTCGGAACGCGGCAACGTACTGACTTTCCATCGCGAACTCGAGTGACCATGACCCGTCCCCAGCCGCAACGAGATACCGGGCGATGACCGTCGGCGTCCTCCTCATGACTCACGAGGCCGTCGGCAAGGCGCTGATTTCGGCCGCGCGCCACGTGATGCCGAAGCTGCCGCTGGAGGTCGATGCCGTCGAAGTGCCGCCCAGCGCGGATCCCGATGTCATGCGCACGCTCACGGCCCGGCACGCCCGCGAACTGGACCACGGCGACGGCGTGCTGGTGCTGGCCGACCTCTACGGCGCCACGCCCTGCAACATCGGTCTCTCCCTTGGCGAGCTCGGCGTGCACCTGCGCTGCGTGTCGGGCCTCAACCTGCCCATGCTTCTGCGCGTCCTCAACTATTCTGAAAAATCGCTACCCGAATTGGCCGAAATCGCGGCCAGCGGCGGTCGCGGAGGGATCTTCATCGACCATGCTTGAACGTGACATCGTGGTATCGAACCGGCTTGGCCTGCACGCGCGCGCATCGGCCAAGCTCGTCCAACTGGTCGCAGGATTCAAATCGACGGTCTGGCTCATCAGCAAGGGACGCGAGGTCAACGCGCAGAGCATCATGGGCGTGATGATGCTGGCCGCCGGCATGGGCGCCGCACTGACCGTACGCGCCGAGGGCGAGGATGCGGAACAGGCTGTCTCGGCCGTCATCGACCTGTTCGAGCGCAAGTTCGACGAAGGCGCCTGACCATGACACCCCGCCCGCGGATGGAGCCCCTATGAGAGTCGTGCTGACCGGTACACCCGCCGCCCGGGGCATGGCCCTCGGCCGGGCGCGCCTGGTCCAGCCAAGCATCCTCGCGGTCGACATGAGGATGCTTGATGATGCCGAAGTCGGCCCCGAGATCGAACGCCTGCACAAGGCCATCGACACCGCCCGCACCGAACTGCGCGAACTCCGCGGCAAGCTGCACGGCGCGCTGGCCCGGGAAGTGGGCGACTTCATCGACGCACACAGTCTCCTGCTCGACGACGAGGAACTTCTGCGGGGCCTGGACGACCTCGTGGCCGTCGGCCATTACACGGCGAGTGCGGCATTGAAGATGCAGAGCGACCGCCTCGCCGCGGTGTTCGACGCGATGAACGATCCCTACCTGAAGAGCCGCGGCGAGGACATCGACCAGGTCATCGGCCGGGTCATGTCGGCACTGCACCAGCAGTCCAGCCGCGAGGAGCGCAAACTCGCGTCGCGGGTGGGCGAGATCCTCGTAAGCGACACGGTCGCACCGGCCGACATGGCGGGCATGGCCGGCCAGGGCATGCTCGGCGTCATCGCAAGCGCGGGCAGCATCTATTCGCATAGCGCGATCCTCGCGCGCAGCTTCAATATCCCGATGCTGGTGGGCACCCGGGACGCGCTCGCCACCGTCAACGACGACGACCTCGTGCTGATCGACGCGGAGCACGGGGAAGTCATCGTGCATCCCACGGCGCAGGACCTCGCGCGCTACCGGCAATGGCAGCGACAGGTCGCAGCGGAAGGACGCCGGCTGGCGGCGCTGGCCACGGCGCCGACACTCACCCGCGATGGTGCGCACGTGCGCCTTTACGCGAACGCCGAACTGGCGGGCGACGTCACCCTGGCGCGCGCGCGCGGCTCCGACGGTATCGGTCTGTACCGTTCCGAATTCCTGTTCCTGCGCCAGCGCGGGTTGCCGTCGGAAGACGAGCAGTTTGCGGCCTACCGCGATGTCGTGCTTGGCATGGGCGGCCTCCCTGTCACGATCCGCACGCTGGATCTGGGCGCGGACAAGGCCGATGCGGCCGGCCTCGCGATCCGCGGCGAGGACAATCCGGCGCTGGGCGTACGCGGCATTCGTCTTTCGCTACGCTACCCGGACATCTTCAGCGTGCAACTGCGCGCGATCCTGCGTGCGGCCTGCTATGGGCCGGTGCGCATCCTGGTCCCGATGGTGACCCACATCGGCGAGCTTTTCGCGGTCCGGACGCTCATCAAGAAGGCACGCGAAGACCTGTCCCGGCAGGGGCAGGAGCTTCCGGAACGCCTGGACATCGGTGCGATGATCGAGGTTCCCGCCGCGGCGATCGGCGTCACGTCGATCCTCGCGAAGGCGGACTTCCTAGCGATAGGCACCAACGACCTCGCCCAGTACGTGCTCGCGGCGGATCGCAACAACGACGCACTGGAAGGCATCTACGACCCGCTGCAACCGCCGTTCCTGCGCCTGATCGCACACGTGATCGCGAGCGCGCGCCGCGCGAAGAAGCCGGTGAGCCTGTGCGGTGAAATCGCCGGCGACACGCGGTTCACCGCGTTGCTGCTGGCGATGGGCCTGGAGGAATTCAGCATGCACCCGGGCCAGTTGCTAGAAGTCCGCGATCGCCTTACGTTGCTCGACAGCGGCGCGCTCCGCCGTGCGGCGCCACGCCTGTTTCGTGCCCATACGCGCGATGAGGTCGAGGAGCGCTTGCTGGAAGTCGTCGCGAAACAGGACGGTTGCCACTAACTCCGACCCGTCGTTCCTGCGGAGGCAGGAACCCAGCGACTCGGTTGCGCTGCGCTCCGTATCGTTGCCTACGTGATCGGTTAGCCCGCTAACGCGGGCTCGTGCCTTAAGCGGCTTCGCCGCATTTGCCGGCTCGGCTTCGCCATCTGTCGCGCTTTGGCGGTGAGGCAAGGGGAGCCACCGTGGCCATGCATTTGTAGGAGCGCGCCCCGCGCGCGATATCTCATCGCGGCACCCCCGCACAGCTACGGCTCTTGCTAAGTGACGCCTAGCTGCTCACGGGCATGTCCGGCTCCGACCGCAACTGCTCCCACACCACTCGCGTATGCGCATAAGTGGCACAGCCCAACGCCCGGCGCATCAGCATCTCAATAGAAAGTTCTAAAGGGCGACGGCCGTGCGGGGGCGTCGTCGCGAGAAACTGTCGCGCGCAGGGCGCGCTCCTACAAATGCATGGCCACGGTGGGTGGGGAGTCGGCGGGCGTCGCCCTGGGAGCGATTGCGCAGGGAGGCGTAGGCTTAGCGACCAGGGCGACGCGCGGTGGCTCCCCTTGCCTCACGTAGGCGACGGAGCAAAGCGCAGGACAACCGAGGCGCCAGGTCCCCGCTTTCGCAGGGATGAGGTTAGCGACGGCGGGCTTTGCGCACGTTGGCGCGAGAGTCCGCGATCATCGTATGCATCGCCGCCGCGGCTTCGTTAGGGCGGCGACGACGGATGGCTTCATAGACCTCGCGATGATGCGGCAAGGAATACTTGAAGTTCTTCGCCGTGCGCGCGGACATCACGAAGAACGTCGCCAGCGCCGTTTCGATGACCGAGAACAGCGAGCTCAGGAGTTCGTTGTTCGTCGCCATCAACACCGCTTCATGGAAACGCAGGTCGGCTGCCGCCCAGTCGTCGAGGTTTTGCGCGTCTTCCATCGCCTCGAGCGCCTCGCCGATGGCTTCCAGCTGCGCCGGATCGCGCCGGCGCGCGGCGGCCATCACCGCGGCGGGCTCGACAATCTCGCGCATCTCCACCAGCTTGTCGACGAAGTCGTCTGTCGGCATGGACGCGCAGCGCCAGCCCAGAATGTCCGCGTCCAGATGGTTCCAGTAACGCGGGTCACGAACCCGCATACCGGTCTTCTGTCGCGTCTCGATCAGGCCTTTCGCCGCCAGCACCTTCAGCGCTTCGCGCAGCACCGTGCGGCTGACCGCCATCTGCCCCGCCAGCTGGGCCTCGCCTGGAAGCGGATCGCCGGGCTGGAACAACCCTCCCACGATCGATTGGCCGATATCCTCGACGACCTGCGTGTGCAGGTTCCTGGCACTTCCTGTCTTCAACGCCATGGCACCGCTCCCCCGGGATTCCCTTGCCCATCCTAGCCCAGTGCGTCGATGGGCGTTGATGCGGCGCAGCTTGTCAATTGTCCAACAAATGTGATGTGGTCGCCGGGTCCATTCGACAGGAGATATCGCAATGAAGATCGGGACGAGCCTGGCGGCCGCGATCCTGCTGGTCACCAGCGCGGGCGCCACCGCCGGCGAAGCATCGAAGGCCTCGTTCGGCCGGACGCCCGATGGCAAGGAAGTCACCCTGGTGACCCTCACCAATGGCCACGGCATGACTGCGAAGATCCTGTCACTGGGTGCGGCGCTCTACGCCCTGGAAGTGCCGGACCGGCATGGCAAGCCCGGGGATATCGTACTCGGCTACCCCGACCTGAAGGGTACCTTCGCGAAGCCCCAATACTTCGGCGACACCGTGGGCCGCTACGCCAACCGCATCGCGAAGGGCCGGTTCACCCTCGACGGCAAGGCCTATACGGTGCCCGTGAACGACGGCCCCAACTCGCTGCACGGCGGCATGACCGGTTTCGACAAGGTCGTGTGGACGATCGACAAGGTGGAGTCCGGGGCGCGCCCCAGCGTCATGCTCACCTATGTCAGTCCCGACGGCGACCAGGGCTACCCTGGCAAGCTCACCACCACGGCCACCTATACGATCGACGACCAGGACGAACTGACGATCGAATACACCGCCACGACCGATGCACCGACGATCGTCAACGTCACCAACCATACGTACTGGAACCTCGCCGGCGAGGGCTCGGGGAGTGTCATGGACCAGCGGATGATGATCGCCGGCGATGCGTACCTGCCGACCGATGCCACCGCCATTCCCACCGGCGAGGTTCGCAGCGTGGCCGGCACCGATTTCGACTTCCGCAAGCCAAAGGCGATCGGGCGCGATATTCGCGACGCGAAGGAGCAGCAGCTCGTGTTCGGCCGCGGCTACGATCACAACTGGGTCATCTCACGGAAGGAAGCCGTGCAGCCGCGTGAAGTGGCGCGGGTGAGCGATCCGAAGAGCGGCCGCGTCCTGTCGCTCTGGTCGGCGCAGCCGGGCTTGCAGTTCTATTCCGGCAACTTCCTCGATGGCACGACATCAGGGAAGTCGGGTGGGGTCTACCGTCAGGGCGATGCCTTCGCGCTGGAACCCCAGCTATTTCCGGATACACCCAACCAGCCGGCCTTCGGCTCGGCCCGCCTGGCGCCGGGGAAGACCTACCGGAACCTGATGATCTACAAGTTCTCGGTTTCGAAACCGTAAGAGCGCACCTTGTGCGCGACAGCTTTTAAGGCCGTGCCTGCGAGCCGGCGCGCAATGGTGCAGACCGAGGCGAAGGGCTGTCGCGCACCGCGTGCGCTCCTGCCTTCAGACCTCGTGGTGGAGGGCTTCTGCCGGTTTCCGGCGGAAGCGTGGTGCCAATTCCACCATGTACATCGCGGCCAGCACGAGCGCGCCGCCGCCGAGCATCCGGGTAGTCAGCACGTCCACGCCGAGGAGCACCGCGAAGCCTGCGGCGAATACCGGCTCCGTGGTCATCACGATGGCCGCGCGGGTGGCGGGCATGTGCGCCTGCGCCCAGGTCTGGATCAACATCGCCAGCGCACCGGCGATCAGGGCCATGTAGAGCACGGCGATCCACGCCTTTCCGTCCGGGGGCAGCGACGGGCCGCCGTGCGGCAATGTGATGGCGAGGCAGACCGCGGCGATGCCGAGCATCTGGATCGCGGACATGCCGAAGGCATCGCCGGGCCTGGACCAATGCCCGAGGCCTACGATGTGCAGGGCATACAAGGCCGCGGAGGCCAGCGTCAGCAGTACGCCGGCATCCACTTCGAAGCCGTTGAGCGCCAGCACGCCCAAGCCCAGCATGGCGAGCAGCACGGCCAGCCACGTCGTCCATGCCATGCGCTGGCGGAACAGGAGGAGGGAAAGGATCGGCGTAATCACCACGTACATCCCGGTGACGAAGCCGCTGACGCTCGGCGACGTACGCGCCAGGCCCTCCGTCTGCAACCACTGCGCTACGCCGTAAAGCACGCCCAGGGCGAGGCCGCGCAGCAGCTGCGCGCGGCCCAGTCGCAGCAGCGGAAGGGCGAACAGGACGAGCATCGCGACCGCGGCGATGACGAAGCGCACCGCGAGGAAATCCGCGACAGGCATTCGTCCGACCACGTCCTTGATGAGGACGAAGGTGGAACCCCAGATGGCCGTGACCGCCAGCAGGCCCAGCGTGGCGAGACCCGCCCCGCGCGTCGAACCGTTCACCGGCGCTTCCGCAGGAGTTGGCCGGGAACCTTCAGCAGGAAATGCGACCAGATACCGAGCCAGACGGCGGCACGAGCGAGCGGATGGCGCGCCGCGGGATCGTGCCGGCGGAACCACAGGTACATGCTGCGATGCTTGTGTCGGCTGACGAACACCGGTCGGTGCCGGCTGGAACCGCCCTTGCCATGAAGCACGCGCACGTCGCCGGCTAGCAACACCTTGTAGCCGGCATCGCGCGCGCGGCGGCACAGGTCCATGTCCTCGCAGTGCAGGAAGAACGTCTCGTCGAAACCACGCAGGCGCCCGAACACGTCGCGCGGCATGAGGACGATGGCGCCCGACACGATTTCGACCTCTTCCGCGCCATCGGGCATCGGACCGCGGATGTCGACCCCGGCGTCGCCGCCCCGCCCCAGCTTGGTGGCGAGGGAACGGCGCAGCAGCGGATCGCGCCGCCGCGATGCTGGATCGGGATGGCCCTCCGCGTCGCAGACCACCGCGCCGACCATGCCGGTATGCGCATCGAGGTGCGCCGCCATGCGGCGGATCGTATCCGGGTCCACGAGGCAGTCGGGGTTGAGGACGAGCAGCCGCTCGCCGCGCGCTTGCGCGGCGCCGCGGTTCACGGCGGGACCGAAGCCCAGGTTTGCGCGGTTGTAGACCACGCGAACGCGATCGTCGTCCGCATGCGCACGATCGATCGATTCCGGCACGCCATCGGTGGAACCGTTGTCGACGACGATCAGCTCCACCGGCACGTCGCTCGCGAGCGCGTGTTCCACGCATTCGCGCGTGAAGGGACCGCTGTCCGCGAGGACGATGACGATGCTGGTGAGAGGTACGGTATCCATCGGCGGACGACCGGCCTCAGCCCACCCAGGCACGCGCGTTGCGGAACATGCGCATCCAGGGCGAATCCTCGCCCCACTGTTCCGGATGCCAGCTCATTTGCGCGCTGCGGAACACGCGCTCGGGGTGCGGCATCATGATCGTGACGCGGCCGTCGGCCGCGGTGAAGGCCGCCAGTCCGCCGGGCGAACCGTTCGGGTTCAGCGGATAACTCTCGGTGGGCTTGCCGCGGTTGTCCACGAAGCGCGCGGCCGCGTGACTCTTCGACGGGCTGCAGACCATCGGGAAGTGCACCCTGCCCTCACCGTGTGCCACGGCGACGGGAATGCGCGAACCGGCCATGCCGCGGAAGAAGATGCTGCCCGAGTCGAGGATCTCCAGCGTGGCGAGACGCGCTTCGTATTGCTCGGACTGGTTGCGCAGGAACTGCGGCCAGTGCTTCGCATCCGGAATGATGTCCTTCAGTCCAGACATCATCTGGCAGCCGTTGCAGACGCCGAGGGCGAAGCGGGTGCCGTCCTCGAAGAAGCGCGCGAACTGTTCGCGCAGCGCGTCGTTGTAGAGGATCGACGTGGCCCAGCCGCGACCCGCGCCGAGCACGTCGCCATAGGAGAAACCACCGCAGGCCGCCAGGCCGATGAAGTCCTTCAGGTGGTGGCGGCCGGTGGCGAGGTCGGTCATGTGCACGTCGACCGCGTCGAAGCCGGCGCGGCTGAACGCCGCCGCCATTTCAACCTGGCCGTTGACGCCCTGCTCGCGCAGGATAGCCACGCGTGGACGGGCACCGGTACCGATATACGGCGAGGCGATGTCGTCGGACGGGTCGAAGACGAGTTTCGGCGAGATACCGGGATCGGCATCGTCAAGGCGCCACTCGTTTTCCTGGTCCGCACTTTGCGGGTTGTCGCGCAGGCGCTGCATCGCATAGCTGGTTTCGTTCCACACGCGGAACAGTTCGGTCCAGTTCCACTTGAACGTCGTTTCGCCGCCCAGCTGGAGCTTGATGCCAAGTTTTTCCTTCGGACGGCCGACGTTGTGCGTCATGCCGGCGAGGTTGTACTTCACCAGCAACTGCTCGAACGCTTCACGATTGGCGGATGCCACCTGCACGACGGCGCCGAGCTCTTCGTTGAACAACGCGCGCAGCGTCGCCTCGGCCCAGCCATCGAGGCGAAGCTCGAGGCCGCAACGGCCCGCAAAGGCCATTTCCAGAAGCGTGACGATGGCGCCGCCGTCGGATCGATCGTGATACGCGAGGAGCAGGCCGGCGCGATTCGCCTCCTGGACCAGCTCGAACATCGCGCGCAGGCGCTTCGGATCGTCGAGGTCCGGCGGTACGCCGCCGCCGCGATTGAACACCTGGGTGAGCGCCGAACCGCCAAGACGGTCGCGGCCCGCACCCAGGTCGATCAGCCAGAGATCGGTATCGCCACGGTCCAGCCTCAACTGTGGGGTGAGCGTGCGGCGCACGTCGTCGACCCGCGCGAAGCCGGTGATCACCAACGACACGGGCGACACGGTCTTCTGCGCCTTGCCGTTGTCGTCCGTCCATACGGTCTGCATGGACAGCGAGTCCTTGCCGACCGGAACCGAGATGTCCAGCGACGGGCACAGCTCGATGCCCACGGCCTTGACGGCATCGAACAGCGCGCCGTCCTCGCCCGGATGATTCACGGCGGCCATCCAGTTCGCGGACAGGCGAACCTCGTCGAGTTTCATCGATGCCGCGGCGAGGTTGGTGATCGCCTCGCCCACGGCCATGCGCGCGGCGTCGGCGCTGGAAAGCAGCGCCACGGGCGCACGCTCGGCCATCGCCATGGCTTCGCCCGTGTAGCCTTCGAAATCGGTCATCGTGACCGCCACGTCGGCCACCGGCACCTGCCACGGACCGACCATGGGATCGCGTGCGTTCAGGCCACCGACCGTGCGGTCGCCGATGGTGATGAGGAAGTTCTTGCTGCCCACCGCGGGCAGGCGCAGCACGCGCATCAACGCCTCGTCCATGCCGATGCCGGTGAGGTCGGCGACGAGGTCGACGCGCGGCTTCACGCGCTTAGCATCGCGATGCATGCGCGGCGGCTTGCCGAACAGCACGTCCATGCGCAGGTCGATCACGGTGATGTCGCTGCGCGGATCGCGCACGATCAGGCGCGGCTCTTCCGTGGCTTCGCCGACGATGGCGAACGGGCAACGCTCGCGGGCGCAGAAGGCCTCGAACAGCGCGAGGTCCTCGTTGCCGATGGCAAGCACATAACGCTCCTGAGACTCGTTGCTCCACACCTGCATCGGCGAGAGGTTCGGATCGTCGGTAGGAAGCTTGGACAGATCGATGATGCCGCCGACACCCGCGTCGTTGAGGATCTCGGGAATGGCGTTGGACACGCCGCCCGCGCCTACGTCGTGGATGCTGACGATGGGATTCTCGTCGCCGCGCGCCCAGCAGGCGTCGATCACCTGCTGGCAGCGCCGCTCCATCTCGGGGTTGTCGCGCTGCACGGAGGCGAAATCCAGTTCCGCGCTCGAGGTGCCGGACGCCACGGAAGACGCGGCCCCGCCGCCGAGGCCGATGAGCATGGCCGGGCCGCCGAGCACGATCACCTTGTCGCCTGCACGAACCTTGCGCTTCAGCACGTGGCCGGGACGGATCGCGGCGAGGCCGCCGGCGATCATGATCGGCTTGTCGTAACCGCGGCGAACGCCCTTGTCGCCGGTTTCCTGCTCGAACGTGCGGAAATAGCCGCCGAGGGCCGGGCGGCCGAATTCGTTGTTGAACGCGGCGGCGCCCAGCGGGCCGTCACGCATGATTTCGAAGGCGGACGCCATGCGCGGAGGCAGCGGGCGATCCTTCTCCCACGGACGCGGCAGGCCGGGAATGCGCAGGTGCGACACGGAGAAGCCGGTGAGGCCGGCCTTCGGCTTGCCGCCGCGGCCCGTCGCGCCCTCGTCGCGGATTTCGCCGCCGGCACCGGTGGCGGCACCCGGCCACGGCGCGATGGCGGTGGGATGGTTATGCGTCTCGACCTTGATCGCATACGGCGCGGCTTCGGCCACGGTACGAAACACGCCGTCCTGAGGGCTGACGAACAGGCGCTTGCCTTCGTAGCCTTCGATCACCGCGGCGTTGTCGTGGTACGCGGACAGCGTATGCGCCGGCGACTTCTGGTGCGTGTTCTTGATCATGCCGAACAGCGACGATTCCTGCGTCGCACCGTCGAGCGTCCAGGTGGCGTTGAACACCTTGTGCCGGCAGTGCTCGGAGTTCGCCTGCGCGAACATCATCAGTTCGGCATCGGTGGGCGCGCGGCCCATTTCCGCATAGCGCGCGGCGAGGTAGTCGATCTCGTCGTCGGCCAATGCAAGGCCGAGTTCGCTGTTCGCTGCCGCCAGTGCGGCGTGCGCGTCGCTGCCCATGTCGATACGGCCCAAGGGGCCGGGCTCGCCGGCGAGGAACAGGCCGCTCGCCTGCTCCAGCGCGTCCAGAGGGGACTGCACCATCGGATCGCGGAAGGCGGCCATCACGGCGGCATGCGCCGGATGATCCGTCGCTGGCATACCGGTGACGCGCCATGCGGTGCCGCGCTCCACGCGACGCACGTCGAAGCCCGCGCCATGGAGGATGTCGGTGGCCTTGCTCGACCAGGGCGAGATGGTGCCCAGGCGGGGCACGACCCAGAAGGTGGCCTCCTCCGGCGCGCCGCTCTTCGCCTCCAGCACCGCCAGCAGGCGCGCACGCGCGTCGCCCTCCGGCGCGGCATCGGCGTCGACGAAATAGGTAAACCATGCGGCCTGCACCCGCGTCCCGTGATGCAGGGCATCCAGGTGGGCGTTCAGTCGTTCGAGGCGAAAAGGCGAGAGGGCGCTCTGCCCGTCGAGTGCGATCATGCGGGGGGGGAAAGGCGCAGAAGGAAAACGCCCATTCTACATGATGTTGCGAGGCAGCATTGGGAGCCACCCCCTGGTCCGCTCCGCCAGTAGGAGCGCGCCCTGCGCGCGACATGTTTTGAGGCCGTGTCCCGGGGCTGGCGCGCCAACTCCAGGACTGGCGCGAAACGCCGTCGCGCGCAGGGCGCGCTCCTACCGGACCGCTCCTTAGCCGCCGTGGCCCACGGTGCCCGCCGGGGCTTGCAGGGCCTGGAGCAGCTGGGCCGGGGTGACGTAGCCGCCGACCACATCGCCGTTCTCGGTCACGATGGTGGGGGTGCCGTTCACGCCCAGGCGCTCGCCCAGTTCAAAATCGTCCTTCACGGGGTTGGTGCACGTGGCCGCCTTGGGCGTGGCGCCCTTCATCGCCTCGTTGAAGGCGTTCTTGCGGTCGGCGCTGCACCAGACCGACACGGCCTTGGTGTAGGAGGGAGTGTCGTTGCCCGCCGTGGTCTTGATGCCTTCGCGCGGCCAGAACACGTATTCGACGGCGATGCCCTGCTTGATGAACTCGTCGATGTGCGCGTGCAACTGGCGGCAGAAGCCGCAGTCGACGTCCGTGAACACAGTGACGGTGTGCTTCGGTTTGTCCGGTGAATAGATCAGGCGCTGCGAGGCCGGCACCTTGGCCAGCGCCGCCTTGCGGGTGGCCGCCCAGCTGGCCGCGCTGAGGTCGGTCTTCGCCTGGAGATCTATCAGGTTGCCGTTGAGCATGTAGCGGCCGTCCGCACTCACGTAGACCATGCGGCCTGAGGCGACCACCTGGTAAAAGCCTGCCATGGGCGCCGGAGCGATGCTGTCCACCTTGATGCCGGCGCCGAGGGACTCGACGGCGTCGCGCACGGCCTTCTCGTTGTCGGCCGCGCAGGCCGTCATGGCGAACGCGCCAGCCAGGAGCGCGGGCAGGATTTTCTTCAACATCGGTACCACTCCATCTGTCACCGGGGGAAACGCGGGCCACGATTGGAACACGAGCGCCGCGTTCGGTTCCCTCGATTGTGGCACGCCTCAGCCGCGCGGGTGGTGCTGGGCGTGGAGCCGCTTCAGGCCTTCCTTCGCCACCAGGGTGTAGATCTGCGTGGTGCTCAGGGCGCTATGCCCCAGGAGCATCTGGAGGGCACGCAGGTCGGCACCGTGGTTGAGCAGATGGGTGGCGAAGGAATGGCGCAGCACATGGGGCGACACTCGGGTGGCCGGGATGCCCACCTGAAGCGCGTAGCGTTTCACCAGGGTCCAGAACATCTGCCGGGTCATCGCGGCGCCCCGCCGCGACAGGAACAACGCCTGGGGCTGCCCATGGCCCTCGGCAAGCAGCGGTCGGGCCCCGCGCAGGTACGTTTCCACATGGACCAGCGCTTCCTCGCCCACCGGCACCAGACGGTCCTTGCCGCCCTTGCCGGTGATACGCAGGACGCCCTGCCGGGGGTTCAGGCCGGCCAAGGGAAGATCCACGAGTTCCGACACCCGAAGGCCGGACGAGTACATCAACTCGAGCATCGCGCGATCGCGCATGCCCAGTGGCGTCGATGCGTCGGGTGCGACGATCAGCGCCTCGATCTCGCGTTCGGCCAGCGCCTTGGGCAGGCTGCGCGGCATCCGTGGCCGCTGCATCAGGAGCGTGGGATCCTCGCGCTTCCCTTCGTCACGGGCCAGCTGGGCGTAGAAGCGCCGGAAGGCCGACTGACGCCGCGCCATGCTTCGCACCGACACCGGCTGGCTACCGTGGTAGCCCGAGAGGTCATCGCGCCGGGCCGTGGCCAGCGCGCGTCCGCGCCCCGCGAGCCAGCGCGCGAGTTGCTGCAGGTCGCGCCGGTAGGCTTCCAGCGTACGGTCGGCAAGGCCGTCCTCGGCCCATATGCGCTCGATGAAGCGCTCGATCAGGCGGGCATCGTCGGCGGAGGGTTCGGCGGGGACGACTTCGTTCACGTCGGGCACGGAAAGTAGGAGGTGACGTCGACATGGTCGCACGCTTTGTCCGCGGCCTTGTGCACAATGGAAGGATGACGACATCAGGGGAACCGATGACAACGACTGCACCCGCGCCTGCCTGGCGCCGTTTCGCCGCCATCGTCTATGACGCATTGGCAGTGATCGCCATCGTGATGGTGGTTGGCCTGCTGGCGCAGTTCGCCATGGAGGGCGCGCTGTTCGACGCGAAGGGTCACCTCGCGGCGTGGTGGTATCAGCCGCTGCAAGGGCTCGTCGTGGGCGCTTACTTCCTCGTTTCCTGGGTGCGCGGCGGGCAGACCCTGGGCATGCGGCCCTGGCGTATTCGCGTCACCGACGCGGAAGGCATGCCTGTCACGTGGCGCCGAAGTCTGGCGCGTCTCGTCGTGGCCGCGCTGCCGCTCCTGTTGCTCACGGTCTATCCACTGACATCGCTGAAAATCGCGCTGTGGGCACCGGTCGCCGGCTGGGCGGTGCTGCTGTTACCGAGCCTCTTCGATCGCCGCCGCCGGGCCATCCACGACATGGTGGCCCGAACCGAGATCCGTCCCCTCGTTACTTGAACTGATCGCTGGCCGGCACCCACGAACCGGAATTAGCGGACGGCACCGGCACGTTGATCTTGATCGATGCTTCGCAGCCGGCCGGCAAGGGGCCGCCGGCGACGCGAGCCGTGGCGCAGAGGGCGGTGTTGTCCAGCGCGACGGGCGCCGCGGCCACCGTCGTGCTGTTCGCCGGCGGCAGATTTTCCGCGAGGGGTTTCGTCGGCGCCATGGTCTGAACCTTCGCCAGTTCCTCCTGGCTCGCCGGCTTGGACTGGCCGGCACCGCTACAGCCGAAGGTGAACAGCGAGACGGCCTTCATGGCGCCGCCCTTGTCGCCGGCATTGCCGGGCCCGGCGACGCAGTCGAGACGGATGCCGCGCGGCAGCGAGATCGTCGTCCGCACCGTGGTCGCCTCCACACCGTGGCGGATCGCCGTGTCCACGGACGACTCGCCTTTCGGTGTCCATGCGCCGTCGAAACGCGTGGCCTTGTAATCGATGTGTACCCGTGAGCCCGACTGCGGCAGGAGGTTGCCGCGCGGCTTCAGCTCCACGTAGGCCCCGCTCACCTGACCCGTCTTGTCGCCCTGCCCGCCAGCGACGCCATCGTCGCGCTGCGAAATGCCGTTGGCGCCAGTCAGGCGCTCGCCCTCGTCGACGCCCTTCGCGGCGCCCGGCTTGCCGGTTTCAGCGGCAGCGCCCGGTGTGTTAGAGCCAGAGGCTTCCGCCGTGGTCTGGCCGGGAACGATGGGCTCGGCCGGAGGGCCTTGCGCCTCGCCCTGTTCCGCCGGATTCCGCGCCGTGGGCTGGCCCGCTGCGATGTCGCCGGGCGCCTGGCCGGGCGGTGCCGGTGTCGTGTCCACGCCAGCCACGGGCCGCTGCATGTCGGTGGCTGTGACCGTTGGCGCCTGGACCGCGGGACGCACATCGGCCACCTCGGGCGCGGCGACGTCAGGCTTCGCCGTTGCATCGGGCAAAGGCACCGCCTGGAGTTCGGCGCTGGCTTCGACAGCCGGGGCCTGTACGGATTCGATCGATATCTTCTGAGGGACCGGGCGGGTGTCGATGGCAAGGTCGGGCTTCGGTGCCGTGGGCTCGCGCACGACGTCGGGCAACGGCGTGTCCTGCGGGGCGGGCGGGGCGGACGATTCCTCCACCTCCGGCCGTGGCACCGTGGCCAGCGTGATCGCCGTCGTGGGCACGGGCGTGGTGCGTTCCGCCGTGACCGTGGGCGGTGTCGGCGTGACGGCCATCTGCGCAGCGGGCGTTTCCGGGAGCGCCAGCGATGCGGGCGGCGGCATCGGCGCGGTGCCTTCGACCTGCGCCTTGCGCACAGGTTCGGGCTGGAAGCGCGGCGGAATGACCTCGGGCTTCGGCGTGTCGACGGCGAGATCCGGCGGCGCCGGCGTCGGCACCGGCACCTTCTCCCGTTCCGGTTGCGGCGGCGGCGCCTTCGGCTGGGCGATCGGACGCTCGGCCACGGCGACGACGCTCGGCGGCGGTGCGCTGAGCTTCACGTCGGGCTTCACACGGGGAGGCTGAGCGGCCGGCACGGCGATCGCCGGAAGCGGCCTGGCGGCCGAGGCGACCGCCGCTGCGCGAGAACCGCCGGACGCGTGGCTGGCTTTCGACCGCGCGGTATTCCAGCGCGTCTTCGCGGCGGGGGCCTTCGACGGCGTCCCGCGCACCGGCGGCACGGGCGGCGGCGGCTTGTCGATGAGCCGCACCCGCAGCGCATTCTCGTCCGGCTGATCGGGCGGCGGCGGCAGTACGTCGTAAGCCGGCCCGAGGATCATCCCGAACAGGAACGCCACATGGACGAAGAGAGTGCCCACCCAGCCGAAAACGCGAAGCAGGCGGTCGCGCGGTTTCTCGCGCAGGCGGCGCCTGTAGACCAGCGCGCGCATCGCCGCCTCCCGTGGCGACACGGGCAGCGAGTTCGCGGCGATCGGGCGATCGCTGTCCGGCTGGAACGTCTTCGGCATGGGCTGCTAGTGTCCATGCTGCGACGACGACACACAATCGGCACGAGTCCGAACAGGATCTACTTGCCTGTACGCCGCTCGCGCTCGGCGTTTTCCTGGTCCATCGCCTTCAGCGGAATATCCGACGAGCAGCCCTGTGGCAGGGGTTTTTCGGCGCGGAAGGCCGCGATGCACTCGGCCTCGGACGGGGGCGTGGGCTGGCCGGGAAGGTCCTTCGCGAGCGGGCTCGCAGGGGCCATGTTGAGGCGTACGTCGCCGTCCTTCTTCGCCGCCTTCGACGGATCTTCGCCGCCGCACCCCACGGGCAATACGAAGAACACCGTGGCGCATTTGATCCGAACGCCGTGACCCAGGTCGATGGTCTTCTTCACCGTGGTGGTTTCAATCGCGCGACGCAGGCCCTTGTCGAGCACGTTTTCGTCGCGCGGGGCCCAGTCCTTCTCGAAGCGGGTCTGCGTGTATGTCACCGTGGTCTTGTGCGACATGATCCCGCTATTGTCAGTGGGCTTGCGCGCGACGAAGTCGGCCTGCGTGGTCGCGCCCGGACCCTGCTTCGGCATGACGATGCTCCCGTCCGGCGCGAACAGCGCCGGACGCGGCGCCTGGGCTTCCGGTGCCGGCGTGTCGACCTCGGCGGGCGGCCGCGGCGGCTCCCTGGAGCGTTGCGGCTCCGGTCGCGTGGCTTCGGGCGAGCGGACCTTGGGCGGTGGTTCGACAGCGGGCGGCGGCGGTACCTCGACAACCGGCGGCGCGGGGCGCGGCGGATCGATGAAGCGGACCTCCAGCAGGTCGTTGCGATCCACCGGCGGCACAAAGCCGACGAGCAGCCGCGGCTGCATTTCGTAACGGACCACCATCACCAGCAGGATGTGAAGAATGATGGCCGCGACCATCGCCAGCACGCGGAGCAGGCGCTCCCGCGGCGGCGGACGACGGCCGATGGCGTGAAGGGCGACCAGCGTGGCGGCATCGATCGGCAGCAGCCCGCGCGGGCGCGGCGAGGCCTCCGGCTCCAGCCGGTGGGACTCGACGAATGGCGGTGGCGCCTTGCCGGGGTATTGCACGCTGCGAAATCCTATGGGCCGCGTGGAAGAAGTCGAACAGATTAGCGGCGAACCGCTAAACCCAGCGTAAGCCCCCGCCCTGTGACCGTGTTGGCACCGGAAGATTCCCTTGCCCCTTGATTCCCACGGCGGGAAGGAGAAGGCTTGGGGACGGGCCCAGCCCGAATACCGCCATGACCGTCCGGACTCCGGACGACCGTGACGGCCCGCCATCGTCACGCCTGGGAGGTGTGCGAGAAGGCGACGCCGATCATGACGCCGCGTTCCCCATGCCGTCCCCTTCCACAAAGGAGGGTCGCATCGTGTCGCCATCCACGGAACGCATCCGCAGCCTTGCCCTCGCCGGCCACGCCGGGGCCGGCAAGACCACCCTGTTCGAAGCCATGCTCCACGCCGGCGGCGCACTGACCAGCATCGGCAGCGTCGAACGCGGCAGTACCGTTTCAGATACCGATCCCATGGAGAAGACGCGAGGCCATTCGATCGACGCGTCCATCGCTTCCATCGAGCGCAATGGTTATCGCATCCACCTGCTCGACACCCCCGGCTATGCCGACTTCCGCGGCCCCGCGCTGGCCGCCCTTGCCGCTGCCGATACGGTGGCGATCGTGGTCAATGCCGCCAACGGTATCGAGCACGGCACGCGCAGCATGATGGCCCACGCGAAGGAACGCGGTCTCGCCCGCATCCTCATCGTCAACCGCATCGACGCCGACGGCTTGGACCTGCCCGCGCTGGTGGACGAGTTGCGCGAGGAATTCGGCAACGAATGCCTGCCGCTCAACCTTCCTGCCTCGAAGGGGCATTCGGTACGCGACGCTTTCTTCCAGACGGGGGGCGACACCGACTTCTCCTCGCCGGGAGAAGCGCACCAGCGGATCATCGACCAGGTGGTGGAGATCGACGACGAGGTGATGGAGCACTACCTCGAAGCCGGCGAATCGTCACTCACTCCCACCGAGATCCGCAACGCGCTGGAGCACTGCCTGCGCGACGGCCACCTCGTGCCGATCGTCTTCACCGGCGCACGCGAAGGCGTCGGCGTGAACGAGCTGCTGGAACTGGTGGAGCGCATCCTGCCCTGTCCGCACGAAACCAATCCGCCGCCCTTCCGCGATGCCGAAGGCACGCCGTTCGCCGTCGCCGCCGATGCGGACAAGCACGTGGTCGCGGACGTGTTCAAGATCGTCAACGACCCCTTCGTCGGCAAGCTGGGCGTGTTCCGCGTATGGCAGGGCACGGTGCGCAAGGACTCGCAGCTGCTGGTCGACGACGGGCGCAAACCATTCAAGGTGGCGCACCTGTTCCGCCTGAAAGGACGCGAGCATGTGGAGGTGGACGAAGCGCTGCCGGGAGACATCGCCGCCGTGGCGAAGATCGACGATATCCACTTCGATGCCGTGCTCCACGATGCCGCGGACGAGGGACGGATCCATCTGGAGCCGGCGGCCTTCCCCGCGCCCATGTACGGGCTTGCCGTGGAGCCCGCTCACAAGGGCCAGGAGCAGAAGCTCTCGCAGGCCCTGTGCAAGCTGGCCGAGGAAGATCCGTGCTTCCGCGTGGAGCACCACAAGGAACTCAACGAAACCGTCGTGCGCGGGCTGTCGGACCTGCACCTGAAACTCATGCTGGAGCGGATGAAATCACGCTACGACGTCGACGTGATCACGCACCCGCCGCGCATCGCCTATCGGGAAACCATCGGCGCAGGCGCGGAAGGCCATCACCGGCATAAAAAACAGACCGGCGGTGCGGGCCAGTTCGGCGAGGTGTTCCTGCGCGTGGAACCGCTGGAACGTGGCGCGGGCTTCGTCTTCGACGACGAAACCAGGGGTGGCGTGATCCCGGGACAGTTCTTGCCGGCGATCGAGAAGGGCGTGCGCCAGGCGCTCGACGGTGGGGCGATCGCGGGGTATCCCATCCAGGACGTGCGCGTGATCGTCTATGACGGCAAGCACCATCCGGTGGACTCGAAGGAAGTCGCCTTCATCAGCGCGGGACGCAAGGCCTTCCTGGATGCGGTATCGCGTGCGCGGCCGCAGGTGCTGGAGCCGGTGGTGGATCTCGAGGTATCGATCCCGAACCACTATGTAGGCGACGTTACCGGCGGCCTCGCGTCGAAGCGCGCCCAGATCATGGGCACCGATTCGCTACGCGGTGGCGAGACGCTCATCAAGGCGCGCGTGCCGCTGGCGGAGCTGATCGACTATCCGACGCAACTGAAGGCGATGACGGGCGGGCTGGGCCGCTACGCGATGGAGTTCAGCCACTACGACACGGTGCCGCCCGGGGTGCAGAAGAAGCTTTCGGAGGCGTGGAAGCCGAAAGTGGAAGAAGACTGATTGTAGGAGCGCGCCCTGCGCGCGACAGCTTTTCGCGACCAGGCCACAGGCCCTGTTGTTC
>NZ_DASYDO010000058.1:0-25091 GCF_036499525.1 Luteibacter sp. | reverse complement strand
GGGTAGGTCCCGATGCATTACTCACCCGTCCGCCACTCGCCACCCACAGAGCAAGCTCTGCTGTGCTGCCGTTCGACTTGCATGTGTTAAGCATGCCGCCAGCGTTCAATCTGAGCCAGGATCAAACTCTTCACTTAAGTTGTCGACCGTCCGAAGACGATCTATCTTTCTGAAGTGTTTAACCCCAACAAGAAAAAACTCATCGCTGACTTCTTTCTAGTGGGACACTTGCATTTGGTTGACTACGTTCAGTCCACCGCAAGGCGTCCACACAATTCACCTGCGCACACTGTCAAAGATCAATCACTTGCGACACCTTTCGCTGTCGCCCTCTGAACATTTCGTCCCGAGGTGAGCCGCCCATTCTATATCGTTTTTCCTTTCCGTCAACACCCTTGTGAAGCTTTTTTTCGAGGTGGTTGCTTGCGTCGGAAACCCTCGCAGGAAGGCTTTCGTCGCGAGGGATTGAAAGTATAGGCTGACCTCGCGTCGGTGTGAAGGGGGTCTCGACATCTTTTCGAAAGATAGTCGCGCGGTAGACTCGGAGGGACACTCCAGTCCCTTCCACACTTATAAGGTCAGACCATGTCGAAGCGGTTCCTGCCAGCGGCCCTGCTGCTGCTTTCCCTGGGCGCCCATGCCGCCACGGGGCCTTCCGTGACGCTGCACGGCAAGCAATTTTCCACTGAATTCGCCGTGGACGACGCGTCGCGCGAGCTTGGCCTGATGAATCGCACTGAGCTTGCGGCCGACCACAGCATGCTCTTCATCTTCGCCGACGACCAACCGCGCGCCTTCTGGATGAAGAACACGCTTATCCCGCTCGACATCCTCTACTTCGACAAGGATCGCAAGCTCGTCTCGATGCAGCTCAATGCGCAGCCCTGCAAAGCCGATCCCTGCGCCATCTACCCAAGCGACGGCGAGGCCCGTTACGTCCTGGAATTGAAGGCAGGCACCGCGGGCAGGCTGGGCCTGAAGCTCGGGGAATCGCTCGCCGTGGATGGGGAGCCGGGCACCGTCCGCTGATCCACCGACAGACGGTGCTCGCAAGGAACACCCACGTGGTACGGGACGAGCCGGGCCGGATCGATGCCAGCCAGCTCGTCCCACTGATCGTCGAAGGGAATGAATCGCTGCATGACCGCTTCCTCCACGTATCGGCGCACGTTGCGTGGCCCGGAAATCATGGAAGCAGGTTTTCCTGCGTTATCTCTGGCGGAATGGGGCGAAATGATGTCAGCCCCATCCCATAAGGATGCTCGGTGCATCCCTACGTCAGTCCAGCTCGACCATCTCGAAGTCGTCCTTCGTGACGCCGCAGTCCGGGCAAGTCCAGGTATCGGGGATGTCTTCCCAGCGGGTACCCGGCTCGATGCCTTCGTCCGGCAGGCCTTGCGCCTCGTCGTAGATGAAGCCGCAAACGACGCACATCCATTTGCGAAGGGTGGTTTCGGTGCTCTGGCTCATGGCTTTGCGTACTGTCGTGGAACGGAAAAGACCCTCATTCTGTCACCCCCCGCGCACAAACCCAAGGAACACCATGACTACGCTCCTCCGATCCCGACCGACGGGCAAGGGTATCTACGCCATCACCGACGGGCCGCGCGACGATCTCTTCGCGGCCGTGGACGCCGCGCTGGCCGGCGGCGCCCGTCTCCTTCAGTACCGCGACGAGACGACAGATACGGAACGCCGGCGCTCCGAAGCGGACGAGATATCGCGGATCTGCGCCCGCTACGAGGTGCCGCTTATCGTGGACGCCGACGTCGCGCTGGCCCGCGAGACGGGGGCCGGCGTGCACCTGGGCCGTGAAGACGTCTCCATCGCGGAAGCCCGCGCGATACTCGGTCCCGACGCGATTATCGGCGTGGCCTGTCATGGATCCATCGAACGCGCGCGCCAGCTCCGTGCGGAGGGTGCCGATTACCTGTCCTTCGGCGCCATGTATCACTCGAGCACGAAGCCGCATGCGCCGGTCGTCGCGCATGACGTTTTGACGCAGGCGAAGGCCCTGGGCCTTCCGGTCGTGGCGATCGGCGGCATCACCGTCGACAATGCACGGGTGCTGATCGATGCGGGCGCCGACTACCTCGCCGTGGTTTCCGCCATCTTCGCCGCCCCGGATATCCAGACGGCGACGCGCCGCTTCTCCGACCTTTTCGACCCACGTCCCGGACTCCTTCGATGACTACGAACCACGAACTCTTCGCCCGCGCCCGACAGCTGCTGCCCGGTGGCGTGAACTCGCCGGTACGCGCCTTCAAGTCGGTGGGCGGCGAACCGTTTTTTACCGCGCGCACCGATGGCGCCTACCTGTGGGACGTGGAAGGCAATCGCTATATCGATTACGTCGGTTCATGGGGCCCGATGATCGTGGGCCACAATCATCCGGCGGTGCGCGCAGCCGTGGAGAGGGCGGTGCGCGACGGCCTGTCCTTCGGCACGCCCTGCGCGGCGGAAGTGACGATGGCCGAAGCGATCATCTCGCTCGTGCCGTCCGTGGAGATGGTGCGCATGGTGAACTCGGGCACCGAGGCCACCATGTCGGCCATTCGCGTCGCCCGCGGCGCGACCGGTCGCAGCAAGATCGTCAAGTTCGAAGGCTGCTACCACGGCCACGGCGACAGCTTCCTGGTGAAGGCGGGTTCGGGCGCGCTCACGTTCGGCGTGCCGACCTCGCCTGGCGTGCCCAAGGCTGCGGCGGACCTCACCCTCACCCTGCCCTATAACGACATCGAAGCGGCACGCGCACTGTTCGACGGGCAAGGCGACGACATCGCGGGACTCATCATCGAGCCCGTCGCCGGCAACATGAACTGCATTCCGCCGAAGGACGGGTATCTGCAGGCGCTGCGCGAGCTATGCACGAAACACGGCGTGCTGCTGATCTTCGACGAGGTGATGACCGGTTTCCGCGTCGCGCTCGGTGGTGCGCAGGCGCATTACGGCATCACGCCGGACCTCACCTGCTTCGGCAAGATCATCGGCGGGGGCATGCCGGTGGGCGCATACGGCGGACGCCGCGACCTCATGGAACAGGTGGCGCCTGCCGGCCCGATCTACCAGGCGGGCACCCTTTCCGGAAATCCGGTGGCGATGGCCGCCGGCCTGGCGATGCTTGAGCTGATCCAGGCGCCTGGGTTCCACGAGGACCTTTCCGCACGAACGGTGCGGCTGACCGACGGCATCCTCGGCGCCGCGCGCGAGGGCGGCATTCCCTTCAGCGTGAATCGTGTCGGGGCGATGTTCGGATTGTTCTTCACCGCCGAGACGGTAGAGAGCTATGCGCAGGCAACCGCAGCGGATGTGGGCCGGTTCAACCGGTTCTTCCACGGGATGCTGGAGCGCGGGGTCTATCTCGCGCCGTCGGCCTTCGAGGCCGGGTTCGTGTCGAGTGCGCATGGCGATGCGGAGATCGAGGCGACGATTTCCGCGGCGCGTGCGGTGTTCGCGACGCTGTAAACCGCTTTATGTAGGAGCGCGCCCTGCGCCCGACGGCTTTTCGCGAGAAGCTACAGGTCCTGTTGCTTTCTGGCGAAAAGCCGTCGGGCGCAGGGCGCGCTCCTACGCGACTTTCGCCTCTTTCGCGAATTCGGTGAGCGCCGCTTCCAGGCGCTCGAGGCCTTCGGCGGTTTCGTCGTCCGTGATGGTCAACGGCGGAACGATACGGAGCACGTCGGGGCCGGCCTGGAGGATCAACAGGCCGTTGGCGGCCGCCAGGTCGAGGATCTCGCCGGCGCGGCCCTTATAGGCCGTGTCGAGTACCGCGCCGATCATCAGGCCGCGGCCACGTACCTCAGAGAACAGGTGAAGCTCGTGATTGATCCGCGCCAGGCCTGCACGGATATCATTGCCCTGGCGCTCCACGTTGAGCTGCACCGCTGGCGAGGCGATTTTCGCCAGCGCCACGCGCGCTACCGCGGCCGCCATCGGGTTGCCCCCGAACGTGGTGCCGTGCGCGCCGAACTGCATCACGTCCGACACCTTCGGACCGACCAGCATGGCGCCAATGGGAAAGCCGGCCCCCAGGGCCTTGGCCAGCGTGACGATGTCGGGCGTGACATGGTCGTGGCTATGCGCGAACAGCGTGCCCGTGCGGCCCATGCCGCTCTGTATCTCGTCGAGCACCATCAGCGCGTCGTGCGCGTCGCACAGCTCGCGTACCTTTTTCAGGAAGCCCGGATCGGCCGGCATCACGCCGCCTTCGCCCTGCACCGGCTCGAGCATCACGCCCGCGACCCCACCCTGACCGAACGCCTCTTCCAGCGCGGCCGGATCGTTGAACGGCACGTAGCGGAAGCCCCCCGGTAGCGGTTCGTAGCCCTCCTGGTACTTCGGCTGCGCCGTGGCCGTGACCGACCCGAGCGTGCGCCCGTGGAACGAACCGAAGAAGGTGACGATCACGCGATTTTCGGGCGTCCTGCCCTGCGACGAGGCCCACTTGCGCACGAGCTTGATCGCGGCCTCGTTGGCCTCGGTGCCGGAATTGCACAGGAAGACGCGTTCGGCGAACGGCGCGTGCTCGATCAGCTCCTGCGCGAGGTGCAGCGGCGGTTCCGAATAGAAGACGTTGCTGGCGTGCCAGAGCTTGTGCGCCTGGGCAACCAGCGCGTCGACCAGGTCCGGATCCTGGTGGCCCAACGAGTTCACCGCGATGCCAGCCCCGAAGTCGAGGTAGTCGCGACCTTCCGTATCCCACACCCGCGCGCCCTTGCCGTGATCGAGCACGACATCGCGCGGCCGGTACACGGAAAGCCAGTAACGCTTGCCCAGGGCGGCCAGAGCGGAGGGATCGACAGGGTGCGACGATGACATTGAAGCGACTCCAGTTAAGAAACGCATCGTATAAGGCGCGGCGGGCGCAGACAACGGATGGCGTGTACCGCCGGTGCAACGTCTTGTTACAGGTCGCTACACCGGCTGAACGGCGGCGGCGAAGCTGCCACGGGGAAAATCCTTGCGAATCAAAGAAGCGTCCCCGTGGCACGACGATTGCTGCCCTGAAGGACAAGGCCCTGTGAAGCCACGTGGTTCGTTCGCCCGACGACCCTGCCAAGCCGGACGACGAATGGGAACTCCCGGTCCTCCCAGAGGGCCGGGAGTTTTCTTTTCCCGGCTAACGCGGTAGGAGCGCGCCTGCGCGCGACATATTTCAGGGCCGTGCCCTGGAGCTGGCGCGCAAAGTTGCGAGCAGCCGCGAAAAGATGTCGCGCGCAGGCGCGCTCCTACCTTAATTGGTCGAGGGTCAGTTGATGCTTCTTGCAGAGACGGTACACGGTAACGCGGGACACGCGCAGGCGGCGGGCGCATTCGCTGATGTTGAAGGCGCTCGCGCGCAGGCAGTCGACGATCGCCTCGCGCTCGGCCGACGTGCGCGCGCTACCAAGGCTATCGCGGTCACCCACGGGGCTGTCAGTGCTCAACTCGAGGTCCTCGGGCGTGATCAGCGCATCGTCCGCGATCACCGCGGCGCGCTGCACGCGGTTCATCAGTTCGCGCACGTTACCCGGCCAGGAAAACGCATTCAGCGCCCTGCGCGCGCTCGTGCTGAACGCACGTGCCCGGGTACCGTAGTTCTCGCGGAAGGCGTCGAGGAAATGCTGCGCCAGCAGCTCGATGTCGCCGGTACGTTCGCGCAACGGCGGCATGCGAAGGCGCAGTACGTTGAGCCGGTAGAACAGGTCTTCGCGGAAGCGTCCCTGCGTCACGGCCTTCTCCAGGTCGACGTGGGTCGCAGCCAGCACGCGTACGTCCACCTTGATCGAATGGCAGCTGCCGATCCGCTCGATGGTGCCCTCCTGCAAGACGCGCAACAGGTTGGTCTGTGCGTCCAGGGGCAGGTCGCCGATTTCGTCGAGGAACACCGTGCCACCGTCGGCCGATTCGAAATGACCGATCCTTCGCGCGGTGGCGCCGGTGAACGCGCCGCGTTCATGGCCGAACAATTCGGACTGCACGAGGTTAGCCGGCAGCGCCCCGCAGTTGATCGCGGCGAAGGGCCTCGCATGGCGTATGGACAACTGGTGCAACACGCGTGCGGCCATTTCCTTGCCGGTGCCCGTTTCGCCGGTGATGAGCAGGGGCAGTTCCACGGGAGCGAATTTGCGGATGTTCTGGGAAAGGGCGCGGATCGCGGGACTGTTACCGGTAAGCAGGCTGGGCGCGTCCTCGTCGCGCGGCAGGGCCGCGTCGCCGGGTACACGAGCCAACGCCTGGCGCAGCGCGCCGAGGGACGAGGGCCCGTCAATGATTTCGAACGCATGCGGCAGCACGTGGCGCACCGCCGGGTCGGCCGCCCGGGTGTGCGAACCGGTGAGTCCGATCCATGCGATGCCGGGGTAGGACTGGCGAAGGTCGTCGAGGATGCGCACCGCGGCCTGGGCCTTCGAGCGAAGGTCCACCACGGCGATGGCGCCGTCACCGCATTCGGGAAGTTCCGCACCATTCCTTGCCGGATCGGCGACCAGCGTGCGCCATCCGGCACGGATCAGTCCGAAGTGTTCTTCAACGCTCGGTCTTCCAATCCAAACGACGCAACGACCCGTCGATTCCCCGCGCGACATGCCCGCTCCTCACCCAAGTCTCGTGGCCTGCTGTCGGCTTCGCGGGTTTAGCTCCGGACCCGCCGCCGGCACCCCTGCAGGCCGGCAAGCCCCACTTCATCGCCCGTGACGTGCACGGGCGACGAAGGGGACGTTATACCGGGCGCTTGAACGCAGCCATACGCCAAACGGGCTAGCCGATGCGGGCCGTTCATAGTTGTCGCGATAGCTAGAGAAACAAATCCGGCAGCAACGGATTCCCGGGCACGACGGCATAGCGATCGAAGTCGGTCACGCCTTGCTCGCGCAGGACCTCCTCGTCGATGCAGAACCTCCCGGTGAAATCGCGTGACGATTTCGTGAGAATGGCATGCGCCGCGTCCGCGACGATGTCCGGCGTGCGGCAGTTCTCCGCCTGCACGGTGTCGCCAAGCATCGCGATGGCGGCCGTGGCGATCACCGTCTTCGGCCACAGCGCGTTCACCGCGATGCCCAGCGGCGCGAACTCCGGCGCCATGCCCAGCACGCAGTGGCTCATGCCGAATTTGGCGATGGTGTACGCGACATGCGGCGAATACCACTGGGGATCGATGCTCGGCGGCGGCGACAGCATGAGCACATGAGGGTTCTCCGCACGCTTCAGGAACGGCAGGCAGGCCTGTGTCGTAAGGAACGTGCCGCGCGTGTTCACCTCGTGCATGAGGTCGAAGCGCTTCATCGGCGTGCCTTCCACGCCGGCCAGCCAGATGGCGCTGGCGTTGTTCACCAGGATGTCGATGCCGCCGAAGTGTTCCGCGGCGGTGGCGGCCGCCATGCGCACCTCGGCCTCTTCGCGGATGTCGACCTTGAGCGGCAGCGCCTTGCCGCCTGCGGCTTCGATGTCGGCGGCGGCACTGTGGATGGTGCCCGGCAGGCGCGGATTGGGGACGTTGCTTTTCGCGGCGATGACGATGTTCGCCCCGTCGCGCGCGGCGCGCAGCGCGATGGCCAGGCCGATGCCGCGCGATGCGCCGGTGATGAAGAGGGTCTTGCCTGCAAGGGTATTCATGGATGGCTTTCCTCAGGCACGCTGGAATCGCGGAAGGATGTCGCGCAGCTCGGCCAACCGCTGCAGGGGATCGTCGAGTTCGAGCATGTGCTGGCATTCGTTTGGATCCAGCGGCAGCAATTCGGAAAGGCGGAAGCCGACCCAGCTGGCATCGTCCGAGCGCGCGGCCACATCGTGTCGCCATGCCGGCGCCATCTGCTCGGCGAGCCGCTCCAGGATGGTGGCCAGCAGCCCGAATTCGGGCGGCAGCGGAATCGTTTCCTCCTCGCGCCACGTGGCGATGTCGCCGCGCACCTGCCCGTCTGAACGCACCCGCGTACGCGTCACGCGGAAACGCAGGCCGCCTTCCGCGACGATGCCGAGCAGGCCGTCCTCGCGGGTGTGGAAGTCGGTGATGGTGGCCAGCGTGCCGACTGCGGCCGGAATGGCGGGCTGCCCCGCCTCGCGCCCTTCGAGGATCATGCACACGCCGAACGCGCGTCCCGTGCGCGCGCATTCGCGCACCAGGTCGATATAGCGCGGTTCGAAGATACGCAACTGCAGGTGACCGCCCGGGAAAAGGACGTTCGACAGCGGAAACAGCGGAAGGTCGAGGGCGGGCGTCGT
This sequence comes from Luteibacter sp., assembly GCF_036499525.1. Taxonomy (GTDB): domain Bacteria; phylum Pseudomonadota; class Gammaproteobacteria; order Xanthomonadales; family Rhodanobacteraceae; genus Luteibacter. Next base: position 16,892 of record NZ_DASYDO010000058.1, on the reverse strand, counting down.
CGCGGCCATGCCCGGCAGTCTAACCCGCGCCCAGCGCCGCGAAGAAGCGTCGCGGCGCGCCCTCGAAACCGCCGTTGGACATGAAGACGACGTGGTCGCCCTCGCGTGCTTCCCCGGCCAGCGTGGCGACCAATCCGTCCACGGTGGACACGGTGCTGCCGCGGCCATCCAGGGCCGCCGTGATCTTGCCGGCGTCCCACGCCAGCTCCGGACGATGCAGGAAGACCGTGCGATCGGCGTCGGCCAGCGACGGTGCCAGCGCATCCGCATGCGCGCCGAGCCGCATCGAATTCGAGCGCGGTTCAAGCGCCACCAGGATGCGTGCCCCACCCACTTTCGCGCGCAGGCCGGCGAGCGTCGTGGCGATGGCCGTCGGGTGGTGGGCGAAGTCGTCGTACACCGTGACGCCGCGCGCCGTCCCGATCACTTCCATGCGCCGTTTCACGCTGGTGAAGTCCGCGAAAGCCGGAAGCAGGGCTACGGGGTCGGCCCCGGCAGCCGCTGCCGCGGCCAATGCGGCCAGCGCGTTCATGACGTTGTGCCGGCCCAGCGAGCCCCAGCGGACGTCGCCGAGCGCGACACCACCGTGCCGCACGCGGAAGTGCGAGCCGTCGGCGGCGACGAGCTCGGCGCGCCAGTCGCCGGCATCGATACCGAAGGTTTCGACCGGCGTCCAGGCGCCCATCGCCAGCACCTCGGCCAGGTAAGCGTCCTCGGCGTTCACGATCAGCCGGCCGTTGCCGGGCACGGTGCGCACCAGATGGTGGAACTGGCGCTGGATCGCGGCCACATCGGGGAAGATGTCAGCGTGGTCGTATTCGAGGTTGTTGAGGATCGCGATGCGCGGCCGGTAGTGGACGAACTTCGAGCGCTTGTCGAAGAAGGCCGAGTCGTATTCGTCTGCCTCGATCACGAAGGGCTTGCCGCCGCCACGGCGCGCGGAGACGTCGAAGTTGCCCGGCACGCCGCCGATCAGGAAGCCCGGCGACAGCCCGGCCGATTCGAGGAGGTGCGCCAGCAGACTGGTCGTGGTGGTCTTGCCGTGCGTGCCGGCCACGGCCAGCACCTCGCGGCCACCGAGAAGGGTCTCACCGAGCCATTGCGGGCCGGAGATGTAATGCATGCCCTGGTCGAGCATGTACTCCACGGCCGGATTGCCGCGGCTCATGGCGTTGCCCACCACGACCAGGTCCGGTACCGGCGTGAGATGCGCCGCCGAATAGCCTTGCATCAGGCCGATGCCCAACGCCTCGAGCTGGGTGCTCATGGGCGGATAGACGTTGGCGTCGGAGCCTTCGACCTGGAGGCCGAGTTCGCGCGCAAGCGCGGCGACACCACCCATGAAGGTGCCGCAGATACCGAGGATATGGACACGCATCGAGGGCGGACGGGCCGGGACGATCAGGCGCTGGCGGCGGCGGTCTGCTCGAGCGCGGTCTTGATGCGCGCGGTGACCTCGTCGAGCTCGCCCACGCCATCCACGATCTTGAGCTTGCCGCGCTTGTCGTAGAACTCGGCGACGGGCGACGTCTGGTCGGCGTAGATGGCGAGGCGCTTCTTCACGGTGGCCGGGTTGTCGTCCGAACGGCCTTCCGCTTTGAAACGCACCACGCAGCGATCGACGATGGCTTCGTTCGGCACCTCGAGCTTGATCACCACGTCGAGCGGCTGGCCGATGTCGGCCAGCACGCCGTCCAGGGCTTCGGCCTGGGCCAGGTTGCGCGGGTAGCCGTCGAGGATGAAGCCCGGCTTCGCGTCTGGCTGGCCGAGACGCGACCGGATGATGCCGAGCATGATGTCGTCTGACAGCAACTGGCCGGCATCCATGATGCTCTTGGCTTTCTTGCCCAGCTCGCTCTCGGCCTTGATCTCCGCGCGCAGGAGATCGCCCGTGGAGATGTGCGGGATACCCAGGTCCTGCTTGAGGCGGGCCGCCTGGGTGCCCTTGCCTGAGCCGGGGGCGCCGAATAGCACGAGTCGCATTGATGCTCCATTCGCCGGACAGGCGGGGCAACCCGCTGTCGGACACGATAAAAATGGGTCCCAAGGTAACGGCAGGGGCGCCGTCGCGTCAAACGGCGGACATCCTGGCGGTGTAAGCGGCTCCGCTGGCATGACTCTTCAAGGCGCGGTGACGCGGAGCGCGTTACGCTGGGGCCTTCGACCCCCAGAAGGACCCCAAGCATGGCCGCCGGCAAACTCCTCTACGCCCAGTCGGGCGGCGTCTCCGCCGTCATCAATGCCACCGCCGCGGGCGTGATCGAGACAGCTCGCGACAAGGGCATCCCGGTCTATGCCGCACGCAACGGCATCCTCGGCGCGCTGCGCGAGGAACTGATCGATACGACGAAGGAAGCCAAGGCGAACATCGCCGCACTGAAGCACACGCCCGGCGGAGCCTTCGGGTCCTCCCGCTACAAGCTGAAGTCCCTGGAAGAGAACCGTGCCGAATATGAGCGCCTGATCGAGGTGTTCAGGGCTCACGACATCCGCACCTTCCTCTACAACGGCGGCAACGATTCGGCCGACACCGCGAACAAGGTGTCGAAGATCGGCCAGGCGCTGGGCTACGAAGTGAACTGCATCGGCGTGCCGAAGACCATCGACAACGACCTGGTCGTAACCGACACCTGTCCAGGCTTCGGCTCCGCGGCCAAGTACGCAGCGATCGCCGTACGTGAGGCGAGCCTGGACGTGGCCTCTATGATGGAAACCTCCACCAAGGTCTTCATCATCGAGGTGATGGGTCGCCATGCCGGCTGGATCGCCGCGGCGACCGGGCTCGCGGGTTCGGCACCGGGCGATCCGCCCCATGTGATCCTGTTCCCCGAGAACGTGTTCGATCCGGAGACGTTCCTGGCCAAGGTCAAGGCCACGGTGGAAAAGGTGGGTTACTGCACCGTCGTCGTTTCCGAGGGCGTGAAGGGCAAGGATGGCAAGTTCCTCGCCGAATCGGGTGCACGCGATGCCTTCGGCCATGCGCAACTGGGGGGTGCCGCCCCGGTGCTGGCCGCGCTGGTGCGCGAGAAGCTCGGCTACAAATACCACTGGGCACTGCCCGATTACCTGCAGCGCTCGGCGCGGCATGTCGCCTCGAAAACCGACCTGGAGCAGGCCTACGCGGTGGGCAGGAAAGCGGTGGAATATGCGGCGGAAGGCCTGAACGCGGTGATGCCGGTGATCGTGCGCACCTCGGACGAACCGTACAAGTGGAAGATCGAGGCGGCGCCTCTGGACAAGATCGCTAACCATGAAAAGAAGATGCCGAGGAACTTCATGTCGAAGGACGGCTTCGGCATCACCGCGGCCGCGCGCCGTTACCTGGCGCCGTTGATCCAGGGCGAGGCACCGCCACCGTACGGGCCGGATGGGTTGCCGGTGTATGTGACGCTGAAGAATGCGGCGGTGCCGAGGAAGCTGAAGAAATTCGCCACCGGTTGACCGGGATCCCATCTCCGCCCGTTGTAGGAGCGCGCCCTGCGCGCGACATTTTTTGAGGCCGCGCCCCGGAGCTGGCGCGCCAGCTCCGGGACTTCGCGAAGAGCTGTCGCGCGCAGGGCGCGCTCCTACAACGGGCGGGTTATCCCAAGACGTCGCGCATCATCTTCAGGTCGCGGACGAAGTCGGCGAAGCCGGCTTCCCGGGCGTCGTGGTCGGGTAGCCGCAGCAGGTAGGACGGATGCACCGTCGCCAGGGCTTTGCGCCCGTCCGGCAGATCGAGCCACTTCCCGCGCTGCGCCATCAACCGGAACGACGACCCGAACACCGCCTGCGCCGCCATCGCGCCCATGCAGACGATACCGCCGGGCCCGATGCGGTCGATCTCGGCGGCCAGCCAGGGCCGGCACGCCGCCTGCTCCTCCGCGTTCGCGCGCTTGTGCAGGCGCACTTTGCCGCGCGGCTCGAACTTGAAGTGCTTCACCGCATTGGTTACATAGAGCGCGGAGCGATCGACGCCCGCCTGCTCCAGGGCACGATCGAACAGCTTTCCGGCGGGCCCGACGAACGGCTTGCCGGAAAGATCTTCCTGGTCGCCCGGCTGCTCGCCGATCACGACGATGCGCGCATCCGACGGCCCCGTGCCGAACACGGTCTGCGTGGCCGGCTTCCACAGATCGCACGCGCGGCAATCGCGCGCCTGCCTGCGCAACGCCGCGATGCTGCCCTCGGGCGCGTCCACCGCCGCTTTCTGCAAGGGTGTGATCTTTTTCCTCGGTAGCGTCGGTTGTTTTTCCACCATCGCCTGCATCCTCGGCAGCGCATCGCGCACCAGTTCGGGGATGAGCCGCGCTTCCGGAAGGTTCTTCCAGTACTTCACCGGCATCTCGCGGCGCATCGCATCCACTTTCAACCGGGCCGGGTTGAAGATACTCGCGTAGTAGGTACGCCAGAGATCTTCCAGTGCATCCTCGGACGGCGCATCGGCGCGATTCGCGCCCGGCCCGACCACGAGCGTGGCGCCATCCCAGTGCGCGCTGCGTGACGGCGTCAGCAAAGACCAGCGCATCCCGGTGAAACGGCGGACGAAGAAGGGCGCGACGCGGGCCACGATGTCGTGCTCGGGTTCGAACCACGCGACGTACACCGTGTCCTCGCCGTGGTGTACTTCGCGGAAGCGCACAAAGGCCTTCATTTTGTGCATGTCTCGGCTCACCTGCCGTGCGCAGGCATGCGCCCAGGCCACGTCCTCGTCGGTGGCGATCTGGAGCAGTTCCTTCTCGTCGTGCGCGATGCGCCAGAGCATGCGATAGAGCGTGGCGTGACGGCGTGGATCGCTATGGGCCAGCACGGTGTTCGCGAGTGTGAGGAAGATGCGCGGCACCGCGGGCAGGTCCAGCCGCCGTGGCGGAGGGATCGCCGCAGCGCCGCCGAACAGTCCGTCTGTCCCGCCTGTCTGCCACTGGACATCGGATGGATCGATGCCGGCGAGCAGGAGCGCCCGCGCCTTCGCGCGCCAGGCCTCGAAATCCGATGGATCGTCCAGCGTGACGACGAGCATCGTCAGCCGAAAAGGTCCGGCTGGGCCGGCTCGCGCAGTTCGCGATGAAGCGAGAAACTTTCGCGGTCGCCGCGCGGGCGGTGGTCCAGGGTTTCGACGAAGGGCGCCACCTTCTTCATCGGTACGCGCAGGCGGACCAGATCGTCGTAGCGGATGCGCCGGTGTGCGCGCATGGCGATCAGCTTGTCCACCGTCTTCACCCCGAGGCCCGGTACACGCAGGAGCATCTCGCGCGGTGCGCGGTTCACGTCCACCGGGAAACGCTCGCGATGGCGCAGGGCCCAGGCGAGCTTGGGGTCCACGTCGAGGGAAAGCATGCCGTCGTCGCCCGGCGGCGCGATCTCGTCCGCCGCGAAGCCATAGAAGCGCATGAGCCAGTCGGCCTGGTACAGGCGGTGCTCGCGAACCAGCGGCGGCGGCTTCAGCGGCAGGATCTTCGATGCATCGGGTATCGGGCTGAACGCCGAGTAGTACACGCGGCGCAGGTGGTAATTGGTGTAGAGATTCGTGCTCGCGGCGAGCACGTCGCGATCGCTGGCGGCGTCGGCACCGACGATCATCTGGGTGCTCTGCCCTGCCGGCGCGAAACGGGGCGCCTTCTTCTCCGCCTTCGCTTCGTCGATGGACAGGCGCAGGCGCCCCATGGCACTGCGGATGTCGCCCAGATCCTTCTCCGGCGCCAGCGCCTTGAGTCCGCCCTCGGTGGGCATCTCTATGTTGATGCTCAGGCGGTCGGCCCAGCGGCCGGCCGCGTCGATGAGCTCGGGCGAGGCGTCCGGGATGGTCTTGAGGTGGATGTAGCCGGCGAACCGGTGCTCCGTGCGCAAGGTGCGCGCCACGCGCACCAGCTGTTCCATCGTGTAGTCGGGCGACTGGATGATGCCCGACGAGAGGAACAGCCCTTCGATGTAATTGCGGCGATAGAACGCCAGCGTGAGGTCCACCACCTCCTCCACCGTAAAACGCGCCCGCTGCACGTTGCTGCTGCGGCGGTTCACGCAGTACACGCAGTCGTACACGCAGAAGTTCGTCAACAGGATCTTCAGCAGCGATATGCAGCGGCCGTCCGGGGCGTAGGCATGGCAGATACCCATGCCTTCGGTCGAACCGATGCCGCCGCTCTTGAGCGAGTTGCGGCCGTTGCCGCCGCTCGACGAACAGGAGGCATCGTACTTCGCGGCGTCGGCGAGGATGGCGAGTTTTTCGGTGACGTTCATGGGGTGACCCATGGTGCCAAAATGGGCGTGCAACCGCGTGAAGGCCGGTATCATCCGGACATCGCCACGGAGCCGCCCATGGATCTCATCGTTCGCCACGCCACCCTTCCCGACGGCCGCACCGACGTGGATATCGGCATCGAGGGCGGACGGTTCACGGCGATCCAGGCGGCGTTGCCGGCGAAGGGGATCGAGGAGATCGACGCGGCGGGCCGCCTGGTCAGTCCTCCCTTCGTCGACGCGCACTTCCACATGGACGCCACGCTGTCCCTGGGCCTTCCGCGACTGAACGCCTCGGGCACGCTGCTGGAGGGCATCGCGCTTTGGGGCGAACTGAAACCGGACCTCACCCAGCAGGCGCTCGTGGACCGCGCCATGGCTTACTGCGATATGGCGGTTGCGCAGGGACTGCTGGCGATCCGCAGCCACGTCGACGTCTGCGACGACCGCCTCCTTGCTACGGAGGCGCTGCTCGAAGTGAAGCGCCGCGTGGCGCCCTACCTGCACCTGGAACTGGTCGCCTTCCCGCAGGACGGCCTGCTGCGCTCGCCGAATGCCCGAGTGAACCTCGTCCGTGCACTGGACATGGGCGTGGACGTGGTCGGCGGCATTCCGCATTTCGAGCGCACGATGGACGACGGTGCCGCTTCCATCCGCTGGCTGTGCGAACTGGCCGCGGAGCGCGGCCTGCGCGTGGACATGCACTGCGACGAATCCGACGATCCCCTGTCGCGGCATATCGAGACGCTGGCGGCGGAGACGATCCGCACCGGACTGCAAGGCCGCGTTACCGGTTCGCACCTCACCTCGATGCATTCGATGGACAACTACTATGTGTCCGGGCTGCTGCCGCTGATCGCCGAAGCCGGCGTGCATGCGATCGCCAATCCGCTCATCAACATCACCTTGCAGGGCCGTCACGACACCTACCCGAAGCGGCGCGGCATGACCCGGGTTCCCGAACTCATGGACGCGGGCGTCAACGTCGCCTTCGGCCACGACTGCGTGATGGACCCCTGGTACGGCATGGGCTCCGGCGACATGCTCGAGGTGGCGCACATGGGACTGCACGTGGCACAGATGACATCGGCGCGCGGCATCGCAAGAAGTTTCGAAGCGGTGACGACGAACGCCGCGCGCGTGCTCGGTCTGGAAGGCTATGGCATCGAGCCGGGCAACCGCGCCGACTTCCTGCTGTTGCAGGCGGGCGATGTCCATGAAGCGATCCGGCTCAGGGCGAACCGCCTGCTGGTGGTTCGCGAAGGACGGGTTCTTGCCCGTTCACCTGAACGACGCGCGCGACTGAACCTGCCGGAACGCGCGCCAGACCTCACTCTGGAGTTCCGCCCGGGATCGATTTCCTGAATCCGCACGGACGATAGCTGTCGCGTCAATGAACGCTTTCGTTGGCCTTTCAGTTCGTACGACCCGGCGTTCAGCCTTCCCTTCCTAGCATCCAAATCGCCGATCGGGCCGCGTCAGCGCGGCATGACGATCGCACCGGGAGACAGGATATGAAAACGATGCTTCGAACCGCGTTAGCCGCCCTCGCACTGGTCGCCACTACCGCGGCCTTCGCGGACGACCACCATGACCGCGATCACGGCCGCAGCGGTCACGACGACCGCCATGACGGTGGACGCGGGCATCACGATAACGGCTGGCATGGGCATCGCGGCCCACCGGCTCGTTACTACGGGCATGGCCATGGCTACTACCGCCCGGCACCCGTCTACTATCACCACCCGGCGCCGCGCTACTACGGCCACTGGGAACGTGGCCACCGCTACCATGGCCGTAACGTGGTTGTGTATGACTACGGCAGCTACCGCCTGCGGCGCCCGCCGCACGGATACCACTGGGTTCGTGAGAATAACGATTTCCTGCTGGTGGCCATCGCCACCGGCGTCATCCTCGATATCGCCACCCGTTAACCGGAGACACACCGTATGAAGATGCTGGGCAAGCTGGTTTTCTCGATCGCCGCCGCCGGGCTCATCGCCCCCGCGTTCGCCTTCTCGCCCACCCCGGTCCAGGACCATCGCGACCGGCACGACGACCATCACGATAACGACCACCACGACAATGGCCACCACTATGGTCATGACGACCACCACAGCGACTGGCACCCGCGTCCGGGCGGTCACTGGGAACGCGGGCATCGTTACGACGGCCGCGTGGTCGTGATCAACGACTGGCACAACCGCCACCTGCGCACGCCGCCCCGCGGCTACCACTGGGTGCGCGCCGACAACAACGACCTGCTGCTCGTGGCCGTCGCCACCGGCATCATCGCGGACATCATCTCGCAGTAAAGTTCCGCAGCGCACAACGGCATTCGAAGCCTCCCCTGCCTATACTCGGGTCGGGCCCCAAGAGGGGCTCCCACAATTCGGGGAGGCTTCGATGCTGCAACAGTACGGTTTATGGATCGCGCTGGCATGTGCGGTCGTCGCGATTCTGTACGGCGCACTTTCGGTCAGCTGGGTACTGGCGAGATCGCCGGGCAATGAACGAATGCAGGAGATCGCCGCCGCCATCCAGGAAGGCGCCCGCGCTTACCTCAACCGCCAGTACGCCACCATCGGTGTCGTCGGCATCGTACTTTTCCTGCTCATCGGCATTTTCCTCGACTGGGGTACCGCGATCGGCTTCGCGCTGGGGGCGATCCTCTCGGGGGCCGCCGGGTACATCGGCATGAACGTTTCGGTTCGTGCCAACGTGCGTACCGCCGAGGCCGCCAGGAGCGGCCTTTCTTCTGCCCTCGCCGTGGCCTTCCGCGGCGGCGCCGTCACCGGCATGCTGGTGGTGGGCCTGGGCCTGCTGGGCGTCGCCGGTTACTACGGTGTGCTCACCCATATGGGCTACGAGCAGGCGCACGTGCTGCATGCGCTGGTTGGCCTGGCCTTCGGCTCCTCGCTCATCTCGATCTTCGCCCGTCTGGGCGGCGGCATCTTCACCAAGGGCGCCGACGTGGGTGCCGACCTGGTGGGCAAGGTGGAGGCCGGCATTCCCGAGGACGATCCGCGCAACCCCGCCGTGATCGCGGACAACGTGGGCGACAACGTCGGCGACTGCGCCGGCATGGCCGCCGACCTGTTCGAGACCTATGCGGTGACCCTGATCGCCACGATGCTGCTGGGTGGCGTGATGGCCACGACGGTGGGGCCCAACGGCGCCCTTTACCCGCTGGTGCTCGGGGGCGCATCGATCGTCGCCTCGGTGATCGGCACGTTCTTCGTGAAGACCCGCGGCGGCAAGATCATGAACGCGCTGTACGCGGGTGTGGCTGTTTCCGCGGTGCTGGCCGCCATTGCGTTCTGGCCGATTACGCAGGCACTGATGGCCGACTCGGGCTTCGGCGCGGGTCGCATCTATGGCTGCGCCCTCATCGGCCTGGTCCTCACCGGCGCGATGGTGGTGATCACCGAGTATTACACCGCCACCGAATATCGCCCGGTGCGCCATGTGGCGCAGTCGTCCACCACGGGGCATGCGACCAACATCATCGCGGGCCTTGGGGTGTCAATGAAGTCCACGGCATTGCCCGTGCTGGCCGTGTGCGCGGCGATCTGGGGAGCCTTCGCACTGGCGGGCCTGTACGGCATCGCCATCGCGGCCACCGCGATGCTGAGCATGACCGGCATGGTGGTGGCACTGGACGCCTACGGTCCGATCACCGACAACGCGGGCGGCATCGCCGAAATGGCGGAACTGCCCGCCGAGGTGCGCGGCGTGACCGATCCGCTGGACGCGGTGGGCAATACCACCAAGGCCGTGACCAAGGGTTACGCCATCGGCTCCGCGGGCCTCGCGGCGCTGGTGCTGTTCGCCGACTACACGCATAACCTGGGCATGCATTTCGGCGGCACGGTGGTGACCTTCGACCTGTCGAACCATTACGTGATCATCGGCCTGCTGATCGGCGGCCTGATCCCATACCTGTTCGCCGCCATGGCGATGGAGGCGGTGGGTCGCGCGGCGGGCGCGGTGGTGGAGGAAGTACGCCGGCAGTTCCGCGAGATCGCGGGAATCATGGAGGGCACTACCAAGCCCGACTACTCGCGCGCAGTGGACTTGCTAACCCGTTCCGCCATCCGCGAGATGCTGGTGCCGTCGCTGCTGCCTGTACTGGTCCCGGTGGTGGTGATCTTCGGCTTCAAGTGGCTGGGTGGCCCGCTGGCCGGCGCACAGGCGCTCGGTGGCGTGCTGATCGGGACGATCGTCACCGGTCTGTTCCTGGCCATCTCCATGACCACCGGCGGCGGCGCCTGGGACAACGCCAAGAAGTACATCGAGGACGGCCACTTCGGCGGCAAGGGCTCGGACGCGCACAAGGCGGCCGTGACCGGGGACACCGTCGGCGATCCGTACAAGGACACGGCGGGCCCTGCGGTGAATCCGTTGATCAAGATCATCAACATCGTGGCGTTGCTGCTGATTCCGTTGCTCTAAATTACGGTAGGAGCGCGCCTTGCGCGCGACAGCCTTTCGACTCGGTTCCCGGGTTGGCACGCCAGCCTGGAGGCCTGGGCGAAAAACTGTCGCGCGCAGGGCGCGCTCCTACGTTGGCATCCCGGACGCGCCGGTTATCCGGGCTCCCCTCCCCACAAGGAATCGAATCCCATGCAGAGACGCTGGATTGCGCTGGCCCTCGCCCTTACCTTCTGTGGCATGACCCACGCCTACGATCCTCCCAAGACCGTGCCCGCCACCCAGGCCGGCGCCGACGACGAAAACCTCTGGCTCCACGACATCGACGGCGCGAAGCCGCTCGCATGGGTTAAGGAGCGCAATGCCACCACCACGGCGAAGTACGCCGCAGGCCAGGACTTCAAGACGCTGGACGCACGCCTCCTCGAGGTGCTCGATTCCGAGGCGAAGATCCCGATGGTTTCCAAGATCGGCGATCACTATTACAACTTCTGGCGCGACAAGCAGCATCCCAAAGGCCTCTGGCGGCGCACGACGCTGGCCGAGTACCGCAAGGACAAGCCCGCGTGGGAAACCGTGATCGATCTCGACGCTCTCGCCGCGTCCGAGAAGGAGAACTGGGTATGGCACGCCGCGCAGTGCCTGAAGCCTGACTATCGCCGCTGCCTCATCTCGCTGTCGCGGGGTGGCGCCGACGCGGACGTGGTGCGGGAATTCGACCTCCCGACCATGAGCTTCCTGAAGGACGGTTTCACCTTGCCCGAGGCGAAGAGCCAAGTGGCGTGGATGGACGAGGACCACCTTTACGTCGCCACCGACTTCGGCCCGGGTTCGATGACCGACTCGAGCTACCCGCGCATCGTGAAGGAATGGAAGCGCGGCACGCCGCTGTCCAGCGCGAAGACCGTGTACGAAGGCAAGAAGACCGACATGTCGATCTGGGCGTTCCGCGATCGCACGCCCGGCTTCGAACGCGACTTCGTATCGCGTGCCCTCGAGTTCTACAACAGCGAAACCTTCCTGCGCGGCAAGGACGGCAAGCTCACGAAGATCGACGTGCCCAACGACGCCGAGACCGACGTCGAGCGCGAGTGGTTGCTGATCGAGCTGCGCACCGCATGGACGGTCGGCGGCAAGACCTACCCCTCCGGCTCGCTGCTGGCCGCGAACTTCGACGACTTCATGGCGGGCAAGCGCGAGATCACCGCACTGTTCACGCCGGACGAGCACACCTCGATGTCCGGCCATTCCTGGACGCGCCACCACCTGATCCTCAACGTGATGCGCGACGTGGTGAACGAGGTGCGCATCCTCACGCCCGTCGCCAGGGGCGACTGGAAGAGCGAGGCACTGGGTGGCGCGCCGGCGCTCAGCACCATGCAGGCGGGCGGCGTGGATGCTGACGACACGGACGAGTACTTCCTCACCGTCTCCGGGTTCCTGCAGCCCACCACGCTGTACTACGGCGTGCTGGGCCAGGGCGAGCGGGAAGCACTCAAGCACAGCCCGGCCTTCTTCGATGCCTCGAAGTACGTGGTGAGCCAGCACTTCGCCACCTCGAAGGACGGTACGAAGGTGCCTTACTTCGAGATCGCGCCGAAGGCGATGAAGGCCGACGGCAGCAACCCGACGCTGGTCTATGGCTATGGCGGTTTCGAGATCCCGTTGCAGCCCGCGTACTCGGCTGGCGTCGGGCGCGCATGGCTGGAGAAGGGTGGCGTATACGTCGTCGCCAACATCCGTGGCGGCGGCGAATACGGCCCGCGCTGGCACCAGGCGGCGCTGAAGGCTAATCGCCCGCGCGCCTATGAGGACTTCGCGGCGGTGTCGCAGGACCTGGTCGACCGCAAGATCACCAGCCCGAAGCACATGGGCATGATGGGTGGCAGCAACGGCGGCCTGCTGGCCGGCAACATGCTGACGAAATACCCGCAGCTGTACGGTGCGGTGGTCAGCCAGGTGGCCCTGCTGGACATGAAGCGTTACACCCACATGTCAGCCGGTGCCTCGTGGATGGCCGAATACGGTGACCCGGACAAGCCGGATGAATGGAAGTACATCCAGACCTTCTCGCCGTACCAGAACCTGCACAAGGACGCCAAATACCCGCCGGTGCTGTTCACCACCTCGACCCGCGACGACCGCGTGGGCCCGGTCCACGCCCGCAAGATGGCCGCGCGCATGCAGGCCATGGGCTTCGACGCCAGCTTCTACGAGAACATCGAGGGCGGCCATGGTGCGGCGGCGGACAACAAGCAGTCGGCGTTCATGAACGCGCTGGCTTATACCTACCTTTGGGACCACCTGAAATAAAAGGGGCTCGGGGTTTCCCCGGGGGTGGGCTGGCCGTATCCTATCCGGCCCGCCTAACCCCTCGAAGAATCAAGGAACCCCATGGGTCTGCACCTCGTTTCCGCCGGCCGCAACGTGCCGGACGAAATCAACGTCGTCATCGAAATCCCGAAGGACGCCGAGCCGGTCAAGTACGAAGTCGAGAAGGAAAGCGGCGCGATCTTCGTCGACCGCATCCTCTCCACCCCCATGCGCTACCCCTGCAACTACGGCTACGTGCCGGGCACGCTGGGCGGTGACGGCGACCCGTTGGACGCCCTGGTCATCCTTCCGCTGTCGCTCGTGCCGGGCTCGGTGATCCGCTGCCATCCGGTCGGCATGCTCAAGATGACCGACGAAGCGGGCGCCGACGAGAAGCTCGTCGTGGTGCCGGTGGAGAAGGTGTTTGCCGGGTACGCGCACATCCGCGACATCGAGCAGGTGTCCGGCCACTGGCTGGAGCGTATCGGCCACTTCTTCGAGCACTACAAGGATCTCGAGAAGGGCAAGTGGGTCAAGATCGATGGCTGGGTCGGCGCCGACGAGGCCAAGGCCGAGATCACGGCCGGCATCGGTCGTTACATCGCCGATAAGTAAGCCCGTTGTAGGAGCGCGCCCTGCGCGCGACATGTTTTGAGGCCGTATCTTCGAGCTGGCGCGCAAGGCTCGTGAATCGCGGCGAAAACATGTCGCGCGCGGGGCGCGCTCCTACATTTTGGAGGGTCAGCCGCGGCCTAGCAGGCCGCGCAAATCGATAATCGCCGCATTGGCGCGCGAGATGTAGTTCGCCATCACCAGCGAGTGGTTGGCGAAGAAGCCGAACGGCGAGCCGTTCAGCACCATGGGGCTGCCCAGCGACTTCTGTGACTCTTCGAGCTCGCGGATCACCTGCTGCAGGCTGGCGTCCGCGTTCTTGTTGCGCAGGATCGGCGCAAAGTCGTGGCGGATCGCTTTCAGCTGCTCCAGCAGGGTCCAGGTATAACCACGGGCCTCGTAGAAGTTGTCGTCGATCTTCGACCAGGGCGTCTTCACGTAGATCGCCTTCGCGGGCCCGGTGTCGGTGCCGGCGGCGGCATCCGGCGCCGCATCCACCTTGAGTTGCCCCACGCTCGCCGAGAGGCGCTGCGACAGCGAACCCAGCCGCGCGGACACCGTTTGCAGGTAATCGGCAAGATTGTCGGCGCGTGCGTAGAAATGAGCGTTCGCGTCCGCGGCGTCGGACAACCGCGACAGGTAGCCTTCCAGGTCGTCCACGGCCTTGCCGTACTGCGATTCCGAACTCGGTAGCAACCAGCGATCGTTCGGGCTGTTGAGCAGCGGATCGGCCTCGCCCAGGTCCTTGTCTTCGGTGGACTGCGTTTGCGAACGGCTGAAGTCGTTGCGTAGGGCGCGAGCCAGGTCGCGCGACGCGGTGAGCGAGCCGAATTCCCAGTTCGGGATGTTGTCCATGAACACGCCGGGCGGCAGCTTGTCGTTGCTGAGATATCCGCCGCGCTTGTCCGTCAGGGTGTCAACCGAGCGAATCAACGTGTACGTGGTCACCGCGCCGGTACTGAGCGGGCGCCCTATGTCCTTCATGTGCGCCGTGGTGGCCACCACCGGATCGAACTGCTCCGGCTCCTTGTCCCACCACCACATGACGACGAGCACCAGCACGATAAGGAAGGCGATCGCCAGGACGAGGGCCAGGGCGAGCGGACTGCGCCGGCGGCGGGCCGGCGCGGGAGGGGCGGTCGCATTCATGGGACTTCCTTCTCGTCGCGAACGTGAGCCCCTAGCTTACCCTGCTGGATGTGCCGGGGGCGCCGCCGGCTCACCCTTCGCGCCGAGGTTCTCCAGCAGCGTAGCCATGTCCTCGGCGTGTTCCTCCTGGATGCCCGGCGCCATGTAGTAGTGGTACTCGTAACGCAGCACGCACTCGCGAGCGCGCTTACGGATGTTCTCAATATCGCTGATGAAGGGTTTGGACTGGGACATGCATGGTCTCCTGGGGCGGAAGACCATGACGACAGGGTGTCGACCGGGAAAGCCCGGTGAAAAGGGAGGAGCAGGCGGGAAAGGTCAGACGCTGACGTTGCGCGGGGAATACGCGCGCATGAACATGTCGACGGCCGCCAGGGCGTTGGCCTTGACCTCTTCGGCGAACTGCACGGCGCAGTCTTCGCAACCGAACAGGCGGCGGATCAGCAGGTCGCCCTTGAGCAGGGCTAGTAACTGCGTGGTGGCCCGGGAAACGTCGGGAATGTCGAGCTGGCCGCGCGCGGCGGCACCTTCGAGCAGGCGCTGCATGAGCTTGTGCATGCGCATCGGGCCTTCTTCCCAGACCAGACGGCCGAAACGCGGATTGCCGCCATTGTGGCAGTCGGAAAGGATCGCGCGGAACGTGCCGACGGATTCGGTGTTGGTTTCCATTGCCGCGTGACGGCCGGCAATGTTGGTCAGGGTGGCGCGGATATCGGTGCCCTGGCTGAAGTCGAACAGATCATCGGGAAGGCGCTCCTGCACGTGCGCGCGGATCACCTCGCGGAAGAGGTTGTCCTTGTCACCGAAGTGGCTGTACACCGTGAGCTTGGACACGCCCGCGGAGGCCGCGACGGCGTCCATGCTGGTGCCCGCGAAACCGCCATGGGTGAAAAGCGCCTTGGCCGCATCGAGGATGGCCGCGCGTTTCTCCATGTCCTTCGGACGCCCGGGTCCCTGGGACTTGAGTTTCGGGCTGGCGTTCATGGGTGCACCTTCACAAACAGGGATTATGACTTTATTATACGCAGCGGTTCAGTTATTTCCAGCAGGGGTCCTGACCGCTCCGTCTACCTTAGAATGGTAAATGGGGGGTGTAATGATGGTTCCCCATGGGATGGAGAGCGGGCTCCGAGGCTCATTCAGGTACCAGAGGCCATCCGGCGAGACGGGAGCATGACTTCCGTCAGTCCTGTCCGGTGACTTCCGGCACTTCGTCCCGGCGCATCGGCACCGCAGCCTTTAGCCTATTGGGTAGCGGGTGCTAAGCGCTTATCCTTCAAAATCTTTTTTGCAGCTTTCGTACGGAATACCAACCATGGCGATGAATTTCGAGCAGGCCCGGCAGAACATGGTCGAGAACCAGGTGCGTCCCTGGGAAGTCCTCGACGCCGACGTCCTCGAGACCCTGAAGAGCGTTCGCCGCGAGGATTTCGTCGCGCCGGCCCACCGTAACGTGGCATTCGCCGACCTCACCCTGCCCCTGGGCCATGGCGAGGTGATGATGAAGCCGGTGATCGAGGGTCGCGTGCTCCAGGCCATCGCGCTCAACAAGGTCGATGAGGTCCTGGAGATCGGTACCGGTTCCGGCTACCTCACCGCCTGCCTTGCCCGCCTCGCAGGCAAGGTCACCAGCATCGATATGCATGCCGACTTCGTGGAGGGCGCGCGCGCGCGCCTGGCCGCCGCAGGCGTGGCCAACGTGTCGCTGGAAACGGCCGAGGCCGTCAACGGCTACACCCCCGCGGGCGTTTTCGACGCCATCGTGGTCACGGGCGCCGCGCATGCCGTTCCAGAGAAGTTCGTGCGCTGGCTGAAGCCCGGCGGACGCATGTTCGTGGTACGCGGCGATTCCCCCGCACAGACGGCGGTCCTGCTCACCCACGAGGGTGAAGGCCGCTATCGCGAGGAATCGCTGTTCGAAACGGACCTTCCCTACCTGGCGCACGCCGCGCCGGTGAAGCGCTTCGTGCTCTGACCCACCAGCTATCCATCACATACAAGGCGAAACCATGCGCTTGAAGCTGCTCACCGTCGCGCTGGCACTGGCTGCGATGCCTTTCGCGAGCCATGCGGAAGACCTGCTCGACGCCTACCGGCAGGCGCGGGCCAACGACCCGTTGCTGTCGCAGGCCGACTCCACCCGCCTCGCCACCGGCGAGGGCGTGGTG
>NZ_DASYDO010000057.1:0-61042 GCF_036499525.1 Luteibacter sp. | reverse complement strand
GCCCTGCGCGCGACAGCCTTTCGCGAGGAGCAACAGGGCGTGTTGCTCCTCGCGAAAGGCTGTCGCGCGCAGGGCGCGCTCCTACGATGCCGCGGTTAGCCTAGCAGGACCCGATTCATCCGCTGCACGAACGCAGCCGGGTCCGCCAACTGCGCGCCGGCGGTAATTTCCGCCTGCTCGAACAACAGGCCCGCCAGGTCGCCAGCCTTCGCGTCGTCTGTTTCGGCCGCGAGACGCTTCACCAGCGCGTGGTCTGGGTTGAGTTCCAGCACAGGCTTCGAATCCGGCACGTCCTGCCCTGCCTCTCGCAGCAGGCGGGCGAGGTGAGGCGCCAGGTCGAAATCGGCCAGGGCAAGGCACGACGGCGAGTCGGTCAGGCGAGCTGACACGCGGACGTCCGCCACGCGGTCACCAAGCAAGGTCTTCGCGCGCTCGAGCAACGGTGCGTTGGCCGTGGCGGCCGCTTCCTGCTTCGCCTTGTCAGCCTCGTCCAGCGGGAACTCGCCCTTTGCGACGTTGCGCAGGCGCTTGCCGCCATGCTCGGTGAGGTAGCCCAGCATCCACTCGTCCACGCGATCGGACATCAGCAGCACTTCGATGTCCTTGGCCTTCAGCGCTTCCAGCTGGGGACTGCCTGCGGCGGCCGCGTAGCTGTCCGCGGTGACATACCAGAGGGTGTCCTGGCCCACGGCCATGCGGCCGATGTAGTCGTCGAACGAGACCGTCTTCGCAGCGCCCTCGCCCTTCGTGGAGGCGAAGCGCAGCAGCTTCGCGATGCGCTCGCGGTTGGCGGTGTCCTCGACGATGCCTTCCTTCAGCGTATTGCCGAAGCCGGCGAGGAACGTGGCAAACTTCTCCGGCTCGTCGCGCGCGATACGCTCCAGGAGGTCAAGCACGCCCTTCACGCAACGCGCCTTGATCTGCTCGAGCTGGCGATTGTGCTGGAGGATTTCGCGGCTCACGTTCAGCGGCAGGTCGTCGGCGTCCACCACGCCGCGCACGAAGCGCAGGTAGTTAGGCAGCAACTCCTCGGCCGCATCCATGATGAAGACGCGTTTGATGTAGAGCTTCAGCCCCTTGCGCTCGTCGCGACCGCCCATCATGAGATCGAACGGTGGCTGTTCGGGCACGTAAAGGAGCGTGGTGAAGCTCTGGTTGCCCTCGACGCGGTTATGCGTCCAGGCTAATGCGTCGTTGAAGTCGTGACCCAGCGCCTTGTAGAAGTTCTGGTATTCCTCGTCGCCGATCTCGCTCTTGGGACGGGACCAGAGTGCGGACGCGGAATTCACCGTCGTCCATTCGGTCGGATCGGGCTTGCCGTCCTTCTCGGCCGGCATGCGGATCGGGAAGGCCACGTGGTCGGAGTACTTCGTGATCGCGCCGCGCAGTGTCCACGACTTCAGGAACTCGTCCTCGTCGGCCTTCAGGTGCAGCACCACCGTGGTGCCGCGCTCGGTGACATGGGTGTCCTCGAGCGTGTACTCGCCCTTGCCGTCGCTTTCCCAGCGCACGCCGGCCACTTCCGGCTGGCCGGCACGGCGGGTGATCACGGTGACCTTGTCGGCGACGACGAAGGCGGAATAGAAGCCCACGCCGAACTGGCCGATGAGGCGGGCGTCCGCCTTGTGCTCGCCCGACAGCGCTTCGAGGTAACGGCGCGTGCCGGAACTGGCTATCGTGCCGATGTTGGCTACCACTTCGTCGCGACTCATGCCGATGCCGTTATCGCGCACGCTGATGGTGCGCGCGTCCGGATCCCAGGTGACCTGGATGCGCAGGTCGGCATCGCCGTCGGTCAGGGAGGGGTCGGCCAGCGCTTCGAACCGCAGCTTGTCGCAGGCGTCGGAGGCGTTGGAGATCAGCTCGCGCAGGAAAATTTCCTTGTGCGAGTAGAGGGAATGGGTGACCAGGTGCAGGACCTGGGCGACCTCGGCTTCGAACTTACGGGTTTCCTGGCTCACGGTGCCGTTCCTTCAAGGTGGGACAGGCTGGGGAGTATGGGGATCAAGGCGGAACGAAAAAAGGCCCCGGCATGGCCGGGGCCCGGGAGGACGCCTTGGGATGCTTAGCGGCCGGCCTGGAGGGCGGCGATGCGCTCTTCGATGGGCGGGTGGCTCATGAACAGGCGCTTCAGGCCAGAGGCCAGGTGGCCGGAGATGCCGAAGGCCTGGATGGACTGGGGCAGGCTCGTGTCGCCGTGGTTGGCGGACAGGCGCTGGAGGGCCGAGATCATCGAGGCGCGACCGGCCAGGTTGGCGCCGGCGGCATCGGCATGGAATTCGCGCCAGCGCGAGAACCACATGACGATCATGGAGGCAAACAGGCCGAAGACGATCTGCAGCACCATCACCACGACAAAGTAGCCGATGCCACCTTCGCCGTCGCGGTCGCGACCACCGCTCAGCCAGCTGTCGACCACGCGGCCGACGATGCGGGCCAGCAGGATCACCAGCGTATTGAGCACGCCCTGGATCAGGGTGAGCGTGACCATGTCACCGTTGGCGACGTGGCCGATCTCATGGCCGAGCACGGCCGAGACCTGCTCGCGGTCCATCTGCTGGAGCAGGCCCGTGCTGACCGCCACGAGGGCGTTGTTGCGGCTCATGCCGGTCGCGAACGCGTTCATTTCGGGGGCGTCGTAGACGGCCACCTCGGGCATGCCGATGCCGGCCTTCTCGGCGTGGCGGCGCACGGTCTCGAGCAGCCAGCGCTCCGATTCGTTACGCGGCTCGGTGATCACCTTGGCGCCGGTGGACATCTTTGCCATCCACTTCGAGATAGCCAGCGAGATGAAGGCGCCGCCCATGCCGAAGATCGATGCAAAGACGATGAGCCCGCCAATGCCCATGCCCCGCTGGGCCGCCCACTGGTCGATGCCCAGGACACGGCTGACGCAGGTCAGCAGGAAGATGACGGCAAGGTTGGTCGCGACGAACAGGGCAATGCGCTTGAACATGATCGGTCTCTCTTATGGCGGCTGGCGATTGGCGCCGCCCGGGGCAAGTTTTCGGGGCGAATGGTGAATGATTCAATGGCGGAAAGCCCTATGGCGCGGGGGAAGACGGTACGGCGCGGCCTTGCCACGCAGGCATCACCTACACTTATCGGCTTCCAGCCCGGACGCCATTCAGAATCTTCTCAAATCAGCCCATGACCGCCACCCCACGCTACCGCGGACGCTTCGCCCCCTCCCCGACCGGTGCCCTGCATTTCGGCTCCCTCGTGGCCGCGGTGGGCAGCTGGCTGGTGGCGCGGCATGCGGGTGGCGAATGGCTCGTGCGCATCGAAGACATCGATCCGCCACGGGAGGTTCCCGGCTCAGCGGCTTCGATCCTGGCCACGCTGGGTGCCTTTGGCCTCTCGCCGGACCGGCCGCCGGTCTATCAATCCCAACGACAGGAAGGGTACGCCGTGGCCTTCGACCGGCTGCGCGAAAACGGCCAGCTTTTCCCTTGCTGGTGCAGCCGCACGGACCTGGCATCCCAGGGTGGCGTTCATCGCGATGGCCGGTGCATCGCCACGCCAGACCCTTCGCGCCTGCCCGCATGGCGCCTGCTCACACCCGATCTCCTCATCCACTGGCACGACGACCTTTTAGGTAGCCAGTCTGAAAACCTGCGCGAGGTCGCGGGCGATTTCGTCATCCGCCGCGTGGAAGGCCTCTGGTCCTACCAGCTTGCCTGCGTGGTGGACGACGCCGATCAAGGCATCACCCATGTGGTCCGGGGCGCCGACCTGCTCGATTCCACCGCCCGCCAGATCCACCTCCAGCGCCTCCTGGCGTTGCCCACGCCCGGCTACCTGCACCTTCCCCTGGTGCTTGATGCGGAAGGCAGGAAGCTATCCAAGTCCACTGCCGCCCTGCCGGTGGACGCCGCCGATCCCCTGCCCGCCCTGCGCGCCGCATTGGACTGGCTAGGTGTCTTGGCCCCGTCTACCGCGGCCACGCCCGAAACCGTGCTGCGCGACGCGCTGCACGGTTTCGGGCCTGCGTCGCTTCGCCGCAGTAGTCTTGGCGCCACGGCGACGCTATAAGAATCGTTTGCCCGACGAACGGGCCATCACAGGAATCAGGCGGGAATGAAGCAAGGCATGGCGCAGCGAACGGCACTGGTGACCGGCGGCACGGGCGGCATCGGTACGGCGATCGTGCGCTACCTCGCCCACCAGGGACACCGGGTCGCCACCAACTTCCGCGACGAGGCCCGTGCCGCCGCGTGGCGCGAGGACATGATCCGCGACGGCATCGACGTGGTGATGGTACCGGGCGATGTGTCCGACCCCGTGTCGGCGGAAGCGATGGTCCGTGCGGTGGAGGCGTTGGCGGGGCCCGTGGAAATCCTGGTCAACAACGCCGGTATCACGCGCGACACCACGTTCCACAAGATGGACTACCAGCAGTGGACCGAGGTGGTGAATACCAACCTCAACGCCTGCTTCAACGTCACCCGCCCCGTGATCGAGGGCATGCGTTCCCGCCAGTGGGGCCGCATCGTCCA
This sequence comes from Luteibacter sp., assembly GCF_036499525.1. Lineage (GTDB taxonomy): Bacteria > Pseudomonadota > Gammaproteobacteria > Xanthomonadales > Rhodanobacteraceae > Luteibacter. The sequence continues at coordinate 56,543 of NZ_DASYDO010000057.1, read as the reverse complement.
GATAAGCTCGATCAACGGACAGAAAGGCCAGTACGGCCAGGCCAACTACGCGGCCGCCAAGGCAGGCGTGCACGGTTTCACCATCTCCCTCGCGCAGGAAAACGCGCGCTTCGGCATCACCGTGAATACGGTGTCGCCCGGCTACGTCGGCACCGACCTGGTCATGGCCGTGCCTGAGGACATCCGCGCCAAGATCATCGCGCAGATCCCTATCGGCCGGCTCGGCCGCCCCGAGGAAATTGCACACGCCGTCGCCTTCCTCACCTCCGAGGATTCCAGCTGGATCACGGGGTCCAACCTGGCGATCAACGGCGGCCACTACATGGGCTGGTAGGAGCGCGCCCTGCGCGCGACAGCTTTTCGCGCCTGTCCCCGGGCTGGCGCGCCAGCTCCCAGGTTCGGCCTCAACAGCTGTCGCGCGCAGGGCGCGCTCCTACCCGAGCTCCAGATCCTCTATCGCGCGCGGTTCGCGCAACACGACGGCGTTATGGTGCGCGCGGAACTTGGCCATCACCTTGTACACCACGCGCCGGGCGCGCATCACCGAACCCAGCGGCCGATGGGCGGCCAGACCATGCCATGGACTGAACGACATGCCGTCGTCGATGGCGGCGCGACGCGCGGCGTTCCATGCGGGTTGGGGCGGCACGACGATACGCGCCACGTCGATGTAGGGACTCTTCTCCTCCGGCCACTGCACTGTGTTCCCTCGGCAGGTCGGCGGGAACGATCAGTTCCCCGGTCAGCAGCGCATGGCTCTTGGCATGCACGGAGCGATGCGCATGCTTTTCGTGTTCCAGCGTGATCTGGTTGATGCGGGTCAGGGTCTCGATCAGCTGTTCCACGGTCTCCGCCTCGTCCGGCTCGATGTGTTCCAGCGACTCGTCGAAGCGGATCGGCGGCGGGTGCAGGGACAAGGGCATGGCGAAGCTCGGGGCTGGCGGTCGCAAGATCTTGCCCACCGGGCTGTGAACGAGGAGTCAGAACGAAACGGTTAGAAAAAAACGCCCCGGCAAGCCGGGGCGTTCCGTGAAACCGTATCGGTCGAGCGCCGTTTCAGTGCACGGTGAAAAGTTTGTCGAAGCCCGCGATGCGCAGTGTGTTACGCAGGTCGGCGCTGGCATTGACGATGCGGATTTCCGCACGGTCGCCACCGGCGTGTTCGCGCAGCAGCATCAGCATGCCCAGCGCGGAGCTGTCCATGCCAGCCACCTGCTCGAGGTCGAGCACGTAGCTGCGCGCCGCTGGCACGTCGCCGAGGCAGGCATCGTGAAAGGCGCGATGGATCGAGAAATCGAAGCGCTCGCCCAGGTGGAGGGTGAGGCAGCCCTGTTCGGAATCGTGGTGGACGTTGATGGCCATATGAGTTCTCCTCAGAACAGGTCGATGTCGCCGGCAGCCATCGACTGCTGGAGGGCGGGGCCACGCGAGCGCAGGCGGGCACGCTCACGCTGCTCGGCCAGTCGGGAGCGGACGCGCTGGGCGCGTGCCCCAAGCTCGGAAGCTTCGGCCGGCACGCAGGCCAGCTCCTCGATATCGCGGGTGCAGTCGGCGGTGATCTCCTGCAATTCCACCAGGCGCGAACGGGTCTGGTGCAGCAACTGGCTGAGGATGTCCTCGAACTGCAGCGAGCGGATCGTGGTGGACACGTCGTTGCCCAGGCCGCGGTTGAGGGAGGCCGCTTCATCGGCCGCTGCGCTGGTGCGCGCGTTGGACTCGGTGATCGTCGACATCATCTCGTCGATGCCGCCCTTGGTGGACAGCGCCACGTTCATGTCCTGCGAGGCCATGTGGCCAACCAGTTCGCGCAAGCTTTCCATAGCCGTGCGCGACCGCTCCACATGGCTGCCGATCTTCTCGTTGAACTGGTTGCTGTGCTGGGCGAGGTTGCGGATTTCACCCGCCACCACAGCGAAGCCGCGGCCGGATTCGCCGGCGCGCGCCGCTTCGATAGCCGCGTTGAGCGCCAGCAGGTTGGTTTCCTCGGCGATGGTGTTCACGTTCTTCAGCAGCGCGAACACGGCGTCCATCTCCTTCGCCATGCCGTCGATGCGGTAGACGATGCGCAGGCTTTCGCGGGAAAGCTGCACGATCAGGCCGACGAAGTGCTCGAGCAGGCTGGCGGTACGATCGGCGAAGTCCTGTACCGAGATGCCCTTGCCACCGGCCTCGATGATTTCGCCGAGCAGCTTCTGCTGCTTGCCCGTCTTGTGCGACAGGCCGTTGAAGCCGCCGCCGAGCTCGGCCACGGCGTCACGCAGCAGTTCAAGTGCCTGGTTCAGCTCGCGGCTGGCGTGGCCGAGCTCGTCGACGATGGCGCTGCGCACATCTTCCATGGCCTCGCGCACGGAAGCCTCGTCGCTGGTCGCGGAGCTGAGCACCACTTCCACCTCCGGCAACATCGAGGAGCGCAGGCCGACCGCGATCCAGGTCGCCGTCAGCAAAGCAACCACGACCGGTGCGACCCAGGCCGCGTGGAACACCAGGACCAGCACCAGCGCAATGGCGCTGGCGCCGAAGCCGATACTGCGTTCGTTTTTGGGAATCAGCATGATGACGTCTCGTTAATCAGGTGCCGACGCGCGTGGCGGCGGGCACGGGGGTATTGGCAAGCGCGAGCAGGCGCGCGGCGATGGCGTCGAGCGGAAGCATTTCGCCGGCGGCACCCGCTTTCCAGGCGGCACCGGGCATGCCCCAGACCACAGAGCTGGCTTCGTCCTGCACGAGGGTATGAGCCCCGATTTCCTTCAGTTCACCGAGTCCACGCGCTCCGTCGTCGCCCATGCCGGTAAGCAGGCAGCCGATGGTAGCGGCGCCGACGCTGGCGGCCATGGAGCGGAACAGCACGTCCACCGCAGGCTTGTGGCGGTTCACCGGCGGGCCGTCGTGGAGGCGGCAGACGTGGCGTGCGCCGTCCCACATCACCAGCAGGTGCTGGCTGCCCGGGGCGATATACGCATGGCCCGGCTGGATGGGCTGGCCGTCGCGCGCTTCGCACACGCGCATGGCCGAGCAGGAATCCATGCGAGTGGCGAAGGGACCGCTGAAGGCGGCCGGGATGTGCTGGGTGATGACGATGGGCGGCGCGGTGGGCGGCATCGCTTCCAGCACCACGCGAATGGCTTCGGTGCCGCCGGTGGACGCGCCGATGGCGATGATGCGCGTGCCGCCCCGGCTGCCCGCCGTCTGCGCGCGCGGCAGCACGGCGTCGGCGCTGAGGCGCGGGGCTACGTCCAGCTTCGTCACCGTGGCGCGCTCGCGCGGCTTGGCGCCTGCGGCGAGGCGAACCTTCGCGCAGATTTCCGGCGCGTGCTCCATGAACGTGGTGGCGAGGTCCGCCGTCGGCTTGGTGAAGAAATCCACCGCGCCGAGTTCCAGGGCACGCAGCGTGACGTCCGCGCCCTTCTCGGTGAGGGTGGACACCATCACCACCGGCATCGGGCGCAGGCGCATCAGGTTGTCCAGGAAGGTCAGGCCGTCCATCCGCGGCATCTCGACGTCGAGCGTGAGCACGTCGGGATCGAGCTGCTTGATCTTGTCGCGAGCGATCAGCGGGTCCCCTGCGGTGCCCACCACCTCGATGCCCGGATCGGACTCGAGCATGGCGGTCAGCACCTTACGCACCAGGGCCGAGTCGTCGACGATAAGAACGCGTACTTTCTGCATGGGCTCTGGCAGCTCGGTGGCGGAGACGGTGACGAGGCAGGCCGCCTGACGGGGTACGTCAGAACAGCTCGACCTCTCCCTTTATCGGATCATCTGCCAATCGCTTGAGGTATCGCTTCTCGCGATCGGCCAGGCTGTGGTCGTGCATCGAGCGCATCTGGCGCACGCGCACCTTGCCGCTCACCGGAAAAAACTGGACCTGGCGGGGGTAAATGTCCCCCACGTCGGCCGCGCAGAGCTTCAGCTTCTCCGTGGCGATGTAACGCTGCACGAAGGCGATGTTGCGCTGGCCGATGTCGGTCATGGTGGCGAGCACGCGGCCGCCCCCGAAAATCTTCACCTCCAGGTCGTCGCGCCTGCCGCCAGCCTTGAGGATGGCGTTGATCAGCTGCTCCATGGCGTCGTTGCCGTAACGCGCGGCACGGCCCACGGTGGAGCTCCAGCCGTCGCGCTCCCCCGCGGGCTCGGGCAGCATGAAATGGTTCATGCCGCCGATGCGCCGCCGCACATCGCGCACGCAGGCCGACACGCACGAACCCAGCACCGTGGAAATCATTTCCTCCTGCATGCTGACGTAATACTCGCCGGGCAGGATCTTCACCGTGACCACCTCCTGTGCCGGATCCCAGAAGCGGCGTACGTGCTCGAACCCCGGCAACACGCCTTTCGGATCGAAGCCGGCGAAGGTCCGCGGCTGCAGGACGAACGTGTCGCTCATGAACGCTTCCGGTAGACCGTGCGGCCGATCAGGTCGAAGTCCTCGGAAAGTCCGTACATGGACTCAGAGTGACCGAGGAAGAGGTAGCCGCGGCTTTCCAGCATGCCGGCGTAACGGGCGAACAGGCGCTGCTTCGTCGGCTTGTCGAAGTAGATGACGACGTTACGGCAGAAGATGGCGTCGAACTTCCCCTGCATGGGCCATTCGTGCAGCAGGTTCAGCGGTTGGATCGCCACCAGTTCGCGCAGGCGCGGGTGCACCTGCACGAAGCCGTCGTAACTGCCCTCGCCGCGCAGGAACCAGCGCTTGCGCCGCGCGTCGTCGACGCCGCCCAGGCGATCCACCGGATAGACTCCCTTGCGCGCCGCGGCGAGCGCCTGCGGTGACAGGTCGGTGGCGAGGATCTTCACGTCCACGTCGGCACGCGTGCGCTCCAGCGCCTCCGCAAGCACCATGGCGATGGCATACGGCTCTTCGCCGGTGGAACAACCGGCGGACCAGATCCGCAGGCGGCCGCCACCGCGCTTCTCTTCCAGCCAGCGAGGGAGGAGTTCGTCCACGAGCATGTCGTAGTGATGCATCTCGCGGAAGAACGAGGTGACGTTCGTGCTGATGCAGCTGGCCAGCTCGCCGAGCTCCGACTCCGGATCGCGGCGAAGCAGATCGCAGTAACCGGCGAAGCCGGAAAGCCCCAGCGCGCGCAGGCGGCGCAGGAGGCGCCCCTGCACCAGCTGGCGCTTGTGGTCGCCCAGTGAGATGCCACAGTGCTGCAGCACGAACTCACGAAGGAAAGCGAAATCGGCTTCCCCGAGGCTCGGCCCCGTCGCGCCCGCCGGGCCGACGGCATCACCGCTGTCGACGAGCGCGTTCATCGGTCAAAACTCCTTCCACACTCCGGCGTCGGCGGTTTCCGCCGATCGCTGGGCACGCGGGGCCGGGGTGCTGCGCACGGCGGCGAATACGGTTTCCATCTCTTCCTTCGCGGCGTCCTTCTTCTTTCCCCTGGAAGCCGGCGTGGCGGAAGCACTACCTGCGATCTGGAAGAACGACACCTGGCGGCTGAGCTCGGTGGCCTGCTCGTGCATGGCACGCGCGGCGGCGGCGGACTCCTCGACCAGCGCGGCGTTCTGCTGGGTCATCTCGTCCATCTGCAGCACGGCATGGTTCACCTGGTCGATGCCGGCGGACTGCTCGGAGCTGGCAGCCGCAATCTCGGCCACGATGTCGGTCACCTTCTTCACGCTGTCGACAATTTCGGCGAGCGCCTTGCCCGACTGGTCGACCAGCCCCGAACCGGTGCGTACTTTGTCGGCGCTGTCGTTGATGAGGCCCTTGATCTCCTTGGCCGCATTGGCGGAGCGTCCGGCCAGGTTGCGCACTTCCGTTGCCACCACCGCAAAGCCGCGGCCCTGCTCGCCGGCACGCGCGGCTTCGACCGCCGCGTTGAGCGCCAGCAGGTTGGTCTGGAAAGCGATTTCGTCGATGAGGCTGACGATGTCGGAAATCTTCTTGCTGGACGAGTTGATCTCGCGCATGGCGACGACGGTCTGCGCGACCACTTCGCCGCCGCGCTCGGCCTGCTCGCGGGCGCCGCGGGCCAGCTGGTTGGCGTGGCTGGCATTCTCGGCGTTCTGCTTCACCGTGGAGGTCATCTCTTCCATCGACGAGGCAGTCTCTTCGAGGCTGGAAGCCTGCTCCTGCGTACGCTGCGAAAGATCGTCGTTGCCGCGCGAGATCTGCTGCGCGGCGGTACTGACGGAACCGGCGCCATGGCGCACTTCGGACACGATGGCGCTCAGGCGCTCGTCCATTTCGCGGAAGGCAGCCTGGAGCTGGCCCAGTTCATCGTTACGCGTAACCTTCACGTCATGGCCGAGCTTGCCCTGGGCGATGAGATGGGCGACGGAAACCGTCTGCGACAAGGTGCGGATGATCGAGCGGATGACCAGCACGGCGATCAGCAGGCTGATGCCGAGGCCCAGGGCCAGCGCGAAGACGCTGAGCGTGCGGATCGTCTTGTACTGGGCCGTTTCTTTCTTATAGATCCCCTCCGCGTCGGCGCGCGTGCCATCGATGAGCTTGGCCAGTTTATCCTGGCGATCCATCATCAACGGACGCAGCTGCAGTTCCAGCAGGTCGGTGGCTCCCTCGTCGCCCTGGCTCAGGGCGTCGATCATGTCATGCTTCGCGTCGGTATAATCCTTGGCATTGGACTGCCAATCGTCATAGAGCTTCTTCACCGAAGGTGACATCGGCGTGCTCTGAAACTTCGTTTTGATGACCTCCGTATCAGCCTGCAACTTCTGGAACTCGGCGATCTTCTGCTTCACCTGGTCCGGATTCTTCACCTTGGCCGCGCCCTCGCCGAGCACGACGAAGGACATGAGCGAATTCGTGTTGATGTCGGAAAGCAATCCCGCCGGCACGAGCTCCTCTTCGTAAATCTGACGCATGCCCTCATTCTGGAAATGCATGGCGCCAAGGCCGACGGCCGCACCACCCAGGAGCATCGCCGAGAGCAGGCCGAGCACGCCGTAGAGGCGTCCGCGGATCGTCAGGGCCGGCATTTTGAACTTGAACTTCTTCATCGTGTTTCCAATCGGCAAGGTGCGGCAAGGGCAAACCAGGCATCACGGCGGGCAAGCCTGGATGGCCTCCCGGTGTTAGTACGCTCAGGCGACGGCTTTCACATCCGACGAGGCAAGGGCGGCCTCGAGCATCTGGGCATCCTGCGGCTGGAGCAGGCGGTCCACGTCGAGGAGCAGCACCATGCGCTCACCGACGGAAGTCAGGCCCTTCAGGTATTCGGTATCGACGGTGGTACCCATGTCCGGCACCGGGCGTACGGCACCCGGAGCAACATCGACCACGTCCGACACCGCATCCACCACCACGCCGAATTGACGGCCGGCGACCATCACGATCACGCAGACGGTGGTGGCGGTGTATTCCTCGCGGGGCAGGCCGAAACGCAGGCGCAGGTCCAGCACGGGAACGATGGCGCCGCGAAGGTTCAGCACGCCGAGCACGTAGGACGGCGCCTGCGGAATGCGCGTGACCGGTGTCCAACCACGGATTTCCCGGACGGCGAGGATATCGACGCCGTATTCCTCGTTCCCGAGATTGACGGTGAGGTACTGCGCGGCCTCGTCGGACGCAGCGGTGGCGGTGTTGGCTTGCTCGTTCATATCGTTCCCACGGCGGATCGGATCGGCGGTTCGGGACCCCTTCCCAAGGGGTATCGGCCGCGCCCGCTGGGACTTGAGGGGGGATTGCAGGAGGTCGAAGGCCGAAAGCGGGAGGGCTGTAGGAGCGTGCCCTGCGCGCGACAGGTTTTCGCGAGGAGCAGCAGGTTCTGCTTCTCACGGCCTCAAAACATGTCGCGCGCAGGGCGCGCTCCTACGCCACGGGGGGCGGCTTCGAGCGGCCTCAGGCTGCTTTCTTTCGCCCTTGCATCCTGACCAGCCCAGCCACATCGGCAATCAGGGCCACCGAGCCATCGGCCAGGATGGTCGCACCCGAGATGCCAGTCACACGCCGGTAATTCGCCTCCAGCGACTTCACTACCGCCTGCTGCTGGCCGATCAACTCGTCCACGAACAGGCCGATACGCGCGCCCTCGCCTTCCACCACGATCACGATGCCCTCGTCGATCGCCCGGCGGCGGCCATCGCAGCCGAACACGTCGAACAGGCGCACGATCGGCAGCCAATGGTCGCGGAAACGGAACAGCTCGCCGCCGCCGGCCACGCTGCGCAGTGCCTCGGGATTCACCTGCACTGATTCCACGATGGAAACCAGCGGCACGATATAGGTCTCATCGCCCACCGCGGCGGTGAGGCCGTCGATGATGGCGAGCGTAAGCGGCAGCGTGATCGTGAAGGTGGTTCCGCTGCCCTGCGTGCTGCGGATCGCGACGGTCCCGCCGAGATCCATGACGTTGCGCCGGACCACGTCCATACCCACGCCGCGGCCTGAAAGATCGGTAGTGGCGGCAGCCGTGGAGAAACCGGCCTCGAAGATCAACTCGGCCACGGCGTCGTCGGACATGCCGTCGCCCGAGGCGATGATGCCGCGCTGCACGGCCTTCGCCACGATGGCGTCACGGTTCAGGCCCGCGCCGTCGTCGGCCACTTCCACCACGATGGAGCCGCCGCGATGGAAGGCCTCCATGCGCAGCGTGCCGGTGTCGGACTTGCCCGAGGCAAGGCGCTTTGCCGGGACTTCCAGGCCATGGTCGATGGCGTTGCGCACCAGATGGACCAGCGGATCGCCGATCTTCTCGAGCACGGTCTTGTCGAGTTCGGTGGTCTCGCCGCGCAGGTCGAGCACCACCTTCTTGTCCAGCTTCTGCGCCAGGTCGCGGACCAGGCGCGGGAAGCGGTTGAACACCGTGCTGATGGGCAGCATGCGGATGCTCATCACGCTTTCCTGCAGTTCGCGCGTATGGCGTCCCAGCTGGGCGAGGCCCTGGCGGAGCATTTCCAGCTGCGACGCATCGACGCCGTCGTGGAACTGGCTGAGCATCGACTGCGTGATGACCAGTTCGCCTACGAGGTTGATCAGCATGTCGATCTTCTCGATGCCGACGCGGACGGAGCTGGATTCACTGTTCATCGCCACGTCGCGTACGGCGCGCGGCGCGGACGGCGCCGCCGGTGCGGCGGTGGACGAGGCCGGGGCCGCGATGCGCGGCGTCAGGCTGAGGTCGCAGTCGCCGTCGACCCAATCGAACACGCCTTCGACGGCGGCACGTTTGGCGCCGGCATCGAGGTGGAGCGTCCAGCCAAGATAGGACGAGGTGGCGTCCATGCCGGCCAGCGCGGGAAGCTTGCCGGCATCGCACTCGACGCGCAGCGCACCCATGGTGCCGAGCTCGCGGAACATGCGCGCCGGATCGTTACCGGTCTTCAGGAGGTAATCGAACGGACGGAAGGCGATGTCCCAGCCTTCGATCGCTTCGGCCGGTGCGGCCTCTTTCGACGCCACCGGGGCGACAGCCGCGCCGCCGGACACCATCGCCGAAAGCTCGGCCAGCAGGGTCTGGCTCGCGGCCGTGGCCGCCGGCTTCCCCGCCATCGACAGGGAAAGCATGTCGCGTACGGTGTCGCCCGAGCGGAGCAGCAGCTCCACCACGGCCTTTTCCATGGGACGGCGGCCGCTACGGACCTCATCCATCAGGTTCTCGGCCACATGGGTGAAGGCCGCCACGTCGGTGAACCCGAACGTGGCCGCGCCGCCCTTGATCGAGTGGGCGGCACGGAACACGACGTTGATCAGTTCCGGATCGTCGGCACCCTCGTCCAGGGCGAGGAGCGCCTGCTCCATGGCGTCGAGGCCGTCGAGGCTCTCCTCGTGGAACGCCTTGTGGAATTGCGCCAGATCGACTTTGGACATGGAGGTGGATCCTGGATTGCCGGAACGTCTTGGAGCGGATTAACCGAGCACGCGGGCCACGGTGGCCAGCAGCTGGTCGGGGTCGAATGGCTTCACCAGCCAACCGGTGGCGCCGGCAGCCTTGCCTTCCATCTTCTTTTCCGGGTTCGACTCGGTGGTGAGCATGAGGATGGGCACGCCGCTGTAACCGGCCATCGTGCGCATCTCGCGGACCATGGAAATGCCGTCCATCACGGGCATGTTCACGTCGGCCAGGACCAGGTCGAACTTCGTGCCGCGCGCCGTATCCAGCGCGACCTGGCCGTTGTCGGCCTCGTCCACGTCATGGCCCGCGCCACGCAGGGTGAAGGCCACCATGCTGCGCATGGAGGCCGAGTCGTCTACCGCAAGAATCTTCGCCATCGGAGCACCTTCAGTTCACGCCGGCTTCGGCCGGCAGTTCGATCAAAGCATGGAGACCCAGCACGGACACGCCGCGCCGGAGAGGGTCGCTGACACCGGTCCAGGCGACCGGGAGGCCCGCCGCACGGGCATCGCGGGAAAACGCCGCGAGAACCTGCAGGGCCGCCGTATCGACATGGCCCACGGCCGCACCGTCGAGTTCGACGGGCTCACCGGCAGCCAGGACACCCAGCAGCGTATCGCGGAGCGCGGGCGCCGCGCCGATACGCAGGTCGGCATCCAGCGCCAGCGGGGCGCGGGGGGCGTCTTTGGAGGATTTCTTCGCCATCGTCCGTACCGTTGGGACCCTTGGCGCGCATCGCCCGGGGGTCGTTCGATGGGCTTATCGGCTTGGCGGGGGAAAGCTTTAGGAACCTCGCCTCTTATGAAACACGTGGTCTCGATTATGATTTTTTGTTCATTTCATTGGTAAACAGCGTATTCATATTGACACACTGTCATGCAGGCGAAAAACTTGGACCGCTTCGTTCCATAGCGGCACCCTGGGAGGTGGCCGCCCTACGTTGAATCGAATCGGGGCCCCAGGCGCCACGACGCGCCAGCGGGTCTTTTACGGGGAGCCAATAAGTAATGAACAGCATCAAGCAAGTCCGTCGCGTACTGGCCGGCTCGGTCATGCTCGCCCTCGCCCAGTTCGCCATGGCCCAGTCGCTCACCGGCGGCCTCTACGGCCATGAATCGGCGGGCTCGGGCGTGACGGTGCGCGTGGCCAGCGCCGCGACCGGATTCAGCAGGGACGTGACGCCGGATGCCGACGGCCGTTATGCGGTCAGCGGCCTCAACCCCGGGCCATACCAGGTGAGCCTGGTCCGCGACGGTCAGCCGCAGGGCAGCTACGACGTGCTGGTCAACCCGAACCGGAATTCGTCCGTGCCCGAACTGGGCGCGGCACCCGCTGCCGCAGAAGCGAACGCGAGCAACCTCGCCGGCGTGCAGGTGTCCGCCACGGCGATGACCACGAACATCACGCCGATCGATGTCAGCACCCCGGAGCTCAGCACCAGCTACAACTACAAGCTCATCGACGCCCTGCCTGTCGATCGCAGCCCTGAAAGCGTGGCGCGGCTCGATTCCAGCGTGCGCTTCGACCAGCACAACACGGGCTTCGTCTCCATCGGCGGCGCCAGCCCGGCCGAGAATCGCTACTACTACAACGAATTCGACGTCACCAACGACAAGACCTCGCTGGGTTCGACCACCCTGCCCGCCGAGGCTATCAGCGATACCCAGCTCATCACCGGTGGCGCCAGCGCCTCGTGGACGAACGCGACCGGCGGTGTGCTCTCCTCGACCATCAAGCAGGGCAGCAACCAGTTCCGCGCAGGTTATTCGCTGTACTTCACGCCGCCCACCTCGCGCTGGCTGAATCCACGCGGTCACAACACGCTGAACTCGATCGGCGACTACTACAGCTATACCTCGGCAAACAACCACGACGGCGTCGCTCAGCAATACCTCTGGGCCTCGGGTGCGCTGGTGAAGGACAAGCTGTTCTTCTTCGCCCTGCTCGGCAACGAACCGGCGAGCCAGAGCCACGCCTACAACCAGACGCAGAAGCAGGACACGAGTTCCCGAGACAAGAACTACCTGCTCAACCTCACCTGGAACATCACGAACAACCAGTCGCTGAACGTGCTGGCGCATCGCGATTACACACAGAGTTTCAACAACTATTACGACCTGAACGAAGACTACGATCCGAAATCCGTGGGTGCCTATCGCGCCTGGAGCCAGACGCGCACGGACAGCCGCTTCCTCATCGGCAACTACCACTGGCAGATCAACGACGATCTCGCGCTGCGCCTGATGGGCGGCTACCTCGGCTCCATCGTCTACTCGCCCAGCTCGGGCGAACAGGACACCGAGTTCCCCTATGTCACCTCGTACGACACGGCCACGGAGGTCCAGACCAATATCGGCCGCAACAACGCCGCCTATGTCTATTCGCCGTCCGATTACTGGCGCCGCGGCTGGAAGGGCGACCTCACCTGGCAGCTCGGCGATCACAAGCTCGTGTTCGGCGGCGAGTACTACAAGCACTCCCTCGCCAGCACGACCAATTCGGTGCCAGCCGGCTGGTTCACCTATTACAACCAGGCCAACGTGGCCCTGCTCAACGGCTCGCAGTCGCCGGCGGAAGGCCACTACGTAAGCCAGTACGTCGACCTCGAAGGCGGCTCGTTCCAGACGATCAACAAGGGCGCTTACGTCGAGGATTACTGGCAGGCCACGGATCGCATGCTGCTCTACGGCGCACTGCGCTGGGACAACTACATCTACAAGGATGGCGTGGGCAACCAGTTCATGCGCCTGCCGACCACGTCGCCGCGCCTCGGCTTCTCGTGGGACGTGAACGGCGACAGCTCGCTCAAGGTGGGCGGCAGCCTCGGCAAGTACTCGATCCCGCTTCCGTCCTCTTTCAGCTTCGGCGTCGCCGAACCGCGCACCACGTATACGAACTATTACACCTACGCGGGCATCGATCCGAATACGCAGGCACCGACGGGACTCAGCCAGATCGGCAGCACGTACTACTACAACCAGGGGGTGCCGACGCCGGCACAGATCGCGGCCACGAACGTCAAGGCGCCCTACCAGTACGAGGCGCAGCTCTATGCGCAGAAGCAGCTCACGCCCGAATGGTCGGGACTGGTGCAGCTAGGCTGGACGGACCTGCGCCGCGTGGTCGAGGACACCTGCTATGGCGGAGGCGTGCAGGCCTACGCCCAGTCGCATGGCTACCCCGGTTACGAGCAGAACAACACCACCTGCTGGCTCGTGAACCCCGGTGAGAAGTTTACGCTGAAGCGCGACTACGATGGCGACGGCCAGCTCGAAGCGCTCGATATTCCGGGTGCCGCGATCGGCATACCGCGGCCCAGGCACAAGTACTACAACCTCAAGCTCGGCCTGACCCATGCGTCTTCGCCCGCCGAACCGTACTTCCTCAACCTCAGCTACACGTATGCCCGCGAGTACGGCAACACGAACGGCCTGATCGACGAAGAGCGGCGCAACGCCGGCTGGATCGGCCAGACCACCGCGTTCAACTATCCCGCCGTGATGGTCGGCAGCAACGGCGACCTTGCCGGCGACATCCGCCACAGCCTCACCGCCACGGGTACTTACGACTTCGCCAACGGCCTGTCGCTCGGCGGCGTGTTCACGGCGCACAGCGGCGCGCCGACCAGCTGTATCGGCACGGTGCCCGACAGTAACGATCCTGCCTATCCGCTGGGTGCGGCCACGCATTATTGCAACGGCGTCGTCGACAAGCAGGGCACCGATAGCCGGCTGCCGTTCTTCTGGCAGCTCGACCTGTCGGCCACGTACCATTGGTCGATCAATGCGGCCAACGATCTCAGCCTGCAGCTGAGGATGCAGAATGTCACCAATCGCCAGGGCACGATCGACATCAACCAGGCCTACGATACCGGTTCGCTCGTAGATGGCGGCACCGTGGAGAGCGTGAATTACCACGCCGCGACATGGCAGATCCCGCGTACGACGAGCATGGTGCTGCGGTACACGTTCCAGTGAAGGGAATTCCGATGAAGCGTTGGCTGGTCGCAGGCATGATCCTGCAAGGGATCTCCTGTCTCGCGGGTGCAACGACCTTGCCGTTGATTCCCATGCCAGCCGAGGTGAAACCGGCCGCGGGGTCGCTGGCCATCGACGCGCATACCGTCATCGCCTATGCGCCGGGCGACAAGGCGGCGAAGTCCGCGGCGGGATATCTTGCGAAGAAACTCCAGCGCAGCCGCGGTCTCACCCTCGCCGTGACACCTTCCGCGAAACCAGCGGCGGGTGCGATCCTGTTCCGGACCGATGCCGGATCGTCGGTGGATAAACCCGAAGGTTACGCACTGGATGTCGACAACGGCGGCGTGCGCGTCTCGGCGCGGAGCGATGCGGGCCTGTTCTATGGTGCGGTCACGCTATGGCAGCTGGCGACCGCGGACGGACAGCAAGGCGCCACGAGCATTCCCGACGTGGCGATCCGCGACTGGCCGCGCTTTGCCTGGCGCGGCATGATGCTCGACGTGGCCCGCCACTTCCAAGACGTGGCGACGGTGAAGCACGTGCTCGACACAATGGCCGAGCACAAACTCAATGTGTTCCATTGGCACCTCACCGACGACCAGGGCTGGCGCATCGAGATCAAGCGCTACCCGAAGCTCACCAGCGTGGGCGGCTGGCGTACGCCGCCCGGTGCGGGCACGCACGGCGAGCCGGCGCGCTACGGTGGCTTCTACACGCAGGCGCAGATCCGCGACGTGGTGGCGTATGCCGCCGCGCGACATATCACGGTGGTGCCCGAACTCGACATGCCGGGCCATGCCCAGGCCGCCGTGGCTGCCTACCCCGAGCTGATCGGCGTAACGGACGACCATCCTAAGGTTTCCGTGGACTGGGGCGTAAACCCCTATCTCTACAATGTGGACGACAAGAGCTTCACCTTCATCGAGAACGTGCTCGACGAGGTGCTGGCCCTGTTCCCGTCCACGTACATCCACCTCGGCGGCGACGAGGCGGTGAAGGACCAGTGGAAGAATTCGCCCGCCGTGCAGGCAAAGATGAAGTCGCTGGGCATCGTCGACGAGAATGCCCTGCAAAGCTGGTTCACCGATCGCCTCGGCGATTATCTTGGCAAGCATGGCCGCCGCCTCATCGGCTGGGACGAGATCCTCGAGGGCGGCATTCCGCGAACGGCGTCCGTCATGTCCTGGCGCGGCGTGCAGGGCGCCATCGATGCAGCGAAGAAAGACCACGACGTGGTGCTCGCTCCCGCCGGATGGATGTACTTCGACAACCTGCAGAGCGATCGCGACGACGAACCCAACGGCCGGCTGTCCGTGCTGGGACTGGAGCGCGTCTACGGCTTCGAACCTGTCGATGCCTCGCTCACGACCGGGCAGGCGCGTCACGTGCTTGGCACCGAGGCGACACTATGGGCCGAGTTCATTCCCTCGCGCGGACATATCCAGCACGCCTTGTTCCCGCGCGTGGACGCGATGTCGGAGATCGCGTGGTCGCCGAAAGAAGCGCGCAACTGGAACGGTTTCCTCCAGCGCCTGCCTGCACAGTTCCGTCGCTACAAGGCCCTGGGTATCGCCGCATCGGATACCGCCTTCGCGCCAGCTATCCATGTTGATGAAACAGTACCGGCCATACTGGCGTCGGGCAGGGCTACGGTGCGGATCGATAGCCAGACGAACTTGGGCACGCTTCGCTACACCACCGACGGCACCACACCCGGGAAGGGTGCCGCGGCGTATACGGGGGCGTTCAAGGTGACGCTGCCCACGACGGTGCGCGCCATCACGTTCGCGCCTGACGGCACGCCGCTTGCCGGGGTGCGCTCGCGCGTCATCGACCGTGCCAGCCTGCTCACCCACCACAATGGCGAATTCACCAAGTGCCCGGATGGCGGCCTCGGCCTGCGCATGCCCCTGCTCCCCGACCTGGGCGCGATGGATACGCCGGTTTACGACGTGGACCTGTTCCATTCCTGCTGGCTCTACGCCAAGGCGCCGCTCGACGGGATCGCAGGCATCCATGTGGACATGGCGCGGCTGGCACGCAACTACGGCCTGGCCCACGACCAGTCCAAGGTCGTGTCCTATCCGGCGAAGACGGCGCACGGCGAACTGGAAGTTCATCAGGACACCTGTGCCGGCCCCCTGCTCGCCAGCCTGCCGCTCCCGCCGGGCACGGCGTTGGGCGAACGATTCGCCCTCGACGGCGCGCTACCACGTGCCAGCGGGGAGCACGATCTCTGCCTCCGCGTGACCGCACCGATCGACGGCCCGCTCTACGGACTGGGTAAAGTGCAGCTCCTCGATTCCACCGCAAAGAAGACACGATGACGTACCGGCGGCTCCTCCTTCCTTTCGCCATCGCACTGGCGGGCGCCGCCCAGGCCACCACGCCTGCCACGCAGGAGCAGAAGGCGACGAACCTCGTCGCGCGCATGACGCTGGAGGAGAAAGCAGCCCAGTTGCAGAGCGCCGCGCCGGCACTCCCGCGCCTCGGCATCCCTGCCTACGAGTGGTGGAACGAAGGCCTGCACGGTGCGGCACGAGCCGGTTACGCCACCGTGTTCCCGCAGGCCATCGGCCTGGCTGCCACGTGGGATCCCGATCTGCTGTACAAGGTCGGCGATGCGGTGTCGAAGGAAGCGCGTGCGCGCTTCGACGCCATCGGCGCGGGTCGCGATCACGGCCGCTACGAAGGCCTGACCATCTGGTCGCCCAACGTGAACATCTTCCGCGATCCACGTTGGGGCCGCGGCCAGGAAACCTATGGCGAAGATCCGTACCTCACCGGCCGGCTCGCCGTCGGATTCGTCGAGGGTATCCAGGGCCCCGACTCCGCGCATCCACGCGCCATCGCCACGCCTAAGCATTTCGCCGTGCACAGCGGACCGGAGGCGGGACGCCATGGCTTCGACATCGACGTATCGCCGCACGATCTGGAAGCCACCTTCCTGCCGGCCTTCCGCGCGGCAGTGACCGAAGGCCATGCAGGCTCGGCGATGTGTGCATACAACGCGCTGCATGGCACGCCTGTGTGTGCCGACACGGGCCTGCTCGGCGATATCCTGCGCAAGGGATGGGGTTTCACCGGGTATGTCGTGTCCGATTGCGACGCCATCGACGACATGACGAAGTTCCACTATTACCGGCCGGACAATGCCGGTTCGTCGGCCGCCGCGATTCGCGCCGGCACCGACCTGGACTGCGGCTTCGCCTATGCGGATCTTGTCGAGGCCGTGCACCGGGGCGACGTCACGGAATCCGTGCTCGACACCTCGCTCGTTCGCCTCTTCGCTGCGCGTTATCGGCTCGGTGAACTCGGCGCCACCGCCATGAAGCCAAAGCCCCTCGACACGAAGGCTAACGCCGCGCTGTCACTGCAGGCCGCGCTCGAATCGATGGTGCTGTTGAAGAACGACAACGGCACGCTGCCGCTGCAAGGCAAGCCACGTATCGCCGTCATCGGGCCGAATGCCGATACGGTGGAAACGCTGGAAGCCAACTACCACGCCACGCCGCGCGCGCCCGTCACTCCGCTGCTCGGCCTTCGCGCGCGTTTCGGCCCCGATCGCGTGAGCTATGCGCAAGGCTCGCCGGTGGCAGCGGGCGTGCCTGTACCGGTGCCGGAAACGGCCTTGCGTGCGGGCAGCGGCACCGATGCCGCCGCGGGCCTCACGGGGAGCTACTTTGCCGGTACGACCTTCGACGGAAAACCGCGCACTATCCGCGTGGACCGCACCGTCGATTTCGACTGGGACCACGTGACACCGGCCGGACTCCCCAATGGACGCTACGCGGTGCGCTGGACCGGCTCGATGCTGCCGCCCGGCTCCGGCGATTACACGCTCGCCGTGCATGTCGAGCGCTGCTTCGACTGCGCGGGCCACGACCCGGTGCGCCTGTTCGTCGACGGCAAGCGAGTGATCGATGACCAGGGCGACGACAAACACGTCCAGGCCACCCTGCATTTCGACGATGCGCGTCCCCACGATGTGCGCCTGGAATATGTGCACAGCGGTGAAGACCAGGGCGTCCGCCTGCAGTGGCTGCCGCCCGCCGAGGCGCAACTGGCCGAGGCGGAACGTGCTGTCGCGTCGGCGGATGTGACCGTGGCTTTCGTTGGCCTGTCACCCGATGTGGAGGGCGAAGAGCTGCACGTGGACGTTCCCGGTTTCGACGGTGGCGACCGCACCGACATCGGTTTGCCTGCCGCACAACAGGCCCTGCTCGAACGCGCAGCCACGAGTGGCAAGCCGCTGGTCGTGGTGTTGATGTCCGGGAGTGCCGTGGCGCTGAACTGGGCGCAGGCGAATGCTTCCGCCATCGTCGCCGCGTGGTATCCGGGCGAGGACGGCGGTACCGCCATCGCGCAGGTGCTGTCGGGAGATTACAACCCGGGCGCCCGCCTGCCCGTGACGTTCTATCACTCGGTACGCGACCTGCCGCCGTTCGCCAGCTACCAGATGAAGGGCCGTACCTACCGCTACTTCAAGGGCCCGCCGCTTTACCCGTTTGGCCATGGTCTGAGCTATACGAGCTTTGCCTATGGCGGTGCGCATGCTTCGGCCGCCACGCTCGATGCGGGACAGACGCTCACGGCGAGCGTGACCGTGCGCAACACCGGCGAACGCGCCGGCGATGAAGTAGTGCAGGCTTACGTGAGCTATCCGGCAGCGGACAAGCTGGCGCCTGTACGCAGCCTCGTCGGCATCCAGCGTGTCCATCTTGCCCCGGGCGAATCGCGCGTGGTGAGCTTTCCGCTCGATCCGCGGCGCCTCAGCTCGGTGGATGCCGCCGGCAAGCGTAGCGTGGTTGCCGGCTACTACGGGCTCTTCATCGGAGGCGGTCAGCCCGGCGATGCGCCCGGGCAGCAGATCGATTTCAGGATCCGGGGCCAACAGGCGCTGCCGCGATGAACATCACCCGGCGCGATTTTCTTCGCGGAGCCGCCGGCATGGCATTGCTGGCGGGCGCGGGCGAGGTGGGAAGCGCGCTGGCGCGCGAGTTGGGCACTGGGACGAAGACTTCGGCGTGCTCGTATGTCGATCCGTTCATCGGTACCGGTGGACACGGCCACACTTACCCGGGCGCCACCCTGCCTTTCGGCATGGTGCAACTGAGTCCGGATACCTATAACGCCGACTGGGACGTGTGCTCGGGATACCACCAGGGCTACGACTCGATCATGGGTTTCTCGCATACCCATCTATCGGGCACGGGCATCGGCGACCTGATGGATGTGCTGCTGATGCCGGCCACCGGCGACGTACACCTCGTACCGGGTCCGCCCGATGCGCCAGACACCGGCTATCGTTCGCGCTTCGATCGCGCCAGCGAAGTCGCCACACCCGGTTTCTACGGTGTGCTCCTGAAGGACCACGGCATCCGCACGGAACTCACGGCCACGGCGCGCTGCGGCTTGCATCGCCATACCTTCCCTGGCGGTACACCGGGCCATCTCGTACTCGACCTCTGCCACGGCATGCAGGACAACCCGCATACGCCCACGCGCGTGAGCGATGCCAGCCTGCACGTGATCGACGACAGCACCGTTGTCGGTGGCCGCCGGGTCTATCAATGGGCGAAGGGGCGGCACACCTATTTCGCCTTGCGCCTCTCGCGTCCGTTCGCGAAGGCTGTGCTCTACAGCGAGGACACCGAGCTGTCCGGTGCGAAGGATGCGACGGGTACGCACGTGAAGGCCGTGCTGCACTACCCCGATGCCGGGACCGCCCCCCTGTTGGTGAAGGTGGGCCTGTCCACGGTGGGCGCCGAGGCCGCGCTGCGCAATCTCGATACCGAGTTGCCTGGTTTCGATTTCGACCATGTGCGCGCCAGCGCTGAAGCGCTGTGGGAACGGGAACTTTCGCGTATCCGCGTGCAGACGTCGTCCGAGCGCGATAAGCGGATTTTTTACACCGCGCTCTACCACAGCCTGCTCGCACCCACGCTGGCCAGCGACGTCGATGGCGGCTATCGCGGCATGGATGGGGAAGTGCACCGGCTGCCCGCCCGCAAGCAAACTTTCACCACCTACTCGCTATGGGATACGTATCGCGCCCTGCATCCGTTGCTGACGCTCGTGCAGCCGCAGCGTGTTCCCGGCCTCGTGGACAGCCTCGTGCGCATGGCCGCGGAGAGTCCCGAAGGTGCGCCCGTGTGGCCGCTGCAAGGCATCGAGACCGGCTGCATGATCGGCTACCACTCGGCGGTGGTGCTCGCCGAGGCCCAGGCCAAGGGTTTCACCGGGATCGATTACGCGAAGGCGTGGCCGCTGTTCCGCAAGCGGGCCATGAACGACGACTACCGTGGCCTGCCCGACTACCGTCGTCTCGGTTTCGTGCCCTGCGACAAGGAATGGGAAGCCACGAGCAAGACGCTCGAGTATGCCTATGACGACTGGGCCGTCGCCCATCTCGCCAAAGGCGCCGGTGCCCACGACGACTACCGCCTGCTGCTGGAGCGCTCGCGCAACTACGGCAACGTGTTCGACCGCGACCTCGCCTTCGTGCGACCGAAGCTCGCGAACGGTTCCTGGGCCACGCCCTTCGACCCACGCGCCCTCGGCCATGGCGCGGCCTGGCACGACTTCACCGAATCCAATGCCTGGCAGGCCACCTTCCTCAATCAGCACGACCTTTACGGCTATATGGCTCTGTTCGGGGGTGAGGAGGGTTTCGCGAAGAAGCTAGACGCGTTGTTCGCCGCCTCGTCCGAGCAGTTGCCCGGTGCACCACCGGACATCGCCGGCCTCGTGGGCCAGTATGCGCATGGCAACGAGCCGAGCCACCATGTCGCCTATCTCTATGCGTACGCGGGCCAGCATCACAAGACACAGGCGCGTGTGCGCTCGCTGCTAACCACGATGTACAGCGACAAGCCGGACGGCCTGATCGGCAATGAGGATTGCGGGCAGATGAGCGCCTGGTTCGTGCTCAGCGCACTCGGCTTCTATGCCGTCGACCCGGTCAGCGCGAACTACGTCATCGGCAGCCCGCTGTTCGACCGCGCGGAACTCGACGTTGGAGGGGGCCGAAAGCTGGTCATCGAGGCCGAGGGAAACGGTCCGGATCGTCCCTATATCCAGTCCGTCACCTGGAACGGCAAGCCCTATACGCGCACCTGGTTGCGCCATGCCGACCTCGCCGCCGGTGGTCGCCTCGTCTTCCGCATGGGCGCCACGCCCAACCTTCGCTACGGTGCCGACCGCGCCGATCGTCCACCGTCCTTCGTACCGGGCGTCGGTCAGGAGACCGCATGAACCGCTCCATCCTTGCTTCCCTCGCCCTGGCTTTCGCCGTGACAGGTGCGGCGTCCCCGGCATTCGCCAATCTGCCGGTGACCGTATCGGGCGCGCAGTTCATGCGCGAGGGCAAGCCGTACCAGATCATCTCCGGCGACATGCACTTCCAGCGCGTCCCCCGCGCGTACTGGACCGACCGGTTGCGCAAGGCGCGGGCGATGGGACTGAATACCATCACCACGTATGTGTTCTGGAATCTCCTGGAGCCGACGCCGGGGCAGTTCGATTTCAGCGGGAACAATGACGTGGCCGCCTTCGTGAAGGCGGCGCAGGTGGAGGGGCTGAACGTGATCCTGCGTCCCGGCCCCTATATCTGCGGCGAATGGGATGCCGGCGGCTATCCCGCCTGGCTGTTCGCCGAACCGGGCATGCGCGTGCGTTCGCGCGATCCACGCTTCCTCGCGGCATCGGATCGCTACCTCCAGCGCCTCGGCAAGGAACTCGCGCCGTTGATGGCAAGCCATGGCGGTCCGATCGTCGCGACAGAGCTCGAGAACGAGTACGGCTCGTACAACAATGACAAGGACTATCTCGAAGCCATTCGCGAGCAATTGCAGCATGCGGGGCTGACCGACGACCTGCTGCTGACCTACGATGGCCCCGACCTCCTCGCCAACGGCAGCTTGCCCGGCGTGACCGCCGTGATCGACTTCGCGCCTGGCGAGGCGAAGAAGAGCTTCGACCTGCTCGAACGCTTCCGTCACGGTTCGCCGCGCATGGCCGGCGAGTATTGGGCCGGCTGGTTCGACCAGTGGGGTGGTAAGCATGCGAAGACCGATGCGAAACGCGAAGCCGACGAGATCGCCTGGATGCTGAAGCAAGGGTATTCGGTAAACGTATACCTCGTTCACGGCGGTACCAGCTTCGGCTTCATGAACGGTGCGAACTACCAGGGCAATCCTTCCGACCACTACGCCCCGCAGACCACCAGCTACGACTATGACGCGGCGCTGGACGAGGCAGGCAGGCCCACGGCCAAGTACATGCTGTTCCGCGACACGATCGCGAAGGCTACAGGGCAGACGCCGCTCCCCGTACCCGCGTCGGCGCCCGTGCGCACCCTGCCGTCCTTCACGCTGAAGGAATCGGCATCGTTGTGGGACAACCTGCCGGCGCCACGCGCGTCCGACCAGCCGCAGCCGATGGAGGCCTATGGCCAGGCATACGGTTACATCCTCTATCGCACGACGGTGCAGGGCCCGTTCCGCGGCACGCTCTATGTGGGCGACGTGCGCGACTATGCCGCCGTGTACGTCGATCGCAGGGCCAGCGGCACAATCGACCGCCGCCTCAAGCAAGTGTCCACCCAGGTGGGGTTCGGTCCCGGCGAGCACACGCTGGACGTGCTCGTGGAAAACACCGGCCGCGTGAACTACGGCCCGCATATGGAAGATGGTCGCGCCGGCATCGTCGATCCCGTGATCCTGGGCGACAAGGTGCTGCACGGCTGGCAGGCATTCCCCCTGCCGATGACTTCGCCGACGTCGCTGCGTGGCTGGACCACATCCCGGGTCGAAGGCCCTGCCTTCCATCGCGGCAAGATCGTCGTCGATACGCCCGCGGATACCTTCCTGGACACACGCGCCTTCGGCAAGGGCGCCGTCTGGCTCAACGGCGTGAACCTCGGCCGGACCTGGTCGGTCGGTCCGCAACACGATCTCTATGCGCCTGCGCCGTGGTTCCACCGTGGCGATAACACCGTGGTGGCATTCGACGTCGAGACACGCGATGCGCCGACGATGCGCGGCGTGGATCAGCGGCTATGGTCCGACCCGCAAAAATGACTCTGACCCTTTTCTTCAGGAACACGTTCATGTCGAAACCTGCCTTGTGCCGCGTGAAGACCCTTCTGGCCGTTGCCCTTCTGGCGGCGCTGCCCGCCGTCACACAGGCTGAGTCGTTCGCCGACGTGAAGCCTTCGCCGCAGCAGGTGGCGTGGCAGGATCTCGAGTTCGGTGTGATCGTGCACTTCGGCACCAACACCTTCCTGGATCGCGAATGGGGCGACGGCACCGCCGCGCCGTCCGTGTTCAATCCCGACAAGGTCGACCCGGATCAGTGGGCCCGCGCGGTGAAGGCGGCCGGTGTGCGCTACATGGTGCTGGTGGCGAAACATCACGACGGCTTCGCGCTGTGGCCCACCGGGCAGACCGATTACTCGGTGAAGGCGAGCCCGTGGAAGGGTGGCAAGGGTGATCTCGTGCGCATGACCTCAGAGGCGGCGAAGAAGAACGGACTGGGCTTCGGCGTGTACCTCTCGCCATGGGACCGCCACGATCAGCGCTACAAGGACAGCGCGGCGTACGACACGTACTACCTGAAGATGATGGAGGAGCTGGTGCAGAATTATGGGCCGCTCACGGAATGGTGGCTGGACGGTGCCGGCAGTGCGGGACATGTCTATGATTTCGCGAAATACATCGAGACGCTGCGCACCTACCAGCCCAACACCATGGTCTTTGCCGACGTCGCCCTGTTCGACTACGGCGACATCCGCTGGGTAGGCAACGAGAAAGGCGAGGTGTTGGGTGAGAACTGGAACGTCATCGACCGCCATGGCCAGTTGCGCTGGCGTCCGCTCGAGGTGGATACGCCGCTGCACAAGCTGCACTGGTTCTACAGTTCGAAGCCCGACTTCGCCACCTCGCTGAAGAGCGTGGATGAGATCATGGACAACTGGGAGAGCAGCGTCGGCAAGGGTGGCCAGCTGATGCTCGGCATCGCACCGGATCGGCACGGGTTGCTGCCCGATGCCGATGTGAAGCGCCTGGCGGAGTTCGGCAAGGCGTTGAAGACCCGCTACGGGAACGACGCGAACCTCGCCGCGAAGCACGCGACGGCGGATGAGAACCTGTCTGCGGCCCTGGACAACGATCCATCGACATTCTGGTCGGCACCTGCCGGTTCGGCAAACGCCACGCTGGAGGTCGACCTGGGCCGCGACGTGACCTTCGACCGTGCGATGAGCATGGAGCGGCTGGACGACGGGCAGAAGGTGCGGGGTTATGCGGTACAGGTGTGGGATGGCCAGGGCTGGAAGACCGTGGCCCAGGCGGAAGCGATCGGGCACATGAAGATCGATCGCTTTGCGCCGGTTACCGCACGCAAGGTGCGGTTGAACATCCTGTCGTCTGTCGGTACGGCGCGTATCCGCGAGTTCAAACTCTTCGACGTAGGTCGTTAGAGGCCAGCCGGCCATGTAGGAGCGCGCCCTGCGCGCGACAGGTTTTCGCGCCAGCCGACAGGATCACGCGCGAGCTCCAAGGGTCGGCCCAAAAACATGTCGCGCGCAGGGCGCGCTCCTACAAATCCACGAACGTTCGGAAATCGAGGAACGGCGTCCGGAAATCAGTGCACGGCGTCCGGCAACTCGTCCCACACCTTCGGATCTTCTGCACCAAGCACCCACGCGCAGAACCCCTGCAGGTCGTACTTCCTGACCACATCGTAACGGTCGTGGAAGGCTCGGGCGTCCGGAAGAAATACCCATTCGCGCATCTGGTCGCGGTAGAAATAAAACCAGGATTCGTGCTCCACCGGGTCCCACTGCATCGTGACGTTGAACTGCTTTGCCAGGGGAAAGGACTCGTCGGCGTCGATGTACTTCGCCGAGATGTTCGAATTCTCCTTGCCGTCCGCGCCCACGGGGTTACCGGCGAACCAGTGGTAACCGTAAAGGCCGATGCCCAGCGACAGCTTCTCCTTCGGCACCACTTTCAACGCGTACTTGAGATGCTCCATCACCCAGGGCATGCCCGCGACCGGACCTGGCGTGGTCCAGCGCGTGTGCTCGTCGTAGGTCATCAGGCAAACCAGGTCGAGCGCCTTGGCCAGCTCCTTCAGGTCGTACGCGCCACGCCAATATTCCCACATCCACTTGCCGAAGGCGCCCTGCCCGGCGTGCCCCGGCGCATTGGGCACCACCGCCATGGTGAGCTGAAGCTCATGCTTGTGCAGGGCCTCATAGGTCTGCTTCGTCAGCAGGGTGAGCGCATCGCGATCCGTCCAGGCGATGTTCTCGAAGTCGAACTGGAAGCCCGTATAGCCGTGCTCCTTCGCCTCGTCGATCATCGATTCGATCATCTGCTTCTTCGCCGCCTCGTCGCCGAGCAGCGCATGGAACCGAGCCCGGTCACCCCCTGCCGAGATGATCGGCATCACGGGAAGGCGGTGCTTCTTCGCCAGGTCCAGCACGTAATCGTTGGGCCCGCCCGACACCAGGCCGTGCTCGTCCACGCCGTACCAGGTGGGCACGAGCAGGTCGATCTTGTCGACATGGGCCTCCAGCGAGGCGATCGATTTCTGCGTGTTCATCATGTAGAACAGCGCGACGGGCGCCTTGGCGAAAGCCGCCGGCATCCAGAGGATGCAGGCGGCGAGCACGAACAACCAACGCTTCATGGGGTAGCCTCGATCGGGCCGGCGAGCGTGATGCGGAATACGTACGCATCGCTGCCGACGGGTTGGGGAGAAAGGTGCAGGTGCAGACCGCCGGCATCCTGGGTGAACGGCACGTTGCTTCCGTCGGCTAGCAGCTCCACGCGCGTCACCTTGTCGGCGGGCTTGATCGACTTCACTGTTGCCGCGCCCTTTGCAGGCCAGCCCAGTTCGATGGCATAGAGCTTTCCGTTGCCCGTGGTGAAGCGGAAGTCGTGGGCCGTATACGGCTTGGTCTTGGTGTCCTGGAACGTGCCACCGACCACCTCGGTGGGCCCTTCGCCGTACACGCGCCAAGGTTTGCTGCCGTAGATCGCCTCGCCATTGGTCTTCAGCCAGCGGCCGATGCTGAGCAGCGTTTCCTGCGCGCCTTGAGGAATCGTGCCGTCGGCTCGCGGCCCTATGTTGAGCATCAGGTTACCGTTCTTGCTGACCACGTCGGCCAGCAGGTGAATGATAAAAGTGGGCGACTTGTACGTATCGTTTTCGACGTAACCCCAGGAGTCGTTACTGATGGAGGTGTCGGTCTGCCAGTGGGTGGCATGGATGCCCGTAAGCTGACCCCGTTCGATATCGAGCGTGCCCGCGCCCTCGGGGATGTCGCCGAGTTTGTAGTTCACCACGACGCCGTCGCGCTTCGCGCCGTCGTTGTAGTAGTACGACAACAGGGTGGGCAAGGTATTGCGGAACGTGGGATGCCCGATCCACCAGTCGAAATAGATGAGGTCGGGGTGATAATCGTCGATCAGCTCGGTCGTGCGCGCCAGCCAGTCGTCCAGCCAGGCCTGCGAGACGTAGGTCCAGTCGTCGGCCAGATTTTCGTCGTGCACGCTGAGGTGATCCACCGCCGGTCCGTAGAGCTCCGCGTTGGCGGGATCGTTCACGTCGGAATCGAAGTGCCGCCCGCCGTCGAAGAACCAGTCGTGCTCCGCACGATGCGACGAAACGCCGAAATGCATCCCTTGCCCGCGAATCGCCTTCGCCAGCAGGCCGATGACATCGCGTTTCGGGCCCTTCTTCACCGCCGTCCAGTCCGACAGCTTCGAGTCGTACATGGCGAAGCCGTCATGGTGCTCGGCCACAGGCACGACGTAGCGCGCTCCTGCCTCACGGAACAGCGCGGCCCAGGCGTCGGGATCGAAGTGCCCGGCCTTGAACATCGGCACGAAATCCTTGTAGCCGAAGCGCGACTGCGGCCCATAGGTTGCGACGTGGTGGTCGAATTCCTTCGTGCCCTGCTTGTACATGTTGCGCGAGTACCACTCGCTGCCGAAGGCCGGTACCGAATAGACGCCCCAGTGGATGAAGATGCCGAATTTCGCATCGTCGTACCACGCAGGCGACCGGTAACCCTTCAGGGAGGCCCAGTCGGCCCGGAACGGTCCGTCCGCCGCGCTTCCGCGCACATGATCGAGGATCGCCTTGCGCGCGGGCGCGAACTTCGCCGCGGCCTCCTGCCAGGCCATGTCCTGCGCCTCTGGCGTCATCTTGCCCGCGGTAGGCGCCGTCGCCTCCCCGGCATGGGCACCGCCAGCGAGAAGCAGTGCGATCGCGAGGAAGCCCAGTCGTCGCAGCATGGATCACTCCTTTCTAAAAAAAAGGACCGGCGGTGCCACAGGGAGGGACACACCGCCGGTCGCGCGCAAAGCTTACAGCTTGAAGTTCAACGTCATCGAGTACGTGCGGCCGCTCTTGTACTCGCCGATAGGCGCATATTTGATATCCGCGTACTGGTAATACGTGGAATCCAGCAGATTGGTGGCGCTAAGCGTGATGCCGGCCCACTCCGTGATCTGGTACGAGGCGCTGAGATCCAGTTCCTTGTAAGCATCGGCGAACACGTTCGAGTTCAGGCGTCCCACCTGCGTGAAGTATGGCGAGCGCCGGCTGTAGTTGATGCGGGCCGACCACGGACCGTGCTCGTAGTACGGAATGATGTTGATGGTGTTCTTGGACAGGTACGGCAGGTTGAGCTTGTCGCCTGCCGCGTTGGTCTGGGTCGTCGCCTTGCTGTACGTGTAGTTCGTCTGGATGCCGAAACCCAGACCGATATCCTGCTGGTAGATCAGCGAGAGGCCGGATACCTTGGCGTTCGACGCGTTCACCGGCGAGGTCACCGAGTACGTGTTGGTCTGGCCGGTGGTCGGGTCGGTGATCGAACGCTCGGACGTCGTGGTGACGATGTAGCTGTCGATCCTGCGAACGAAGCCCTCCAGCGACAACAGGCTGGCCGGGGCGAAATACCACTCCGCCGAGGCGTCGAAGTTGGTGGACTGGTAGGGCTTCAGGTTCGGGTTGCCCGCGCTGGCCGTGAAGTTGCCGGTGCTCGCGCCGCTGAGCGAGGTCGCGCCGGCCAGGTCGCCGTAGCGCGGCCGCGCGATCACCTTGGCCACGGACACGCGCAGCACCTTGTCCTCGTCGAGGTCGTAGGCCAGGTTTAGCGTCGGTAGTGGCTTGTAATAGTGCGTGGTGGTCGTCACGCGGTTATACGTGCCGGGAATAACGTCGCTGCTCACGTAGTAGCTAGACGTGTCCTTCGTATCCACGTAGCGTACGCCGACATTGCCGCGCCACTTGCCGGATTCGTAGTTCACCTGGAGGTAGGCGTCCCTGGTGACTTCCGCCACGCCGAACATCGCCGGGTAGTTGAGCGTGTACGGCCCCTGCGGCTGCGCGTTCAGGTAGGAAACGACGGCGCCCTTGCCGGCCGTCGGCCAGTCGGTGAGGTCGCCGCTGGCGTGCAGGCCGTCGAACAGACCGCCCGGGGTGCTGCCCGGATCGAAGTCCGGCAGCGACACCGCATCGGTGGTGTTGATGCGGTTGCCGCGCGAGTTCGTGCCGTTGAAGTGGCTGGTGTACTTCACGCCCATCTGGATCTGCTTGATGGGACCCCAGTCCAGGTCGCGCGAGGCGTCGAACTGCGCGTAGCGCTCGCGATCCTTGGTGGTTTCGTAATAGATGCCGCCCGCCTGGTTCTGGCCCGGCAGGGAGGTGTCGCCCGGCGGTGAACCGGCCGGCGAACCCGGCAGGCCCCAGTTGGCGGCTGAACCGTTCTGGTAGTTCACGCTGGTGTTGCGGCCGTCGTAGCCGAAGTCATACCCGCCGTTCCGCAGCAGGTACTTCATGAGGTACTCGGGATCCTTGCCGCCGCTGGCACTGGTGTAACCCACCTGGCTGGTGAACATCCACGCGTCACCGTTGAAGTCGTGGCGCAGGTTGATGCTCTTGGTGGATACCTCGGTCTTGCGGTAGTTCGCGTCCAGCTCGGCGTAGGGCTGGCCGTTGCCGGTGGTGGACGAGACCGTGCCCGAGGTGATGTAGCCGTTGTTGACGTTGATGTCGGTCAGCTTGTTGAGGTCGCCGCAGCCCGGACAGACATAGCGCGACTCGCTGAAGTTGTTGTACTTGCCCTTGACGTACAGGCCGGTCAGGTTGAACTCGTTCTTCTCGTCGGGGCGCCACTGCAGCGCCGACTGGATGCCGTTGCGCTCGCGCTCCTGCTGGAAGTACGCGCTGTTGATACCGACGGGAATCTTCGCGTTGGCGTAGTTCGGATCGCCGGTGACGTTGGGATTGCCGGTGATATTCGCGCCCGTGGTGTAGCCGAAGAACTCGATGCCGGCGCGCGACAGGTCTTCCTTGTCGTGGGTGACGCTGGTCAGGAAGCCGAACGTGCTGTCCGCGTTCTTCCAGCTCCACAACGCCGAACCGCGCGGATTGCCTTCCTTCGACCGGTCGTTGTAGTTGTAGCCGAGCGAACCGCGCAAGGTGTTCGCCGGGAGGTCCAGCGGCTTGCGCGTGTGGATGATCACGGTGCCGCCGATGCTGCCCTCGTCGATACGAGCCTCCGGCGACTTGTAGACCTCCATGCGGCCGATGATCTCGGGCGAAAGCAGCGAGTAGTTGAAGGTGCGGCCGCTGGTATCGGTGGGATTGCCGCCCCAGTCACCGGAGGCGATGGTCTGGCCGTTGAGCAGCACGCGGTTGAGCGCGGCGTCGGTGCCGTTGACGCTGATCTTCTCGCCTTCGCCGAACTGGCGATCCACGGTGATGCCCGGGAGGTGGGAGAGCGATTCGGCTGCATTGGTATCGGGGAACTTGCCGATGTCGGTGGCGCTGATCGCGTCCACGACGGCATTGGCATTGCGTTTGATGTCGATAGCCTTCTCAAGGCTGCCGCGGTAACCGGTAACGGTTACCTCCTGCAGCTGCTGAGCCTGCTTCTCGGCGGCCTTCTGCTGCGCCGTCTTCGGTTTCTCCGCCTGGGCGGGTGCCGCGTCCTGCGCCTGTGCCACCGCGGCGAGCGCATACAGGATGCTCGCGCACAGCAAGGTCTTGCTGATCGTCATGGATGGTCTCCCCAAACCTTGGTTCCGGATGCACGCACGGCCCCGGCAGAGCGGCGCATGCTTGGCACGTATGAAAACCGCGCCGTTGGCGGCGGCGCGGGCACTTTGGTGCTTGGCAATCCATGCAGGGACGGTGATCGACCCCCTCGCCGACCGGTTCGCCCCGTTTGGGTGCGCGTCTCCGGCACCCGTTCACTGGCGAACTGAGTATTCAGATATGTTTGAATCAGTTCAAGTTGCGGTGCAACATGATGAAAACCCTGATCTTGACGCTGGACAAGTTCACCTATAAACGTAATATCCATATCTGTTCAGTGGGGAGTCCCGATGTCGTTGCCGAACACCGGCCAGTTGCCAGCCACAGCGCAGGGGCGAAAGTCCCGGCCGCTTTCGCCATTGGCGTTCGGTGGCGCGCCGGTGGGCAACCTCTATAGCGCGGTGGACGCAACCGAAGCCGAACACGCCATCCACCAGGCATGGGAAGGCGGTATCCGCCATTACGACACGGCGCCCTACTACGGCTTCGGCCTCAGCGAGACCCGCATCGGCGAGGCGCTCGCGGGTCTGCCGCGCGAGAGCTATACACTCTCGACGAAGGTCGGCCGGGTCATCGAAGATGCCGCAGGCCATCGCGGCCAGAATGACGGTTTCGCCGTAGACGGCCGTGCCGCGCGCTTCGATTACAGCCGCGCCGGTGTGCGTCGCAGCCTCGAGGCCAGCCTTCGCCGCCTGCGCATCGAACACATCGACATCCTCTTCCTGCACGACATCGGCGCGCTCACCCATGGCGGCCGGCATCCACAGGTGCTGGCCCAGGCGTTGGACGAGGCATTGCCCGAGATGGCGCGGATGCGCGACGAAGGCCTCGTCGGCGCCATCGGCATCGGCGTGAACGAGGAAGCGATCTGCCTCGATGTGATGCCGCGCTTTCCGCTGGACATCATCATGCTCGCGGGGCGCTATACGCTGTTCGAGCAGGATGCGAGCAAGGCCGTGATGGAGCGAGCCGTCGCGACCGGCGTGTCGGTGCTGATCGCCGGCCCCTACAACTCCGGGCTGCTCGGTGCCGCGGATGCTCCCGGCGCTACGTACAACTATGCGCCGGCCTCCGCTGAAGTCCTCGCCCGTGCACGGCGCTACTACGACATCTGTCGCCGCACCGGTGCGGAGGTCGGCGCGGCCGCATTGCAGTTCCCCTTGGCGCATCCCGCCGTCTCCGCCGTGGTTTGCGGACTGCGCTCTCCGGCCGAAGTCGACGCGGCGCTGCATCGCCAGCGCGCGACCGTGCCTGCCGCCACCTGGACGGCACTGCGCGAGGAAGGCCTGATCGATCCGACGGTGCCCACGCCATGATCGTCGACGCCCACCGCCACTACTGGGATCCGTCGCGACGGGACTACGGCTGGCTTGCCGGTGCACCCGAAACACTGCGCCGCGCCTTCCTGCCCGGCGATCTGGCGGGCGAGACAGACCCGTGCATCCTCGTGCAGGCCGCACCGGACGAGCGCGAGACGCGCTTCCTCTTCGAACTGGCACGCAAGCATCCTGGCGTGCTCGGCGTCGTCGGCTGGGTGGACATGGAAGCGCTCGACGTCGCTTCCCGTCTCGACTGGCTCGTCGCCGATGGCGGCGGCCTGCTGTGCGGCATCCGCCCGATGGTGCAGGACATCCCGGATACACAGTGGCTGGCCTCCCCGGCACTCGATATCGCCTTCGAGCACGTGCGCGATCGCGGGCTGGTGTTCGACGCGCTTGTCGATGGACGCCACCTGCGCGCGCTCTCCGATCGCCTCGCGCGTCATCCCGGGCTGCACACGGTGATCGACCACGCCGCGAAGCCGGATATCGCCGGTGGTGGTTTCGCCGAATGGGCCACGTCGATG
The DNA here is from genome assembly GCF_036499525.1 of Luteibacter sp. Classification (GTDB taxonomy): domain Bacteria; phylum Pseudomonadota; class Gammaproteobacteria; order Xanthomonadales; family Rhodanobacteraceae; genus Luteibacter. The sequence goes on along the minus strand of NZ_DASYDO010000057.1, from coordinate 24,789 downwards.
GCCCGCCTTGCGCAGATGCCGGATGTGTACTGCAAATTGTCTGGCCTGCTCACCCTCACCGGCGCCGGTTCGGATCCCCGTACGCTCGAGCCTTACGTCGCGCACCTGTTCGAAACCTTCGGTGCGAAACGCCTTATCTGGGGAAGCGACTGGCCCGTGCTCACCACGCGTGCCAGCTACGACGCGTGGAAGACATGCGCGCGCGAGTTCGTCCGGCGTCATGCACCCATGGCGGAAGCCGCCGTGTTCGGTGGCAACGCCCTCACCGTTTATTCCCTCTCGAGGATTTCGTCATGACGACACAGCCCGGAACGCGCACAAACGGCCGCCTCGCAGGCAAGCGCGCCCTGATCACCGCGGCCGGTGCCGGTATCGGCCGCGCCACGGCGCTGGCCTTCGCCGCCGAAGGCGCCACCGTGCTGGCGACCGACATCGATGCCGCCAGCCTCGCTTCGCTCGGCGCGGAACAGCCGTCGATTACCGCGCGCACGCTGGACGTGACCGACCCGGAAGCGATCGCCGCGCTTGTCGCCGAAGCGGGCGCCGTCGACGTCCTTTTCAACTGCGCGGGCTATGTGCATGCCGGCACCATCCTCGACACGGACGAGGCCACCTGGCGCCGTTCCTTCACGATCAACGTGGACAGCATGTTCCATACCTGTCGCGCCGTGCTTCCCGGCATGCTCGAACGCGGCACCGGCAGCATCGTGAACATGTCCTCGGTGGCGTCCAGCATCAAGGGCGTGCCGAACCGCTTCGCTTATGGAACCACCAAGGCCGCGGTGATCGGCCTCACCCGCTCCATCGCCGCCGACTACGTGGCACGCGGCGTACGCTGTAACGCCATCTGCCCCGGCACGGTGAAGACACCTTCGCTCGGTGACCGCGTGCGCGCGCTGGGCGGCGACGAGGATGCCGTATGGCGCGGCTTTACCGAACGCCAGCCGATGGGCCGTCTGGGCGAGCCGCGCGAAATCGCCGCGCTGGCCGTGTACCTGGCCTCCGACGAATCGTCGTTTACCACCGGCACCGTCCACGTCGTGGACGGCGGCTGGTCGAACTAAGGGAGCACTCCGATGAAACTCGCCCGCTATGGTGCACCAGGTCAGGAGAAGCCCGGTCTCATCGACGGCGAAGGCCGGCTGCGCGATCTCTCCGGCGTGGTGCCCGACCTCGCCGGCGACGTCATCGGTAACGAGGGTCTCCGCCGACTCGCTGCCATCGATCCCACCGCGCTTCCCCTCGTCGAGGGAAATCCGCGCTTCGGCGCCCCCGTGGCCGGCATCGGCAAGATGCTTTGCATCGGCATGAATTACGCAGACCACGCCGCGGAAACCGGGGCACCCGTGCCCGAGCAACCCGTCCTCTTCATGAAGGCCACCACCGCCATCGGCGGACCGAACGACACCGTCGTGATTCCGCGCGATTCGGTGCAGACCGACTGGGAAGTGGAACTCGGTGTCATCATCGGCGAGGTGGCGCGCCATGTATCGGTGGAACAGGCCATGACGCACGTAGCCGGCTACGCCGTCATCAACGATCTGTCCGAGCGCGCCTTCCAGCTCGAGCACGGCGGCCAGTGGGTGAAGGGCAAGAGCTGCGACACCTTCGGCCCCATCGGTCCGTGGCTCGTCACGCGCGACGAGGTGGCCGATCCGCAGGACCTTTCCCTGTGGCTCGAGGTGAACGGCCACCGCTATCAGAACGGCAATACGAGGACGATGGTGTTCGGCGTGGCGCAGCTGGTGAGCTATATCAGCCGCTACATGACGCTGATGCCCGGCGACGTCATCAGCACGGGCACGCCCGCCGGTGTCGGTCTTGGCCTGAAGCCGCCCACCTACCTCAAGCCCGGCGACGTGATCGAACTCGGTATCGAAGGACTGGGGCGGCAGCGCCAGGACGTGGTGGCCCATGGAGATCGCAACGCATGGTGACGATCACCGCGCTGGACACGTTCGACGTCCGCTTCCCCACGTCGCTGGACCATGACGGTTCCGATGCGATGAATCCGGACCCGGACTATTCCGCGGCCTATGTGGTGGTACGCACGGACAGCCCCGATGGCCTCGCCGGCTACGGGCTCGTGTTCACCATCGGACGCGGCAACGACGTGCAGACCGCTGCGCTCGCCGCGTTGGAACCGATGGTGATCGGCCGGCGCGTCGAGGATATCGTCGAGCACCTCGGCGACTTCGCCCGCGAACTCAACGGCGATTCTCAACTGCGCTGGCTGGGTCCCGAGAAGGGTGTGATGCATATGGCCATCGGTGCGGTGATCAACGCCGCCTGGGACCTTGCCGCACGTCGTGCCGGAAAGCCGTTGTGGCGATTCATCGCGGAGATGACGCCGGAGCAGATCGTCGACCAGGTGGATTTCCGCTACCTCACGGACGCGCTCACGCCGCACCGCGCGCTGGAGATCCTTCGCGCGGCGGAGCCGCACAAGAAGCTGCGCATCGCGCAACTGGAAGCGGAAGGCTACCCCGCCTATACGACATCCCCCGGGTGGCTCGGTTACACCGACGAGAAGATGCAGCGCCTTGCGCGCCAGGCCGTGGACGACGGCTTCCGCACCATCAAGCTCAAGGTGGGCCTGCGCCTGGAAGACGACATCCGCCGTTGCCGGCTTGCCCGCGCCACCGTGGGTCCGGACATCGCCATTGCCGTGGACGCCAACCAGCGCTGGGACGTGGGCAGTGCCATCGAATGGCTGAAGCCTTTGGAGAGCGTCGGTCTTGCGTGGGTGGAAGAACCGACGAGCCCGGACGACATACTCGGCCACGCGGCCATCCGCCGTGCCATCGCACCCACGCCCATTTCCACCGGCGAGCATGGCCAGAACCGCGTGATCTTCAAGCAACTGCTTCAAGCCAGTGCGGTGGACCTCATCCAGATCGACGCCGCGCGCGTCGGCGGCGTGAACGAGAACCTTGCCATCCTGTTGCTCGCGGCGCACTTCGGTGTGCGCGTGTTCCCGCATGCCGGCGGCGTGGGCCTGTGCGAGCTCGTGCAGCACCTCGCCATGGCCGACTTCGTCGCGATCACGGGCAAGAAAGAAGACCGAGCCATCGAGTTCGTGGATCACCTGCACGAACACTTCGTCGACCCCGTGCGCATCGTCAAGGGCCGGTACATGGTGCCGACCGCACCGGGCTTCTCGGCCCAGATGCACCCCGCATCGATCCGCGACCACCTCTACCCGGACGGCATCGTCTGGCAGGGTGTCGCCCTGGCGGCGGGCGGTTGACGGCATGGCCGCGCCGGTCACGAACATTGCCGACCTGCGCGAGCTTGCGCGCCGGCGCGTGCCACGCGCGTTCTTCGAATACGCCGACCGTGGCTCGTACGATGAAGTGACGCTGCGCGAGAATCGCCGCGCTTTCGATCGCCTGCGCTTCCGCCAGCGCGTGATGCAGAATGTCGATCACCGCTCCCTCGCCACGACCGTGCTCGGGCAACCGCTGAGCATGCCGTTGGCGATCGCCCCTACCGGCATGGCAGGGCTTCAATATGGCAGCGGCGAAATCCACGGCGCGCGGGCCGCGGCGAAAGCCGGCATTCCGTTCTGCCTCAGCACGGTATCGATCTGCTCCATCGAGCAGGTACGCGCGGCCACGCAGGTGCCGTTCTGGTTCCAGGTGTACGTGATGCGCGATCGCGGGTTCACCCGCGAACTCATCCAGCGGGCGCGTGCGGCCGAATGTTCCGCGCTGATGGTCACGGCCGACCTCACCGTGCAGGGCCAGCGCCATCGCGAGATCAAGAACGGCCTGACCGTTCCCCCGAAGCTCACGCTGCACAACCTGTTCGACATCGCCAGCAAGCCACGCTGGGTGTGGAACGTGCTGCGCGCGCCGAGCCGGTCGTTCGGCAATCTCGACGGCCACATCAAGGGTGCAGACAGCCTGAGCACGCTCGCGCAATGGATCGCCGCCCAGTTCGATCCCACCATCACCTGGAACGATCTCGCATGGATTCGCGAGCTTTGGCCCGGGAAACTCATCGTCAAGGGCATCCTCGATCCCGAAGACGCGAAGCTGGCCGTCGCGCACGGCGTCGATGCCATTGTCGTCTCCAACCACGGCGGCCGCCAGCTCGACGGCGCCCCGGCCAGCATCGACGTGCTGCGCTCCGTCGTCGACGCGGTCGCCGGTGGCACGGAGGTGCTGTTCGACAGCGGCATCACCAGCGGCCAGGACCTGCTCAAGGCACTCGCCCTCGGCGCCCGCGCCGGCCTCATCGGCAAGGCCTTCCTCTACGGCCTCGGCGCCGGCGGCGAAGCCGGCGTCACCCTGGCCATCGAACTCATCCGCCGGGAGCTCAGCGTATCGATGGCCCTCACCGGCACGCTCGACGCCACCCGCGTGTCGCCCGACATCCTATGGAAGGGATGACCGTTTGCTGTGGGGAGCGCGCTGGCGCGTGTACGGCCTCGCCGTAATCCCTCCGCGCGCCAGCGCGCTACCCACACTCCTCAACACCGGTAGGAGCGCGCCTTGCGCGCGACATCTTTTGAGGCCGTGAACGGCAGGATCTTTTGCTCTTACAGGACCTTTTCTCTTACAGGACCTGATGCTCTTCGCGAAAAGATGTCGCGCGCAGGGCGCGCTCCTACGGTGGACAGGCGGCCAGGTCGAAGATCTGGTGCATGGGGGTCCATTTCTGGCCGGCTTGTGCCCACGGAAGGGGCTGCTGGAACGTGGCCATCAGCGCTTCCCACGCCTGCACGCGTTCATTGGCCGCGTCCGCTTTCGCCTTGGCGCCGGCGTCGAATTCCGGGGCCACGCGAATCAGCATCACCAGTCGGTTACCCGTACGGAAGATCCGCATGTCGAGGATGCCCGCCGCGCGGATCGAGCGGACCACGGCCGGCCAGATGAACTCGCTACGATGCCAGCGCTCGTATTCCGCGATGGCGGCGGGATCGTCGCGCAGGTCCAGCGCCAGGCACTGACAACTCATGCGGCGGTCTCCCCGCCCTTCGAGCGTCGCCACGCGAAGACGAAGATCGCCACGAAGCACAACATCGGCACGAACATCGCATGTGCGATGCCGAAGCGATCCGATGTCGCACCCATCGCCGCGGTAAGCACCGCACCACCAACGATAGACATCACCAGCAGCGACGCGCCAAGCTTGCGCTCCGCATCGCTCCGCCCTTCGACACCCAAGGCGAAGATGGTCGGATACATGATCGACATGAAGAAGCTCGAAGCCACCAGCGCATAGATGCCGACACCGCCCGGCATGAAGGCCGCGGCCCCCGCCAGCACGACGTTCACCAAGGCGAACGTGCCGAGCACCCGCGCCGGACGCAGGTACTTCATGATCGCGGCACCGGCGAAACGCCCCGCCATGAAGCAGAGCAGGCCGGCGGTGATGAAGTTCGCGGCAACCTTGTCCGCCGTACCCGGCATCGTCGCCTGCGCGTAGCGGATCATGTAGCTGAAGATGGCGACCTGCGCGCCCACGTAAAAGAACTGTGCCAGGACGGCCGACATGAACCGGCCGTCTCGCAGCAGGCGAACGAGTACACCGTGTTCCGCCGCATCGCTGCCGTCCTCCTCCGTCGCGGTACGAGGGAAGCGCGTCGCGAGGATGATGACAGCCCAGGCGATCACGCCCAGGCCGATGACGAGGTAAGGCATCTGTACCGCCGCTGCTTCACTCTTCACGTAAGCGGTGCGCGCCACGGCATCCATCGTCGCCAGTTCGGCCGGTGTACGCTCCACGCCGGTAAAGATGAAGTGCTGGCCGATCAACACACCCGTGATCGAGCCGAGCGGGTTGAAGGCCTGCGCGAGGTTCAGGCGCGAGGCCGCCGAATCCCGCGGGCCGAGCAAGGTCACCCAGGGATTCGCGGACGTTTCGAGGAAGGCCAGCCCCGCCGCGATGACGAAGAGCCCGACGAGAAAGGTGGCATACGTCGCCGTGGCCGCCGCCGGCCAGAACAGCAACGCGCCCGCGCCGTAAAGCAGCAGGCCCAGCACTACCGCGGCCTTGTAGCCGAAGCGACGCATGAAGATGCCGGCGGGGATGGCGAGCAGGAAATAGCCCAGGTAGAAGGCGCTCTGCACCAGTCCCGCCTGGAGGTCGGAAAGCGTGAAGGCTTTTTTGAACTGCGCGACCAACACGTCGTTGAGGTTGTTCGCCACGCCCCACAGGAAGAACAGGCTGACGATCAACACCAGCGGAACCCATGGCGTACGCGCCAGGGCGCGCGTGGACGGCGCCGCGATCGGCCTGTGTTGCTGCATGCTTGCCCCTCCAGATCGTGACACGGCTCGCCCCGTCGTGTACAAATATGAACTCAATATTCACCAGCATAACAAGCTGCGGTGCAACATGAAGCGGGCCTAGCGCAGGCTAGACTCCTTCCGCGACATCCATCACCGCCACGGAATGCCATGCCCTCCGATTCGCCGAAGTATCGCGCCCCCGCCCTCGACAAGGGCCTCGACATCCTGGAACTGCTCGCCAAGGCGACCCAGCCCCTGTCCATTGCCGAGATTTCCGACGGCGTCGGCCGTTCGCGCGGCGAGATCTTCCGAATGCTCCAGGTGCTGGAAGAACGCGACTACATCGCCCGCGCCGAGGGCGACGGCGCCTATTCCATCACGCCGCGCCTGTTCCGTCTCGGCATGGAGCAGCCGCCGGTGCGGAACCTCGTGGAAACGGCGATGCCGGTGATGCACCGGCTGGCCGAGGAAATCGACCAGTCCTGCCACCTCGTGGTGCCATCGCAGGAGCAGATCGTGGTGATCGCACGCGTCGATCCGCCGGGCGAAACCGGTCTCGTCGTCCGTGTTGGTCACCGCCGGCCGATCTCGCATTCGGCGTCGGGTTATGTGCTGCTGGCATGGCAGACGGACGAAACGCGCGAACGCTGGTTCCGCACGATGCTGGAACACGAGCCGACGCTGAAGCGCGCGCGGATCGAAATGACGATCAAGGAGATTCGCGACGCCGGGCTGGCGACGATTCCGAGCGAAGTCGTGGACGGCGTGACCGATCTATCGGCGCCGATCATCGAAGGGAACCACGCCGTCTGCGCATTGACCGTGCCCTTCATCGAGCGGCGCGGGGCGAAGATCGATATGAAGGGGACGGCGCGGGTGTTGGTGGCGGCGGCCGCGGATGTTTCGCGGGAGCTGTCGCACGGGGCGCCTGGGGCGGCAATGGTTTAGGCGTGCTTTGACGGCACGATCAGCATCGCATCACCATAAGAGAAGAAGCGATAGCGCTGCAGCACCGCATAGCGATACGCATCCAGGATCGCTTCCTTACCGGCCAGTGCGGAAACCAGCATCAGCAGCGTCGACTGCGGGAGATGGAAGTTGGTGATGAGGGCGTCGACGCTGGTGATCTTGTACCCGGGGAAGATGAAGATCTGCGTTTCGCCGGCGAAGGGACGCAGGACGCCATCGACTGTCGCGCTTTCCAGCGCGCGAACTACCGTGGTGCCCACGGCCACGACGCGTCCGCCGGCGGCACGCGTTGCACGGATTTTTTCGACCAGTCCCGCACCCACGTTCAGCCATTCGCGATGCATCACGTGGTCGCGGACGTCGTCGGCGCGCATCGGCTGGAACGTGCCTGCACCGACGTGCAACGTGACATAGCCCGTTTCCACGCCGTGCTCGCGCAAACGATCGAGCAGTTCCTCGTCGAAGTGCAGGCCTGCCGTAGGTGCCGCGACGGCGCCGGGCTCGCGGGCGAACACCGTCTGATAGCGTTCCAGGTCGGACGCATCGGCGCCGCGTTCGATGTACGGCGGCAGGGGCATCTCGCCCAGACGGGACAACAGGCGCTCCAGCGGTTCTTCGGTATCGAAGCGGAGCAGGAAGAACTCGCCTTCGCGGCCGAGCACGGTAATCATGCTGCCGTCGGCCAGTTCGATGCGGCCGCCTTCCTTCGGCTTCTTGCTGACGCCAAGTTGTGCACGGGCCTCGTGGGCGCCGGTGACGCGTTCGATCAGGATCTCGACCGCGCCTCCCGATTCCTTGCGGCCGTAGAGGCGCGCCGGGAGTACCCGGGTGTCATTGAAGACCAGCAGGTCGCCGGGGCGGAGCATTTCCGGCAGTTCGTGGAATTTGCGGTCTTTCTTGCTGTGCAACGCGACGTCGACGACGAGCAGACGGCTGCCCGAGCGGCGAGCGAGCGGCGCCTGCGCGATGAGGTCGGGCGGGAGTTCGAAGTCGAAGTCGGATTTCTTCACGGGTACGGCCGGGGGCGGAGCGATGGTGTGATTATCGCCGATCTGGAGTTCGCGAGCCCGGATACCCTTGGAGAATGTAGGAGCGCGCCTTGCGCGCGACAGGTTTTCGCTTCAGCCCTGAAACTTGCGCGCCAGCTCCGGGGCTCGGCCTCAAAAGATGTCGCGCGCAGGGCGCGCTCCTACAGCCAGCCTTTCTGGCGTGCCAGGCGGTAGGCCTCGATCCGGTTCGTCGCGCCCAGCTTGCCTATCGCCTCGGACAGGTAATTGCGGACCGTGCCGTGCGAGAGGTTCAGCTGGGTACCGATGTCGCTGGCGGAATGGCCTTCGCCGGCCAATCGAAGCACCTGGCGTTCGCGGTCGTTCAGCGGATCGGCGTCCGACCAGGCTTCGAGGGCCAGCTGAGGGTCGATGGCGCGTCCACCGCGGTGGACGGTGCGCAACGCTTCGGCAAGGTTCTCGGCCGGCGCATCCTTCAGCAAGTAGCCGCCCACGCCGGCGTCGAGCGCGCGACGCAGGAAGCCCGGGCGAGCGAACGTGGTCACGATGATGACCTTCACCGGCAGCTCGTGCCGGCGGACGCGCTGCGCTATTTCCAGACCGGTGAGACCGGGCATCTCGATGTCGGTCACCAGTACATCCGGCTTGAGGCGCTGGAGTTCGCGCCAGGCGCTCTCGCCGTCGGCGGCAGAGCCCAGCACCTCGATGTCCGACTCCAGACTCAGCAGCGCCGTCAATGCGCCGCGCACCATGGCCTGATCCTCGGCGAGCAATACCCTGATCATGCGAAACGCTCCAGGCGGCTATTCAGTGCGGGCACGGCGATGCGCACGATCGTCCCTTTCTGCGCAGTCGATTCGAAGACCAGCGTCCCACCGAGCGCACGTACGCGCTCGCGCATGCCGCAGATGCCATTGCCTTCGCCGCCGGCAAGACCATGACCGTTGTCCATGACGGTCATCGTGCAGGCGCGGTCGTCCATCGACACCGTCACCTCGGCGAAGGTGGCGCCGGCATGGCGGTGGATATTGGTCACCGCTTCGCGGAGGACCAGCGCGAGTTCGTTGTCCAGGCGCGGCGGCAGTTCCGGCACGTCGACGGCATAGATGAAATTGATCATCGAGGTGTTCAGCAGCAGCCGTGCAGCGGCAAGCTCGGCCACCACGCCGGAGGCGCGGATACCGGTCACGGCCGAGCGCACTTCCGCCAGCGCGTGCCGCGCAACCTGCTCGGCTTCCTCGATCTCCCGACGCGCGGCGGCGCCGTCGCGATCGAGCAAGCGGCGTGACAGTTCCAGCTTCAACGTGATCAAGGACAGGGTGTGCCCTAACAAGTCATGCAGGTCGCGGCCGATGCGCTCGCGTTCGGCCGTGGCGGCGAGGCGGCGGATCTCGTCATGGGAAAGCTTCAGTTCGACATCGCGCTGCGCGTTGAACCGGTAGACCACGTTGATCCCACCCACCGACAACGCGATGAACGAGATCGTGGCCATGATGGGAATGGGCCAGCCCGCCGCGAAGTACGCCACGCCCAGGAACCCGCCGATCATGATCGCCATGCCGGCGATGCACTTCTTCGGCGCCCCCTCGAAGCCCATCATCGCGCAGGCATAGATGAGGTACGTCGCGCCGCCGCTGGCGTTGAAATTCAGTGTGGCATAGGACAACAGCGCGACCGCGCCGGCAAACCATGGAACGTGGCGCAAGGGACGTGTGTACGCCGCCGCGTAAAGGAGCAGGAAGACCGGGAACGTGATGGCGGTAACCATGCCCCAATGCGGTCCGAGACGGTCCGCGAAGATGAGGTCGCCAAAGACGTACACCGCCCATACGAGATTGAACAGACTCGCCACGCGGAGCCTCGGTCGCTCGCGATAGCGGTTCCAGAGCGAATCCGGGGTCGGCTGGAACCACGAGCGAGGCATGTGCGTGTCTCTGGAGAGGGCCTGGATCATGCTACTTCAACCGTGACGGCGCAGGCGACGCGCGGCGACCAGTACGAAGGCCACGGTGAAGCCGGCGAGCACCGTGGCATGGAGGGCTTCGCCGCCCTGCCCCAGGCCCACCGCCGAAAGCGCCAGCCGGTTGAGGTGGTACGCCGGCCACAGCGGCGCGATCGATTGCAGGAAGGCCGGCATGATCGAGAGCGGAAACCACAATCCCGACAGGAAGGCCATCGGCAGGTAGATGAGGTTGACGACGCCCGGCGCCCCCTGCCCCTTCACCAGCGTGCCAATCAGGAGTCCAAGCGCCGCGAACGGGAGCACGCCCAGCACTTCGAGGGCGAAGAAGGCAGCAATGCGCGACGGCGGCAGGCTCACCCCGGCAAGGAAGATGGCCAGGCAAAGCATGATGACCGAGATGATCGCCGCCACCAGCAAGGCCATGCACATCTTGCCGAGGAGGTACGCGCCGGGCGGCATTGGCGACGCACGCTTCAACGTGAGCAACCCCGTGTCGCGCTCGAGCGCCAGCGATACGCCGAAGCCGAACAGGCCCGGTGCCATGACGCCGAAGGTGCCGTACGAGGCCAGCAGGTAACGCGGCGCGTCCGCACTGTTGGCATGGCCGAGGAGGATGCCGAACATCAGGTAGAACACCGACGGGAACAGCAGCGTCGGCAAGAGGAAGCCGGGATTGCGCAGGTAGCGCAGACACTCCGCCCGCGCTTCCTCCAGGTACGCATGGATCACACCCCCCGTCGTCATGATGGGCGTGGCGGTGCTTTCGATGGTGCTCATGCGGCCTCCCGGACGGCATCGGTCTCGCGGGTGATTTCCTGGAACGCCTCGGCAAGACCGGCGCGCTGGACTTCCAGTTCGGACAGCGACGGGTCGGCGTCGAGCAGGCGCCTGACAACGGCTTCCGCCTCTGCGGTGGCGATGACCGTGCGTTCCTGCTTCATCTCGGCCGAAGCGACCTCGGGCCAGCCCAGCAAGGTATCGATCGTTACGGAAGTGATACAGCGGATCCGGCGCAACGACACGTGTGCCCGGAGTGCGTCCACACTGCCTTCGGACACGACGCGCCCCTTCGCGATCACGCAGACGCGGTCGGCCAGCGCTTCGGCTTCTTCCAGGTAATGCGTGGTAAGCACCACCGCGCAGCCTTCGGACACAAGCCGCCGAATGGCCGCCCAGAGTGACTGTCGGGCGTCGATATCCATGCCGACCGTAGGCTCGTCGAGGAACAGGATGTCGGGACGCCCCGCCATGGCCAGGGCGAACTGCACGCGGCGCTGCTGGCCGCCGGACAAGGCGCCGTAGCGGCGACCGAGCAGATCGGTGATGCCGGCCAGGTCGGCGCATTCCGCGACAGGTCGGGGTTCCGGGTAATAGCTTGCCGTCAGCCGGAGAAGTTCTCCCACTTTCAGCGTGGGAGGCAGGCTCGCCGACTGCAGCATCACGCCGATGCGCCGACGCGCTTCGATGTCCTGGGGATCCCTGTCGAACAGCGTGGCACCGCCACTGTCGGGGCGGTGCAGGCCCAGCAGCAGGGCGATGCTGGTGCTCTTGCCGGCACCGTTCGGGCCGAGCAGCGCAAGGATTTCACCGCGGTGGATATCCAGGTCGATGTCGTCGAGCGCGGTGATCGCGCCGTATTTTTTACGGGCCTTTACGAGGCCGGCGATGCGAGTGTCGTTCATGGTCCCCTCCTTGCAGCGCAACATATTCCTGCGCAAGCCATTGGCGGCAGTCGCTTGCGTCATTGTGCGTATGTGACAAGCGTCACCCGGGGGTTACGCCGTCTAAATACGCGTGATATGCTGAATTGATAATCCCTTTACATATAGATACTTAGCGGCACGAGGAGTGGTTTATGGACGTCATCGGTCTTCTGCGCGAACTGCGCGACTTTGGCGGTGCGCCGCGTACTCGCGGCCTTCCGGACGCCACCATTGCCCGCTTCGCGGCGACGGATGCCACCCTGGTCAAGGCCATCGAGGATGCCGTGGCCTATCACCGCGCCCTGCGCGACGACATGGCCGATTTCCTGCGCTTGGACGAAGCCGGGCAGATCCATAGCGCGCAGTCCGGCCTGGTCAACTTCTACCCCGATGACTGCGTGAATCCGTACATGCCGGCTGCTGCGCGCGGCCCGTGGATCGTCACGCTCAAGGGTGCCGTGCTGCACGACGACGGCGGCTACGGCATGCTCGGCTTCGGTCACAATCCGGACCGCGTGCTCGAGGCGATGTCCCGGCCTCAGGTGATGGCCAACGTCATGACGGCCAACGTGTCGCAGCTGCGCCTGTCGGATGCGCTGCGCAGGGAGCTTGGCCGCAACCGTGGTGGCAGCCCCTACTCCCACTTCCTGTGCCTGAATTCCGGCTCGGAATCGGTGACGCTGGCCGGCCGTATCGCCGACGTCAACGCGCGCCTGATGACCGATCCGGGCGCACGCCACGCCGGCCGCACCATCAAGCGTCTCGCAGTGAAGGGGGCTTTCCACGGCCGCACCGAGCGTCCCGCCATCTATTCCGATTCGTCGCGCCGCAACTATCAGCAGCACCTCGCCAGCTTCCGCAACGAGGACAGCCTGATCACGGTGGAACCCTACAACGTGGCCCAATTGAAGGCCGCGTTCGCGGAAGCCGACCGCCAGGGCTGGTTCATCGAGGCGATGTTCCTCGAGCCGGTGATGGGCGAAGGCGATCCGGGCCGTGCACTCACGCCGGAGTTCTACGCCGCCGCACGCGCGCTCACCCGCGAGCACGGCACGCTGTTGCTCGTCGATTCGATCCAGGCCGGCCTGCGTGCGCATGGCGTGCTGTCGATCGTGGACTACCCGGGCTTCGAGTCGATGGAAGCGCCGGACATGGAAACCTTCTCCAAGGCGCTCAACGCCGGCCAGTATCCGCTGTCCGTGCTGGCGGTGACCGATCGCGTGGCCGGGCTGTACCGCAAGGGCATCTACGGCAACACGATGACCGCGAACCCGCGCGCGCTCGATGTGGCCGTCGCCACGCTGGACGAACTGACCGATGACGTCCGCGCCAACATCCGCGAGAAGGGCCAGGAATTCCTGAAGAAGATGGAGGCGCTGAAGAGCGAGCTCGGCGGCCTCATCACCAAGGTACAGGGCACCGGCCTGCTGTTCTCCTGCGAGTTGGCAGCCGAATTCAAATGCTACGGCGAAGGCTCCACCGAGGAGTACATGCGCGAGCGCGGCATCGGCGTGATCCACGGCGGCGCGAACTCGCTGCGTTTCACGCCGCACTTCCGTGTTACCAGCGCAGAGGTGGACCTGATCGTGGAAGAGATCCGCCATGCGTTGAAGGAAGGCCCGCGCCGCAGCGCTTCGACCAAGGCTGCCTGACGGTAGGAGCGCACCCTGTGCGCGACAGCTTTTCGCGGAAGCCTTGAAGGCTGGCGCGAAAGGCTGTCGCGCACAGGGTGCGCTCCTACAACATCGGCGGTAAGCTCCTCCAGCCGGATTCGCCCGGCCTCACGTGGGGTTCGCCATGCGTACGCAGCTTCGTGTCCTTGCCGTCGTTTCCCTGTTCCTGTTCGCCGCCGGCACTGTCGCCGCGCAGCAGATGCCCGCCAAGAAAGACCTCACTCCGCAGCAACAGCGGATGAGCACCTGCAATTCGCAGGCCTCCGGCAAGGCCGGCGACGAGCGGAAGGCCTTCATGAGCAGCTGCCTCAAGGGCGAGCAGCCGGCCAAGACCTCGCAGCAGGACAAGATGAAGTCCTGTAACAAGGACGCTTCCGCGAAGAGCCTGAAGGGCGACGAGCGGAAGAGCTTCATGAGCAGTTGCCTGAAGAACTGACCCCCAACCGAAAGCCTGCGCCCATGAAGATCGTCGAAGTCCGTCATCCCCTCATCCAGCACAAGCTCGGCCTCATGCGCCGGGCCGGCATCAGCACGAAGGAATTCCGCGAGCTGGCTTCCGAGGTTGCCGCCCTGCTGACCTATGAGGCCACGGCGGATATGGAAACGGAGTGCAAGACGATCGACGGTTGGGCCGGTCCGGTCGAGGTCACCCATATCAAGGGCAAGAAGGTAACCATCGTACCGATCCTGCGCGCCGGCCTGGGCATGCTCGGCGGCGTGCTGGAGCTGATCCCTTCGGCGAAGGTCAGCGTGGTGGGAATCCAGCGTGATGAGGAAACGCTGGAACCGGTGGCGTATTACGAGAAGCTCAGCGGCGGGATGGCCGAGCGCACGGCGCTCATCGTCGACCCGATGCTTGCCACCGCCGGCACGCTTGTCGCCACCGTCGACATGCTCAAGGCCGCGGGTGCGAAGCGGATCAAGGGCCTGTTCCTCGTGGCGGCGCCGGAGGGGCTGAAGCGCATCGAGGCGGCGCATCCGGATATCGAGATTTACGTGGCGTCGATCGACGAACGGTTGAACGAGCTGGGCTACATCCTGCCGGGGCTTGGCGATGCGGGCGACAAGATTTTCGGGACCAAGCAAAAGACAAGCTGACGTAGGAGCGCGCCATGCGCGCGACAGCTTTTGGGGCCGCGAGCCACAGGGCCTGCTGCTCCTCGCGAAAACCTGTCGCGCGCAGGGCGCGCTCCTACAAGTCGGTGATTCCGTCACATCCCGCTGTCACACAACGGGGGCACACTCGCGCGGTGGGCTCGACAGGGGGAAACGCCACGCAGGGGATGCGCGGTGCTTCGGGTCGCACACAACCCTAACGACTCGAGGGACTTCGAATGCGTTTGACCACGTCACGGCGCGCCTCATGGGCGGCGCTGGCAGGCCTCATGGCCGTATCGTCGCTGCAAGCGGCGGATCTCTCCATCACGCAGTTCCGCGTTCGCGGCCCCAGCGGCGGCAATGACGAATTCGTGGAAGTACAGAACACCGGCACGGCCGTCCTGGACGTCTCCGGTTACAAGTTGAACGGCTCCAACGCAAGCGGTACGACCAGCACGCGCCTCACCTTTCCGGCCGGCACCTCGGTGGCACCGGGCTGCTTCCTGCTGCTGGCGAATACCGGCGCCTCCGGTTACTCCGGCAGCGTCACGCCTGACCTGAAGTACACCACCGGCGTCACGGACGACGGCGGCCTCGCGCTGATGAACACCTCGGGCACCATCGTCGACCAGGTGGGCCTGAGCACCGACTCCGCTTATAAGCAGGGTACCCCCCTCGCCAGCCTCGGCAGCGCGAACAGCGACCAGGGCTACGGCCGCAAGGTGAATGGCGCCGGCCTGCCGCAGAACAGCGGCGACAACTCGGCCGACTGGGTCAAGGTCGCCCCGACCGTACCGCGCGCCAGCACCTCGCCCTGCACCGTACAAGGCCTGAGCATGTCGATCGCCGATGCGACCGTCAGCGTGCGCAACGGCGACGACCAGCAGATGCCGTTCACGATCACGCTGAGCGAGCCCGCTTCGGCCGACGTCACCGTCCACGCCGCCACGGCCGACGACACCGCCACCATGGCCGCGGGCGATTACAACGCCGTCGATACCTCGCTGAGCATTCCGGCCGGCACCACGAGCACGAAGCTTAACGTGACCGTGCACGGCGGGAAGGCCGCGGGTCCCGACAAGGTCTTCCGCGTCAACCTCACCGATGCCGCGGGCGGCGACGTCACGATCGCCAAGGGTTCGGCGGTCGGCGCCATCCTCAACGAAATTCCGGTCGCCGCCGAAATCTGGCAGGTCACCGGCCGCGGCCAGGTCTCGCCGCTGCTCGGCAAGCGCGTCTCGACGCACGGCAACATCGTTACCGCCGTGGGCCCCGCGGGCTTCACGATGCAGACGCCGGACGACCGCGCCGACGACGATCGCCTCACCTCCAACGGCATCTACGTGTTCATCAGCACGTCGCCGACGGTAAAGATCGGCGACATGGTGGACGTGGAAGCCACGGTCGACAACTACTTCAACCTGCCGGAACTGAAGAACGCCGACATCACCAGCACGAAGCATGGCGTGCGCCTGCCGAAGGCCGTGATGTTCGGTGACAAGGCTCCGTCGTCGGATCCGAACGCGCTGTCGTGCGGCGACACGAACTTCCAGTGCTACGTGGGCATGCGTGTTTCGATCGACAACGGCATGATCACCACCGGCAACCTGCGCTTCAGCAACGAGTCCTTTGCCGAGGTGTACATCGCCGCCAACGGCAAGCGTTCGCTGCGCGAGCCGGGCGTGCGTTACACCGTGCCGGTGCCGGATGGCGTGAACCTGCCGAACTGGTCGGGCAATCCGCAGGTGTTCAAGATGAACACGGCCGACTTCGGCGCGGTCGCCGCGAACACGCCGTTCAACGCAGGCACCACCTTCCGCGCGGAAGGCGTCATGTCCTATGCGTTCGGCATGTACACGTTCATCCCGACGACGATCGACATCAAGAAGGCGGCCACGCTGCCGCGGGCGGTGGATTCGCGTCCGTTCTACGCTGTGCGCGTAGGCGCGCTGAACACCGAGCGCTTCTGCGATACGGACTTCAACACCGTCTTCACCTGCAGTGGCGGCGACAAGGAACCCACGGCCGACGAGGTGAAGCTGAAGACGCAGCGCCTGTCCGCCTATATCGGCAGCGTGCTGAAGCTGCCGGACATCCTCTCCGTGGAGGAAGTGAAGAGCCTGCAGGTGCTCCAGGGCCTGGCCAGGCAACTGGGTGACGATTACCCGGCGCAGTACGAGGCGATCCTGCAGCCGGGCCATGACCCGAGCGGTATCAACGTGGGTTTCCTGGTCCGTACCGACCGCGTGCGCGTGCTCGACGTGCGCCAGCTCGGCGCCGACGAGACCTGGCAGGACGGTGGCGAAACGGCCTTCGTGCACGACCACCCGCCGCTGCTGCTGACCGCCGAAGTCCCGTCGATCGTCGGTCGCATGCGCATCAACGTGATCTCGGTGCATCCGAAGGCACGCCAGAACGTGGACAAGACCGGCACCACCGCCGATCGCGACCGCGAGAAGCGCTTCCTGCAGGCTAAGTCGCTGGCGGTGCAGGTACAGGCGATCCAGACGGACCGGAAAAACCTGCTGGCTCCGCTGCTGGTGGTGGGCGACTTCAACTCGTACCAGTTCAGCGATGGCTTCACGGACGTGGTCGGCCTCATCGCCGGAAAGTACGACGATAGCCAGAATCTTCTGAAGCTGGGCAAGAACCTGGTGAAGCCGACGCTCTGGAATGCCGTGGATTCGGTGCCCGAACAGGATCGCTACTCGTTCCTGTTCACCGAGAACTTCGGCAACATCCAGGGCCAGGCCCCGCGCCAGGTACCCACGCACCAGGTACTGGACAACGCGCTGCTGAACACCGTCGCGCGCGGCCTGTTCCTGAAGATGCAGTACGGTCGCGGCAACCTCGACGCGCCGGTGCAGACGATCGACGATTCGGCGTCGGCCACCGGCGTGCAGAAGGCGATCGGCTCCTCCGACCACGACGGCTTCGTGGTGGACATGGTGACGCTTCCGCTAAGCTTGTTCTGATACAAGCGAGGTGCCCGGTACCCCGGGCACCTCGCTTCCTGAACCATCGGAACAAGGAGGCACCGCGATGCCGTCGCGCTGGAAGCAATCTCTGGGCCTGGCCCTTTTTTCCACCCTGCCTATCCTCGCGCTCGCCGCGCAGAAACCGGCGACGCCGCTCCGTTGTCCCGCCGATACTGTCACCGTGCAGGTATTGGGCTCCAGCGGCCCCATCGCCGAAGGCATCGGTGCCGCCGCCAGCTATCTCGTTCGCATCGATGGCGTTCCGCGCCTGCTGATCGACGCCGGTCCGGGCTCCTTCCTGCGCTTTGGCGAAGCCGGCGCCACCGTCGCCACGCTGCAGGGCATCGCGCTCAGTCACCTGCATGCCGACCATACGGTGGACCTTCCAGGCATTCTCAACATGGGTGCCTTCGAAGAGCTCGGTCCACGCCTGCTCCTGATTGGCCCCAACGGTGCAGGACGCTTTCCGGGCACGATCGATTTCGTGCGCAGCCTCATATCCCGCGACAACGGCGCGTGGCGCTACCTGGGCGGTTACCTCGATGGCGCCGAAGGAAGCCCGCAACTGGACATCCGCGAGGTAAAGGCGGACCAGCAGGACGATCCGCCAAAGCGTTTCGCCATCGGCCCCGACATGTTCCTCACCGCGATGCCGGTCCACCACGGAGACGTCCCTGCCCTGGGCTTCCTCGTGGAGGCGAAGGGCAAGACGGCCCTGTTCGCCGGCGACCAGAACGACGAGAGCGAAGCTTTCGCATCACGCCTCGCGGGAAGGAAGCCCGATCTCATGATCGTGCACCACGTGATCCCCGAAGGTCCTGGCCAGCCCATCGGGTTGCATCGCTCGCCCACGTCGCTGGGCGAACTCGCCGGCGGGGTGGCGCCCCACCGGCTCGTGCTCGCGCACAACATGAAGCGTTCGCTGGACAGGCTCGACGAGGGCATCGCCGCCATCCGCACCCATTACAAGGGTGTGTTGGTCGTCGCCCACGATCTCGACTGCTATGGCCTCGGCAAATAGTTTTTAGCCGGCGAAGCGATTCGTCGCTTTCACCAGTTCGCGCGTGATGCCCGGCTCGAACGCCGAATGCCCGGCATCCTGCACGATGCGCAGGTCCGCTTCCGGGAAGGCGCGGTGAAGGTCCCACGCGCTACGTGCCGGACACACCACGTCGTAACGGCCCTGCACGATCACGGTCGGGATGTGTCGGATCTTGTGCACATCGCGAAGCAGTTGGCCGTCGACCACGAAGAAGCCGGCGTTGACGAAGTAGTGGCATTCGATGCGCGCGAAGGCCAGCGCGAACTCGTCCTCGCCGCTGGACGCCATATGGCCTTCATCCTGGTAGAGATAACTCGTCGCCGCCTCCCATACCGACCATGCACGCGCCGCGGCGACACGTACCGCCGGATCGGTGCTGGTCAGGCGGCGGTGGTAGGCGCTGATGAGGTCGCCATGCTCGGCCTGCGGGATCGCGGCAAGGTAGTGTTCCCAGGCGTCCGGGTACAGCGCGTCGCAGCCTGCCTGGTAGAACCACTCCAGTTCCGAGCGACGTAGCGTGAAGATGCCGCGCAGCACCAGTTCCGTGACCCGGTCCGGATGGGTTTCGGCATACGCCAGCGCCAGGGTCGAACCCCAGGAACCGCCGAAGACCTGCCAGCGGTCGATGCCGAGGTGCTCGCGCACGCGCTCGATGTCGGCCACGAGATCCCAGGTGGTGTTGTCGGTCAACTCCGCGTGGGGCGTGGACTTGCCGCAGCCGCGCTGGTCGAACAGGACGATGCGGTACTTCTTCGGGTCGAAGAAGCGCCGGCAGCGCGGATTCGTGCCCGCGCCGGGTCCGCCATGGAGGAAAACGACGGGTTTGCCGTCCGGATTCCCGCTTTCCTCGAAATACAGCGTATGCAGCGACGAAACCTGCAGCATGCCTCTGTTGTAGGGTTCGATCGCGGGGTAGAGGTCGGGGGATTCCTGGGGCATGCAGACGTTCCTCTGGCGTGGAGAAAAGGCCTAGGCTACAACAGCTTGCCGGGATTCATGATGTTGTTCGGGTCCCAGGCCGCCTTGATGCCGCGCATCAGCGCGATTTCCGCTTCGCTGCGCACGCTGCTCAGCCAGGGTTTCTTGACCAGGCCGATGCCGTGCTCGGCCGAGATGCTGCCGCCGTGACGAATCAGGGTTTCCACCAGCAGCGTGGTCACGTGTTCGCACTGTTCGACGAACACGGCGTTGTCGAGTTCTGTGGGCTTCAGCACGTTGATGTGCAGGTTGCCGTCGCCGATGTGGCCGAACCAGACCACGTCGAAGTGCGGATACTCCGCGGCGAGCAAGGCCTGCATCTCTTCCATGAATGCCGGTACCGCGGAAATCCGTACCGAGACATCGTTCTTGTACGGCTTGTGCGGCGCGAGACTCTCGGTGATGCCTTCCCGCAATCGCCACAAGGAAGCGGCCTGCGCGTCGCTCGAGGCGATCACACCGTCCACGACCCAACCCTCGCCGGTACAGAACTCGAAGAACGCCAGCGCATCGGCTTCGGCTTGCCCATCCACGGCGTCGAACTCGGTGACGACGTAGAAGGGATGTTCTTCCTCGAACGGCTTCTGTGCGCCATGCGCGAGGACGTGCCGCAAGGCCTCATCAGTGAAAAATTCGAACGCTTCCAGTCTCAGGCGGTGCCGCGCCTCGGTGAATACCTTCATCAAGGCATCCATCGCCGGCACGGCCAGCAACATCACCTGCGACGGGGGTGGCAGCGAAGTAAGCGACAGCGTGGCCTCGACGACGATGCCGAGGGTGCCTTCGGAGCCGATCACCAGGTGGCGCAGATCGTAGCCCGACGCGTTCTTCACCAGGCCGCGGTTGAGGTCGAGCACTTCGCTCGTGCCCGTCACCACTTTCAGGCCGGCAACCCACTGTCGTGTATTGCCGAAGCGGATGACCCGGATGCCTCCCGCGTTGGTCGCGATGTTCCCACCGATCTGGCAGGAGCCGCGCGCGGCGAAGTTCACCGGATACAGCAACCCGCGCTCGCGCGCCGCGTTCTGCACCGCCTCGAGGGCCATGCCCGGTTCGACGGTAAGCGTGCGGTCGATGGGATCGAAGCCGAGCACGCGGTTCATCCGGTCCAGGCTGACCACCAGTTCGCCTTGTGCCGCCACGGCACCGCCGGAGAGACCGGTGCGCCCGCCCGACGGGACGATCGCCACCCCATGCCCGTTCGCCCAGCGGACGATGGCCTGTACTTCCTCGACGGAGGCTGGCCATGCGATGGCCAGCGGCGCCGGCGTCCAGCGCCGGGTCCAGTCGCGACCGTGATGCTCCATGTCGCCCGGGTCCACCGACAGTTTCAGGGCAGGTAGCAGGCGGGTCAGCTCGGCCAGGCGCGGGTCGGTCATGGGAGTCTCGCTCTGTGTTCCGTCGAGGGTGCCAGTCCCTTGGGTGCACTGCAACATGACCGTCACGATCTGGCATAGTGAGGCCCCCCAACTCGGAACAGAAGCGCCGGCCATGAAGCGTACCTCGTACCCGAAGGAAGACATCAAGGTGCTCCTGCTCGAGGGCGTCAGCCGCAGCGCGCTCGACATCTTCAGCCAGGCCGGCTACTCGCAGATCGAGTTCCACGAGAAGTCGCTGTCGGGCGACGACCTGCTGGAGCGGATCGCGGATGCGCACATCGTCGGCATCCGTTCGCGCACCCAGCTCACGGCCGAGGTGCTAACCGAGGCCCGCCGGCTCATCGCCGTGGGTTGCTTCTGCATCGGTACGAACCAGGTCGATACCGCCGAGGCAGAACGGCTGGGCGTCCCCGTCTTCAATGCACCCTACTCGAACACCCGCAGCGTGGCCGAGCTGGTGATCGCTGAAACCATCCTGCTGGTTCGGCGCATCCCGGAGAAGAACGCGCAATGCCATCGCGGCGGCTGGTCGAAGTCCGCCGCGGGCAGTTTCGAGGTTCGCGACAAGGTGCTGGGCATCGTCGGCTACGGGCACATCGGCACCCAGGTGGGCGTGCTGGCCGAATCGCTCGGCATGCGCGTCATCTTCCATGACATCGAGCCGAAGCTGTCGCTGGGTAATGCGCGCGCGGCCGCCAGCCTCGACGACCTGCTCGAGCGCGCCGACGTGGTGACCCTCCACGTACCTGAAACGGTGCAGACGAAGAACCTCATCGGTGCGACCGAAATCGCGCGGATGCGACCTGGCTCGATGTTGGTGAACGCTTCCCGGGGTACCGTGGTCGACATCGACGCACTCGCCGCCGCACTGCATACGAAACACCTTGCGGGCGCAGCGATCGACGTGTTTCCGGTAGAGCCCAAGGGCAATGACGATCCCTTCGTCTCGCCGCTGGTGGGCATGGACAATGTCATCCTCACCCCGCACGTGGGCGGCAGCACCGCCGAAGCACAGGAAAATATCGGCATCGAGGTAGCGTCGAAACTGGTGCGCTACAGCGACAACGGCGGCACGCTGTCGGCGGTGAACTTTCCCGAGGTGTCCCTGCCCGGCCACCCCACCAGCCGCCGTCTGCTGCATATCCACCGCAACATCCCCGGCGTGCTGTCACGCGTGAACGAGGTGTTCTCCCGCGAAGCGGTGAACATCGACGGCCAGTACCTGCAAACCTCGCCGCAGGTCGGCTACGTAGTGATCGACGTGACCACCACCGAGGAGCACGCCGTGGCCCTGCGCAACGAACTCGCGGCCATCGACGGCACGCTCAAGGCACGCGTCCTTTACTGAACCGGGACGGGCACGCTGTCCAACTGCTGCTTGTCCCCGCATGGGACTTCCTAGAGGACGGCTGGCTGCACAGCCGCGGAACTGGTCGGGAACGTTCCGCTGCGCGAGACGCGAACGATCTATGCGCGCTGGGGAAACTGGTTTGCCTGGCTGGATGTGGCCGGAGCGCTGGCGCTCGCAGGGATCAAAATGACTGAGCCCAGGGCCGAAGCGGGGATCGCGAAAGGCGTCGCCGACAGGGTCGGCTCCTACCGAGCGAAGGCGTGGCTGTCGCGAGGGTTTTCGCCGCTGAGGCGGCTTCCACACAAAGCACGCAACGCATCGGCGTGCGATACGTCCAAGCTCATCTTGCACGACGCCTCACCGGTCGGGGCCAGCAGCCGTCGCCCTCGCCGCGATGTCTGGAGTCGAGGGCGTTCGGGCGGACAAGGCCCGTCAGGGGGCCGGCCTGGATGGCCGGCCGTCTTCGTCGAGCCATGGATGGCGAGTCGAAGACCCCCGCCCGGACGCCCGGGTCCGCCGGGGCGCCAGCCATCAGACACTGCCGCGCAGCGGCCTCCTTTTCCAAGGAACGACGTAAGCCTTCGCGGCGAGGGCGACGGCTGCTGGCCCACCCGCCACGCACAAGCGCCGATGCGATGGCGAAGCCGAGCCGCAGAAGCCCCTCGGTAGTGCGTGAAGAATCGGGTAGGGAGCCGGAATATTCCGGCCCCCTCCTACACCACCGTACGTGCGGTTCCGCATACGGCGGTTCACGAGTGACGCTAGAGATGCCGGCTGCTGTCCACCAATGAGACCAGCCGCTGCCGGTCGAAGAAGCGTTTCGGGAAGGCATGGTTCATGTGGCTGGCACCGCTGTTCCACCACGGGCCCTGCCCGTTGCGGGCCGAGTGCCAGGCCCTTGCCTCCGCCAAACCACTTCGGCGCAGTAACACAGTACGCCGCTGACGCGTCCTGGCTTGCCGCCATATCAGGCAGCGCAGCCGACGCCGCAGCCATCCGTCAAGTTCCTTCCATACCGTTTTGCTCTCGCTGAGCTGGAAGTAACCCATCCACCCCCGAAGCACCGGATTGAGTGTCTCGATGGTGCGGACCAGGCTACGTCCGCGGCCCTGACGCAGTAACGCACGCACTCGGCCAGTCAGACGGGCCACGCTTTTTGGCGCCACCTTGAGTCTGATCCGGCCGCCCACGCGAGTCAGCGTGTAACCCAGGAACGTTCGCTTCCAGGGCCGGGCACAGGCGCTCTTCGCTTCGTTGACGCGCAGTTGAAGACGCTCTTGAAGGAACGCCTTCATGCGCGCCATCACACGCCGCCCTGCCGCTTCGCTGCGGACATAAATGTTGCAGTCGTCGGCGTAACGGCAGAACGCATGCCCGCGCTTTTCCAGTTCCCGGTCCCAATCGGTGAGCAGGAGGTTCGACAGCAACGGCGACAGCGGTCCGCCTTGCGGCGTACCCCTTTCCCGTGCCGTTTCCACCCCCTCACGCATCAGGCCCGCTTCCAGATAGCGACGAATCAGCTTGAGCACGCGCTCATCCTCGATATGTCGGGCCATCCGCGACATCAGGATGTCGTGGTTGACCTGATCGAAGAACGCTTCCAGATCGATGTCCACCACCCATCGGCGACCGTCCTGCACGTACTTCCTGGCAGCACGGACCGCTTGATGAGCGCTTCGCCCCGGTCGGAAGCCGTAGCTCGATGCGGAGAACGTCGGTTCGACGATCGGTTGAAGGACTTGCAGCAGCGCCTGCTGGATCAGTCGGTCCAGTACCGTGGGGATACCTAGCGTTCGCATCCCGCCCGAAGGCTTGGGGATGTCCACACCACGCACCGCCGAGGGCATATACCGTCCTTCCCGCAAGGCGGCCTTTACGCTGGGCCAGTGCATCTTCAGCCAGTCCTTCAACGATCCCACCGTCAGGCCATCGACCCCCGGTGCGCCACCGTTACGGACCACTTTCTGATACGCCAGCCACAGGTTACCGCGCTCGACCACGGCTTCCATCAGCCGTGGCATCTCCGCTTTCGTTTGCCCGGCTTCCGCCGTGATCGACTCCGCACCTCGCGATCCGCCTTCGGGATACTGTCCCGCCTCCGGATCACCGGCCCCGGTTGCCCGGGCTTCTGCATCGCTATCGCTCATCGAGGTGTAGCCGTCCTAATCGCGGTCTCTCGTGTTCGGCCCTTCGGTCGTACCGCACCTACTATGGCCTCGGCTGACTTCTCGCTCCGGTTCACACCGTCGGGCTTTCACCCATAAAGCGAGATCTCCCCGGGTATGACGCACCTGCCTTCCCGCTTATGCCTGTCGGATTTACGCCGCGCCGTCCGTGCAAGTACCGGGCTTTGGCAATTTGGGCTACCTCACCCCGACGCGTCGCCTCATATCCGCTTCCTGTTCG
>NZ_DASYDO010000056.1:0-21616 GCF_036499525.1 Luteibacter sp. | reverse complement strand
TCGGTGCTACTGCCAGCGCTCGACAAGGTCATCGCGATGCTGCGCGGCCTCGCGCACGAACATGCCGGCCTCTCCCTGCTCGCCCGCACGCACGGCCAGACCGCGTCGCCGACCACCATGGGCAAGGAAATCGCCAATGTCGTCGCGCGCCTCGAGCGCCAGCGTCGCCAGCTCGTCGCCATCGAGATCCCGGGCAAGATCAACGGTGCCGTCGGTAACTACAACGCGCACGTCATTGCCTATCCGGCAGTCGACTGGCCGCTGCTCGCGTCGAACTTCGTCGATGGCCTCGGCCTTACGTTCAATCCGTACACGACACAGATCGAACCGCACGACGGCATCGCTGAGTTCGCCGACGTGCTGCGCCGGATCAACATCATCCTGATCGACCTCTCGCGTGACATCTGGGGTTACATCTCGCTGGGTTATTTCCGCCAGGCACTCAAGGCTGGCGAAGTCGGTTCGTCCACGATGCCGCACAAGGTCAACCCGATCGACTTCGAGAACGCCGAAGGCAACTTCGGCCTCGCCAATGCCCTGCTCGGCCATTTCGCCGAGAAGCTGCCGATCAGCCGCTGGCAGCGAGACCTCACCGACTCCACC
The DNA here is from genome assembly GCF_036499525.1 of Luteibacter sp. Lineage (GTDB taxonomy): Bacteria > Pseudomonadota > Gammaproteobacteria > Xanthomonadales > Rhodanobacteraceae > Luteibacter. The sequence goes on along the minus strand of NZ_DASYDO010000056.1, from coordinate 21,013 downwards.
GTGCTGCGTGCCCTGGGTACCGCCTTCGGCCATTCGCTGGTGGCGCTGGAGTCCTTGATGAAGGGCCTGGGCAAGCTCAACGTCAACGCCGAGCGCATCGCCGCCGACCTCGACGCCAGCTGGGAAGTGCTCGCGGAAGCCGTGCAGACGGTGATGCGCCGCTTCGGCCTGCCGGAGCCGTACGAACAGCTCAAGGCGCTGACCCGGGGCCAGGGCATCACGAAGGATTCCATGCGTGCCTTCATTGCCGGCCTTGACTTGCCTGCCGAGGCAAAACAGGCACTCGCCGAACTCACGCCAGCGTCGTATATCGGTCTTGCCGAACAACTAGCGCGTAAGATCTGAGCGAACGACTGCCCATGCCCGTCCAGAACCCCACCCGCAAGCCCCTCCCCATCGAAGTGCGCGGCAGCGCCAGCCAGCCGTTGGGCATGAGCGCCACGCAGTTCCTGCGCGATTACTGGCAGAAGCGCCCGCTGCTCATCCGCAACGCCTTCCCGGACTTCGAGCCACCGATCGAACCGGACGACCTCGCCGGCCTTGCCTGCGAGGAAGGCGTGCTCGCGCGCCTCATCGTGCATGACGAGAAACGCGACCGCTGGACGGTGAAGAACGGCCCCTTCGAGGAAGCCGAGTTCGGCAAGACGCCAAAGCGCGACTGGACCCTGCTGGTGCAGGACGTGGACAAATGGGACCCCGACGTGGCAGCCCTGCTCGACCAGTTCGCGTTCCTGCCAAGCTGGCGCCTCGACGACATCATGGTTTCCTATGCCGAGGATGGCGGTGGCGTGGGCGCCCATGTCGACCAGTACGACGTGTTCCTGCTGCAGGGCCTCGGCGAGCGGCACTGGGCGATCAGCGCCGATCCCGATGCGCCGCTCGAATTCCGCGGCGACGTCGAACTGAAACAGCTGAAGGTCTTCGAGCCCACTCACGAATGGCTGCTCGAACCCGGCGACATGCTTTATCTGCCCCCTGGGGTTCCCCACGACGGTGTTGCCATCGGCAACTGCATGACGATCTCCATCGGCATGCGCGCGCCTTCGCAGGCTGAGCTGACCGTCGATCTCTCCGATTTCCTCGCCGAGCGGATGCCCGAGGAATTGCGCTATACCGATCCGGACCTCACGCCGGCGAAGCGCGCCGGCGAAATCGACACCGCGGCGCTGAACCGGCTGCGCCAGGCCCTGCCCTTCGCCGCCGCGCTGGACCGTGACCTGCTCGCGGACTGGTTCGGCCGCTTCATCACCCGCTACCGCAATGCCCAGGTCGCCGCCGCTCCGCCGAAGGCGACCACCGAGGCGGCACTCGACAAGGCTCTCGTCACCGGCGCCACTCTGGTGCGCCATCCTTTCGCGCGGATCGCCTGGGTCAAGGGAAAGAAAGACGCCACCCTGTACGTGAGCGGCCAGGCGTACGAGTGCCCGGCCGACCTGGCGGAGCACCTCGCCCGCGAGCGCGAGCTCACCTTCGGACGGCCGCCCCGGGCCTCCGAAAAAACGCTCCTCCTGGCGCTGATCAACGATGGCCAGCTGGGCGTGCGCAAGGGTCGCCGCCGGTGACTGCCCCGGCGGAAGCCTACCTCCGCTACGGTTCGGCGTTTACCACCGATCACGCCAGTGGCTTTCTGTTCAGGCCCATCGCCAACCGCTACGCCGCCCGCGGGTCCCTCGATGCCCCGGGTGAGACCTCTCGCCTCGCGGCATATTTCGAGGAAGTCTAGGAGCGGCCCGAGCCCGCGTGGCAGATAAGACCACTCGGCATCTGACGCAAACCAGAAACTGCGTTTCGGGTTGGCGCAGCGCAGCAGCACGGGGCTATAATTAACGGATTCTTATGCCGCAGGCAGTCCCCACGTGCCTCGCGGCGGCCCGTCCTTTTCGTGTGTGCCGGTGGTGACGTGAGCGCAAACCTGATCCGCGAGTTTTCCGAATCCTCCCAACTCGCCGGCGGCAACGCCGACTACGTAGAGCAGATCTACGAAGCCTGGCTGGCCGATCCCGGCTCCGTCCCGGCCGAATGGGATGGCTATTTCAAGGGCTTCAAGGGCCGTGAGGCCGGGGATGTCCCCCACTCCGGCGTCATCGCCCGCATCGAGGCGGCGCAGAAACAGCGGCGCACCGCCGCGGCGTCCGTCGGCCCCGTCGACAATGCTTACGCACAGAAGCAGGCCGGCGTGCTCCGCCTGCTCACGGCGTACCGTTCGCGCGGCCACATCGCCGCGAAGCTCGATCCGCTGGGGCTGACCGTTCCCGACATCGACACACCCGACCTTGGTCTCGCCTTCCACGGCCTCTCCGACGCCGACCTCGACACCGAGTTCGACGCCGGCAGCTTCGCCGGTGGCGGCCAGCGCATGAAGCTGCGCGACCTGCTCGCGAAGCTCAAGCACATCTACACCGGCACCGTCGGCGCCGAGTTCATGTATATCTCCGACCACGACCAGCGCGCCTGGATCCACTCGCGTCTGGAACAGGCAGGTGGTTCGCCGGGCCTGCAGAAGGGCGAGAAGGTCCGCGTGCTGGAGGCGCTCACCGCCGCCGAGGGCCTGGAGCGTTACCTGCACACCAAGTACGTGGGCCAGAAGCGCTTCTCCCTCGAGGGCGGCGACAGCATGATCCCGATGGTCGACGACATCGTCCGCGCCGCCGGCGACAACGGCGTCAAGGAAGTCGTGATCGGCATGGCCCATCGCGGCCGCCTCAACATGCTGGTGAACATCCTCGGCAAGGCGCCTTCGCAGCTCTTCAACGAGTTCGAAGGCAAGTTCGAGCACGACGACAGCCCCATCCACTCGGGCGACGTGAAGTACCACATGGGCTTCTCCGCCGACGTCAAGACACCGAACGGCGGTGTACACGTGGCGCTGGCCTTCAATCCGTCGCACCTGGAAATCGTGAACCCCGTCGTGGCCGGCTCGGTGCATGCGCGCCAGGCGCGCCGCCGCGACACCGCGCGCGACAAGTCGCTGGCGGTGCTGATCCACGGCGACGCCGCCTTTGCGGGCCAGGGCGTCAACATGGAACTGATACAGATGTCGCAGGCCCGTGGCTTCGCCATCGGCGGCACGCTGCACCTGGTGGTGAACAACCAGGTGGGCTTCACCACCTCCAAGCGCGAAGACGCCCGCTCCACGCTGTACTGCACCGACCTTGCCAAGATGGTCAACGCGCCGGTGTTCCACGTGAACGGCGACGATCCGGAAGCCGTGATCCAGGTCACCCGGCTGGCCTACGAATTCCGCAAGCAGTTCAAGAAGGACGTGGTGATCGACCTCGTCTGCTATCGCCGCCACGGCCACAACGAGGCCGACGAGCCGGCAGCGACGCAGCCGCTGATGTACCAGGTCATCCGCAAGCGCCCGACCACGCGCGATCTCTACGCGCAGCAGCTGGTGAAGGAATCCGCCATCGGCGCCGACGACGGCCAGAAGATGCTCGACGATTACCGCGCACGCCTCGAAAAGGGCGAGCCGCTGATCGCTATCGATCCGAACCCCGTCCGCGATATTCCGGTCGACTGGTCGCGCTTCCAGAAAAACAGCCTGTCGATGGAAGTGGACACGGGCGTCCCGCGCGAGCAACTGGCCAAGGTGCTCGACACCATCCTCGACGTGCCGGCCGACATCACCCTGCACGCGCGCGTCGCCAAGATCTACGACGATCGCCGCAAAATGGCCGCCGGCGATCTCCCGGGCGACTGGGGCTTCGCCGAGAACCTCGCATACGGCACGCTGATCGCCGAGGGTAACGACCTCCGCGTGGTCGGCCAGGACGCCGGCCGCGGCACGTTCTTCCACCGCCACGCGGTGCTGCACGACCAGAAGACCGGCAAGACCTTGCTGCCGCTCTCCAGGGTGCGCGGCGACGCACGCGTCGAGGTCGTCGACTCCCTGCTCTCCGAAGAAGCCGTCATGGCCTTCGAGTACGGCGAAGCCACTACCTCGCCCGACCAGCTCACCATCTGGGAAGGCCAGTTCGGCGACTTCGCCAACGGCGCCCAGGTTGTGATCGACCAGTTCATCAGCTCCGGCGAAGCCAAGTGGGATCGCCTCTGCGGCCTCGCGCTGTTCCTGCCGCACGGCTACGAAGGCCAGGGTCCGGAGCATTCCTCCGCCCGCCTCGAGCGATTCCTGCAACTGTGCGCGCTGGACAACATGCAGGTGTGCGTGCCCACCACGCCGGCCCAGGCCTTCCACATGATCCGCCGCCAGCAGGTGCGCCCCGTGCGCAAGCCGCTGATCGTGATGACGCCGAAGTCGCTGCTGCGCCACAAGCTGGCCGTGTCCTCCCTGGACGAGCTGGCCACCGGCCGCTTCCAGCTGGTGATCGGCGAGCACCGCGACCTGCCGGCGAAGAAGGTGAAGCGCGTGGTGCTGTGCTCGGGCAAGGTCTATTACGACCTGATCGAAGACGCCGAGAAGCGCGGCCTCAACGACGTCGCCGTCGTCCGCGTCGAGCAGCTCTACCCGTTCCCGCGTCCGGAAGTCTCGGCCGAACTGGAAAAATACCCTTCCTTGAAGGAAGTGGTGTGGTGCCAGGAAGAGCCGATGAACCAGGGCGCCTGGTTCCAGATCCGTCACCACCTGCAGGCTTGCGTGGGTCCGAAGAACAGCCTTTCCTATGCGGGACGCGCTCGTTCGCCGGCACCGGCCGCGGGTCACCTCAACACTCATGTCGCCGAACAGACGGCGCTCGTCGAGCAGGCGCTGGTCGCGCCGGTCGGCACCGATCACGCAGCGGAGTAAGACAAGCATGTCCATCGAAGTCAAAGTCCCGGTCCTGCCCGAGTCGGTCTCCGACGCGCTCATCGCCACCTGGCACAAGAAGGCCGGTGAAGCGGTCAAGCGCGACGAAAACCTGCTCGACCTCGAGACCGACAAGGTCGTCCTCGAAGTGCCGGCGCCGGTCGACGGCGTGCTGAAGGAAATCAGGTTCGAAGAAGGTTCCACCGTCACCAGCAGCCAGGTGATCGCGGTGATCGAGGAAGGCGCCGCTGCCGCGCCTGCTCCGGCCACCGCCCCGGCTGCCGCCGAAGCGCCCAAGGCCGCCAGGGCCGAAGCGAAGGAAGCACCGAAGGGCGTGGACGAGCTCTCGCCCGCTGGCCGCCGCGTGGCCGTGGAAGAGAACATCGACCCCTCCAAGGTTGCCGGCACCGGCCGCGATGGCCGCGTGACCAAGGAAGATCTGGTCAACGCCGGCAAGGGCGGCGGCGCCCCCGCCGCGGCTCCGCCGGCTCCGGCCGCGAAGCCCACCCCGGGCAGCCGTCCGGAAGAGCGCGTGCCGATGACCCGCATCCGCACCCGCATCGCCGAGCGCCTGATGCAGTCGAAGAACTCCATCGCCATGCTCACCTCGTTCAACGAGGTGAACCTTGCCGAGGTGGTGAAGCTGCGCAAGGCCCTGGGTGAGCAGTTCGAAAAAGCCAACGGCGTGAAGCTGGGCTTCATGAGCTTCTTCGTAAAGGCGGCCACCGAAGCCCTGAAGCGCTACCCGGTGGTCAACGCCTCGGTGGACGGCAGCGACATCATCTACCACGGCTACCAGGACATCTCGATCGCCGTGTCGACCGAGAAGGGCCTGGTCACCCCGGTGCTGCGCGACGTGCAGGACATGTCCTTCGCGGACGTCGAGAAGGGCATCATCGGTTACGCCAAGAAGGCGCGCGACGGCAAGCTGGGCCTGGACGATCTCCAGGGAGGCACCTTCACCATCACGAACGGCGGCACCTTCGGTTCGCTGCTCTCCACCCCGATCGTGAATCCGCCGCAGAGCGCCATCCTTGGCATGCATACGATCAAGGAGCGCCCGGTCGTCGAGAACGGCCAGGTGGTGGCCGCGCCGATGATGTACATCGCCCTGTCGTACGACCACCGGATCATCGACGGCCGCGACGCCGTGCTGTTCCTGGTCGACATCAAGAACCAGCTGGAAAACCCGCAGCGGATGCTGCTCGGCCTGTGATGGCCGGTTGAGAAGGCCTATGTGAAGGCGGGAGTCGAAAGACTCCCGTTTTCATGTTCCCGCCCCCACATTCCGCAGTAGCGCATACCGCCGTTCCATCGGAGCAAACAAATGAGCGACAAGTTCGACGTCATCGTCATCGGTGCCGGCCCCGCGGGCTATGTGGCCGCGATCCGCGCCGCGCAGCTGGGCCTGAAGACCGCCGTGGTCGACGCCTTCGTCGGCAAGGACGGCAAGGCCGCCCTGGGCGGCACCTGCCTCAACGTGGGCTGCATCCCCTCCAAGGCGCTGCTGGATTCGTCCAAGCAGTTCCACAACCTCACGCACAATTTCAAGGATCACGGCATCACCGCCGAGAACCCGAAGATCGACATTGGCACCTTCATCGGCCGCAAGGACAAGATCGTCAAGCAGTTCACCGGCGGCGTGACGATGCTGTTCAAGGCGAACAAGATCACCTCCTTCTTCGGCAAGGGCAAGCTGCTCAAGGGCAACCAGGTCGAGATCACCGGCAACGACGGCAAGGTCGAGACGATCTCGGCCACTAACGTCATCCTCGCCCCCGGCTCGGTACCCATCGAGCTGCCGTTTGCAACGTTCGACGGCAAGTACATCATCGACAACTCCGGGGCGCTGGACCTCGATGCCGTGCCGAAGCGCCTGGGCGTGATCGGCGCCGGCGTGATCGGTCTCGAGCTCGGCAGCGTGTGGAGGCGTCTCGGCGCCGAGGTGACCATCCTCGAAGCCCTGCCGAAGTTCCTCCAGGTGGCCGACCAGGACATCGCCAAGATGGCCGCCCGCGAGTTCGCCAAGCAAGGTCTCGACATCAAGGTCAACGCCAGGGTCAGCAAGGTAGAGGTGAAGGGTGAAGAGGTGCACGTCGTCTACACCGACAAGGACGGCGCCGAGCAGACCCTCGTGGTCGACAAGCTGATGGCCTGCGTGGGCCGCCGCGCCTACACCACCGGCCTGCTGGCCGACGACACCGGCGTGAAGCTGGACGAGCGCGGCCGCATCGCGGTCGACGAGCACAACCACACGGGCGTCGACGGCGTCTGGGCCATCGGCGATGCCGTGCGCGGCCCGATGCTCGCGCACAAGGGTTCCGAGGAAGGCGTGATGGTCGCCGAGCTGATCGCCGGCAAGCCGGGTCACGTGAATCTCGACACCGTGCCCTGGGTCATCTACACCGAGCCGGAAATCGCCTGGGTCGGCAAGACCGAAGAGCAGCTCAAGGAAGAAGGCATCCCCTATAAGACGGGCGCCTTCCCCTTTGCCGCCAACGGTCGCGCCGTGGCCATGAACGAAGGCATCGGCCAGGTGAAGATGATCGCCCACGCCGAAACCGATCGCATCCTTGGCGTGCACATGGTCGGCCCGGTCGTCTCCGAGCTGATCCACGAATGCGTGGTCGCGATGGAGTTCAAGGGCTCGTCGGAAGATCTCGCCCGAATCGTCCACGCTCATCCGGCCCTGTCTGAAGTGGTGCACGAGGCCGCGCTCTCGGTCGACAAGCGCGCCATCCACAAGGGCAACTGATCGACTGCAGCTTGACCGAGGCCCGTCCTGCGCTGAGCATGGGCGGGCCTTGTTCGTTATGAGGAGCACCGCCATGCGTGACATCAAATCCCTTTGCGTCTACTGCGGTTCCAGCAGCGGTTCGCACCCGGCATACGCCGAGGCCGCCGCGGCCTTCGGCACGCGCATGGCGAAGGAAGGCATCGCCCTCGTCTATGGCGGCGGCAAGGTCGGTCTCATGGGCACCGTGGCTGACGCGGTGCTCGCCGCCGGCGGCAAAGTCATCGGCGTGATCCCGCGCCAGCTCGTCGAGAAGGAAGTGGCGCATACGGGCCTCTCCGAGTTGCAGGTGGTCGAGACCATGCATGAGCGCAAGACACGCATGTACGAACTCTCCGATGCGTTCGTCGCCCTGCCCGGCGGCTTCGGCACCATGGACGAGATGTTCGAGATGCTCACCTGGGCGCAGCTCGGCCTGCACGGTTATCCCTGCGCGTATCTCGACGTGCGTGGCTTCTATCGTAACCTCGCGGCCACCATGGACCACATGGTCTCCGAGGGCTTCGTGAAAGCGACGCAACGCGACCAGGTGTGGTTCGGCGAAAGCATCGACGCGCTGTTCGACTGGATGAAGAACTTCGAGTCCACGTTCACGCCGAAGTGGATCACGGCCACCTCGGTCGATGGAACACCCGCATGACGTCGTTCCGCGCTTTCCGCATCCACCAGGACGACGCCGGTTATCGTGCCGGCATCGAGACCATGGATACCGCGGCCTTGTCGCCGGGTGAGGTGCTTGTTCGCGCGGAATGGTCGTCGGTGAACTACAAGGATGCGCTCGCCGGTACTGGCAAAGGCAAGATTCTGCGCAGCTTCCCTTTGAACGGCGGCATCGATGTCGCCGGCACCGTGGTCGCGTCCGCGGACCCCACCTTCAAGGAAGGCGACAAGGTGCTCGCCACCGGCAGCGGCCTGTCGGAGACACGCGACGGCGGCTATGGCGAATACGTGCGCCTGCCTGCCGCGTGGACGATCGCCATGCCGGCCACGCTGACCACGCGCGAAGCGATGATCATCGGTACCGCCGGCTTCACGGCCGCACTGGCCCTGCTGCGCATGAGCGAGAATCGCCAGGTGCCTGCACAGGGGCCTATCGCCATCACGGGCGCCACGGGCGGCGTGGGCATGCTCGGCATCGACATCTTCAGCCACGCGGGATACGAGGTGCATGCCATCAGCGGCAAGCCCGATCGTTTCGACTTCCTGCGCGGCATCGGTGCCAGCGACTGCGTCGACCGCCACCAGCTGGCTTTCAGCGGCCGGCCCATGGATTCCGCGAAATACGGCGGCCTGCTCGACAATGTCGGCGGCAAGACGCTCGCCGGTTTCCTTCCGCTGATCGCTCCCTATGGCAACGCCGCCATCTGCGGCCTGGCCGGTAGCCCGGAAGTCGCTACCACGGTCATGCCCTTTATCATCCGCGGGGTCAGCGTACTGGGCATCGCCTCGGCCGGTACCGCACGGGACGTGCGCGACGAGGTCTGGCGCCGGCTGGCCGGGGACTGGAAGCCGCGCCACCTCGACACGATCTGTACGAAGGAAGTGGCGCTGGAGGACATAGCCAGTGTGTTCGGGATCATGCTCAAGGGTGATTCCTTCGGCCGCACGATCATCCGCATAAGCGGCTAGTCGCTCGTAGGTGCTTGCCCAGACAGGTACTTATCGTGTCACCATTGAACCATGCGCGGTGCACGGTAGAATGGCGCTTCGCCAGAGGCGCCACGCGCGACGTTCTACGTCACCGCGGTGAGTAGTTAAAGAACGAACACATCGGGCACCGACCCGGGGGAAAGTGAATGGCTCGCATCCTGATCGTCGACGATTCGCCGTCGCAGCTGCTGGGTATCAAGCGCATCGTCGAAAAGCTGGGCCACGAGACCCTCACCGCCGAGGACGGCGCCAAGGGCGTCGAGGTGGCCAAGCGCGAAATTCCCGACCTGATCCTGATGGATGTGGTGATGCCGAACCTCAACGGATTCCAGGCCACGCGCACCATCAGCAAGGAAGAGACCACGAAGCACATCCCCATCATCCTGGTGACCACGAAGGACCAGGACACCGACAAGGTGTGGGGCCTGCGCCAGGGCGCTAAGGCTTACGTCGTGAAGCCGATCAAGGAAGACGAGCTGGTGGCGGCGTTGAAGGAACACCTGCCCGGTTAAGGGCAGGTTCTCGACTATCCCCGTCGCGGATCGAAATCCGCAAACGCATCCTTGAACTCGGCATAAGCCGCCTGCTCCTCATGCGTTTCCGGCACGGGCACGCGGATTTCCAGCACCACGATCTGGTCGCCCGGTTCCGAACCCGGCAATCCCCGCCCCTTCAGACGAAGCTTGCGCCCCGACTGCGAACCGGCGGGAATGCGCAGGTCCACATGCCCGCCGAGCGTCGGCACGGGCACCGTGGCGCCAAGAGCGGCCTCCCAAGGCGTGATCGGTAGCATGTGGGTCACCGTCCGGCCGTCCAGACGGAACCGCGCGTCGTCGCGAATGGCGATTTCCAGCAGCAGATCGCCGGAGGGGCCACCACCGGCACCCGCATGGCCTTGCCCGCCCAGGCGGATCGTCTGCCCTGAGGTGATGCCAGCCGGAATCTTTACCTCAAGCACCCGCTCGCCGCCCGACGCATCGTTGAGCACGACGCGGGTCTTGCCCCCGTAGTAAGCCGTCTGCAGGTCGGTTTCGATCTTGGCCTGGATGTCGCGGCCACGCCGGGCATGCTGTTGACCGCGCGCCCTCCCGGCACCGAACAGGCTTTCGAAGAAATCGCTGAAGTCGCCACCACCGCGGCCGCCCATGTCGCCGAAATCGACGCCGCCGCCCTGCCCCCAACCCGGTGGTGGACGGAACTGCTCTCCCTGGCGATAGCCGCTAGCGCGGAACTGGTCGTAGGCGCGGCGCTTCTCGGGGTCCTTCAGGGCCTCGTTGGCCTCGTTGACCGCCTTGAACTTCTCCTCCGCGCCCGCGTCCTTATTCTTGTCGGGGTGATACTTGCGGGCAAGCTTGCGATACGCCGCCTTGATCTCGGCGTCGGTCGCTTCCGGCTTGACTCCCAATGTCTCGTAGTAGTCCTTGAACTCCACAGGCTCTCCCGGGCTTGTGTCGAAAATCCAAATGAAACGCCCGCGGTGGACACGTCCACCGCGGGCCAGACCTGCAAGCTTAGGCTGTTTTAGCCCGCGGCGTTAATAGCAATGCGACGTGGCGTGCTCTCGGCCTTCTTCGGAATGGCGATTTCGAGCACGCCATGGCCTCCCGAAGCGGTGACGCCGTCGGCATCGGCACTCTCGGGCAGCGTGAAGCTGCGCTTGAACGCACCGGCCACGCGCTCTACGCGGCTGAACGTGCCCTCGGCCTCGCTGGTGAACGCCTTGCGCTCGCCCGTGATGCTGAGCACGTTCTTGTCCATCTGGATCTCGATATCGGCCAGGTTGACGCCCGGCACGTCGGCCAGGATCAGGAAACGGCCGGCTTCCTCACGGATGTCCACCCGCGGCGCCCAGGCACTCTCGGCGCTGGTGGCCGGTGCGGGGGTATCGCTACCGAAGAAGTGCTCGAAGACGCGGTTGACATCGCCGCCAAACATCGGCGCACGGCGAAACGAAACCTGACGAAGATGGTTCATCTGTCTGACTCCCAAGAAGTTTCCGGCCCCCGTGGCCGTCTGGGAACAAACATATGAGCGCGCCGCCGCGATTCAAGTGGGCGCCTTCTGATGTTGCCGTCGCTTCAGGTCCGGGCCTTCACGTACACTCGGGTTTTCCTTCCCACAAGGCATTCCCCATGACCATCGCCGTTGGTGACACCCTACCGGAAGCAACCCTTGCCGTCTTCGACGATGGCATCAAGACAGTGACCAGCACCGAGGTACTGGGTCGGGGCAGGGTCGTGCTGTTCGCCGTGCCGGGCGCGTTTACGCCCACCTGCTCCAACAAGCACCTGCCGGGCTACATGCAGCACATGGAGGATTTTCGCGAGCGCGGGATCAAGGTGGCCTGCATGTCGGTGAACGATGCTTTCGTGATGCACGCCTGGGGCGATTCGCAGGGTGTGCCGGACGATCTGCTGATGCTGGCCGATGGCAACGCCACCTTCTCCCAGGCGCTCGGCCTCGAACTCGACGGCACGAAGAATGGCATGGGCATTCGCGCGAAGCGCTTCGCTCTTTATGCGGAAGATGGCGTGGTGAAGATCGTGCACGTCGAGGCGCCGGGCGAATTCCGCGTGTCGACGGCAGAGGCGATGTTGGAAGCCATCGACGGCTGACGCTGCGCGATGCCTGTGTAGGAGCGCGCCCTGCGCGCGACATGTTTTGAGGCCGTGCCCTTAGGCTGGCGGGTGAGCCTGGAGGCAGAGGCGAAAAGATGTCGCGCGCAGGGCGCGCTCCTACAAAGAAAAACCCCGCGTTTTCCGCGGGGTTTTCTTTTTACGCCTCGGGCTCAGGGCTATCGCCGTTACCAACCGGGCCGCTTTCGATCGGCGGCATGTCGGCAGCGGCTTCACCGTTCGGGGTTTCACCCTCGCCTTCCAACTCTTCCTCGGCTTCAAGACGAACCACGCCGATGAGTGTTTCTTCCTTGGGCAGCTTGATCAGCGTGACGCCCTGCGTGTTGCGGCTAAGCTGCGACACTTCGGAAACGCGCGTGCGCACCAGCGTGCCCTGGTCCGAAATCAACATCAGCTGCTGCGCTTCAGTGACCTGCGCGGCGGAGACGAGGTTGCCGTTGCGCTCGGAGCACTGGATGGCGATGACGCCCTGCGTGCCACGACCCTTCTTCGGGAACTCTTCCAGCGCCGTACGCTTGCCATAACCACGCGCCGTGGCGGTGAGGATGTCGCCATCGCCCGCGGCGACGATCATCGAGACCACCTCCGCGTCTTCGGCGAGCCGCATGCCGCGCACGCCGGTGGCGGTACGGCCCATCGAGCGCACGCTGCTCTCGTCGAAACGTACCGACTTGCCGTTCGAAGCGAACAACAGGACATCGCTCTCGCCGTCGGTCATGGCGACGTCGACCAGCGCATCGCCCTCGTCGAGGTTGATGGCGGCCTTGCCCTTCTGCAGCTGGAACGCGAACTCGGGAAGCGGTGTTTTCTTCACCGTGCCATGGCGGGTGGCGAAGAACACGAAGCAGTTCGGATCGTAATCACGCACCGGCAGCAGGGCCTGCACCTTCTCGCCCTCGGCCAGCGGCAACAGGTTCACGATAGGCTTGCCGCGCGCGCCCGGGCCCGCTTCCGGCATCTGGTAGACCTTGAGCCAGTACACGCGGCCGGTGCTGGTGAACGTGAGCAGCGTGTCGTGGGTGTTCACCACCCACAGCAGCTGCACGACATCCTCGTCCTTCAGTGCCGAGGCCGAGCGGCCCTTGCCGCCACGACGCTGCGCGCGGTAGAGGCTGGCCGGCTGTCGCTTGATGTAGCCGGTGTGCGACAGCGTGACCACGACGTCTTCCGGCGCGATCAGGTCGAGAACGTTGAGGTCTTCCTGCGAATGCTGGATCTCGGTGCGACGGGCGTCGCCGTAATCCGTGCGGATCTGCTCCAGCTCCTCGCGGATGACCTCCAGCAGGCGGTTCGGGTTCTCCAGGATCTCGATGAGGCCGCGGATCGTTTCGAGGATCTCGCGGTATTCGTCGGAAAGCTTCTCCTGCTCCAGGCCGGTGAGGCGATGCAGGCGCATCTGCAGGATCTCGGTGGCCTGGGCTTCCGACAGCTGGTAGCCGTCTTCGCGCAAGCCGTCGCGAGGGTCCATGTCTTCCGGGCGCGATGACGCGGCACCACTCGCAGCAAGCAGCGTCTTCACCATGCCCGGCTCCCAGCGCCGCGCAACCATGCGCTCGCGTGCCTCGGCTGCCGACGCGGACGTGCGGATCAGCTCGATCATCTCGTCGATGTTGGCGAGCGCGACGGTGAGGCCTTCGAGGATGTGGGCGCGCTGGCGTGCCTTGCGCAGTTCGAAGATCGTGCGGCGGGTGACGACCTCGCGGCGATGGCGGATGAAGGCCTCGAGGATGTCCTTGAGGTTCATCAGCTTCGGCTGGCCATCGAGCAGCGCCACCATGTTGATGCCGAACGTGACCTGCAACTGGGTCTGCTGGAACAGGTTGTTCAGCACCACGTCGGCCATGGCATCGCGGCGGATTTCGATGACCACGCGCATGCCGTCCTTGTCGGACTCGTCGCGCAGCTCGCTGATGCCCTCGATCTTCTTTTCCTTGACCAGCTCGGCGATCTTCTCGATCAGACGCGCCTTGTTCACCTGGTAAGGCAGCTCGTGAACGAGGATGGTCTCGCGGCCGTTGGCTTCCGTTTCGATCTCGGTGCGCGCACGCACGAGGATGCGGCCGCGGCCCGTGCGATAGGCCTCGACGATGCCGGATGAGCCGTTGATGATGCCCGCGGTCGGAAAGTCAGGACCCGGGATGTGGGTCATGAGCTCATCGACGCCGAGCGAGGGTTCCTCGATCAAGGCCAGCGTGGCGTTGATCACCTCGGTCATGTTGTGCGGCGGGATGTTCGTCGCCATGCCCACCGCGATGCCGGCGGAACCGTTGACGAGCAGGTTCGGCACGCGGGTCGGGAGGACCAGCGGCTCGTGTTCGCTTTCGTCGTAGTTCGGCCCGAAGTCGACGGTTTCCTTGTCGATATCGGCCATCAGCTCGTGGGTGAGGCGCGCCATGCGCACCTCGGTGTATCGCATCGCCGCCGCGTTATCGCCGTCCACCGAGCCGAAGTTGCCCTGGCCGTCGACCAGCATGTAGCGCAGCGAGAACGGCTGCGCCATGCGAACGATGGTGTCGTAGACCGAGGCGTCGCCGTGCGGATGGTATTTACCGATGACGTCACCGACCACGCGGGCCGATTTCTTGTACGGTTTGTTCCAGGCGTTGCTCAGCTCGTTCATCGCGAACAGTACGCGCCGATGCACCGGCTTCAGGCCATCGCGCACATCGGGCAACGCGCGACCCACGATCACGCTCATGGCGTAATCGAGATAGCTTTGGCGCATCTCGTCTTCGATGTTGACGCGGATGACTTCTTTGGCGAGTTCTGCCATCAATCGGCTTCCTGGATGTCCGTGAAATACCCCCGCCGGTCTTGCGTGCCGCACTCGCGAGACGCCGCCGACTCAACCCGTCAATAGTAGCACAGGGGGCGTGGAAAAGACAGCTAAAAATAGCGCAAATTCAATGAGTTACACAGAGCCCCGGACATCACGGAAAAGCACCGTGCGAGCCAGCAGGAAATTGGCCACGGAGCCCGCCGCCGACCCTGCCGCCACCGCGATGGCAGGCCAGGGACGAAGCTGCGGAAACACCTGGAAAGCGAGCACGTAAATACCGTTGTTCACGACCGCGCCGAGGGCCATCAGGCCCATCCAGTGCAGCCATTCCACATGGCGCCCACGACCGGAATCGCGGTGGGCAAAGGTGTGTGTGCGGTTCCACCACCAGGTCACCGTGGCCGCGCTCAGAAAGGATACGACACGGGCTGTGTAGACATTCCAGCCCGCCAGGCCCACCAGACCTTGCGCCATGCCGGCATCGACGGCCAGGCCGATAGTCCCCCCGATCGCGAACAGGGCGATCTCCCGGCGCAGCCGTGTCACGGAAAGAGAATCCGCATCTGCTCTTCGTCGGGTTTCAGGATCACGCCACGCTCGGTAACGATCGCGTCGATGAGTTCGGCGGGCGTGACATCGAATACGGGATTCCAGGCGTCGGCGCCCTCGATGACCGTGCGCTTGCCGGCGACCGACAGCAGTTCGGTGGCGTCGCGCAATTCGATCTCGATATCCGCGCCCGTCGCCGTGGCCATGTCCACCGTGGTGGACGGCGCCACCACCATGAACTTCACGCCGTGGTGGCGCGCGGCGATGGCAAGCTGGTAGGTACCGATCTTGTTCGCGGTGTCGCCGTTCGCGGCAATGCGATCCGCACCCACGATGACCCAGGTGACCTTGCCGTCCTTCATCAGGTGCGAAGCGGCGGAATCGGCGATGAGGCGTGCCGGGATGCCGTCGCGAACCAGCTCCCACATCGTGAGGCGCGCACCCTGCTGCCAGGGCCGTGTCTCGCCGGCGTAGACCTGTTCGATCTGTCCCGAGGCCACGCCCGCACGGATCACGCCCAGTGCGGTGCCATAACCGGCGGTCGCGAGGGACCCTGTATTGCAGTGGGTCAACACGTGCGAACCCGCTTCGATCAGGGCCGCACCGAGTTCGCCCATGTGCCGGTTGGCGGCGAGGTCTTCATCCTGGATTGCCTGCGCTTCGCGCTCGAGGGCGGCCGCATCGGCGCCTTCGAGGATGCGCCGGTTCATCCGGTCCAGGGCCCACATGAGGTTCACCGCCGTCGGGCGCGCGGCGCGCAATGTGGCCATGGCCGAGGGCAGGTCTTCCCCACGCTTTGCGGCCAGCACCACGCCCCAGGCAGCGGCGATGCCGATGGCCGGCGCACCGCGCACGGCAAGATCGCGGATGGCGCGGGTGACCTCGTCCGACGTGGCGCAATCGATCCAGGTTTCCTCCGCCGGCAGACGGCGCTGGTCGAGCAGGCGCAGGCGGTCGCCATGCCATTGCACGGCGCGAATGGAGTCGTGTGAGGCGTTCGCGTTCATCGGCGGATTATCGCATGTCGCGGTCGGGCTGATTCACGAAGATCAGCACGGCCAGCAGCGTCGCTAGCACCAGCGTCATGACGGCCTTGGCGAGGCGGCGGTCACCGGTCGGCGAGCCAGGCATGGATCGCGGGCGGCACCTGCTTCTGCGCGCGGCCGGAAACGTAGATGCCGATGTGCCCGCCCTTGAAGGCCAGCGCGGTGTAATCCGTGCTGCCGACCAGCCCGCCCAGCGGCGCGGATGCGGCCGGAGGAACGAGGTGGTCCTGTTCCGCATAGATGTTGAGCACCGGCTGGGTGATCTTCCGCAAGTCGATGCGCTGCTTACCGATGCACGCCTCGCCCTTCATCAGCAGGTTCTTCTGGAAAAAGTCGCGGGCGAATTCGCGGAAGGTCTCGCCGGCCTGATCGGGCGAATCGAAGATCCATTTTTCCATGCGCAGGAAGTTCTCCACTTCCTTTGGGTTGTCGAGGATATCGACGAGCCCGATGTACTTCTGCTGGTTCAGGCGCAGCGGCTTCAGCGTGAGGTATGCGAAATTCATCACGTCGGCCGGCACGTTGCCGATCGTGTCGACGAACAGGTCGATGTCCACGTTGCGCGCCCAGTGCGAAAGCATGTTGTCGGGCGTGTGGAAGTCCACCGGCGTCACCATGGTGACGAGGTTGCGCACCTTTTCCGGATGCAGCGCGGCGTAACACAGCGAGAACACGCCGCCCTGGCAGATGCCGAGCAGGTTCAGCGACTCGACGCCGTGCCGCTCGCGCACGGCGTCCACGCACCGGTCGAGATAGCCGTCGATATAGTCTTCCAGTGTCAGCCAGCGGTCCGCTCCGTCGGGATAGCCCCAGTCCACGAGGTACACGTCCTCGCCCTGCTCAAGCAGGTTGCGCACCATCGAACGATCTTCCTGCAGGTCGATCATCCACGGCGTATTGACCAGCGCGTAGCAGATCAGCAGCGGCGTTTTCGACGTCGGTGCCTTCTCGCCCCTGAAATGCCAGAGCGTGAGCTTGTCTTCGGTGTACACGGCCTCGCGCGGTGTCGCGCCGAGTTCGATCGGACCCACGTTCTTCAACGTTTCGAAGCCGGACTCGAGCTTGCGCCGGAACGCTTCGACCTCGGCACGGGCGCGCTCCGGATCGATCTGGAACGGGTTCGTGGTCACGGCTTGCGGCCCTTTGGCTTCGCAGCAGGCTTGTCGCCGCGCAGCGCGGCGACTTCGGCCTTCAACGCCGCCACTTCGGCGGCGAGACCTTGCATATGGCGAAGCTCGCGGCGCGCAGCCTGCAGCCGCTCGCCGAGGCTGTCGACTTCCTTGCGCGTCGGCATGCCCGCCTGCACGGCCACGCGTTCCACCTGCCGCCGCTGCAGCAGCTTCAGGCGCATCTGGGCGTTCACCAGCGAGGCGTACACCTCGCGAAACTCCTCCGACAGGGCCGCCTCGGCGTAGCTTTCCTCGGCGAGGTTCACCCAGCGATCGTAGATCGAACGCATCGACTCCGCGTCGGCCGGCGCTCCCTGCTCGCGCAGTGCCGCGTTCGCCCGTTCGTGCACGCCCTGCAACAACGCCTGGTAGCGCTGGTAGTGCCCCAGGTAGTCGATCCAGGCGCGCAGCAGCGCCTGCTGTTCTTCCTGTTGTTCACGGGTAAGGCCGAACGCGGGCATCGAAAGCATGTCGTTGGCGACACGTGCCCATTCGTCGAAATTGGGCTGCGTAGCCGGCCCATGCCCGAACGGCGGCAGGCCCGAAGCGAACGCCGCACCCGGACCCTCGCCGCCCAGCACGGACCGCATCCAGTCACCGTAGCCGCTGAGACCGGCGAACAGGCGTCCCGCGACGTCCGCCGGCGGCGTGCCCCCGGCAGGTGGCGCCTTCGGGTCGAACTGGCGCGACCACGTTTCCAGGCCCTGGCGAACCCAGGCCTGGTACTGATCTATGAAATCCTGAGGCTTTTCCGACATGGCCTAATCGTACCTTGGGCAGGACGCAGCCGTCGCACCCACGCACGCGGCCGCGACGAGCCAGGCTCAGGGCGTGATCTCGAATGCCGCCTCCTGGTCTGCCCTGGAGCTGCCGCCGACCCATACCATGTATCGCGTCGGCTCCACCACTTCCTCGCTCTTCGCGTTCCAGAACGAGAGTTCAGGGAAGCCGAGTTCGAAGGTGACGCGGCGGGATTCGCCGGGCTTCAGCGCCACACGCTGGAAGCCCTGCAGGCTACGGACGGGCTGCTCGACACTGGCACCCAGGTTGCGGACGTAAAGCTGCACCACCTCCGTGCCGGGACGCTTGCCGGTGTTCTTCACCGTGGCGGTCACAGTGACGAGGTTCTTCGCGCTTGGGTCGTTCGCTTCCGGCAGCGGCACACGAGTGCGCGACACCTGGACGTCCGAATAGCCAAACGTGGTGTACGACAAGCCGTGGCCGAAGGGATACAGCGCGTCGTTGGGCACGTCGATATACCGGGAGATGAACGACGTATCGCGACCCGGTGGCTTACCGAGGTCCGCATCGCCCGGCGGACGGCCGGTCGGGAACTGGTTGTAGTAGAGCGGTTCCTGGCCCACGGCATACGGGAAGCTCATGGTCAGCTTGCCGCTCGGCGCCACGTCGCCGAACAGTACGCTGGCCACCGCGTTACCAGCCTCCGTACCCGGAAACCATACCGTCATGATCGTCGGCACGTGCCGGTCGGCCCAGCCGAGCGCCAGGGGCCGGCCGGAGAACACCAGCAGTACCACGGGCTTCCCGGTGGCGACGACCTGCTCCAGCAGCTTCTGCTGGTTGCCCGGAAGGTCCAGGTACGCGCGCGAGCCGGCTTCACCGCTCATGCGCGAGGATTCGCCGAGCGCCATCACCACCATGTCGGCCTCCGCGGCCGCCTTCTTCGCCCCGGCGAAGCCGGCTTCCGAATTCGTCTCGACATCGGTGCCTTGTGCGTAGAGCAACTCGCCGCCTTGCGCTTTCATGCGCGCCGCCAGGCCGCTACGCAGCGTGACCACGTCCGGGAAGTGCTGCGCACCGCCCCACGCACCTTGCATTTCCCCGGCGGCATCGGCCAGCGGGCCGATCAGCGCCAGCTTCTTCACCCGGCCATCGAGTGGAAGCACCGGCGCGCCGCCCTGATCGCCGTTCTTCAACAGCACGAAGGATTCCTCGGCGGCACGTCGGGCGAGCGGACGATTCGCATCCACGGCCTGGGCCACCTCGGTGCCGCGCGCATACGGATGCTCGAACAGACCCAGCGCGAACTTCACGCGCAGCACGCGGCGCACGGCCTCGTCCACGGTGGCCATCGACAGCTTGCCTTCTTCCAGCAGCCTCGGAATCTGCGTGTCGTAGTAATGGCTCATCATGTCCACTTCTACGCCCGCCTGAAGCGCCTTGCGCGTCGCGTCGGCGGCATCCAGCGCGACGCCGTGGTTGGTCAGTTCCATCACGGCGGTGAAGTCGCTCACCACGAAGCCATTGAACCCCCATTCCTTACGCAGGATATCCGTCATCAGATAACTGTTCGCGGTGGCGGGCACGCCGTTGAGCGCGTTGAACGCGCTCATCATCGTGACGGCACCGGCTTCCACCGCCGCGCGATACGGCGGCAGGTACACCTGACGCAGGCGGATGTCCGACATGTCAGTGGTGTTGTATTCGCGCCCCGCCTCGGCAGCGCCGTAAGCGGCGAAGTGCTTCACGGATGCCGCCACGCTTTCCGGGTCGGCAAGATCCTTGCCCTGGTATCCGCGGATGTACGCGCGCGCCATGGCTGCGCCGAGATAGGCATCCTCGCCCGCACCTTCCGTCGAACGGCCCCAGCGGGCATCGCGCGAGATGTCGACCATGGGCGAGTAGAACCACTTCACGCCGCCCGTGGTCGCTTCCTTCGCGGACATCCGTGAGACGTCTTCCACCAGCACCGGATCCCACGTCGCGGACAGACCCAGCGGCACAGGATAGATGGTGCGGTAGCCGTGGATGATGTCGGCGCCGAACAAGAGGGGAATGCCCAGGCGGCTATGCAGGGCCGCTTCCTGAAAAAGGCGCGTCCTCGCGGCGCCCACCACGTTGAGCATCGAACCCAGTTCGCCCTTGCGCGCCAACGCCAGCACGTCGACGTGCGTGCGCGTTTCCGGATTGACCGCGACAGCGTTGTCCCCGGCAGGCTCGGCACCACCGTCGGACCCGTACTGCACGAGCTGGCCGATCTTCTCGGAGAGTGTCATCCGGGCCAGCAGCGCATCCACCTTCTGCTCGATCTGGGGCGATGCCAGTTGCGTGTTCGCCACCGGCGCCGCAGGAGCCTGGACAGCCGGCGCTGCGATGGCAATGTTCGCCAAGGCAAGGGAAACACTGGAGCCAAGCGCCAGGCACGGCAAAAGGCGAAACAAGAAGCTCATACATTTTTCCGGGACGTGACGAATCCGGAATGTAAACGTTTACGCGTGCTGAGGTAAACAAAAAGTCGAACGTGGTTTGTCCGCTGTGCGGGATCGCCGCTGAAGCAGCTCCCACGCAAAGCACCGGGACCTTTTTAAAACATATGTGCCCTTGCTGTCCCGCACGACGCCTTAGCGTTCGCCGCTGGTTTCCCCGCCACGGCACACGCCGGAGAGCCACAGGCGCCCGACGCGATGACGACATCCCGATAGCAGTGGCTGCCGTCGTCGGCCGTGGCGGCTCTCCGGACAATTCGCCTCAGGAATGGGGTGAGTCTTCGGTGTCCACCCTCGAGGCGAGTTCCGCACAAGAGAGCGGCCGGAGGCCATATGAGCACACGGGCCGCGCAAGCGGCCCTCCCTATCGAACGCGGAGGACCTGTCTGAGCAGCGAGGGTGGGCACCGAAGGCTC
>NZ_DASYDO010000055.1:0-52887 GCF_036499525.1 Luteibacter sp. | reverse complement strand
ATGGCATGCAGGAGGTCGCCGGTTCGATCCCGGCTGGCTCCACCAACTTCTAGTACGTCCCCATCGTCTAGAGGCCTAGGACATCACCCTTTCACGGTGGCGACCGGGGTTCGAATCCCCGTGGGGACGCCACTTTCCGGTCCGCCGGAGAGTGTAAAGGACTAAGGAAGTTGGTTTGTTGTTGGAAGTTGGAAAGTAGTGTGGAGCGGTAGTTCAGTCGGTTAGAATGCTGGCCTGTCACGCCGGAGGTCGCGGGTTCGAGTCCCGTCCGCTCCGCCATTACTTCCAAAGAGAATCCGCCGTCTGGCGGATTTTTTTTGCCTTGGATTCGTGCTCGCCCACCTTCGGTGGTACCAACCTGCCTTTGGTTGGTGCTGGCCTGCGTTCGGTGGTCCTGACCTGCTTCGGTGGTAGGAGCGCGCCTTGCGCGCGACATGTTTTGGGGCCGTCACCCCCGAGCTGGCGCGCAAGGTTGTCGATCGGGGCGAAAAGATGTCGCGCGCAGGGCGCGCTCCTACAACGGCGCTTTTTCGCCGTCGAGGCGCTCCAGGGTGCCGATCGAATGCCCCTGCTCCGCCAGGTATTCCAGCCAGCGGCTGAGGAAGCCGTTCATGCGCAGGCGGTGCTGGAGCACGGTGTGTGCGGGCGGGAACGGGCCCAGTACCTGCCACAGCTTGCGTCCGGGATGGCAGTGCATGGCCTCGGCCACGTGCGCATCGGTATACATGCGCAGCTGCGCGGACGGCGACCGCTGGCCCGTGGTCTCGTCGAGGAAGTCGTAGGTCAGCTCGAGTTCGAGCGTGTACGGGTGCTTCTCCTGCACGTCCAGAAGCACCTTCAGCCCGTCGTCCACGTCGGAAACGTATCGCCCCGGTGCCAGCCGCTGCGGCGCGAACAACCGCGCCAGGCGGTGGTAGTTCTCCGCGTACAGGCCCATCAGGAACTCGAAGCGTCCCGGAATGAGGGCGATTGGGCGTTCGATGACGGCAGTCATGAGTGTGGCGTTGCTCCGTGAGGTTCTCGTCTAGTACATGTGGCGCTCGATACCGAGGTATTCGAAGATCTTGCTTGAAATTTCCTCGATCGACGTATGCGTGGTGTTGAGGACCGGTATGTTCTCCCGTCGCATCAGCCGGTCGGCCTGCTCCAGTTCCCAACGGCATTGTTTCAACGTGGCGTAGCGGCTGCCGGGACGGCGCTGCTCGCGGATCTGCGCCAGGCGGACGGGATCGATGGTGAGCCCGAACAGCCGGCTTCGATAAGGGCGGAGGCGCATCGGCAATTCGAGCTTGTCGAGGTCGTCGTCCGTGAGGGGGTAATTGGCGGCGCAGACCCCGTAATGCAAGGCCATGTAGAGGCAGGTGGGGGTCTTGCCCGAACGGGACACGCCCACCAGCACCACGTCGGCCTGGTTGTAATCCACGTCCAGCCCATCGTCGTGGGCCAGCGCGTAGTTAGTCGCCTCGATGCGGGCTTCGTAACGCTCGAAATCCACCAGGCCATGGGAGCGGTTCACCGCACCGGACTGCTTCGCGCCCAGTTCCGCCTCCAGCGGCTCGATGAAGGGGGCGAACACGTCCAGCATCAGCGCCCCGCTGCCGGCGACGATGTCGCAAAGATTCCTGGAAGTCATGGTATTGACCACGATGGGGCGCTGGCCGTCCTGGGCGTACTTGGTCTTGATCCGCAGGCAGGCCGCCTCGGCCTTGGAGGGGTTGTCGATGAAGGGCAGCCGGTGGGTATCGAACTGGACCCCCTCGAACTGGGCGAGCATGCTGTTGCCGATGGTTTCGGCCGTGATACCGGTGGAATCGGAGATGAAGAACACGGTGCGGCGCATCGGGCGTTTTCCCTGCGGTGGTCCATGGAACCACCATAGCTCAAGACGCCACCATGACAATCCACCCCGCATGATCGCTGAACGTTGGTGCGTCGCGCCTTGTTTCTGCGCCGACTGCCCCACGACAATAAGCGGATTTTCAAGCGCGGCCCGCCGCCGATCCGACGAACCGATGTGAGGACTTCCCTTTGAGCGACCTGGTACTTTGGCTCGACGCGCTACGCATGACCGACCTGGGCAAGGTGGGCGGCAAGAATGCCTCCCTTGGCGAGATGATCGGCAACCTGGCGAAATTGGATGTCTCCGTGCCCGGCGGCTTCGCCACCACGGCGGACGCCTTTCAGGCCTACCTCGAGAAGAGCGGCCTCGCGAAGCGCATCGCGGAGCGCCTTTCCATCCTCGACGTGGACGACGTGGACGAACTGACCCGCGGCGGCAAGGAGATCCGTGGCTGGATCGTCGACACCGCCCTGCCCGCCGACCTCGAGCAGGCCATCCGCGAGGCCTACATCAAGCTCTGCAAGGACGCCGGTGCCACCGACATCGCCGTGGCCGTGCGCTCCTCCGCCACCGCGGAAGACCTGCCCGACGCCTCGTTCGCGGGCCAGCAGGAAACCTTCCTCAACGTGGTGGGCATCGACGACGTGCTGCACAAGGTGAAGGAAGTCTTCGCCTCGCTGTACAACGACCGCGCCATCGCCTACCGCGTGCACCAGGGCTTCAAGCACGAGGACGTGTTCCTCTCCGCCGGCGTGCAGCTGATGGTGCGCTCCGACGTCGGCGCCTCTGGCGTGCTGTTCACCCTCGACACCGAATCCGGCTTCCGCGACGTGGTGTTCGTCACCGGTTCCTACGGCCTCGGCGAGATGGTCGTGCAGGGCGCCGTGAATCCGGACGAGTTCTACGTGTTCAAGCCCACCCTGCGCGACGGCAAGCCGGCGGTGCTCCGCCGCAGCCTGGGTGCGAAGCAGCAGCGCATGGTCTATTCCGACCAGCCGGGCGAACGTGTGCGCATCGAGGAAACCCCGGCGCAGGACCGTCATCGCTTCTGCATCGACGATGCCGACGTGGAAGAGCTGTCGCGCCAGGCCCTGGTCATCGAAAAGCACTATGGCCGCCCGATGGACATCGAATGGGCGAAGGACGGCCACACCGGCAAGCTGTACATCGTGCAGGCGCGTCCGGAAACGGTGAAGTCCCGTTCCCATGCCACCACGCTGGAGCGCTTCCAGCTTGGCGAAAAGGGCAAGGTGCTCACCGAAGGCCGCGCCATCGGCCAGAAGATCGGTGCCGGCAAGGCCCGCGTCATCCGCTCGCTTTCCGACATGAACAAGGTGCAGCCCGGCGACGTGCTGGTGGCCGACATGACCGACCCCGATTGGGAGCCGGTGATGAAGCGTGCCGCGGCGATCGTCACCAACCGGGGCGGCCGTACCTGCCATGCCGCGATCATCGCGCGCGAGCTCGGCGTCCCGGCCGTGGTCGGTTGCGGTAACGCGCTGGATACCATTCCGGACGGTGCCGACGTCACCGTGTCCTGCGCCGAGGGCGATACGGGTACGATCTACGAAGGCATCCTGAAGTTCGAACGCATCACCGCCGACCTGGGTGCCATGCCCGAGGCACCGCTCAAGATCATGATGAACGTGGCCAACCCGGAGCGCGCGTTCGACTTCGGCATGCTGCCGAATGCCGGCATCGGCCTCGCCCGCCTCGAGATGATCATCGCCAGCCATATCGGCGTGCATCCCAAGGCGCTGCTTGAATACGCGAAGCAGGACGCAGAGACCAAGGCGCGCATCGACACGCGCATCGCCGGTTACAAGGATCCCGTCTCGTTCTACGTGGACCGCCTCGGCGAAGGCATCGCGACCATCGCCGCCTCGGTGTATCCGAAACCGGTGATCGTGCGCCTGTCCGACTTCAAGTCCAACGAATACGCCGGCCTGCTCGGCGGCTCGCGCTACGAGCCGCACGAAGAGAACCCGATGATCGGCTACCGCGGCGCCAGCCGTTATGTCGATCCGGACTTCGCCGAATCCTTCGCGCTCGAGTGCAAGGCCGTGAAGTACGTGCGCGAAACGATGGGCCTCACCAATGTCTGGGTGATGATCCCGTTCGTGCGCACGCTGGACGAAGGCCGCAAGGTGGTCGACGTATTGCGCAAGAACGGCCTGGTCCAGGGCGAGCACGATCTGAAGGTCATCATGATGTGCGAAGTGCCGTCGAATGCCTTGCTGGCGGACGAATTCCTCGACATCTTCGACGGCTTCTCGATCGGTTCGAACGACCTCACCCAGCTCACCCTCGGCCTCGACCGCGATTCGAGCATCGTCGCCCACCTGTTCGACGAGCGCGACGCGGCGGTCAAGAAGCTGCTCGCGATGGCGATCCGCACGGCACGGGAAAAGGGCAAGTACGTGGGCATCTGCGGCCAGGGCCCCTCAGACCATCCGGACCTTGCCGAGTGGCTGATGGAACAGGGCATCGAATCGATGTCGCTCAATCCGGATACCGTGGTGGATACGTGGTTGCGCCTGGCCAGGAAAAAGGCGGGTTGATACAGGAAACGGCGAGCTAAGGCCCGCCGTTTTTTTGTAGGAGCGCGCCCTGCGCGCGACATCTTTTCGCCTCTGTCCGCGAGTTCACGCGCCAGCTCCATGTCACGGCCTTAAAACATGTCGCGCGCAGGGCGCGCTCCTACATGTGTACGGTGACACCTGCCGCGCGATAGCGCGCCAGCATCGCCGGATCAGTATCGGTGGACACCACCAGGTGCGCGATACCCGCCACCGGCACCGTATGGTGCGTCGCCGAGGCCACCAGCTTGTCCGGCGTGGCGATGGCCACTGTCTCCCCGCTGGCCTCGATGATGGCCTGCTTGAACACGGTCTCCTCCTCGTCGAAGGTCCACAACCCACGTTCGGGATCGATAGCGCATACCCCGGGAAAACACAGGTCGGCGCGGATGTCCTGCGCCTGGCGCACCGTGCGCGAACCGATCGCGCCGCCGATCCGCGGATCCACGCGGCCGCCAAGCAGGATCACCTCGAAGCCGGGGCGACCAAGCACCGCCATCGCCACGTCCGGCGCATTGGTCACCACCGTGAGGCCGCGATGATCCGGTAGCGCCTTGGCCAGTGCGGTATTGGTCGAGCCGGCATCGATGAACACGATCTGTCCTTCCCCGACCAACCCCGCGGCGACGCGCGCGAGGGTGCGTTTCAACTCCGCCCGCTCGCGATGACGCTCGTCCAGCGGCGCCACATGCTGCATGAGCAAGGCACCACCGTACACGCGCCGGCACAATCCCCGTGC
The DNA here is from genome assembly GCF_036499525.1 of Luteibacter sp. Classification (GTDB taxonomy): domain Bacteria; phylum Pseudomonadota; class Gammaproteobacteria; order Xanthomonadales; family Rhodanobacteraceae; genus Luteibacter. The sequence goes on along the minus strand of NZ_DASYDO010000055.1, from coordinate 47,729 downwards.
AGCGAGGTCGCGCAGATCGCGCCGGATGGAATCCTCCGAGATGCGGAACTCCAGGGCGAGATCAGTGGCCACCACCTTGCCGTCGCGCCCCAGCCGCTCGAGGATCAGCTGCTGTCGCTCGCGCGGCAGCGTGGTGTCGAACGTCGCGTTCATCGCGGTAGGAATCCGAGTTCCACCAGTTCGGCGCGCAACTGAACCGGCGTATGGAAGTGAATGCCATGGATGCAAAGGGCTTCCGCGGCTTCCACGTTTGCCTTGTTGTCGTCGATGAAGACGGCGCACGACGGATCGATGTCGTAACGCTCGAGCAGGGTTTCATAAAGCTTCGGATCGGGCTTCACCATGCCCTCCTTGCCCGACACCACGATGCCGTCGAACAGGGCGAGGAAGTCGAAGCGCTCCACCGCCACCGGGAAGGTTTCCTGCGACCAGTTGGTGAGGCCGTAAAGCGGATGCCCCGCTTCCTTCAGCTCGCGCAGGATGTGCAGGCTGTCGTCGATGGGCCCACCGAGCGTCTCCTCCCAGCGGTGCTGGTAGGCCGCGATGAGTTCCGCCTTGGTGGGGTGTTCCGCCGTGAGCAGGCGCACGGCCTCGTCCCACGAGCGTCCCGCGTCCTGCTGCAGGTTCCATTCCGGCGTAGTGACTTCGGCAAGGAACGTTTCCATCGCCGCCTCGTCGTCGCCGAACAGCTTGCGGTAGAGGTAACGCGGGTTCCAGTCGATCAGGACACCGCCGAAATCGAAGATCACGACATCGCGCTTGCTGTGCATGGTGGTTCCCCCTGTAACAGTTAACGCCGCGCGATGGACGCGCAGGCGGAGACGACGACCAGCAAGGCGGCCACGCCGCCAAGGGCGATGGAAAGGCTGCTTTGCTGGGCCACGAAACCGATCGCCGCCGGCCCCGCGAGCATGCCCGCATAGCCCAGCGACGTCACCGTGGCGATGGCGATGCCCGGCGAAGTATGGGGCTGGCGGCCGGCGGCACTGAACAGCACTGGGACGATGTTGGACGCGCCGATGCCGACGAGAACGAAGCCCAGCAGCGCCATGGGCCCCCAGGGCAGCGCGGTGGCGAGGCAGAAACCCAGCGCCGCGAGGAAGGCACCGCCGCGCACGATCGTCACCGGCCCCACCGAGGCCGTCATGCGATCGCCGAGGAGGCGTCCGCAAGCCATGGCGATGGAGAACGCCGCATAGCCCAGACCAGCCAGCGAAGGATCGAAGCCGCGTGAGTAACGCAAAAAAACCGCGCTCCAGTCCAGCATCGCGCCTTCGGCCAGGAACACCACGAGACAGAGGAAACCGAGCAGGAGCACGGCGGCGGAAGGCAGGCGGAAGATGGAATGCGTTTCGCCCGTATCGTGCAGCCGGACGATGAAGTGCCGCCACTGCGTGGCCACGATCGCCAGCAAGCCACCCGACACGGCCAGCGCGCTAGCCGTGAGGGGCGCACCCGCTTTCAGCAAAGCGGCCATGCCTGCCGAACCGACCAGGCCACCCACGCTGAAGAGGCCATGGAAACCCGACATCATCGGCTTGCCGACATGCGTCTCGACATCCACCGCATGCGCGTTCATGGCTACATCCACGACACCCAGCGACGCGCCGAAGAACAGCAGTGCGGCGCCCAGCCAGTACGCGTTCGGCGCGATCGTCAGCAAGGGCAAAGCCACGCACACGAGCAAGGCGCTGACACCGATCACGTCGCGGTTTCCGTAGCGATGGGTGAGAAAACCTGCCAGCGGCATCGCCACCACCGCACCGCAACCCATGCATAGCAGCACCAGGCCGAGCGTGCCCTCGTCGAGGCCCAGCCTGGCCTTCGCGTAGGGAACTATCGGCGCCCAACTGGCCATGCCGATGCCGGAGAGGAGGAAGATGAGGCGGGTCGCTCGTGCGGGACGCATGGGGCTTCCTTGCGGGGAGAGAGTGCGCATCACTGTACGAAATCGTGCAACAACGTGCAAATCACCTCGCCTCTTGCGCCGCCCTCCGGACACCTGTACAAATGTACACATGTCGACACCTTCCCTTACAGAGCGTCAGCTAAAGACCCTCGCCTTCCTGCGGGAATACTTGCAGAGCCAGGGACTTCCTCCCACGTTGCGCGAGATCGCCGAGGCCATGGGCTTCTCCAGCCACAGCTCCGCGCAGGCTTGCGTGGAGTCGCTGGTGAAGAAGGGTGTACTGGAACGCTCGCCGCAGCATCGCGGCCTGCGCCTGCCGGCCGGCGACACCGGTTACCGCGGCATCGCTGCCGCGAACGACCTGCCCTTGATCGGCCGCGTCGCCGCAGGGTCGCCCATCCTTGCCGAAGAGAACGTCGAATCGCAACTCGAGGTCGATCCCGCGTTGTTCCGCCCGCGCGCCGATTACCTCCTCCGCGTGGTGGGCATGAGCATGCGCGACGCCGGCATCCTCGATGGCGACCTGCTCGCCGTGCACAAGACCGCCACGGCTAGCGACGGCCAGATCGTCGTGGCGCGCCTCGACGACGAAGTCACCGTAAAGCGCCTGAAGCACGAGCGCGACCGCCTCCTGCTGCTACCCGAAAATCCCGACTTCGATCCCATCGAAGTCGATCCTCGTCGCCATGCGTTCGCCATCGAAGGGCGTTACGTCGGCATCATCCGCAGGACCTGACCATGAACGCCATCGCCACCCCGACCCTTGCCCAGGTGCTCGACCATCCCGGTATCTGGCGTCGGTCAGCCGATCGCCAGCCGCGCGTGCGCGCGCTGTCCACGGGCTGGACCTCGCTGGATGAGAAGCTTCCCGGCGGCGGCTGGCCGCAGGGTGCGCTGAGCGAGATCCTGTTCGAGCACGACGGCCTCGGCGAACTGGACCTGGTGATGCCCGCACTGGCCGCGCTTACCCAGGAACACCGCCGGGTGATCTTTGTCGCCCCGCCCTATCTTCCTTATGCGCCCGCGCTCGCGTCGGCCGGCGTCGACCTGCGCTTCCTGCACGAAATCCACGCCGGCAGCACCGAGGCCGCATGGAGCATGGAGCAGTGCCTGCGCTCGGGTTGCTGTGGCGCCGTGGTCGGCTGGTTGCCCGACATCGATTACCGCAGCCTGCGCCGACTGCAGCTGGCTGCCGAAAGCGGCGACGCCTGCGCCATGATTTTCCGTCCCGCCGCGCAGGCCGCGCAGAACAGCCCGGCCGCACTACGCCTCAAGGTCAGCAACAGCGACGAAGCCACCTACGTGGACGTGCTCAAGTCGCGGGGGCTGCTGACCACCACCGCTCCGCTGCTGCGCATGCGGGCCTGATGGAAGCCGTCATGACGAAGCGCATGCACGCCGTCATGACGAACGTACCGTCGTCGCCATTCTTACGCAGCCATGCTTTGGGCCTGTCTCCGTTTTCCCGGCCTGGCGTTCTCCGCCGCCTTCGCCGCGACACCGGAGGCAGGCCCCTCCGCCCTGCTGGACCACAAGGCGCGCCAGCGTCTGATCGCCGCGGCGAACACCGGGGCCTCATCCCTCGGTGTTCGTCGCGGGCAAAGCCTGGCCGCTGCGCGCGCCTTGTGTCCCGCTCTCGAAGTACGCCCGCGCGATCCCGATGCGGAAGCGCGCCTGCTCGCCGAACTGGCCGCCTGGTGTTACCAGTTCAGTGGCCACGTGAGCCTCGTGCCGCCCAACGCGATCCTGATGGAAGTCGGCGCCAGCCTGCGCTTGTTCGACGGATGGCCCCTGCTGGCCGGACGGCTGCGCGAAGGCCTGACCGGACAGGGTCATGCGCATACGCTGGCAGCTACGCCGTTCGCCGCCGCTTCCTGGGTGTTCGCCGCTAGCGCCGACGGCATGGTGTTGCCCGAGCATGAGGGCGTGCGGCGCATGCTCGGCACTTTGCCGCTGAAACAGAGCGGGCTGCCTGCCGCCACGGTGACCTCGCTGCAGGCGATGGGCTTCCGCCGCCTCGATGAAGTGATGCGCCTGCCGCGTCCCGAACTGACGCGGCGCATCGGGCGCGAGGGCGTGAACTGGCTCGACCGCGTGCAAGGCCATGCGTCCGACGTGCTGCCGGCATGGCAGCCGCCGGCAAGCTTCCGGCAGAAGATCGAGTTCGATGGCGAACTGGACGGCAACCAGCCACTGCTCTTCCCGCTACGCCGTCTCACGCGAGCACTTGCCAACCAGCTTGCCGCGCGCGATGGGGGTGTGCAGCGCTTCACCCTTACCCTCGAACATGCCCGCGGCGAGGCCACGTCTGTCGTCGTCGCCATGGCCGCACCGCAACGCGAGGCCGAGCGCTTGTTCGAACTGGCGCGCACGCGCCTGGAGCGCACGTCCCTGCCCGCTCCCGCGCGGTCGATCGAACTCGACGCCGCCGAACTGCCGGTGTTCCGGCCGCCCGTGCGCGACCTGTTCGAACCCGTGCGCGGCGACGGCCTGGACTGGCCCACGCTTGACGAGCGCCTGCGCGCACGCCTCGGCGACGCGGCATTGCGCCAGATCACGCTGGTCGCCGATCACCGGCCCGAATACGCGTCCCGCTACGGCAAGCCCACCGGCACCGTATCGCCACCGCGCCGTCGCCGGCCGCTGTGGCTTCTGCCGCGACCGCAACCGATGCGGCCCGAACCGGCTGCCGTGCTCGCCGGTCCCGAGCGCATCGAAAGCGGCTGGTGGGACGGCGGCGACACGCGCCGCGATTACTACATCGTTCGCACTACGGAAGGGCAACAAGCCTGGGCCTACCTACCTCCCGGTACCCTCGATGGCTGGATGCTGCATGGCTGGTTCGCCTGACATGCGTAGAACCAGACGCAAAAGCCATTGTAGGAGCGCGCCCTGCGCGCGACAGTCTTTCGCGCCAGTTCCCGGCTTTACGCGCCCGCTCCGGGTCACGGCCTCAAAACATGTCGCGCGCAAGGCGCGCCCCTACAGGTCTGCCCATCGCTGATGAAGCAGATTGATACGAGCTGCCTGGTACCGGCCAACGACGGCGACGTCGAGGTTCCCGGCTATGCCGAGCTTCATGCGCTCAGCGACTTCAGCTTCCAGCGCGGCGCGTCCAGTGCGCGGGAACTGTTCGAACGGGCGCGTGCCATCGGTTACTCGGCGCTCGCCATCACCGACGAGTGTTCGCTTTCCGGCATCGTGCGGGGGCTGGAGGCGTCGATCGAGACCGGATTGCCCCTGATCGTGGGTAGCGAGCTCCGTCTTTCCGACGGAACCGTCGTGGTCCTGCTCGTCGAAAACCAGGTGGGATACACGGAGCTTTGCAGGCTGATAACGCTTGGCCGACGACGCGCGCCCAAGGGACATTACGAACTCCATCGCGGCGATCTCGAAGCGCTCGGCCCGGGCCTCTGCCTGCTCTGGGCGCCAGGCTCCTACGCCGCCACGGAAGCGGCGACGCACGAAGCGCGCGCCAGCTGGGTAGCAACGCATTTCCCGGGACGCGCATGGCTTGCCGTGGAGTTGCATCGCGGCCAGCACGACGACGCCGAGCTGGCCGCGCTACGCCAGCTCGGCGAACGTTACGGCCTGCCTTGCGTGGCCGCGGGCGACGTCCATATGCACGTGCGGAGCCGCCGCGCCCTGCAGGACGTGATGACCGCGATCCGCATCAACACGCCATTGTCCGAAGCCGGGCATGCCCTCTTCCCCAACGGGGAACGCCACCTGCGCAAACGCGAAACGATCGCCCGCATCCATCCGCGCGACATCGTGGAGGAAACCCTCGCCATCGCCGCGCGCTGCACCGGATTCGACATCCGCAGGATCAACTATGTTTATCCACGCGAACTGGTACCCGCAGGACTCGACCCGGCCACCTACCTGCGACGCCTGACCTACGAAGGCGCCGCCACACGCTGGCCGGACAAAGTGCCCCCGCTCATCGTCGAGCGCATCGAAAAGGAACTGGCGCTCATCGCGCGCAAGGAATACGAAGCCTTCTTCCTCACCGTCGAAGATATCGTCCGCTTCGCGCGTTCGAAGCAGATCCTCTGCCAGGGCCGGGGTTCGGCGGCCAACTCCGTGGTCTGCTTCTGCCTCGGCATCACCGAGGTGAATCCCGTCCAGGTTTCGATGCTGTTCGAGCGCTTCATTTCGATCGAACGCAACGAACCGCCGGACATCGACGTGGACTTCGAGCACGAGCGGCGCGAGGAAGTCCTCCAGTACGTGTTCAACAAGTACGGGCGCGAACGCGCCGCCCTCGCCGCCACGGTGATCAGCTACCGCTCCAAGAGCGCGGCGCGCGACGTCGGCCGCGCTCTTGGTCTTTCCGAAGACCAGCTCGACCAGCTCAGTCGTGCCTATTCGCATGCCCATGGCGACGTGTCCATCGTCGAACGCCTGGCCGAACGTGGCTTCGATGTCACCAGCCGCACCATCCGCCAGCTCATCCTGCTGGTGGAGGAGCTGGTCGGCATGCCTCGCCATCTCTCGCAGCACGTCGGGGGCTTCGTCATTTCCGACACGCCGTTGCACTACCTCGTGCCGGTGGAGAACGCCGCGATGGACAATCGCACCATCATCCAGTGGGACAAGGACGACCTGGAAACCATGAAGCTGCTCAAGGTCGATTGCCTCGCCCTGGGCATGCTCACGTGCATGCGCAAGGCGATCGACCTGCTGCGCGCACAAGGAGGCCCGGATTACCGGCGACTTGCCGATATTCCCGCGGAGGATGACGCCACTTACGCCATGATCCAGGAAGCGGACACCATAGGCGTGTTCCAGATCGAATCCCGCGCGCAGATGTCCATGCTGCCGCGTCTTCGACCCGAGACCTATTACGACCTGGTGATCCAGGTAGCCATCGTTCGCCCCGGACCCATCCAGGGCGGCATGGTCCATCCCTATCTGCAACGGCGACAGAACAAGGAAAAAGTCGTCTACGAAAAAGGCGTGAAACCCGTGCTGGAACGCACACTGGGTGTGCCTATCTTCCAGGAACAGGTCATGGCGCTCCTGCAGGTGGTGGCGAACTTCACCGCCGACGAATCCGACGACCTTCGTCGCTCCATGGCCGCATGGAAACGCCGCGGCGGCGTGGAAAAATTCGAACCGAAGATCCGCGAGAACATGGCGGGGAACGAATATTCGCCGGAGTTCACCCAGCAGATCATCGACCAGATCAAGGGCTTCGGCAGTTACGGCTTTCCGGAATCGCATGCGGCGGGCTTCGCGCTCATCGCCTATGCGTCGTCGTACATGAAATGCCACCACCCGGAAGTCTTCACCTGCGCCCTGCTCAACAGCCAGCCCATGGGCTTCTACGCACCTGCGCAACTCGTCGCCGATGCGCGCAAACACCACGTGGAGGTTCGGCCACCGGACGTCACGTCCAGCCACTGGGATTGCACGCTGGAACCCGTCGACGGGAAACCCGGCAGGCATGCGCTTCGTCTCGGGCTGCGTCTGGTGAACGGTCTGTCCGCCGGCCTGGGCGAGCGCATCGTCGCCGCGCGCGACGCGGCGCCCTTCCGCGACCTCGCCGACCTCTCCCGCCGCGCGGACCTCACCCGGTTCGAACGCGAGCGTCTGGCCGATGCCGGTGCCCTGCGCGTGCTCAGCGGGCATCGCCATCGTGCACGCTGGGAAAGCTCCGGCATCGAACGCAGCCTGCCCCTCATCGACGCCGTCGCGGAAGCACGCCCGACCTTACGACCGCCCACCCTGGCGGAAAACGTTTTCGCCGATTACGCCACCCACGGGCTTTCGCTCACCGCGCATCCGCTTCGTCTCATTCGCAAAAACCTGCTGGCCCGCCGTGTGCGGCGGGCCAGCGATCTCGATCGCGAACGCAACGGCGCCTGGTTGCGCCACGCCGGCCTCGTTACCGTGCGCCAGCGCCCGCAGACCGCCAGCGGCATCACCTTCGTCACGCTGGAAGACGAGACCGGACAGGTCAACGTGATCGTTCGTCCCAAGGTGGCCGAGGCCTGCCGCCACGCCTTGCTGGATGCTGTTTTGCTCGCCGTGGATGGGCAATGGCAGGCCATCGACGGTGTACGCCATCTCGTGGCGACCCGCTTGCACGATTTCAGCGACCTGCTGCCGGCCATGGGATCCGTGTCCCGCGACTTCCACTAGCCATGACGTAGACCATGCCATCACTTAACGGACGCTGTGTTTCTCCTGAACGGTTGCCGAAGATTTGTTGCTTTGCGATCACCACGCGAGCCAGAAAAGGAATAGCTTCAGCAAACCTTTGCAGGTCCGGTCTTACCGGTGAGCGATGCCTTCGCGCCGAACATCGCAATGCTTCCCCAGGCGCACCCGTTCCAGGAGACTCGTCATGCGCAATACAAAACTGATCGTCGCCATGCTCGCCGGCTGCATGGCCGTCAGCGGCGCCGCTCTCGCCCAGCAGTCCGCTCCCACCCCCGCCTCGACCGCCGCTACCCCGACGAGCACCAGCCACGACTCGATGAAGAAGAGCGGCGACTCGATGAGCCACGGCACGATGGGCCACGACTCGATGAAATCCGACGAGAACGGCTCGATGAAGTCGACCCACAAGAAACACAAGATGAAGAAGGACGGTTCCATGTCCGAACCGGCGAAATCCTCCACCTCGGGCATGTGATCCCTCGCGTGCGAATAAAAAACCCGGCGCCTCGCGGTGCCGGGTTTTTTGTTGGCGCGGGAAAAAAGTCAGTCGAGTTCGGGCAGGACGCTGATTTCCTCATCGCCGATCGTCACCACCTGGCCTGCGCGTACCTTGTAGGTCTTGCGCAGTTCCTGCGCGCCGTCGACGGCGACGCGGCCGTCGGCGACCATACGTTTGCCCTCGCCGCCGCTGCCGGCGATACCCACCAGCTTCAGCAGGAGGTTGAGTTCGACATAGTCGCCTTCGAGGCGAAATTCCTGGAATGCCATGGGACGGGGCCTCAGTAGATGATGACGGAACGGATGGACTTGCCCTCGTGCATGAGGTCGAAGGCGCGGTTGATGTCTTCCAGGCCCATCGTGTACGTGATCATCGGATCGATCTTGATCTCGCCACCCATGTAGCGCTCCACATAACCCGGCAGCTGGCTGCGGCCCTTCACGCCGCCGAAGGCGGAACCGCGCCAGACACGGCCCGTCACCAGCTGGAACGGCCGTGTGTGGATCTCCTGCCCCGCACCAGCCACGCCGATGATGATCGACTCGCCCCAGCCCTTGTGACAGCACTCCAGCGCGGCGCGCATCACGTCCACGTTGCCGATGCACTCGAACGAATAATCGACGCCACCGTCAGTGAGGTCGACGATCACCTGCTGGATCGGCGTGTCCGGGTAGTCGCGCGGATCCACGCAATCCGTGGCGCCAAGCATCTTCGCCATGGCGAACTTGGACGGATTCCTGTCGATCACCACGATGCGCCCGGCTTTCGCCATCACCGCACCCTGGACCACCGACAGGCCGATGCCGCCCAGCCCGAACACGGCCACCGTGGCGCCCGGTTCCACCTTGGCGGTGTTGAGCACCGCACCGATGCCCGTGGTGATGCCGCAGCCCAGCAGGCAGACCTTCTCCAGCGGAGCGTCCTTGTTGATCTTCGCCAGAGAGATCTCCGGCAGCACCGTGTATTCGCTGAAGGTGCTGGTGCCCATGTAGTGCAGCAGCGGCTTGCCGTTCAGCGAAAAGCGCGAGGTGCCGTCCGGCATCAGCCCCTTGCCCTGGGTGACGCGGATCTTCTGGCACAGGTTGGTCTTGCCCGAGCGGCAGAACTTGCACTCACCACACTCGGGCGTATAGAGAGGAATCACATGGTCGCCGGGCTTCAACGAAGTGACGCCCTCGCCCACTTCCTCGACGATGCCGCCGCCCTCATGACCGAGGATCACCGGGAAAGCGCCTTCCGGATCATCGCCGGACAACGTATACGCGTCCGTATGGCAGACGCCGGTGGCAACGATGCGGACCAGGACTTCGCCAGCCTTGGGGCCCTGGACGTCGATTTCCTCGATGGACAGCGGCTTTCCTGCTTCCCAGGCGACGGCGGCGCGAGACTTCATGGGTGGGGTTCCTCTGTTCGATGGCGGTCCGGCTTCGGTAGCCGGCGTAACCCTGAATTCTAGCTCGGCAGCGCGCGTCGGGACCGCTTCCATGGACATTCGTGAACGGTTTCACAGGGCCTGGGTAGCGAAGGGGACGGCCTTGAGTTAAACTAGGGTTAACGGATAAGCCCAAGACGGCGAACGAAAGGCTCGGGTAAGGGTCCGAGGAAGACGAGGGACGGCTCCAATGAGGATTCTCCCTTGAACCTTTTGCTTACAAACGCTGTCGAACCTTTTTATGCCGCGAAGCCCTTGTAAAGCCTCGGGCCGCCCATAGGAAGGGGGTCGTAGGAAACTCGTTAGTTCAGAAATTCGGCCTGAAAACCGCGTGACGAAAGCCTAACGAACCGATTGTTCACCCAACGAAACGGACCAGTGCACCCGCGCGACTTCTTCGGAACGTCCAGGGAGCGTAAGGTTCTCGCCACGCCAGAGACCGGCGGCGTCGGCGACAGAGCATCGAGACATCCGGTCGGTACTGACTGGGAGACATCACATGAACGAACTGCGCAACGATTACGGCATCTCGACCTACGAATTCGCCGCTGGCGCCAGCGACAACGGCAGCTTCGACCTGTTCGGCGGCGAGATGGACGGTTACGACTGGCTGGGCGAAGTGGCCAGCCGCCTGAGCGGCGACGCCATCTAAATACCGTTCGGCCCCCTACCGGAAGGCCCGCCTCGCGGCGGGCCTTCCTTTTGTCAGGACGCTTTCCGCGACCTTGTCCTCGCCGCTTTCTTAGCGGCCGTCTTACGGCCCGCCGCCCCCTTCGTACGTGCCGCCTTCTTCGCCGAGGCCGAGCGGCTGGAGGCGCTGCGCTTGGCCGCCGCCTTATGTCCCTGGGCCGACAGGGCCCGCTTCGACGCCGCGGAGCGCCCTTCCCGCTTCAGGGCCGCTGTAGTCGCCCGCGACCTGGCCGACGACTTTTTCGCCGTGGCCTTCTTTGCCGTGGATTTCTTCGTCGACGCGCGCTTGCGCGTGGTGGACTTCTTCGCCGCCGTTCCCGACGAACGCTTACGAGTGGCGGCGCGGGAATCCTGCGCCGCCTTCTTCTTCGTGGCCTTGCTGGCGGTCTTCGACGGTTTGGCCTTGACGCCCGCACGCCGTGCCTTGGACAGGCCTATGGCGATGGCCTGCCTGGCCGAACGTGCGCCATGCTTGCCTTCGCGAACGTGATCTATTTCCTCGCGTACATATTCCCCCGCCTGCGTCGAGGCCGACTTCCCTTCGCGCTTGTCCTTTTGTGCCCTGGCGGTGGTTTTCTTCTCAGGCATGACTCGGGTTCCTCCGGGAGCTGGCAGTGTCGTCAACAAACGAGACTGCGCGGACAAATGTGATGCGCGCGTCGTGTCCGCGTCAGCACCTCCGGAACAGTGAAGCGCGACGCACGCACGCTTCACGCATCGCTAATCCACGGCCGGAGTACACAGGTCGCACTGCGAAAGGCGCAGCAGCAGCGAGGGAAACACCGTGGACAAGAACCGTACCGAAGGCATGAAACACGAAGTCAAGGGCAGTATGAAGGAAGCGGCCGGCAAGATTACCGGCAATCCGACGAAGGAAGCGGCCGGCAACATCGAAAAGAATGCCGGCAAGGCACAACGTGAAGTCGGCAAGGCGTCGGACCGCGCCCGCGACACCAATCGTCATCATTGATACCGCGGTGCGGGAGCCTTCGGCTCCCGCACCCTCCGCGGAACGCGATGCCCACGAGCCCTTTCAACAAGGGTGCCGGAAGGACCCGTTGCCTCACGTGCAGCCGCGCACCAGCGCGATGAGGATCAGGATGGGAATGGGGACGCCCAGGATCCACAGCAGTATGTAACCGATACCGCCCTTCTGTCTGCCGGGTTGCGGCGTGATGTCGTCTTTCATGCAGTCCCTCCTCGGGGTGGATGCGTGGACGACGTTCCATCGAACGGCGTGGATCGCGCGTGACAGCAACGCCACGGTACGTTTCGCAACGACGCGGCCTTCGCGGCTGTTGCATTATTCCGGATGTAGCCATCGGTCTCCGGACATGTCGAACCAACGCCTACCCGATCCCTTCGCATTCCTGCCGGCGGACTCGCCGACGGCGGCCGAGATCCGCACCGTCGCGTGGGACCGGTCCCCTTTGGGGCCGGTAGAGGCCTGGCCGGTGGGACTCCGCGCCATGCTCGCCACCATGTTCGATTCGCCGCAGCCCATGTTCATCTCGGCAGAGCCGGGCCAGGTCTTCTTCTTCAACGATCCTTACCGCCCGATCCTCGGCAAGCGCCTCTCCGGCGCCATCGGGAAACGTTTCGACGAGCTCTGGGCCGACGTCTGGGACGACATCGCCGGGCACGTGGCGCAGGCGCTGGCGGGCCGGGGCAGCATGCATCGCGACCTGCCGCTGGCGATGACCCGCCACGGTTTTGTGGAAAGCACGTGGTGGACTTTCTCGTTCACACCCCTTCGCGACGAGTGCGGCAAGGTCATCGGGATGTATGCGGTTACCAACGAAACCACCCGTGGCGTGCGCTCGGCCATGACCTTGCGTGAACTGAACGCTTCACTGGAGCGGGAGATCAACGAACGCACGCGCGAACGCGACCAGATCTGGGCCGTATCCCCCGACCTCTACATCGTGATGGCACGCGACGGCCGCTATCGCAACATCAACCCGGCGTGGCAGAGGGATCTGGGATACGAAATCGGCGAACTGACCAGCATGGCCTTCGGCGATCTGGTGCACCCGGACGACCTCGACCGCGCACGCGACGCCATGACCCAACTGCTGGACGGCGAGGTGGTCGAGGACCTGGAAGTGCGCCTGCGTGCCAAGGACGGCAGCCATCGCTGGTTCGCCTGGACCTGCGTGCCCGACGGCGAGGTCGTCTACGGCATGGGCCGCGACGTGCAGCGGCGGCGCGACATGGAAGACCAGCTACGCCATGCGCAGAAGCTGGAGGCGCTGGGCCGGCTGACCGGCGGCATCGCGCACGACTTCAACAATATCCTTGGCGGCATCGGAGGCGCCATCGAGATCGTAAGCGAACGCATCCAGAACGGCCGGCTGGAGAACACCCGGCGCATGCTGGATGCGGCGCACGGCGCGGTCAACCGAGCAGCCGGCCTCACCCATCGCCTGCTTGCCTATGCCCGCCAGCAGGCCTTGTCGCTATCGGACGTGGACGCAAACGGCATCGTGCGTGGGCTGGACCTGTTGCTGCGCCCGCTGCTGGGCGAGCAGGTGTCGCTTGAACTGCGTATGCAGCACGACCTCTGGCGCACGCTCTCGGATGCCAGCCAGCTGGAAAGCGCGATCCTCAACCTGGCGATCAACGCCCGCGATGCCATGCCTGGCGGCGGTACGCTATGCATTGCGACACACAATGCATCGGCACAGGACATCGGCATGGGAGCGGCCGACTACGTCGTGATCTCGGTGACCGACACCGGCACCGGCATGTCGCGCTCGGTGGCGGAGAAAGCCTTCGATCCGTTCTTCACCACCAAATCGATCGGCCAGGGCACAGGCCTCGGCCTTTCGATGGTCGATGGCTTCGCCCGCCAGACCGGTGGCCGGGCGATCATCGAATCGGTGCCCGGCAAGGGCAGCACGGTGAGCCTCTGGCTGCCGCGCCACGCCGGCGAGGCAACGGCGGCCCACGCGCATATCGATCGCCACTCGTGCCACGGCGCGGGCAGGCACGTCCTCCTCGTGGAAGACGAACACATGCTTCGCTCGCTGGCGCGCGAGGTGCTCGAGGAAGCAGGCTACGCGGTGGAAGATCACGCCGAAGGCGCCGAGGTGCTTCGCCGCCTGCGCACCGGCGCCCGGCCGGACATCCTGGTCACGGACATCGGCCTCCCTGGCATGGACGGCAGGCAACTGGCGCAGTTCGCTCGCGAGGCCATACCCGACCTGCCCGTATTGTTCATCACCGGCTATGCCTGGGAGGCCTTCGCCGACGCGCCCCGCCTGCCGCCCAGGGCGTCCATCCTCAGCAAGCCGTTCTCGCTGCATGCGCTCGTGGGAGCCGTGGCGGACCTGCTCGACGGCACGAACCCGTAACAACGGGCATCCATTCCCTTGACCGGCCGCCCCCGAGACTCGTCTCGTCCCCATGGAGCGTCCGATGAACCGTTCGCGTTACTACGCCCTTATCGCGCTGATCGTCGCGCTGTTGGCGATCTTCGTGATCGGTGCCATCCATCGCGGCGGGCCGGCCGGCGATGTACCCGACGACGGCGAGCGCGCACCGGCGGCACGGCCCGCGGACCGCTAGGCTTCCTACAGCTTCACCCTTACGCCAAGGGTATAGAACCGCCCGATTACGCCGTTCTGCGCATAGGTCGGGTTGTAGTTCAGCGCGGCGTAGTTCAGCGGATCGAAAGGCGCCTTCTTGTCGAACACGTTCATGACGGAACCGGTGATCGCCACCTTCTCCGTGAGGTCGTAGCGCCCGGTCAGGTCGAAGTCCGTGAACGAGGCCATCCGACAGTCGGCAGGCACGTTCGCGCCCGTGTCGGTATTGGTGGAGAAACACTCCGGCGCGATGTCCGGCGCGGTGAGCTTGATGGCGCTCGTGTAATACACCGTACCGGTGATGGTCGCCTTGCCGAACTGGATGCTGTTGGCCCAGGACCCACGGTAACGCGGTGTGCCCGCGCCCGAGGAAAGGCCATAAGGCCCATGCGTGCCGACGAACTCGAGCTTGGTGCCGTCCTCCAGGGTCAGCTTCCAGCTGATGATCTTCGTTAGATTCAACTCGCTGGTGAAGCGCACATTGGGGGTGAAGTCGAAACCGGCCTTGAGGTTGAGGTCCAGGCCATTGGTTTCCAGGGCGTTCTGATTGACGTAAGGCGCCGAAACGATCAAAGGCCTCGGCAGCGCGCCGGGCGCCGCGGGGTCGGGCACGTCGGGCACGATGGCCGACGCCTCCGGCAACGGCTCACCCGCATAATATGCATCCAGCACCGCACTTGGGCTCTGCTGCGCAATCACGCCCGTCTTCTTGATCCGATAGTAATCCAGCGACGCACTGAGGTCCTGCGTGGGCTGGTAGAGCACGCCGAACGTCCAGCTCTTGGAGCGCTCGGGCTTCACGTTCGGATTCGCCCGCGTGAGGAACGCGAGGCCATAGGGCTGCACGTAACCGCTGTTGTTATGCAGGGCCTGGAAATCTTCGGGCGGCGTGTACGTGGCGAAGCCCTGCGCCTCGCTCGAGCCGTTCTCCGCGAAGCTCGGTGCGCGGAATCCTTTCGAGAACGTGCCACGAAGGGCCAGTTCCTCGATCGGCTTCCATTTGATGCCGATCTTCGGGGAGAAGTTGTTGCCGAAATCGGAGTAGTGGTCGTACCGGCCCGACACGTCTACTTCGAGCGACTCCAGGAACGGCGCGTCAAGTTCCATGTAAGCGCCGGACACCGTGCGGTCGCCCTTCACGTGCGCGATGCCGAGGCCCTGTGCCCGCAGGCCCGGATTGAGGTCCGGATCGTCCTGCTCCTCATGGCGCACGTCGATGCCCGCGGCAAGACCCAGTGCGCCGCCACCCAGGTCGGCCAGCGGACGCGTGACGCGGAAATCGAACTGCTGCAGGTCGCTGGTGGAGGTCTTCTTCAGCTGCGGCGACAGCGCGCCAAGCAGTTCACGCGAGTTGGCACTCGGGTCGAGGAAGTTGTACGTGCCGTTGGTGACGACCTCGATCAGCTTGTTGTAGTCGAGAAAGCCGTTCAGCCAGGTATCCAGCGACGAGTGGTTGAACACCAGCGCGGTGTCGTAACCCCAATCGCCCCAATAGCCGGTGAACCCACCCACGATGCGCAGGTTGTGGTTGTCGCTTCCGCCGCTGGCCAACGCGCTGGGGAAACCGAAGTTGATCAGTGCAGCCTGGCCGCTTGCCGCGAACGGGTTGTTGGGATTGAGCGAACCATCCGGCAAGGTCGCCGGCAATGCGATGGAGTTCGTGTTGCGCGGCGTGCCTGCCTGGATCTGCGCCGGCCCACCAGGGAAGGTGGTCTTTACCTCGTAGTAGCTGGCGCCGATGTAGGCCTTCGACCGTTCGCCCACCTTCAGCGTAAAACGGCCATACAGGCCACGCCGGTCCATGGTCGGCTGGATCGCGGTGTAACGTGCGAAGTTCTGCGCGCAATAACTCCCGGGATTCGCAGGATCGTCGGTTACCAGTGTGGACTTCGGGCCGCAAGCCGCCAGCGGTTGCGCGACGCCGTCCGGATCGGCCACGCCTGAGGTCACGTCGCCCGGCCTCGACAGCGTCCCCGGGGTGACCGTGCCGTAGATCGAACCGGAATTCTGCGATGGTTGGCCGCCTATCAGGTTGTTGCCGCCGCTGCGGCGAATGTCGGCGGTGTTGTACGGATAGCCACGCTGGCGGGTGAGAATTTCCTCGTCGCGCTGGTATTCCGCGCTCAGGTAAGCATTCCAGCCGTCCTTCTCCAGGTCGCCGCCACCGAACAGCACCGTGGCGCGCTTCGTGGTGCCGCCGCCGCGTTGCGAGGTACCGATGTCGGCCGTGAATTCCGTGCCCTGGTAGCCCGGGCGAAGGATGATGTTCACCACGCCGGCGATGGCGTCCGCGCCGTACAGCGACGACGCGCCGTCTTTCAGCACTTCGATCCGCTCGATGGCATTGGATGGAATCGTGTTCAGGTCGACGAATGAACGCTGGCCGTCGTCGGTGAGCGGATAGCTCGCCGCGCGCCGCCCATCGATCAGCACGAGGGTGGAATTGACGGTGAGGCCGCGTAACGCAACGCCGGACGACCCTGCCGCGAAGCCGGCGGTGAACGATGCCGGGATCGATCCACTGTTATCGGCGGACACCGCGCGAACCACATCGGACACCGTGGTCAGGCCGCTCTTCTGGATCTGTTCCGCGGTGATCGTGGTCACGGGCGACGGCGTTTCCACGTCGATGCGCGGAAGGGCCGAACCGGTGACGGTGATGGTGGCGAGTTCAGTGGTCTGGCCACCCTGCGCGCTCTGTGGAGGCGGCGGCGGAGGTTGCGGCGATTGCTGCGCGCCCGCGGCACTGCACGCGAGAGCGGCGGCGATGGACAAAGCGAGGCCGTGGCGCCGAAGCACCTTCTGCGACGAGGTTTTCATGGTAAGTCTCCGAAGCCTTCAGGGGAGTTGGGCTGGGACTCGCGGCTCCGGGAATGGACCGGAAAAGAACGCTTCATTCACAGGGACGCAAGGAAAACTTACGCCGTGTAAAGGAAGCGCACCATCGGCCATTCGGAATATATTGCGGCACCTGAAAACACAGGCGCGTGGCACGCCCTATGCAAGAAGGACCGGTCCCCTCTTACTCTTCGCCGGGGTCGAAACCTTCGCGTTCACGCATCAATTTGCGGGCCGCCTCCACGCCCAGGCGCATACCCTCCGCGCAGGCGTCGTCTTCGTTCTCGTGCAACGTAATGCACAATTTCTCCCTGACTTCCTCGCCGTCTTCGCTGATGACGTATTTGCCACGCCAGTGGCCTGGCTTGGCGACGTAACACGTGCCTTCCACGTCGAAGTAACCGATCTTTCGATGCGTCATGAGTGGGGTGATCCTCCGTATCCGACCCCAATCCTAAGCATCGCGCATCAACGCGACGTGCAGCGCTATTGCAGGCCGCTGACGGGCCGCTTCGCGTTCGATTCGAACTCGCGCCAGATGCCATCGGCACCCTCCACCGAAACCAGCACCTGCAAACCGTTCTGCAGGCCGAGCAGTTTCGACTGCTGCACCGCGTACGCGATGGCGGCGATGCGCGTCTCGAAGTTTTCCGTGGGCACGCCGTTCATCTGCACGTGCCATAGGCCCGCCATATCGGGATGGAAGGGAATGTCGTAGATCACCATGGCCATGGAAGAAGGTGAGAAACCTCGCAAGGCGTAGGGCCGGCGATCCCAGGGGGAGTGGGCGGGACGGCTGCACGAACAGAGGCGCAAGATTATCCGTTCCCTGACGTTCCCACAACGGAAAACACCTATGCCGTTCCTTCACGCAAGGATCACGCCCGCGCTTCAGCGAGGTGCCTCGAATGTGCCCGGGCTATGCTCCGTAGCGCGCCATTCCGGCGATCGCTCGCGCTGCGCGTCGAGCAATCCCTGGCGCACGCCTTCCTGGTCGCGGTCAGCCCCATAGACGGGCGAGCCCGGCTGCTGTCGCCAGGAATCGGACAGCGAGCCTGCGTCGACGCCATCGAAACCGAGTTCGTCGATGAGCTTCAATACCTTCGCCTTTGCGTTCTCGTCGTCGCCAGACACCGGCAACGCGATCCTCTCTTCCGCGGTAGAGGGTTTGCCCAGCGTTCCCAGGTGCTCGGCGTAAATGTTGTTGAACGCTTTGATGACCGGCCGTCCAAGCTGGTCGGATGTCCATTGGCTTTCGGGCACGCCGTCCTCGATGGGTCCGATTCGCCCGTCGCGTTGCTGCGGATAATAATTGCCCGTGTCAACCACCACCGTGTCCTCCGGCACACCGTCGAACAGATCGCGCGGCAGTTTCGCCACGTTCGCTTCGGGAATGGTCACGATCACGACCTCCGCGCCGCGTGCGGCTTCACGCGACGTGACAGCGACCGCGCCGGTTTCCTGCTCGATGTGGGTGAGTGTTTCCGGGCCGCGCGAGTTTGCGATGAGCACGTCGTGGCCGAGTTCCCGGAAGCGCCGTGCGAGCGTGTGGCCGATGTTTCCAGCGCCGATGATGCCGATCTTCATGGTATGGACTCCGCTTGAGGTAATCGCTGACATCATCACCTGCTCGCGTGAAAAACGGGCGAGCAAAGAGTGAGCTCCCCATATTTCAACGATGCGTTTGCCTGCCCTGACAGCCATACTCGATGATCTACCTGGGCCCGGCGGTTACCTCGAAGCGCTGGCTATTGAGCGGGCGGCACGCCGCGCCGTATCGCGGCGGAGAAATCATCGTCCGGTCCGCTCGCCAGGGCCCGCGACGTGATTCTTCCCAACCGCCGCCATTCCTCCACGCCAAGGCGCCGGTCCAGGGCACCGGCATCGCGAAGGTACTCCGGCAGGTATCCCGTGAGCAGCAGCCGCAGGTCGAATGGCAGCGCGCCGTCGATGCGCTTCGCCATCCGGTAGACGATGGTGGTGCAGTTCGAGGTGACCGTGTTGTAGAAGCGCGGCACGCGTACCAGCTCGTTCGCCGCCTCCACGTAGGAAACGAAGAGAGAACGCATGGCTTCGCGCGTCATCCGCAACGGGAAGAGGTACGCTTCCTCGCCACGCACATTGGTGCGCACGCGCACGATGTCGCGCTCGTCGGCGGCAATCAGCACCAGCTCGAACTGGCGGAAGAAGCCGCCGATCTCGGAAAACGCCTCGCCGCACTTGCGGCGGATCTCCACGGAAAACACGACATGCCGCCCGTCGTCGAATCCAAAGGAAAGCATTGCGTGCGCGATCGCCTCGCCTGACCAGTAGGACAGGATCGCGTCCGCACCCACCAGGCTGTCCAGGTCGTATTCCCGCGTCTCCCAGCGCACGTCGTAATCGTCATCGCCGCGCCAGTCGAAATCGCGCACGTTGTGAAGCACCGCGCACGATCCCTGCACCTCGCCGCGCAGCAGGCAGGCCACGTCGTCGGCCCACACATGATCGTTGCGTGGGCGCATCGACGCCCACCAGGCCAGCAGCACGGCATGGGCGACGGCGAAGACCGATGGGCCCCACCCCGCGCTCCAGCCGAGCCATGCCATCCATGCGGCACCGCACCCGGCCACCCACGCCACGGCAGCCGCAAGACGCGCTGCGCGAGGCCCCGGGAAGCGGAACGCCAGCGCGAATGCGCCCCAGGCACCCGAGACGAACAACAACACGCCCGCGAGAAGGCCCGCGGCGCCGCGGGCAAACAGGCCACACCGGGTCATGGAATAAGGCTCATCGTCATGAACTTTCCCATGACGTTGACACGCGGGCAACACACATTGCATGTCCCGGCGGGAACACTGGGCACATCTTTCACCGCGGGAGCATCCGATGAGCCGCTTCGACGATCGCTACGGCAAGACACGTCATCCCGGCGACGATCCCGTCTGGACCCGGCCAGGTGCGCGTCGCGACGACACCCGTTACCCGGGTGACGAGTTTGGCGGTACGTACGGCCATCGGGACCTCGGCGGCCGTCCCTACGACGCTGGTCACGACATGGCAGGCGGCCGGGATTACGGCCCCGGTGACGACTTCGCCGGCGGTGGCTGGGGAGGCCAGCGCGATGACCAGCGAGGCGATCGCCGCTATCCCGGGCACCGCGAGTTCGGCGGCCACCACCGTTATGGCGGCAACGGACCGCAGCCCGGCCATCGCGACTTCGGGCGTGGCGACGAGGGTAAACGCGACTGGAGTGGCTCTGGCTATCCCGGCGGCCTGCGCGGCGTCGGCCCGAAGGGTTACGAGCGCAGTGACGAGCGTATCCGGGAAGACATCTGCGAACGGCTGACCGAACACGATGCCATCGATGCCTCGACTATCGAGGTCCAGGTAGCCCAAGGCGTCGTCCAGCTCAGCGGCGACGTGCCCGAACGCTACATGAAACACCTGGCGGAAGATGCCGCGGTCGACGCCGTGGGGGTCAGGGACGTGGATAACACCCTGCGCGTGCGCGGCAGAAACCGACCCGAGGATCGCGGCATGTTCGACGAGCCTTCGCCAGGGTGACGGAGCGTCCGCTCAGCCTGCGCGTGACAGGCTTGCTTCGCGGATGGCGCTTTCGAGCTGGTGCGCGCTGTAGGGCTTGCGCACCAGCGGCGCCTGGTAGCGACGGGGAATGTCGACCGCCAGCGAGCCGGTGGCCAACACGTACGGAATGCCGCGCCGCTTGAGTTCGTCCAGCGCGGGATAGGCCATGACACCCTGGAGGTCGAGATCGACCACCGCCACGTCGCAACGCTCAACGTGGGCCACGCGGATGGCCTCCTCGATGCAGCCGGCACAAGCCGCCACGTCGTAGCCTAGTCGCTCGGCGAGGAGGTCGGTCAGCGCGGAGGCTAAACCGGAATGGTCTTCGAAGACGATTGCCCGCGGCGAGGCTGTCATGTTCATGCGAAAACCCGCAATCAGTGGCCCGGACGACCAACCTACTCCCGTTTCTACGCCGCGACCATATACCTTAAGCAAATTCGGCTAAGAAATTTTTCCCTCTTCACGAATGCGACAGGGCGGTGTCGTTTGCCACGATTTAAGCGCTTTTCACTCACCAGAGGTCATGTTTCCGCAATGCTTCGAGGAGTTTCCGGGAGGTGAAATCGAGCAGTTTCCGGCGAGCATAGGTATGCCACGCGAGCCAGGTGAGGATCTTGTCCTTCCACTGGTCCGTGGCGACCGAATACAGGGCATCCAACCGCTTCTTTATGGCCGGGCCCAGGCTCGACGGATCGAAAGCGCCCTTGGGCCAGTCCGGCAGGCGGTCTTCACGCTGGCCAGGATCGCAAGGCCCCACCAAGGGAACGACCGGCGCATGCAGCACGCCGTCGCGCTCGCGCAGGTAACCGGCCAGCACCGGATCGGCGGCCCAGCCGGCGACGATCGGGTTGTTCGCCGGAACGAGGAAATGCTCGGCCAGGAAGCGCTGGGCATTGCGCCGGCCGAGCAGGAAGTCGTGGCGCCGGTAGGCTTCGGCGAAAAAGCCCGAGAAACCGCCGAGGGCCCCTGCCGCGATCGCGCGGCCGCCCAGCCAGCGTGTGGCTCCATCCGCCGAGGGCCGGGTAGGAGCGATCAGGAAGCGGCTGTAAACGGCATCGTCCATGGCCAGCGCGATTTCCCGTGGCTTGAACCGCGCCTGCTGCTTCCATGAAGAGAAGAGTGCCGTGAGCGCCTCCACGATGTTGATCGATGCCGCGAACTCGGGGCCCAGGTCGTCCGGTTCCGGGAACGGATCCACCATCAGCACGATGCGGTTCACCTCGTCGCCGCGGCGCGGGTTCCGGCCGAGGGTGCCCGCCAATTCGGTACGGGCAAGTTCGAACGGTTCGTTGTCCATCGCCCCGCCGTCCACGCCGACGAAGCGATAGGTGGCCCCGTGGCGATCCCAGGCATCGCGTCGCGGCTCGATGGGAATGACCCGGGAGATGCCGTGTTCGTCGGGCACCACCACGCTGCGCTGCATGTAGTCGCTCCAGCGCCGCTCCACTTCGCGGTAACGCAGGCCACCGGGGAACGCGGAGGACGCGAGCGCGGCGTTCATCAGCGACGTCCAGGCGCGATCCGGCAGCTGCTTGGGATGGGGCACGTAGAGGTCGTCGGGATACTGCCAGGCGCGGTCGTAAGGTCCCTGCCCCGTGTCGACCGCGAAGCGCAGGTAATCCTCGTGCGCGACCATGCTGTGCACGGCATCCGCGCTTCTGCCCGCAAACGGCACCGCGTACGGCACGCCGCGCAGGTTCGTCACGGTGAAGACGAACTTCAGCGGATTGGCGACATAAGGCCGCGCCAAGGGCTGGCCCTCGAAGCGCAGGACCTGGGCCGCTATCTCGTCCAGGCGGCGGGTGTCGAGCAGGGAGGCGATCGGGACGTTCTTGTCCACGAGGTCGTCCGTACCGAGGAAACCGCGGATGTCGACCTGTTTGACCCACACGTCGTAGAACGGGTTGGCCGGCGTATCCACGTCCGCGATGTGCACGTGGGGAAACGCATAGGGCAGCGCCACCGCCGAGATGACGCCGTTGATGCTGCCAGCCGATGCCCCGGAGATATCCCTAAGGAGAACGTCATGCGTAGGCACCGGCAGCTTGCGCGCCTTCGCGTCGTACCAGTGTTCCAGCGCCTCGTAGAGGAAATCCAGGACACCGGCGGCATAGGCGCCACCGGACACGGCGCCGGCCAGTGCAAGGCCCAGTTCAAACGTATGGGCCCGCGGGGGTGGCGTGATTTCGGGATGCGCCAGGGGCAGGTCCGTATCGGGCATGTCCGCTCCATCGCCTGAGTTCAACGCATTATGGGCGACGGGAGTCTCCGGAAACCCGAACGCTCCCCACGTTTTTCTATCGTGCCATCCACTGCGCCGCAAGCGCGAGGGCCGCCGGCAACGCCTGTACATAGAGGATGCGCCGGCTGGCGGTGAGCGCGCCCCACAGTCCGGCCACCACGACGCAGCCGAGACCGTAGAACACGAAGGCCGTGGCTAAGGGCTCACGCAGCGCCAGGCCGAGAACGAGGGCGACGACGAGGAACGCGTTGTAGAGCCCCTGGTTGGAGGCCAGCGCGGCGCTGTCCCGGGCAAAGTCGGCGCTTATGCCGAAGACCCTCGGCCCGCGCGAGCGCCAGAGGACCATCTCCAGCAGCACGATGTACACATGGATGAGTATCACCAGCATGGTGAGCACGGTGGCGACGATGGTCATGCTTCTGTCCTTGCACGGAGGGCTGGCGCCCGAGGATAGCCGCTAATCCGTTCTTAGGCCGGATGGTGGATTGCATCCTGACGCGTGTCCGGCACTATGGCGGGAATGTGCAAGGACACGGCAGCCCAGGAGATCTCCCTGGAGGCCCTCGGGCTGCTCCAGGCATTGCTGCACCATGACTACGACGAAGCCCAGCTTCGCGCGAACCACATGGTCCGCTGCGCGCTGCAGCACGACCACCTCAAGGTCGCCGACGCCGCCGAAAAGATAGAGGCCTTGCTGTCCTGCGGCTGTCCGAATTCCATGGAACTGCGCATTGCCTTACGCTGCCTGACGACGTCGGTCGACGGGATGCAGGAGGCTGCCCCGCCTCTTCCCGGCCTGCCTTCGTAGCCCGAATCGACGGCGTAGCAAGCATGAAAGTCGGAATCGCAAGTCAGACGAAGAACTCGGGATCTATTTCAACCGCAAGAGGTTCGTGCAGGCGCACCTGCTGGTGCTCCCCGGTAACGAATTCGTAAGGCACGTAAACCATGCGTGCGAACCCGGGGGCCTCCACGTGAACCCTGATACCGCTCTCGACGACAGGCTCGAGTTCCTCGGGAATGAGGACGTTGGCAACGAGCGCCACGGCGGCGATGTCGCTGCCGGATGCCTTGGACGCCAGCCCCTGCGCGACCAGCCGGTACACGTCCTGTGCGTTCGGATTCCCCGGGCCGTCCGGCGTACCGGCTGCCGCCGCAATCTCGCCGGCTTCGGTAATCGACCCGCCGAACGGGAAGAATTCGCCGCTCTTCGCCAGCATCTGCTCGGCGAACTCGACCACGAAGCCGAACAGGCGGTTTACCGGATTCTGTGTCTCTTCCATACATCCATCCCCCAGGCGATTAGCGGGAGCTATCGTACGACATCTGCGTGCCTGGCTTGCGAGTCCGTGCCGCTACTGAAGACGGCATAGTCGATGCGATCGAGAATGAATCCCGCGACTTCACGCATGCCGAGTCGTTCGTGGGCGCGAATGGAAGCGGCGTTGTCCCGCCGGATGAAGAGGATGGCGTCGCGATTCGGAAGCTGTTCCTGCAACACCGCATAAAGTTGCGGGAGCAAGCCTCTCCCTCTCTCGGTACCGGCGATGCAGACGGGGCCGTAGACATAGGACTCCGGACCACCGGGCCACGCGGTGAGCATGGCCCGGACTGATGGCGGTGCCGGAGCATCGATGGCCGCGCTGAACAGCACACCCACGACCCTACCCTCGCGACGCGCAATGACAACCGGCATCCCGCCAAGAATCATTTGCTCGACCTTCCCGGCCGGGAATTCGCCGGTCAACGAACCACCCCGCGACGGGGCATTCGCTTGCAGCAGCACGCTTATTTCCCCGGCGTCCGCCGTGGTTGCGGAGGCCATGTCGTAAGTCATGTGTCCGAACCTGATAGCAGCTTTGGATTCAATTCCGTTCTCCAATGCGTCGAAGAAGAGAATCAATTCGTGCAGCCTTGTGCTCGGGTTGAATTCGTTGGTTGCTTTCGCGTCCTCGAGAATTCCCTTCGACCGCTTAGTTGCATTGTCGAGGCGACCGACAAGCGACTGGAATATCCTTCCCACCTTCCCTTTGTCATAATCCTGCATCGATTCGCACTTCTTCAGATCAGATACACAGCAGTCAGCAGGCGACTTATTGCCCTCTGCGGCGTATGGCTTCCTGTTGCCGTTGAAGTGAAGGATGAGCCAGAACTCAAAGCAGGGAAACGAAGAAATGACTTCCAGGCCTTCCTGTCCTTTCGCCAGGCGCATCGCCTCGTCCCATCCAGGATGAGTATCGCGATCGACCACGCAGAACACCTTGTCGAAGCGCGATCGCCTGCGGAGTGCCTCCTCGACGATCCCTTTGGGATCGGTCTTGCCGCAATGCGTGACTTCCACTTTGGCATGCACGCGGAAATGAATCGCTGCATCTTCGAGATAGTTCCGGCTTGACTTGGTGTCTTCGCAGATGATCAGTACAGTCGGCCGCGGCGCACGGTTCGGCTTACTACGATTGAACGAGTTCCCTGTTCGCGCCACGATCAACCTCGTCTACGTACAGGCAGGCCGCGATAGCGGCCTTCGAAATATCGCTTTTCGACGTCCTCGCCCTCACGTCCTTCGTAGGAGTGAATCGAAGTCAGACGCGTGGCGCCGTCACTGTTCCGGTCTGCGACCCAAAGCTGGTCTCGCCTGAGCAAGCGAGTGCTCATGAGGTGCGTGTCGTGCGTGGTGAAGATAAGCTGCGTTGTCGAATCCGAGGAAATGTGCCTGCTCACGAGGTGTTCGACAATCTCAGGGTGAAGGCTCGCATCGAGTTCGTCGACGATGATCAGGCCGAACTTTTCCGGGGATTTCCCCGCGGCTCCTATAAGGACATTCCACAGCGTCCAGAAGCCGATCAGGTTCCTCGTGCCATTCGATTCCTCCGACAGCTCGAAGTCGGCTTCGCCGAGCCTCGTGCGATGAGTCAGGATGGCTCGCCTCCCCTTTTTCGATTCAGATGCCTCCCAGCGGATGTTCGTGACAGGCACATCGATATCCTGAAGATAGGTACTCATACCTTCATTCCAGGAATCGCTCATGTCCTCGCTCCAGGAATCGTCTGTTTGCACCTCGGCAAGAACACCCAGTTGCTTTGGGCCATCGTCAAGAACGAATGCGCCCGAAGAAAGCCATGAATGCGGAGTACGTAGCTGGCGGAGGTCTTCGCTGCTATTGGCTACGGCTTGCGATATGAACAACGACTGGGGCCCTGTCAGGCGTCGCCAGACGTCCCGAACACCCACCTCTCCCTCGAACGACTCGCCGAACACGTATTCGTCGGCTGCCTGGAGGTAGTTCCGCGTATAGAGCAACGTTTCCTTTCCGCGGGGGAATGCCCTCAGCGCTTCGTGCACGATGCGCTCGCGAGTAGCGCCTACGTTGAACTGGTAGCGTATGCCGTCTCTTAGGAAATGCACCTCGAAGGTACTGGGCTCGTTCGCGAGCGATGTGTCGAACCGAAACGGTTCCACCGGCAGGTTGCGTGCCTTGGCATCCGGACGGAGCTTTGCCAACCTGAAAATTACGCCCAGAGCCTTGATGAAGTTCGTCTTTCCGGAGGCGTTCCCGCCGTAAATCGCCCCCACCTTCAAGAGTTGGGGCAGCTTTTCGCCTGCGACATCAGGGCTGAAAGCGTTTTCCTTCTTCCCCAGGCGCGGAGCCGCCGTCATCTGGAATGTCTGGCGTTCCCGGAACGAACGGAAATTGGCGACGGAGAATTCGATCAACATGCAGAAATTCCGCAGCAAAAGTGGAAAAAGTCCCGATAAATCTAGCACCTGTTAGCGCCATCTGCAAAAAAATTGCAGATGACGTGAGCCACGTGCTTTCATCAGATACAAAAAAACCCGCTTTCGCGGGTTTCTTTGCAATCCGGTTGAGGTTGTCCGGATCTTGCGTTGGTGCCCAAGGGGGGACTCGAACCCCCACGACCTAAGCCGCTACCACCTCAAGGTAGTGCGTCTACCAATTCCGCCACCTGGGCATAACTTTTACTGCGTGTTGCGATTACTTCTTGGCCGGTTCCGCGGGAGCCTGTGTGGCTTCCTGCTTCGGGGCCGGAACATCGTTGTTCGCTGCCGGAGCGGTGGCGGCGGGTGCGCGGGGCACATCCGACGCGGCCGGGGCTACCGGAGCGTTGTTGGCGGGAGCGGCCGGCGTGGTAACGCCCGACATCACGCCAAGATCCGCGGCCGGCTGGGGATTGCCCGTGCGACCGAGGTACATGCCCATGCCGAGGCTGAGCAGGAAAAACAGGGCGGCGAGCACCGCGGTGGCGCGCGTCATGAAGCTGGACGAACCGCGCGCACCGAACACCGTGGCGGAAGCACCGCCACCGAAACCGGAACCTGCCTCCGCACCGGCACCGCGCTGCAAAAGAATCAGCACGATCATCGCCGCGGCGATCAGGATATAAAAAACGCTGAAGAGAATGAACATGTCTTCTAGTTTTGCCGTGTCGCGTTTATCGACGCGCCGCGGCGCATATATCCAGGAAATCGGAAGCCACCAGGGAGGCGCCACCGATAAGTCCCCCGTCTACATCCGGCTGGGCGAAAAGTTCGGCCGCATTGGCCGGCTTGACGCTTCCGCCGTAAAGCACCCGGGTCAGGAGCGAGATATTAGCATCCTTTTTTGCCAGTTGGCTACGGATGGCGGCATGAATCGTCTGTACCTTCCCGGGGGTGGCGGTAAGCCCCGTACCGATGGCCCAGACCGGCTCGTAGGCGACCACGGCAGTGAGGAAACTCTCGATGCCGCAACAGTCGAGCACGGCCCCCAGCTGGCGGCCGATGACCTCCTCGGCCTGCCCCGCTTCATGTTCCTCGAAGGTCTCGCCGACGCAGAGGATGGCCTGCAGTCCGGCCTTGCGCGCGGCCTGGAATTTCTTCGCCACCAGCTCGTCGCTTTCCCGCTGGTACTGACGGCGCTCGGAATGGCCCACCAGGACGCAGCTCGCGCCGACGTCGCGCAACATCTCGCCAGAGACTTCACCCGTGTAAGCGCCCGGCACGTGGTGCTCGGAAAGATCCTGCGCGCCAAAGCCGAGGCCGCGGTCACCGTAGCGGTCGCTTAATTCCCCCAGGTACACGTCCGGCGGGAAAACCAGCACGTCCACCCCGTTGGGCAGGTTCTCGACGATCTCGCGGACGACGGCGTCGGCCATGGCGCGGGAACCGTGCATCTTCCAGTTACCGGCGACCAGCTTTTTGCGCATACGAGGCTTCCAGGCGTGGAGAAAGGGGCGGCAGGATAGCGACGGCACCCCCACCGGCAAAGCTGCATTGCCGCATGGAGCGGCCGCAGGCCGTTCACCGAGGGTAACGTATCGGTCGGGCATTTGACCTGATCGGCAGCACCTTCGAACATGCGCCCATGCACATTCTGAGAATTTTCTTTATCGCCCTGCTCCTGGCCTGCTCCGGCGGCGCCCTGGCGCAGACCGACGAGGCCACGCCCGCCCAGCAGATCGACGACATGCGCAGCCAACTCGACAAGATCGAGAAGGCGATGAAGGACGACAAGATATCCAACCAGGACGTGGATGACCTGCGCGGGAAGACCATCGATGTGGCGAGCGCCGCGCAAAAGGTGTCGGGCACGCTGCAGCCGGAGCGGGACGGCGCAAAGGCGCGGCTCGACCAGCTCGGCCCCGCGCCGGCCGCCGGCGTTAAGGAAGCCCCTGAGCTTGCCGCCACCCGTAAGGAGGCACAGAAGGCCTTCGACATCGTCGATGCGCGGATCAAGCAGGCGGACGGCCTCGCGCTGGAGGCCCAGCAAACAGGCAACCAGCTGTCGGACCTGCGCCGCACGCGCTTCCAGGAAACGATTTCGCAGCGCACGAGCTCCCCGCTCTCGCGCCCCTTCTGGTCCGACCCGGCGGCGGCGTTCCCGCGCGATTCGGCGAACCTGCGGACGTTCGCCGGTGCGGTGAAGAGCGATCTCGCCAACAGCTGGTCCACCGGCAACCGCACGGCGCTGATCATTTGCGTCCTGCTTGGCCTCCTGCTCATGACCGGCGTGCGCTTCTACATCGAATCGCGCGTGCGCAGCCTCACCGCCAATCGCATGCCGCCCGGGCGGCTCCGTCGTTCGGCGTTGATCGTCGGCATCGCGCTCACTTCCACGCTTACCACGGGCCTCGGTACGCAGCTGCTTTATCTTGGCCTTAACTGGAACGACGTTTTCAGCGACGAGACCGACGAGATCGCGCGCGCCATCGTGCGCATCGTGTTCTTCGGTGCTTTCGTGGCCGGGCTCGGCCGTGCGCTACTTTCGGCGAAGCGGCCTTCCTGGCGCCTGCCCGCCATCGCAGACGAAACAGCGCTGGCACTGCGCCGCTTCCCCATGCTGATTTCGCTGGCGGTGGTGCTCTTCTATTTCCTGAAGGAATTGAATCGCACGATCGGCACCAGCCTGGCCGCCACCGTGCTCACCAGCAGCCTGCAGGCGATCGTGCTGACGGCGCTCAGCGCGGTGGCGTTGCTGCGACTGAGCCGCACGCACCACTACGGCGAGGACGGCACACCGCCGCCACCACGGCCGATCTGGGCAAGCCTGTTCATCGCGGCCGCGTGGATCGCCATCGTCGCGTCCTGGATCGGACTGCTCGCCGGCTTCATTGCCTTCGCCTCCTTCATGGCGGGCCAGGTCGTGTGGACGGCGATCGTCATTGCCGCGACGTATCTCGCGATGCGCCTCGTCGACGACCTGTTCGAGACCGTGCTGTCGGAAAAGGGCCCGATGAGTGCGCGCGCGCAGGCAGTGTTCGGCACGCACCCGAAGCTGCTCGACCAGGCGGGCGTGCTGCTTTCCGGCGTGGTGCGCCTGGGTCTGTTCCTGTTCGGGCTCACCGCCGTGATGTCCGGCTTCGGTGCCGGTGCCTCGGACATCGTCGCGCTGGGCAGCAAGCTGCAGTCGCTGAAGATCTACAACGTCGAGCTGAAGCCCAGCCAGATCCTGAGTTCGATCGTCCTCTTCTTCCTCGGCCTTCTGGCCGTGCGGGTGATAAAGAACTGGATGTCCGAACAGTACCTGCCGCGGACCAACCTCGATCCAGGGATGCGCAGTTCGCTCACCACTCTCCTGGGCTATGTCGGCATCGTGATCGTCGTGGCCATCGCCCTGCTGGCGATGGGACTGTCAGTGCAGAACGTGGCCTGGGTCGCCTCCGCGCTCTCGGTCGGTATCGGCTTCGGCCTCCAGGCGATCGTGCAGAACTTCATTTCTGGCCTGATCCTGCTGGCGGAGCGGCCGGTGAAGGTGGGCGACTGGGTAGTGCTGGACGACGCCGAGGGCGATATTCGCCGGATCAACGTGCGCGCCACCGAAATCCAGGTGGCCGACCGCTCGACCATCATCGTGCCCAACTCCTCCTTCATCACGAAGCCCGTGCGCAACATGACGATGGCCAATCCGCAGGGCCGCGTGCTGTTCAAGCTGCCGATGCCGCTGGACACCGATCCGGTCGACGTGCGGAACCACATGCTCGAGGCGATGCATGCCCATGCCTCTGTGCAGGAAACACCTGCGCCGCTGGTGATGCTGGATAACATCGACCATGCGGCGATGACCTTCCTGGCCATCTGTTACGTGGGCAGCCCGCGCGACGTGGGAGGCGTGAAGAGCGATCTTCTCTTCGACATCATCGCGCGGCTGCGTACTGGCGATATTCCACTGCTGCGACCGCAGGACCTGGTGCTGCGGTCGGCAGGTGGCCTGGGCGACCTCGTCAGTCCTTCACCGGAACCAGGCGCAGATCCTGGAAATCGAAGCTGAAGTCCGTCAACGGCGAGACCGGTTCCATGCGCACCTCGCGCACCTTGCCGTCTGGATCGAGCGCGAAGTTCACGAAGGCATCGCCGTTGAGCGAGCGGTCTTTCCAGTGCGCGATGAACGTGTCGTGCTGCCACGGCTCAAGCGTGCCCCTGAGCTGCGCCGTCTTCGTGAAGCTCATCACCAGCTTGCCGCCCTCCTTCGTCACCTTGACGTCGCCGTACCAGGGATCGCGGTAGGTGCCGGCGTAGCCATCCAGCGGGAGCGACGGCTTCGAACCCTTCGTGCGCGCGGCCTCGTGCTTCTTCATGCTGTCGTCGGCGTTGGCTTCCGACTTCTTCCCGCTCGCCGCGTAAGCCGCGTTCCAGTCGGTCTTCGGCGCATCCATGAAGGCGTCCAGCGCGCGGAACGTGACCGCCTGGAAAGCCGAGCCGGATTCCTGGTTGGTCAGCACCACGATGCCGAGCTTGAGATCCGGAACCAGGGTCACGCGCGACACCATGCCGGGCCAGCCGCCGGTATGCCACACCAGCTTATGGCCGCGGTAATCCGACACGAACCAGCCTTCGCCGTATCCGGAGAAGTTTGGCTTCGTGGCCTCGAGTTCAGGCACGCTGGGCTCTGAAATCCGGATGGGAGTGATCAGCGACCACATTTCCGCCTGGCGCTTCTCGCTGAAGAGGCGCTGTTCCTTGCCCGAGGCATCGGTATAGGTACCGCCGGCCAGCTGCATGTTCATCCACTTCGAGAGGTCATGCACGCTCGAATAGATCCCGCCGGCGGCCTGGTTGTTGTTCCACGACATCGGCGCCACCGGTTTCAGGTCCTTGAAGTCGAATTTCGCGTGGCCAGTGGCGATGTCGTCGTCCGGACCGATGCTGTCGGGCGCATGGGTCTGCGATTCGGTCATGCCGAGCGGCGTGAAGATGCGTTCGCGCACGAAGTCCGCCCAGGGCTTGCCCGAAACCTGTTCGATGACGAGGCCGGCCACGGCGAAGAGGATGTTGTCGTACGCGTACTCGGCGCGGAAGCTGTTGGTCAATGGCACATGGCGCAGGCGCTGCACCACCTCCTGCGTCGTATAGGTCGTGGCCGGCCAGTACAGCAGGTCGCCCGCACCCAGGCTGAGACCGCTACGGTGCGCGAGCAGGTCGCGGATGCGCATTTCGCGGGTCACATAGGGGTCGGACATCTGGAACCACGGCAGCCGGTCGACGACGCGGTCGTTCATGTCCAGCTTTTTCTCGTCCGCGAGGATCGAGAGGGACGCGGCGGTGAAGGCCTTGGTGTTCGACGCGATGGCGAACTGCGTATGCGCATCCACCTTCGCCGGCTCGCCTAGCTTGCGCACGCCGGAACCCATCTCCAGCACGGTCTTGCCGTCCTTCACGATTGCCACGCCGATGCCCGGCACGTCGAACTGCTTGCGCGTGGCATCCACGTAAGCGTCGAAGTCGGCGAGCGCGGCAGGACGCACGGCGGTTTCGTTCGCCGCGGGAGAAGTCGGCGTATTGGCCTGCTGCGCTTGCGCAACGAGCGCGAAGACGAAGCTGGTAACGCCGAAGGCGAGGAGATGGCGAAGGCGCGACATGGAGGGTCCCGGCAGCTGAAGAGAGCCGAGCCTAGTCCATGCCGCACCTCCGGCGAAAGGGATCGATCAGGCCTTGCGTTTCTGGCTGAAGATGACGCTGCCCAGGATGACGACGCCCGCGAGGCCCATCGTCGGGGTCAGTGCCTCGCCGAGGAACATCCACGCCCAGGCCACGCCGAACAAGGGCACCAGATAGGTGGAGGTAGCCGCGCGCGGTGCGCCGATGCGCTGGATCAGGCGAAAATAGAACGCATAGGCCAGGCCGGTGGAGAGCACGCCCAGCGCGACGACGGCAACCCATGACTTTGTCGGGATGGGGGCCTCCGGCCAGGTCATCCACGCAAGCGGCGCCATCAGCAAGGTCGCGCCGAGCAGGCACCCGGCGGCCACCGCCGTGGGCGAAATATCGGCGAGGTACTTCTTGATGAGGTTGGCGGCCAAGCCATAGCAGAACGACGCGGCGGCACCGGCGACGGCGGCAGGCGCGACGTTCTCGCCGGCCGTGCGGCCACTGGCCAGGATCACCACGCCAACGAAACCCGCCACGAGGGCAATGGCCTTGCGCGTACCGATCTTCTCGCCGAAGCCGATGAAGGCGACGAGGGCCGCGAACAGCACCGTCATGCTGTTGGCGATGGCACCGATACCAGCGGGTGCGCGTTCGGCCCCCCATGCGAAGAGAGTGAACGGGATGGCCGCGCTCAGGGCACCCATCACCAGCATCTTCCACAGATGGGAAAAGCGGATGGTCGAACGCGCGCGCCACAACAGCGGCAGCAGGATGACCGAGCCGAACGCCAGGCGCGTCGCGACCATGGGGAACGGACCGAAGTCCTTCGCCGCCACGCGCATGAAGAGGAAGGACCCACCCCAAATCGCGCCCAGGGCCACGAGTTCCGCCAGGGTGCGCCAGTCGCGCTCCGCGGGCGGGGCGAGCGAATCGATCGGGGTATCTGCGGCGGACGACATGCGAACCTCACTCGTGGCTGACCATTATTGTCGCTGGAACGGGGGGGCCGACCCTGTCGGCGATACTGTTACTCGACGCCTACGAAACCGCCGGTCTGGTGGGCCCACAGGCGGGCATACAAGCCGCCATGCGCGATCAGTTCCGCATGCGTACCGGTTTCCACGATGGCGCCGCGCTCCATCACCACCAGCCGATCCATCTTTGCGATGGTGGACAGGCGGTGGGCAATGGCGATCACCGTCTTGCCCCGCATGAGGATTTCAAGGCTTTCCTGGATCGCTGCTTCCGCCTCGGAATCCAGTGCCGAGGTGGCCTCGTCCAGCACCAGGATCGGCGCGTCCTTCAGCAGCACGCGCGCGATGGCGATGCGCTGCCGCTGTCCGCCGGACAGCTTCACGCCGCGCTCGCCCGCATGCGCATCGAAACCGGTGCGCCCTTCCCCGTCGGAAAGCCCGGGAATGAACTCGTCCGCGCGCGCCTGGCGTACCGCGGCCAGCATCTGGGCTTCGGTGGCGTCGGGGCGACCGTACAGCAGGTTGTCGCGAATCGAGCGATGCAGCAGCGAGGTGTCCTGGGTCACCACGCCGATATGCGAGCGCAGGGATTCCTGGGTCACCTTCGCGATGTCCTGCCCGTCGATGCTGATGCGGCCGTCTTCGAGGTCGTAGAGGCGCAGCATTACGTTGACCAGGGTGGTCTTGCCGGCGCCCGAGGGACCGACCAGGCCAATCTTCTCACCCGGCCGAACGATGAGGTCCAGCCCGGCGATGACGCCACCGGCCTTCCCGTAATGGAAGTGGACATCGTCGAAACGCACCTCGCCGCGCGTGACCCGCAGCGGCACGGCGTCGTCGCGATCCAGCACCGTGCGCTCCTGAGAGATCGTGGTGATGCCGTCCTGCACGGTGCCCACGTTCTCGAAGATGCCGTTGACCACCCACATGATCCAGCCGGACATGTTGTTGATACGGATCACCAGGCCCACGGCGAGGGCCACCTGCCCCGTCGACACCTTCCCATGTACCCACAGCCACAGTGCCAGGGAGCTGGTGCCTGCAATCAGCAGGCCGTTGAGCGACGTGATCGACACGTCCATCCCCGTGACCATGCGGCTGGACGAGCGCACTTTGTCGGTCTGCTCGCGCATCGCTTCCTGTGCGTAGGCCTCTTCGCGATGCGTATGCGCGAACAGTTTCAGCGTGATGACGTTGCTATAACCGTCGACGATGCGGCCCATCAGCTTAGAGCGCGCCTCGGAGGCGCGCCACGAGCGCTCTTTCACCCGCGGAACGAAGAACAGGAGCATGCCGATGTAGCAGAGGATCCACCCCAGCAGCGGCAGCGCCAGCCGGATATCGGCCTTCGCGAACAGGTAGACCGAGGTGCCGGCGTATACGCTCACGTACCACAGCGCATCCACCACCTGCACCGCGGATTCGCGCAGCGACGGAGCAGTCTGCATGATGCGGTTCGCGATGCGGCCGGCGAAATCGTTCTGGAAGAACGCCAGGCTCTGCTTCAGTACGTAACGGTGGTGCTGCCAGCGAACCATGTTGGTCATGCCGGGGCTCAGCGCCTGGTTCACCAGCAGGTCGTGCAGGGCCATCGCCAGCGGGCGCAGCAGGACGACCACGAAGGCCATCCAGGCCAGCGTGCGCCAATGTACCTGGAAGAATACGGCCGCCGGCGTCTTCTGCGCCATGTCCACGATGCGGCCGAGGAAGTCGAACAGCGCCACTTCGATCAGCGCCACCGCCAGGCCGACGACGAGCGTCGCCACGAAGATCTTCCAGACCTGTCCGAGGTAATACGTGTAGAAGCGGAGGACACTCTTCGGGGGGGCCCGGTCAGGCGCCTCGCGGAAGATGTCGATGAGGGATTCGAACCAGCGGAAGATCATTCCGCCATTCTAGTCCCGTAGGAGCGCGCCCTGCGCGCGACAGGTTTTGAGGCCATGACTTGAAGCTGGCGCGCCAGCCCAGGAACAGGTGCGAAAACCTGTCGCGCGCAGGGCGCGCTCCTACAATTCAGCGGGTCGCCTGCCGAGCGCCTTGTCCAGGGCGACGAAGCCCAAGCCCAGGACCAGGAACAGCACCGCGACCAGCGCCGCGTTGAGTAACGCCACGGGGTAGCCCAGCCGGCCCACGTCGAGGAACGGGTACGGGTATTCGTCCACGATGGCGCCCCTCACGAAGGTCCAGAGTGCGAACAGCAACGGGAACCACAGCCAGCGCAATGCGTCACGCCAGCGAAGAGTGCCGTGCGGCAACAGCGCGAACCACCATACGAGGTACAGCACCGGCACCACGTAATGCAGCGAGCGGTCTGCGATCAACTGCGGTCCCAATGGGTGCCATGACGACCGCAGCACCGCGAAGTAGACCAATCCCGTCACCGCAATGCACAACGCAGCAAGGCCCCGCACCCGCGGTACGCGCAGGATTCGCAGGGGCGTCCAGTTACC
Organism: Luteibacter sp.; assembly: GCF_036499525.1. Lineage (GTDB taxonomy): Bacteria > Pseudomonadota > Gammaproteobacteria > Xanthomonadales > Rhodanobacteraceae > Luteibacter. Next base: position 12,001 of record NZ_DASYDO010000055.1, on the reverse strand, counting down.
GCCCATCGCCGCGGACGCGGCGACGAGCGCGACCAGCAGGTTCGAAAGGATGGTGAAGAAGCTGAAATAACGCACCGTCACCGCGCCCAGCGAACCAGACCACACGATGAGCCAGTACTGCAGGACGAGGCTCGGCCACGCCACCGCCGCGACGACGATGGCGAAGAGATTGGACACGGCGGCGGTGCGAGTCGACATGGAGCATTCCGTCAGCGGGGCCACCCATTATTGCCGCGATCCCGATCCGGAATCTTGTGGTCCGCATCGATTTCCGCGCGAACGATCTTGCGGCTGCCGGGAACGTCCACGTCGAAGCTCTCGTGCTGCTGCCAGGTTTCTACCGGGATGCGGATATCGCGCGTGGATTTGTCATCGAAGGTGATCCGGAGCGTCGCCGGCATCACCAACTGGTCGAGGTTGGACACGGTAACCATCGTGCCTTCCACCTTGTCCACCGACATGTCCAGTTGCCAGTTGTGTTCGAACCAGCCGCGCCAGAACCAGGACAGGTCCTCGCCCGCTTCGCTCTCCATCAGCCGGAAAAAGTCCGACGGCGAGGGGTGCCTGTAGGCCCAGGTGGCGATGTACTTGCGGAAAGCGGGATCGAAGCGCTCGGGACCGATGATTTCTTCGCGCAGCAGCACCAGGCCCAGCGCGGCCTTGAAGTACGTGGCCGGATGGCGGTACTTCTCCTTGATCATGTCGGCGCCGATCAGCAGCGGCGGGGCGTCCTTGTCGGCCAGCAGAGGCAGGATCTCGTCGACCGGGTTGCCGCCCTTGGGCGCGTATTCGCCGTCGCGCTTGGGCGCGAACTCGCCATGGTTGAACGCGTCGGCCTCGTACACGTCGATGAAGGTGTTGAAGCCTTCGTCCATCCACGCATTGCGACGCTCGTCGCTGCCTACGATCATGGGGAACCAGGTGTGGCCGATCTCATGCGCGGTCACCATGTGCAGCGGCTTCGCCGGCGCCTTCATGGGATCGAACACGATGCCCGGATACTCCATGCCGCTGGCCGCCGTGCCCGCCTCGTTGATCGCCACGGGATAGGGATACGGGTACCACTTCGTGGAGAAGTGCTCGACGGACGCCTTCATGTATTCGGTCGAACGGCTCCAGCGATCCTGGCCCACGCTCTCCACCGGATACACGGACATCGCGAGGGCGGTCTTGCCTTCCGGCAGGTTGATCCGCGCGGCATCCCACACGTATGCCGTGGAGGCGCCGAAGGCCACGTCGCGCGTGTTCTTCATGCGGAACTTCCAGGTGAGCGTGCCGCCCTGCCTGGGACGGCTGGCCGGATCGGTGACCTCGGCGGCGGTGCGGATCATGACTGTCCTGTCGCTCTGGCGTGCCTTGGCGAGCCGATCGCGCTGCGTGGCGGTCAGCACGTCCTCGGGGTTCACCAGTTCGCCGGACCCGGCAACGATCATGTCGGACGGTACCGTGACGGCATAGTCGATGTCGCCGTATTCGAGATAGAACTCGCTGTTGAGGTAGGGCGCGGTATCCCAGCCACGCAGGTCGTCGTAGACGCACATGCGCGGATACCACTGGGCCATCTCGTAGATAGTGCCGTTCTTCGAGGGCGCGAAGCCGGTCCGGCCACCGAAGTCGCCAGGCAGGTCGTAAGAATAGGCGACGATCAGCGAAATCTTGCCGCCCTTCGCAGCCACTGCCTGGGGCAGGCGCACCTGCATGCGGGTGTCGCTGACGACGTAGTCGACCTTCTTCCCGTCGATCGTGACCGAGGCGATGCGGTAGCCGTCGGTATGGCGCTTTTCCGTCTTCCCCGAGGTGAAATTGCCGCGCGCATCGGCGGTGAAGCGATCCTCGTCCAACTGCAGCCACAGCACGTCGAGCGCGTCAGGGCTGTTGTTCGTGTAGCGAATGGTGGCCTTGCCGTTCAGCGTGTTCTTCACGGGATCGAGCGTCGCGGCCAGCTCATAATCGGCGCGATTCTGCCAGAACATCGGGCCGGGCATGCCGCTCGCGGAGCGATAGGCGTTTACCGGTTGAGGGTAGGTGAACGGCGCGAAGGTCTCGCGCGGATCGAAATGGGAGGCCATGGCAGTACAGGCACCTGCGAGGGCGACGGCAGCGAGCGACAATCGGACAAGGTTTTTCATCGGCTACACTCGTGGGGCGACCCCCCAGCGTAACCGGCAACCGAATCCGGACTCCACCATGCCGGAAGTCAGGTTCCTATCCTGGGTCAGACGGCATCCGTATGTATATCTTGCGTACGGCCCGGATAACCGCATATTTCCCATTTGCACACATCGAGGACCCCGAGGCATGAAAATCGGTTTGATCGGACTGGGCCGCATGGGCGGCAATATCGCCCGCCGGCTGATGAGGGATGGTCACGAGACCGTGGTCTATGACAACAACGCCACGGCCCGCGATGCGCTGGCGAAGGACGGCGGCCAGGCCGTCGACTCACTCGAGGCACTGGTCAAGGCCCTGCCCTCCCCCCGCGTGGTGTGGGTCATGCTGCCGGCCGGCGAGATCACCGAAACCACCATCGCGAAGGTGAGCGACCTGCTGGGCAAGGACGACATCGTCATCGACGGCGGCAACACGTTCTACAAGGACGACGCGCGCCGTGCCGAAACGCTCGCCGGGAAGGGCCAGCACTATGTCGATGTCGGCACCTCCGGCGGCGTGTGGGGCCTTGAGCGCGGCTACTGCATGATGATCGGCGGCGACAAGCCCACCGTCGACTACCTCGATCCCATCTTCAAGACGCTGGCCCCGGGTGCCGGCGACATTCCGCGTACCGAGGGCCGCGAAGGCCGTGACGCACGCGTGGAGAACGGCTATATGCACGCCGGTCCGGCGGGTGCGGGCCACTTCGTCAAGATGATCCACAACGGGATCGAGTACGGCATGATGCAGTCGTTCGCGGAGGGCTTCGACATCCTGAAGAACCGCAACGCCGCACACCTGCCCGAGCGCGAGCGCTACCAGCTCGACATGGCCGACATCGCCGAGGTGTGGCGCCGTGGCAGCGTGGTGTCGTCATGGCTGCTCGACCTCACCGCCAGCGCGCTGGCGAAGGGCCCGGAACTCGACAACTACTCCGGCTACGTGGACGATTCAGGCGAAGGCCGCTGGACGATCAACGCCGCCATCGAGCAGGCCGTGCCGGCCGAGGTGCTCACCTCCGCCCTCTTTGCCCGCTTCCGCTCGCGTCAGGACCACACCTACGCCGAGCGCCTGCTGTCCGCGATGCGCATGGGCTTCGGCGGCCACATCGAAGGCCGCGGCAAGCCGCCGAAGGAAGGCGAGCACTCCTGAGGATGATGTAGGGGCGCGCCCTGCGCGCGACATGTTTTGAGGCCGTTCCCCGGAGCTGGCGCGCCAGCCTGGGGACTGGCGCGGAAACATGTCGCGCGCAGGGCGCGCTCCTACACAGGTTCTCAATCGCCATCCAGTTCGCGCATCCGCTCGCGCCATCGCTCGGGCGTCTGTGGCTTGATGAAAAGCGCCACGATCGGCAGGCTAGCTTCCTTGGTGCGCGCCTCGATGGTGCGCACGACGTCCTCGATCTCCACCGTCGTCAGGCGATCGTCGAAAGCTGCCGAGATGGCGACCAGCACGTGGTCGGGCCCCACCTGCAAGGTGAGTACGCCATTCACCGCTTCCACGCCTTTCACGCGACCGGCGATGCGGCAGACCTTAGCCAGCAGGTTCGGCGTGGCAGGTTCGCCGATGAGCAGGGCCTTGCTCTCACGGGCCAGCAGCGCGGACGCCAGCGCAAGCACCAGCGCGATGCCGATCGAGGCCCAGCCGTCGATGCGCGGATCGCCGAGGGCATGCGACAGGTAAATGCCCAGCGCGGCAATGGCAAGGCCCAGTAACGCGGCGGTGTCCTCGAACAGCACGGTGAAGGTGGTCGGATCCCGGGTACTGCGGAAGGCTTCGAAATAGCCGAGTGCTCCCTTCTTCCGCTGCACGCTCTTCAGCGATAGCCACCACGACGTGCCCTCGAACAGCACGCCCACGGCCAGCACGATGTAGTTCAACGTCGGATCGCGCAGGGGTTCCGGCGTGAGGATGTGGCTGACGCCCTCGTAGAGGGAAAAGCCCGCACCGAGGGCCAGCACCAGCAGGGCGACGATGAAGCTCCAGAAATACAGCTCCCTTCCGTAACCCAGCGGGTTCTGCCGATCGGGCCGCCGCTGCGAGCGGCGCAGGCCGTACAGCAGGAGCACCTCGTTGACGCTGTCCACCAGCGAATGCACGCCCTCGGACAGCATGGCCGAACTGCCGCTTAGGGCCGCGGCGATGAATTTCGCCACGGCCATGCCGACGTTGGCGGCCAGCGCGGCGTAGATGACAAGACGAGGACTGTGGGCCATGGCGACGTGAAGGTTGCAAGGTCATAGGTGATAAAAAAGAAAAAAGCCGCGCCTTGCAGCGCGGCCTCCTCATTTGCAGAAGCCTGCCGCGATCACTTCGCGAACAGGTGCTCCACGCCTGCGCGTTCCTCGCGCAGTTCCTTGTCGGTTGCGTCGATGCGCGCCTGCGAGAACCCGTTGATCTTCAGGCCCTGCACGATAGCGTACTTGCTGTCCTTCACCGTCACCGGGAAACCGAAGATCACGCCCGGCGCGATGCCGTACGAGCCGTCGGACGGAATACCCATCGAGGTCCAGTCACCCTCGGCCGTGCCGAGCGCCCAGTCGCGCATGTGATCGATGGCGGCCGACGCGGCCGACGCGGCCGACGAGGCGCCGCGGGCCTTGATGATGGCTGCGCCACGCTGCTGCACGGTCGGGATGAAGGTGTCGGCGTACCAGGCCGGGTCGACCTGCTCCAGTGCCGCCTTGCCCTTCACCGAGGCTTCGTGCAGGTCCGGGTACTGGGTGGAACTGTGGTTGCCCCAGATGGTGAGCTTCCTGATCTCGGTGGTGTGGGCACCGGTCTTCTCGGCCAGCTGCGACAGCGCACGGTTGTGGTCGAGGCGAACCATGGCGGTGAAGCACTTCGGATCGAGGTCCGGGGCATTCTGCTGGGCGATCAGCGCGTTGGTGTTCGCCGGGTTGCCGACGACCAGCACGCGCACGTCGCGCTTGGCGTAGTCGTTCAGCGCCTTGCCCTGCGGGCCGAAGATGGCGCCGTTGGCCTCGAGCAGGTCCTTGCGCTCCATGCCCGGGCCACGCGGACGCGCACCGACGAGCAGTGCGTAATCGACATCCTTGAAGGCGACGTTCACATCGTCCGTGGCGACCACGCCCGCGAGGGTCGGAAACGCGCAGTCATTGAGCTCCATCACCACGCCCTGCAGCGCCGGAAGCGCCGGGGTGATCTCGAGGAGGTGCAGGATCACCGGCTGGTCGGGACCGAGCATGTCGCCGGCGGCGATACGGAACAGGAGGGCATAGCCGATCTGGCCGGCTGCGCCGGTGACGGCGACGCGAACGGGTGCTTTCATCTTTCGACTCCTCAATTGTCGCTTGGACTGACGATCAGGTGAGCTCGGCGAAGAACTCGACGATGCGGGCCATGCCCTTGTCGAGCGCCTCGTGCGGGCAGGAATAGGAAATGCGCAGCGCGCGCGGCTCGCCGAAGGCCGAACCCGGCACGCAGGCCACGCCCTTGGCTTCGAGCAGCACCGCGCAGAAGTCGACATCGGAATCGATCGCGACGCCGTTGTGCTTCTTGCCGAAGGCCACCGAAATATCGGGGAATGCGTAGAACGCACCCTGCGGACGCGGGCAGACCACGCCGGGGATGGACACCAGCGCGTTGTACACCCGGTCGCGCTTTACCGCGAATTCGGCGCGCTTCGCGGTAGGAATGTCCTGCGGACCGGACAGCGCGGCCAGGGCCGCGGCGTTCACCACTTCCGGCAGGCTGGTGATGTGATTGGAGTTAAGCGTCGTGACGGCCAGGGCCACGGATTCCGGCGCGGCGATGAAGCCCACGCGCCAGCCCGGCATGCCGTAGGTCTTCGAAATCGAATCGACGAAGATCACGCGGTCCTTCAGCTCCGGACGGGCGTGCACGAAATTGTGGTAGCCCATGCCGTCGAACACCATCGTGTTGTAGATGTCATCGGTGACGACCCATGTGTCCGGATACATGGCGATCACGTCGGCCAGCGCGGCAACTTCCTCCCGCGTATAGACCATGCCCGTGGGATTGGACGGGTTGTTGAACAGGAACACGCGCGGCTTGCGCGCCAGCGCGGCGTCCAGCTGCGCCGGCGTGAGCTTGTAGTGCTGCTCCGGCGGGCACGGCAGGATGTTGATCTTCGCGCCGACTATCTCGGCGATATCGAGGTAGCTGGTCCAGTACGGCGCCGGGAAGGCGATTTCGTCGCCTTCGTCGAGCAGCGCCTCGGCCAGGTTATAGAGCACCTGCTTCGCGCCGACGCCCGTGGTGATGTTCTTGCGGGTGTAGCCGGTGAGGCCCAGGGCCTCGATGTGCGCGAGGAAGGCGTCGATGAGCGCATCAGGACCGCGGTTGCTGCCGTACTGGCCGGAATCCCTCGCCAGGGCCTCGCGGGCGGCGGCATAGACGTGCTCGCCAGGAAGGAAATTAGGCACGCCGATCGAGAAGTTGACGATGTCGCGACCTTCGGCCTTCAGGCGCCTGGCCTTCTCGGCAATGACCATGATCGCGCTGGGCTTGGCACGACCGATACGCTTGGCGAGCTGCGGCATCGTTTCCTCGACGGGGGCTGGGGCAAAGGCCGCCATTTTAACACGGCCCCGCAGCCCTCCGCTCTGTCCAAGGGCGCGTAGGAGCGCGCCTCGCGCGCGACATGTTTTCGCCCCGGTCCGAAAGCTCACGCGCCAGCTCCGGGGATAGTCTTAAAAGATGTCGCGCGCAGGCGCGCTCCTACAAAGGGCTTTAGCGCGCGTCCAGCGTCTCGTTCCACTTCGCCACGTTGTCAGCCTGCTTCTCGAGGAGCGCGTCCACGTCGCCCGAAACCTCCACCTTCTCGATGGTGTCTTCCTGGCGAATGGCGTCGATCACCTTCTGGTCTTCCGCGCCGACGATTTCGCCGAACACGCTGTGCTTGCCGTCCAGCCACGGCGTTGGGCCGTGGGTGATGAAGAACTGCGAACCGTTGGTCCCCGGGCCGGCATTGGCCATGGAGAGGACGCCCGGCTTGTCGTGCTTCAGGCTGCTGTCGAATTCGTCGCCGAACTTGTAACCGGGGCCGCCCCGGCCAGAGCCCTCGGGACAGCCGCCCTGGACCATGAAGTCGGTGATGACGCGATGGAACGACAAGCCGTCGTAATAGCCACGCCTGGCCAGGTTGACGAAGTTGGCCACCGTCATCGGGGTCTTCTCGTCGTGCAGGCGCAGGTGAATGTCGCCCTTGTTCGTCTTCATGGTGACGTTGATGGTCATCGCGATTCCTGTAACACGTTGAAATGCAGGCCGGCTCGCTCGTCGCAACCGGCCCGGGGGCTGCAAGGCTACCGAAGATGGCGCCCCTGTCACAGGACTTCAAGCAACAAAGCGTGACGGCGGCTCAGGCGGCCGGAAGGGCCAGGGCAGTGGCCGTGAAGGCGGCGGGCCCGCGCGGCTGCGTGTCGCGCACCGCCGCGTCCTCGGGCAGGGGGCGGCCTTCCGTCACGTAAGCCCATGCCCGGTCCAGGGAGGCATAGCCGAAGGGAAGGAGCGGTGCATGGCGGTCGCCGAAATCAGGGAAAGCCAGGAAGGCGTCGAAGTGCTGGGCGTAAGGCACCTTCCAGAATACGGGTGACCGACCGGAGGCGCGCAGCCACTTCACGTATGGTTTCGATGTGAAGGCCATGGGAATCAGGCCGTCCTGCGCGCCGTGCACCACGAGGATCGGCAGGTTTTCGCGTGGCAAGGTCGCCGCCGTGGCATCCACCGCCTCATGCAGACGCTGCGCATCCGTCCCCTGCCCCGTCCACAACTCACGCAGGCAAAGGTTGCCGGGCAGGGTCGGGTCCATCGACAGGTCGCTCCCACCGGCGAGCAGGATGCCCGCGCCAGGGGGCGAACCGGAGCCGTCAGCCCACCAGGCGGCGCGGACGATGGCATCGACCGGCCCCGCCAGGCCCCCCGTATGCTGCGGGCGATAGGAAAAGCCGCAGGGCATGTCTCCCACCAGGCGCCGCAGGTACGCGGAGGCGTAGGCCACCGTCACCGTGCGCCACAGGTCCAGCGACGTGGAAGATGCCCCTGCCGCCAGTGCATCGTCCTGCCACCCGGATGCCCGCAACATCGCCAGAGCCTCCGCGGCCTGGGCGACCGGAGTGGCGCCGGCCAGCCTGCCGTGGGCCCGCAACGAAGCACCGCGCAGGGCCCAGGCGGGAGGTTGCGCGCTGGCGATGCGGGCGAAGGGGAGACCGTCGAAGTCAGGCGCCGCCAGGGCGGCCGGCAACAGCAAGGCGGCTTCCGTGGCGTAGTCATAGAACGGCCGGCCATGGCCGGCCACGTGGATGTTCGGCGCGAGCGCCACGACGGCGGCGAGGATGCCGTCCGTGTCCTCCCCGGCCGCGCGCAACACCGCGCCGCCGCCATTGGACAGGCCGGTGGCGATGATGCGCGTGTTGACGGGCGTGAACGGAGCTTCGTCGGGAAAGGCCTGGTCGAGCATGGCAAGCCCGAAGCGGGCTGCCTGCAGGACGTGGCGACCCCAATCCGCTTCGGGGTGATCGCCGGAATGCGCATGCTTGACGGCGATGCCGGCCTGGGCGCTCACCCCTTTTGGCTCGAACTCGAGTGGGGCCTGGCCCGCCTTCGCACGTGTGCCGTCAAGCGTGACGCCGCTGCCGTCCGAGCTATCGAAGTAACCGCTTCCCGCAGCCTTGTCGGTATAGGCTACGGCACAGCCGCGCGGCAGGCCCCAGGCCCCGGCGAGGGCGATGGAACCATAGATCCCGCGCGTGCCCGGGGAGGCCGTGACGACGAGGCAGCGCTTCGTGCGATCGAAGCCGTCCGGCACCTGGACCAGTACGCGATGCGGCGCACTGGCGCCAGCCAGCGTCGCGAAGGCGGCGAACTCCCGGCCCGGTATATCGGGCACCTGCCCATACAGCGTGCCGAAGCCGCCGAGCGGACCGAGGTCGGCAATGCCCTTCCAGCTGCTCTGGACGGCGCGACGGCGAAGCTCGGCGGTCGTGGGCGCGGCCGGCTGGACGAAGGGTGCCGGCGCACCGGCGAGGCCGCGGAGGCCCAGGCCGGCGCTGAGCAGGTCGTCGCCGTCGCGATGCGTGGTGACGCGTACTTCGCCGGAGCTGTCCATGGGGCGCATCGAGCCTTTCGCCGGGAAAACCAGCAAGATGCGGGAGCCGGGCAACCGGCGCAAGGAGGCGGCCCGCCCAGTCATGCGAAAGTCGCCAATTTCCTTTATAATCGGCGGCTTCCCAAACCAATGAGGTGCACCGGCTGAAGGCCGGCGCATGACGCATGTCGATCGAATTCCTGCGCAATATCGCCATCGTGGCTCACGTCGACCACGGCAAGACCACCCTCGTCGATCAGCTCCTCAAGCAGTCCGGCACGCTCAACGAGCGCACCGTGCTTGCAGAGCGCGTGATGGATTCGAACGACCAGGAAAAGGAGCGTGGCATCACGATCCTGGCCAAGAACACGGCCATCACCTGGGAAGACAAGAAAAAGGACGTCAAGAACCGCATCAACATCGTCGACACCCCGGGACACGCCGACTTCGGCGGTGAGGTGGAGCGCGTGCTGTCGATGGTCGACACCGTGCTGATCCTCGTCGACGCGATGGACGGCCCGATGCCGCAGACCCGCTTCGTGACCCAGAAGGCGTTCGCGATGGGCTTCAAGCCGATCGTGGTCGTCAACAAGATCGACCGTCCGGGCGCGCGCCCCGAGTGGGTTGTCGAGCAGGTGTGGGACCTCTTCGAAAAGCTCGGCGCCAACGACGAGCAGATGGAATTCCCGATCGTCTACGCCTCGGCCCTTAACGGCTATGCCTCGCTCGACGAGAACGCCCGCGAAGGCGACATGACCCCGCTGTACGAAGCGATCATGCAGCACGCGCCGAAGCCCGACGTCGATCCGGAAGGCGCCTTCCAGATGCGCATCAGCCAGCTCGACTACAACAACTTCGTCGGCGTCATCGGCATCGGCCGCATCCAGCGCGGCACCCTGAAGAAGGGCATGCCGGTCGCCGTGATCGACCGCGAAGGCAAGAAGCGCCAGGGCAAGGTCGCCCAGGTACTCGGTTTCCTCGGCCTCGAGCGCATCGAGCAGGATTCGGCCGAGGCGGGCGACATCGTCGCCATCTCGGGCATTACCGAGCTGACCATTTCCGACACCGTCACCTCGCTGGACGTACCGGAAGCGCTGCCGGCGCTGAGCGTCGACGAGCCGATGATCAGCATGACCTTCCAGGTCAACAACTCGCCGTTCGTCGGCAACAAGGACCTGTCCGGCGGCAAGTTCCTCACCAGCCGCCAGTTGCGCGAGCGCCTCGACCGCGAAAAGGTGCATAACGTCGCCCTCCGCGTGGAAGACGGCTCCGACGCCGACAAGTTCCTGGTGTCCGGTCGCGGCGAACTGCACCTCTCGGTGCTGATCGAGAACATGCGTCGCGAAGGCTACGAACTGGCCGTGTCGCGTCCGGAAGTCATCATCAAGGAAATCGACGGTCAGAAGATGGAGCCGATCGAGGAGCTGGTCGTCGATCTCGAAGAGGTCCACCAGGGTCCGGTCATGGAGCGCCTGGGCATCCGCAAGGGCCAGCTCAAGAACATGGTGTCCGACGGCAAGGGCCGCGTGCGCCTCGAGTACAAGATTCCGGCGCGTGGCCTCATCGGCTTCCAGAACCAGTTCAAGACCCTCACCCAGGGTAGCGGCCTGCTGTTCCATGTGTTCGACAGCTACGGCGCTATGGAAACCGGAGCGATCGCCAAGCGCCAGAACGGCGTGATGATCGCGAACGCTCCAGGCACCACCCCCGCCTATTCGCTCGGACCCCTGCAGGAACGCGGCAAGCTGTTCGCCGCCGAGGGTGACTCGGTGTACGAAGGCCAGCTGATCGGCATCCACGCGAAGGACAACGACCTTACCGTCAACGCGATCAAGCCGAAGCCGCTGACCAACATGCGCGCATCGGGCAAGGACGACGCGATCCAGCTGACCCCGGCGACGAAGTTCTCGCTGGAGCAGGCACTGGACTTCATCGACGACGACGAGCTGGTCGAAGTGACGCCGAGGGAAATCCGCATGCGCAAGAAGCATCTCACCGAAAACGACCGCAAGAAGGCCTCGCGCGGCTAAGGTCGATCCAGCGGTTGTTGCGTATACGAAGAGGCCCGGCTGACGCCGGGCCTCTTCTTTTGTGTCGTGTCAGGACCTGTCCCGCACCAGCTTCATCAGCAGGTCGATATGCTCCTGCTGCGTCGCCACAAAACCCTACGCTGGCTGACGCAGTCGCCCGCTCTCGTTGCCTCGTTCCGGATACTAACGTAGCTCCCTTCCAAGGAGCTCGCCATGGCACATGCCCTTTCAAGACTGTCTGCAATCCTTCTAGTGCTGGTCGTGCCGATTTGTCTGGATGTCAAAGCCGCGCCGGCACCCACATGGTCAATGATCTCCTGGCGCACATGCTCCGGATCGGACGTCGACGAAAAATGGATTGCCTATTGGAAAAAACGATTGGAGTGCGGTGTCATGCTCGCACCCATCGCCGATGACCAGGGCAGCGGCAAGGGCCTCATCGGCGTAGAACTCGTGCGGATCAACGCAGGGAAACGCCCGGATCGTCAAGGCGCCATCTTCTTCAACTTCGGCGGCCCTGGCAGGGATCCCCGCCGCGTCCTTCCCGATTTGGCCTATCTTTGGTCGCTGGACGACGGGACCGCGGTGGATACGTGGTTGCGTACGCTATCGGAGCGCTTCGACCTTGTGGCGGTGGTTCCAAGAGGATTGTCGCCGTCTCAGTGCGGTTCCATGCCGCCAACGAATGCATCCTTCCCCGATGTCGACGAGACTGGGTGGGCCAACGTCGTGGATGCAGGCAAAGCCG
>NZ_DASYDO010000054.1:0-26166 GCF_036499525.1 Luteibacter sp. | reverse complement strand
CTGTACTTCCGCACTCGCGAGGTCAGCACCTTCGGCAAGACCGACCTGCTGGCCGAGGAGCGCGAGGCACGCAAGCGCCTGTGGGCCGAACGGGATGCGAAGAAGGCGAGCCGTGGGGTCACGGAGTCGTGGGCGCCGGGCACCAGCGGGTCCTGGTAGCGCGGCTCCCACAATGCTGCTGCTACAAGATCAGGGCGCAGCCGCCGACACCCGCCACACCGCATTGCCCACATCGTCGGCGATGAGCAGCGCGCCATCCTTGTCGAACACGACGCCCACGGGTGCGCCGTACAACTCCTTCTCATCCTTCGAATAGAACCCGCTGACCAACGTCTCCGGCTTGCCCACCGGCTTGCCATCCTGGAACGGGATGAAGACCACCGCGTAGCCGCTGAGGGGGGAGCGGTCCCAACTGCCGTGCTCGCTGACGAAGGCGCCGTTCTGGAACTTCGCCGGCAAGGCGTTCCTCTGGCTCAGCAGGAAGCCGAGCGCCGCGACGTGAGAGCCCAGCGCGTAATCGGGCCTGATCGCCTTCTGCACCATATCCGGCCGTTGCGGCATCACCCGGCTGTCCGCGTGCTGGCCGTAGTAGCTGTATGGCCAGCCGTAGAAGGCACCTTCGGTCACGGAGGTCATGTAGTCGGGGACCAGGTCCGCGCCGATCTCGTCGCGCTCGTTCGCGATGGCCCACAGCTTGTTCGTGGTTGGGTCCCATTGCAGGCCGGTGGGGTTGCGGATGCCCGACGCATAGATGCGGCTGCCGCGGCTGGCGACATCCACTTCCAGCACGTCGGCGCGGCGGTATTCCACGTCCATGCCGTTCTCGGTGATGTTGCTGTTCGAGCCCACGCCCACGTACAGCTTGGTGCCATCCCCGTTAGCCTGCAGGGCCTTCGTCCAGTGATGGTTGACCGTCGACGGAAGGTCGGTGAACTCGACACCCGGTACCTTTATCTCATTCGCCCCTTCCGTATAAGGAAAGGTGACGATCGCACCGGTATTGGCGACGTAGAGTGTATTGCCGATCAGCTGCACGCCGAACGGCGAATGCAGGTGCTCGATATAAGTGTGCTTCTCCCACTCGCCAGCGCCGGTCTTGCGCAGCAGCGTGATCTGGTTGCCGCCCTTGGCACCCTTTCCTGACCGGTTCTTCACGATGCCGGCGATCAATTGCTTTGGCGTGGTGACTGCCTCTTCGCCGGGACCGTTGGATTCGACGACCAGCACGTCGCCATTGGGCAGCGTGAGCAGCTGGCGCGGGTGCTTGAGGTCGCTGGCGATCTTCTCGATCTTCAACCCGCTCGCCACGGTGGGCGCGGCGCCCTGTTTCCAGCCGACGAACCTGGGCACCTGCATCGGTGGCACGAGGAAGTTCCGCGCCTTGGGCAGGGATGGATCGCCGCCGGACTGGTCGATGGCGCTCTGCGAGCCTTCCTTGCTGCATGCGCCGAGCAGGGCCAAGCAGGCCACGGTGAGTGCGCAGCGATAGATGGTCTTAGCCATGGAGGATCTCCCGGTCCGTCGAGTAGCGCACGGCGATGATGACGTGGCCGGCGGCTATCAATGCCACGGTGACGACGGAAAGCCACACGCCCGCAGGCATGATCGCGTAGGCATCGCGGCTGTGGACGAAGGCATTGAGGATCGCAGCGACGATGGCGACGACGTTCAGCCAGAAATCGACATGGTCCGCTCCCGTGCTGATCCGGCGCGAGGTGATCCATACCTGGGTCAGGTTGACCAGGCGCGGGACGATGGCGAACAGCAGGCCAATGGTGACCAGCCATGCGGCGCCTTTCGCCCAGAGGATCGTGCCGGTCTTCGCATAAACGATGTCGAAGATCAGCGCGGCGACGAAGAAGCCGAAGGGAATGGGGTTGAGGAGGCCATAAACGGCGTTGGCCACGGCGGAACGGCCTGGTGCGGGTGGGTAGCTCATGGACGGGGCCCCTTGGATAGACCAGGAGATAGTAGACCCGTCCTACGTCGACAACTTGTATGCAAGAGCCCTCAGCGCCGGAGCGGAATCGACGTGCGCTCGCCGGCATCGAACCGCCGCGCGGCTTCGTCGTAGTTCCACTGCTCCACGTCGCAGGCATCCGCTCGCTCGCGCCGGATCACATGAAACGAATTGCTGATCCCCTCGCGGATGCGCGTTGACAACGCCGTGCCCGCCTGCACGGACCAGAGGGGTCGCAAGAGCTTGCGTTTCCCGTTGTCGAGAGATCGCACATAAGGCAGGTGGATGTGACCGCCGAGCACGAGGTCGGCACCGGACGCTGCCCAGGCGGCGATGGCGCGCTCATGGTTGACGAGCAGGTTCGCGATGTCCCTCTCGCGGATCACATGCACCGGTTGATGTGTGACGACGATGCGCAGCTGCGCATCGGTTGCCTTCCGTAAGCGGCCGGATACGCGCTCGATCTGTGCGTCCGACACCTCGCCGATCGTGTGCCGGGAAGGCCGCACGGTATTCACGCCGATCGCCAAAAGCTCGCCGCTCTCGAACATCGGTTCGAGGTCGCCGCCGAACACTCGCCGGTAATTCCCGAAAGGATCGAAAAGACGCCCGAGAAGATTGAAGAGCGGTACATCGTGGTTGCCCGGTACGACGAGGGTAGGGCGGGCGTACCCGTCCACGAATCGACGTGCCGCGGCGAACTGCGCGCGCCGCGCGCGCTGGGTCACGTCGCCCGAAAGAATCACGAGGTCCGGCCGCAGCGCAAGGATGGACGCGTGGAGCGCAGACACTACCTCCGCGCGTTCGGTTCCGAAATGGGGATCGGAGATCTGGACGACGAGACTCACCCCGGATCCTCCCCCGGCTCGCGCACGCGATCCGTCAGCAGGCGCAAGGGGCGCGGCGCCGCGCGGAAGACGATGGGCGGGTCGAGCCATGCGATTTCGCCGTCTACCGCCACCTTGATGGCATGGTGATGGCGCTTCGGCACGATGGTGATCTCGCGAAAGGCGAAGCTGATCGCGTTTTCCGCTTCACCGAGCTTGCCCAGCGCACCGCGGAGGATGATGCCGAGCATGGTGAGCCTGCCGATGGGTTTCAGTACCAGGCCAGCCAGCATGCCATCGTTTCGTCCAACATCCTCTGCTTCGGGCAACCCGATCTTTTCGAGTTGCAGCGCGTTGTTGCCAACGAAGAGCGTGGGGGTTCGCAGCGACCGCGTGCGCTTGCCGTCGCTCACCTCTGGCAGGTCGTGGCACGCGACAGGGCCTTCGTGGCTTCGCGCGTGTCGCCGGGAATGCCATGGGTGCGGCCAAAGAAATTGAACGTGCCTTGTGGCAGCACGCCCATGGCGAGGTCCTCCTTCCATGCCGTGGCCGCCACGCCATTGATCGTGCCGTCGCCACCGGCGGCGACAAGCGCCCCGCCGCTGGCCTGGGCGTACGCCGCGGCCTCACGGACTACGCTCTTTATGTCGCGCTCGCCGTCAATGGGGAAGAAGCGATGCCGTCGCCCCGCGGCGTCGAGGAGGGCGGCAATCTCGTCGCGCGCCGCGCTGACTTCCCGACGGCCGGAGCCCGCGTTGATGACGATGGCGAAAGTTAGCTGTTCGGGCGTGGTCGACATCGCGACAAACAACCATCCGCACCGTCACGGCCACATGAATTCCCGCCCGGGTCCGGATCGTGCGTGACTGTTGGTCCATTCCGCATCGTCCTCGACTCGTGGCAGGATCGGGGTCGTTGCCATGCCGCGCCCCGCGGCTGAATAGGGATCCGAACGATGAAGAACCTGCCTGCTCGTGCGCTGGTCGCGCTCGCGCTTATTGGCGGCGGCGCATTCGCCGCCCATGCGGACGAGGCGCCGCTGGCCCACCGCATTGTCCGTGTCTCGCTCGACGGTGTCGGTGACAAAGGAGCGGCCGGGCGGCTGATCCTGTTCGCGATGCCGGCATCGAAGGACGGCAAGCCGGAAGCGGTGGACACGAATCCGTTCCAGCCGAAGGCCGTGTCGGTGGCAGCGCGGGAAGTCAGCTGGATCGCTCCTGGCCAGCCGGTAGACCTCGACACCGACGGCGAGGCCTTCCCCGCGGGCTTTTCCTCGCTGCCTCCCGGCGATTATTTCTTCCAGGCCGTGCTCGACGTCGGCCACGACTACAACTACAACGGTCGCCACGAAGGGGATTTCGTGAGCGACGTCACCGCGGTGAAGCTGACGCCTGGAGGCACGCTCCCGCTGCTGAAGCTGAACAAGACGGTGCCGGCGAAGGACCCATGGGCCTTGTCGCCGAAAGCGCCCCAAGCCGTACGCGATGCGCTGCCGGAGGCGCGCAAGCACGCGCATGCCGAGATGCTGGAAAGCCCGCTGCTGACGGCCTTCACCGGCCGCCCGTTGTCGATCCGCGCGTGGGTCGTCACGCCACCCGGTTATGATCCCAAGGGTTTGACGCGTTATCCCACCGTGTACCTCACCCACGGTTTCACGGGCGGCTTCGATCGCTACGCTGGCACCATCGCAAGCCTGTGGATGGCCATGTCGACGAAAGACATGCCGCCAATGATCTGGGTGCTGCTCGACGAGTCCGGCCCTACCGGCACGCACGAATTCGCCGACTCAGTGAACAATGGCCCGTGGGGTCAGGCGCTGACCACGGAATTCATCCCGTGGCTGGAAGGGCGCTATCGCATGGACGCCAAGCCGAACGGCCGCTTCCTCAACGGCCACTCGTCCGGCGGGTGGGCCACGCTGTGGTTGCAGACGCGATATCCGAAGATCTTCGGCGGCACTTGGTCTACTTCGCCCGATCCCAGCGATTTCCGTGATTTCACGGGCATCGACCTGTACGCGCCCGGCGCCAACGCCTATCGCAAGTCCGACGGCAGCGACAACCCGCTCGTCCGTGACAAGGGCAAGGTCATCGCCACCTTCGAAACCTTCGCGAAGCTCGAGCGCGTGCTCGGTGCGTACGGCGGCCAGTTGGCATCCTTCGAATGGGTATTCTCGCCGCGCGGCAAGGATGGCCGGCCGGAACCGATGTTCAACCGCGATACGGGTGTCGTGGATGCCGGCGTGGCGGCCTACTGGCGCGCGCATTACGACATCGCCCAGCGCCTGCGCACGCAATGGCAGGCGCTGAAGCCGGACCTTGACGGCAAGATCCACGTGATCGTGGGCACGGCGGATACGTTCTACCTCGACGGCGCTGCGAAGCTGCTCAAGGAAACCCTCGACGGCCTGCACGCCAGGAGCGATATCCGCTTCCTGCCCGGAAAGACGCATTTCGACCTCTACAAGGAAGGGGATGACAGCCAGGCGCTGCTGAAGAAGATCGCGTGGGAGATGTACGGCGTAGCGAGGCCGGGCCAGGAGCGGTAAGACCCTGGTAGGAGCGCGCCCCGCGCGCGACATCTTTTGAGGCCGTGACCCCGGAACTGGCGCGCCAGCCCCAGGACCGGCGCGAAGAGTTGTCGTACCCGACGCGGGCATAAACGCGCAGGGCGCGCTCCTACGCCGCGACGCAGCAAAGTCATAACGCGCCGGTGCGCTAAAATGGGTCTCTTTACGCGGAGAGTTCCATGGCACAGCAATCCTCGCCCGGCGCCCGACTCCGCGCTGCGCTCGCGGCGGAACAGCCACTGCAGGTGATCGGCGCGATCAACGCCAACCATGCCCTGCTGGCCGGGCGGGCGGGTTTCCGCGCCATCTACCTGTCCGGCGGTGGGGTGGCCGCGGGGTCGCTGGGCCTGCCCGACCTGGGCATCAACACCCTCGACGATGTGCTCACCGACGTCCGCCGCATCACCGACGTCTGCGACCTGCCGCTGATGGTCGACATCGACACCGGCTTCGGCCCCAGCGCGTTCAACATCGCGCGCACCGTGAAGAGCCTTATCAAGTTCGGTGCGGCTGCCTGCCACATCGAGGACCAGGTGGGGGCCAAGCGCTGTGGCCACCGCCCCGGCAAGGAAATCGTCACGGCCAGCGAAATGGCCGACCGGGTCAAGGCCGCCGCCGATGCGAAGACCGATTCCGACTTCTTCCTCATCGCCCGCACCGACGCCATCGCCGTGGACGGCGTGGACGCCGCCATCGAGCGTGCCATCGCCTGCGTGGAAGCCGGTGCCGATGCGATCTTCGCCGAGGCAGCCTACGACCTGCCCACTTACAAGCGTTTCGTCGACGCCGTGAAGGCGCCGATCCTCGCCAACATCACCGAGTTCGGCCAGACGCCGCTGTTCAGCACCGAGGAGCTGGGCAGCGTGGGCGTCGGCATCGTGCTCTATCCACTGTCCGCCTTCCGTGCCATGAACAAGGCCGCGGAAAACGTCTACACCGCCATCCGCCGCGACGGTCACCAGCGCAACGTCATCGACACGATGCAGACGCGCGAGGAACTCTACGACCGCATCGGCTACCACGCCTACGAGCGTCACCTCGACGAACTGTTCTCCAAGAAGGGTTAAGGAGTCACGCAATGAGCGACACCACCACCACCCAGACCGCACCGAAGGCGAAGAAGTCGGTCGCCCTGTCCGGCGTCGCTGCCGGCAACACCGCGCTGTGCACGGTCGGCCGCAGCGGCAACGACCTGCATTACCGCGGTTACGACATCCATGACCTCGCCGCCAAGGGCTCTTTCGAGGAAGTGGCCTACCTGCTCGTCCACGGCGTGCTGCCGAACTGGATGGAGTTGAACGCCTACCGCGCCAAGCTGAAGCGCATGCGCGGCCTGCCCGCACCGGTAAAGGCCGCGCTGGAACTGCTGCCGGCGGCCACGCATCCGATGGACGTGATGCGCACCGGCGCCTCGGTGCTCGGTACCGTGCTTCCGGAGAAGGACGATCACAACGTTACGGGCGCGCGCGACATCGCCGACCGCCTGATGGCCAGCTTCGGCTCGATGCTGCTGTACTGGTACCACTTCAGCCACAACGGCAAGCGCATCGAGACCGAGACCGACGACGACTCGATCGCGGCGCACTTCCTGCACCTGCTGCACGGCCGCAAGCCCAGCGAACTGCATTCGCACGCGCTGGACCGATCGCTGGTGCTGTACGCCGAGCACGAGTTCAACGCCAGCACCTTCACCGCGCGCGTCATCGCCGGTACCGGCTCGGACATGTATTCGGCCATCACCGGCGCCATCGGCGCGCTGCGCGGTCCGAAGCACGGCGGCGCGAACGAGGTGGCGATGGAAATCATCGCGCGCTACCGCGATGCGGCCGAGGCGGAAGCCGACATCCGTGCCCGCGTGGAGCGCAAGGAAATCATCATCGGCTTCGGCCATCCGGTGTACACCGTATCCGATCCACGCAACGAGATCATCAAGGAGATCGCCCGCAAGCTCTGCACCGACGGCGGCAACCCGCGCCTGTTCGAAGTGTCGGAGAAGATCGAGAAGCTGATGTGGGAACTGAAGAAGATGTTCCCGAACCTCGATTGGTACTCGGCCTCCGCCTACCACATGATGGGCGTGCCGACAGCGATGTTCACGCCGCTCTTCGTCATCGCGCGTACCTCCGGCTGGAGCGCGCACGTGATCGAGCAGCGCGAGGACGGCAAGATCATCCGCCCGAGCGCGAATTACACGGGGCCGGAAGACCAGGTGTATACGCCGATCGAAAAGCGCTGAGAACAAAGGCCGCGGCAATTGCCGCGGCCTTCTCGTAGGAGCGCGCCTTGCGCGCGACATGTTTTGAGGCCATGACCCGGAGCTGGCGCGTTAATTTGCAGACCGCAGCGAAAGGATGTCGCGCGCAAGGCGCGCTCCTACAAGGCCACCGCCAGGCGCGTCGCCTGGTCGATCGCACGCTTCGCATCCAGTTCCACCGCCACGTCGGCGCCGCCCACCAGGCGCACGTCCATGCCCAGCGCGAGAAGCGCGTCGTGCAGTTCGCGGTTCGGTTCCTGGCCCGCGCACACGATAATGCTGTCCACCTCCAGCACTTGCGGCTGCCCGTCGACGACCACGTGCAGCCCGGCATCGTCGATGCGCTCGTAGCCCACGCCACCGAGCATTCGCACCCGCTTGTTCTTCAACGTCGCGCGATGCACCCACCCCGAGGTCTTGTTGAGCCGTCCGCCGGGCCGCCCGGCCGTGCGCTGGAGCAGCCAGACCTGGCGTTCCGGTTTTTCCGGCTGAGAGGGCATCAGCCCGCCCGGCGAGTTCATGGCCATGTCCACGCCCCATTCCTTCGTCCAGCGCGCGATGTCGGTGGTGGGGGAGGGCGCGGCCTCGGTGAGGAACTCGGCCACGTCGAAGCCGATGCCGCCTGCACCGATGATCGCCACCTTTTGGCCCACGGCCGCATCGCCGTGTAGCACGTCGAGGTAGCTGAGCACCTTGGGGTGGTCCGCGCCCGGCAGGTCGAGCGGGCGTGGCCGCACGCCCGTGGCGAGTATCACGGTGTCGAAGCCGCCTGCGGCGAGGAAATCGGCCGTGGCCTCGGTACCCAGCTGGCGCTCCACACCGGTGGCATCGAGCCGATGGTCAAAGTAGCGCAAGGTCTCGTGGAATTCCTCCTTGCCCGGGATGCGCTTCGCCATGTTGAACTGTCCGCCGATGCGCGGTGCGCGGTCGAACAGCGTCACCGCATGCCCGCGTTCGGCAAGCGTGCTCGCGGCGGCCAGACCCGCGGGCCCTGCGCCGACGACGGCAACGCGCTTCTTCACAGCGGTGGGCAGCACGATCAGTTCCGTTTCGTGGCATGCGCGCGGATTCACCAGGCAGGACGCGCGCCGGTTCGCGAACACATGGTCCAGGCATGCCTGGTTGCAGGCGATGCAGGTATTGATCGATTCCGGCCGCGCCGCGCGCGCCTTGTTCACCCACTCGGGGTCGGCCAGGAAGGGGCGGGCCATCGACACCATGTCGGCGTCGCCGCGGGCGAGGATCTGCTCGGCCACATCGGGCATGTTGATCCGGTTGGTCGTCACGAGCGGGATCGACACCTCGCCCTTCATCCGTCGCGTGACCCAGGCGAAGGCGCCGCGCGGCACGCTGGTGACGATGGTGGGAATGCGCGCCTCGTGCCAGCCGATGCCTGTGTTGATGATGGTGGCGCCTGCCGCCTCGATGCCCTTGCCGAGCGTGACGATGTCGGTCCATGACTGGGCCTCGTCGACAAGATCGAGCATCGAGAGGCGATAGATGATGATGAAGTCCGTGCCAACCGCCTCGCGCATGCAGCGCACGATCTCGATGGGGAAGCGCATGCGGTTTTCCGCCGAACCGCCCCAGCGGTCGGTGCGCCGGTTGGTCCGTGCGGTGAGGAACTGGTTGATCAGGTAACCCTCCGAGCCCATCACCTCCACGCCGTCATAGCCGGCGTCTCGCGCGAGCTTCGCGCTGCGCACGAAGGCGTCGATGCTGCGTTCCACCCCGCGGGCGGAGAGGGCGCGCGGCGTGAAAGGCGTGATCGGCGACTTCACCCGCGACGGTGCCACCGATAGCGGGTGATAGCCGTAGCGGCCCGCATGGAGGATCTGCATGCAGATCTTCCCGCCCTCGGCGTGCACCGCGCGGGTGATCTTGCGATGGCGAGCCACGTGCCAGGGCATGGACATCGTTCCGGACATCGGCTTCAGCCAGCCCTGCATGTTCGGTGCGATGCCACCGGTGACGATGAGCCCGACGCCGCCGCGTGCGCGCTCGGCGTAGAAGGCGGCGAGCTTGTCGAAGTCCGCGGCCTTGTCCTCAAGACCGACGTGCATCGATCCCATCAGCACGCGGTTGGGCAGGGTGGTGAAACCGAGGTCGAGCGAGGCGAGCAGGTGCGGATAGGCCACGTAAGGCTCCGTTCAAACGATCGTTCGAATAATGGGCGGAAGCGGGCCGGGCGGCAAGTGGCGCGGCCTTTTCACGAAACGATCCGCATTAGTGGCGTTACGGCATGTATCGGTGCCGTTACAACGCAAGCCGTTCATAAATCGCATGAAAGCGGCTAAACCCGCATGGGAGCACGTCTCGCCGCCCGCGCGACGGAAGGCACGCAACTTGCTCCTTCGATAGGACCCGGTGCGTGGCAGGACGCCCGGTCATTCGGAAAAAAACAGGGGTTTCGCGTCGCTCACAGGAGATTCTCCCATGCGTAAGACTCTTATCGCCACGGCGATTTGCCTCGCCACCGGATTGGCCTTGCCGGCCATGGCCGACGATACCCAGACCGGAGGTGCCGGTGCTTCAGCCCAGCGCAAGTCGATTGCCGTGCAATATTCCGATAGTTCAATGACGACCAACACGAATACCAGTTCCTTCAACACCATCTCGACCACGGCAGTGGCCGAAAGCACCCTCAACGGCACCGTGACGGGTAACACCGTGCTCAGCCTCGGCAATGTCGCCTTGAACCTCGGCAACGCCAATGGCGCGCGCGGCGGATCGGGCGGTGACGGCTACGGTGCCTGGGGCCGCGGCGGACGCGGCGGCGACGGTGGAGACAGCGGCAACGCACGTGCGCGCGGCGCGGTCGGCGGCGACGCCGACACCAGCAGCGGCGGCGCGCTCGGCGCGACCGTTGCGTATGGCGGCGACACCAGCGGCGACGGCGGCAATTCCAACGGCGACGGCGGTAACGCCAATGGTCGCGGCAGGGGTGCCGACACGGCGACTGGCGGATCCACGGCCGGTACCGGTGGCGCGTCGGCCAGCACGGGCGCTACCTCGACATCCGGCGATGCCTCCCCGACCTCGACGGGCGGCAGTTCCACGGGCGGCGCGGGCGGCACGGCGACAGCCATGTCGGGTGACGGCGGCGCCGGTGCGGCCGGTGGTTCGGGTACCGGCGGTTCGGGCACGGGTGCCAGCGGTGGCGCGGGCGGAGCCGGCGGCTCCAACTCCGTCGACGCGGGCTCGTACAGCATGGCGAACGACATGGGCAGCGCGGGTTCCACGCTGGCCGGCATCGGCAACTTCGCGAACAACTCGGGCGCATCCTCGTTGATCCAGCAGAGCGTCAACGTCCAGGCCAACCTGAGCGTGGGTGGCGCCACTCCGTAACGGCGCAGCGCGGTAGCGAGAAGGGAGCCACGGGGCGCAGCCGCGCCCCGTGGCATCCGAAGGGAACCCCCCGTTCCAGGAGAACGCTCATGCCGATGTTCCGACCCCACTCCGCGTTCATGGCGCTGGCGTTGCTGGCTGCGCCTTGCGTGGCTGGCGCACAGGCGGCGCCCACGGGCGAGCTTCCGCCACCGTCCTTCGGTGCGCCGACGTCCGTCGACCAATTGCGGGTCATGACGGGCGGTGCCGAAACCCCCGTGACCAACAACCTCAACACGCAGGAAACCACCGGCACGGTGAACGAGAACACAGCGAAGGGCACCTACAGCGGCGCGAACTTCGTTGGCGATTCGGCGTTCAGCAACGCGGCCGGCCTGCCCACGGTGATCCAGAACTCGGGCAATAACGTGCTCATCCAGAACAGCACCATCGTCAACCTGCGGATGAACCCGTGAAACCCATCCACGCCCTCGCCCTCGGCCTTTTATCGGCGTTGGCGAGTCCGTTCGTCCTGGCGGACAGGGCGGAGGTACAGACGAGCCCCGGCACGTCGTA
This sequence comes from Luteibacter sp., assembly GCF_036499525.1. Classification (GTDB taxonomy): domain Bacteria; phylum Pseudomonadota; class Gammaproteobacteria; order Xanthomonadales; family Rhodanobacteraceae; genus Luteibacter. The sequence goes on along the minus strand of NZ_DASYDO010000054.1, from coordinate 14,653 downwards.
CCCGATGAGGATGACAAGCCTGAAGGAGGCGCGCTTCCGCAATACGATCCGGCAACAGTACGACTTCAGCTGCGGCTCCGCCGCCGTGGCCACGCTGCTTACGTACCAGTACGCCTATCCCGTGGACGAGCAGTCCGCCTTCGACATCATGTACACCCACGGCGACCGCGCGAAGATCGGCAAGGAAGGGTTTTCCCTGCTCGACATCAAGCGATTCCTCGCCTCGCGCGGTTTCCAGGCCGATGGCTTCGAGGTGCCTCTGGAACGGCTGGACGCCGAAGGCATTCCCGCGATCGTGCTGATCAACGAGCGCGGCTACCACCATTTCGTGGTGGTGAAGGGCTACAAGAACGGCCGCGTGCTGGTCGGCGATCCGGCGCGGGGCACGCGTGCGATGTCGAAGCGCCGGTTCGACGCCATGTGGACCAATCACGTCGTCTTCGTCATTCACAACCGACGCGAAAGCGCCATCTTCAACAGTCCACGCGACTGGGCCGTCGCCCCCGCGGCGCCCATCAGCGAAGGCATCGAGCGCAACGGGCTCGGGCCGATCGTCATGCCCAAGCGCGGACCGGGGGATATATGAAAACCCGAACTCTCCTTGTTGCCGCCATGCTCGGAAGCGGCTTGTGTGCCACCGCCGGCGCGGTCGATTTTCCGGTGAACCGGGCAGTCTCCGATGCGCGGCTGGACCGCATCCGCGGCGGCTTCGATTTCGGCGACGACCTGCGCGCGTCCTTCGCACTGCAGCGCACGGTACTCATCAACGGCATGGAGGCGATGCGCACGACCATCAGCGTGCCCGACATCGCAAGGATGACCACCGAGCAGGCGAGCGCATTGCGCGACGCGCTGCGGACCACGGTGATCACCAATGGCGCGGGCGGTGTCGCCGGTGCGGTCCCCACGATGCCGGTCGTCACGCAGGCACCCGCTTCTGACATGAACGCGGCCGCGAACGTGCCGGCGATCGCCGCACCGCCCGCGTCGATGCAGGGCCTGCCGCAGGCCGTCGTCGCCTCGCTTCCGTCGTCCGGCCTGCCGGGACTCATCGTGCAGAACTCGCTGGACAACCAGGCCATTTCGGCTACCACCACCATCAACGCTTCGGTCAACACCGCGAACACGCTGCAAAGCATGCGGCTTGCCGAATCGCTCCACGACGCGGCGATCCAATTCCGGGGGAACTGACGCATGTATCGCAATGGCAGGGTGATGCAGGCAAGGACGTGCGCTGGCGCGCTGGCGCTCGCCGTGCTTCCGCTGTGGGTGGGCGCTTGCCTGGCGCAGGAATCGGCGGTCGATCCGGCGCTGCGCGAGAAGATCGAGTCGCAGGGCAAGCGCATCGACGCGATGCGCAGCCGCATGGCGGAACAGCTTGCCGAACTCGAGCAGATGAAACGCGAGCTGGCCGCCCAGGAAATCCAGTACAACGATCTGCGCAAGGCGATCGGCCTCAACGCGCTGGAGGAGGCGCGTGGCGGATCGGCCGCCCTGGCGGACCCGCGGGCACAGGCCAGCCCCCATCCCGTGCAGGAGCCACCGCCGGCACCCGCGCCGGGTGCGCCGCCCACGCCCGGATCGGCACCGGTGGTCGCCACGCAGCCGGTGGGCAGGCGTCCCGAACAGGACGAGCGTCCGCCCGAGGTGGCACCGATATTCGACCAGCCCGGCGTGCTCACGCCGCGCGGCAAACTGATCGTCGAGCCTTCGTACCAATACGGCTACTCGTCCAGCGACCGCGTGGCACTCGTTGGCTACACGGTCATTCCGGCGATCCTCATCGGCCTCGTCGACGTGCGCCAGGTGAAGACCACGACGCAGACCGGTGCGGTGGCATTCCGCTACGGCCTCACCAACCGCATGGAACTGGAAGTGCGTATTCCCTACGTGGACACGCACACGGACACGATCAGTCGCGAGATCTTCACCGGCACGGCGCAGGACCGCCTGTTCACCACCAGTGGCAAGGGCCTCGGCGATGTCGAAGCCACGCTGCGCTACCAGCTCAACGACGGCGGCGCGGACAAGCCTTATTACATCGGCTGGTTTCGTGCCAAGTCGCGTACGGGCCGCGATCCGTTCGAAGTGACCAGCGACTGCGTCACACGTTGCGTGGAGAACTTCACCGGCACGGGCCTGCCGCTTCGCAGCCCGACTGGCACGGGCTTTTATTCCGCGCAGCTGGGTGTCACCTGGTTGTATCCCTCCGATCCCGTGGTGTTCTTCGGCAACCTGAGCTACCTGCACAACTTCGAGCGCAAGAACGTCAGTCGCAACGTGCTTGGCGCGGGGCGGCAGTTCATCGGCGACGTAAAGACCGGGGACATCGCGGACATCAGCATCGGCATGGGCCTGTCGTTGAACGAGAAGGCGTCCATCAGCATCGGTTACGACCAGGCGTTCGTGGGGCGCACCTCGCAGAACGATCATCCCTTGCCCGGGTCGGCGCGCGCCACGCTCGGTCAGTTGCTGATCGGCGGCTCGTATCGCTTCAACGATAAGGAAACCTTGAACGTGACGCTGGGTGTGGGCATTACGCGCGATACGCCCGACACGACGATCACGGTACGCGTGCCGATCACACTCTGACGCTTTACACCTGCTTCACTCCAGCCTGAACGCGTACAGAACGCGCGAAGGTTCCCGTGCACGCGATGCACACGCAAGGGCTCATTAAGATTTCGTCCGGGGGTACGAACAAAAACCTTTGCAGGGAGTTTACGGAATGCGCACACGTCCACATCGTCACGCCAAGGTCGCAGCGGGCCTGGCCATCGCTTCGCTCGCCGTATGCGGGGCCGCCGCGCATGCGCAGGATAGCGGCAAGAAGTCACAGTCTCCCGCGCTGGACAATGTCAGCATCTGGGTCGGCGGTTACTACACGAACAACGACACGACACTGGGCGCCCAGACGGGCATCTTCAACACCAGCGGCGACGTGAACCTCGAGGACGACCTCGATTTCAAGAAACACAAGATGGTGCCGCGCGTCCGCCTCGATTTCCTGATCGGCGAGCATCAGGGCTTCTCCTTCGACTATTACGAGGTCGACCGCTCGCACTCGAAGACGCTGTCCGAGCAGATCAACTTCCTCGGCAACCCCATCGACGCGACCGCCCGGGTCAAGGGCGATCTCAAGTTCACCTTCGGCAGCGCCGCTTACAAGTGGTGGTTCGGCACCGGCAACGATGTCTTCGGCCTGGGCCTGGGCGCGGCGTACTACAAGGTCCACGGCAGCATCTTCGGTTCGGCGACGGTGAACGGCCAGACCTTCTCGGAAGGCTCGCGCACCAGCACCAGTGCCTGGGCGCCGAACCTGCAGCTCGGCTGGCGCCACGCGTTCAACGACCAGTGGCGCATGTACGTCAACGCCAACGGCGTGAAGAAGAACGGCGGCAGGCTCAACGGCCACATCTGGGACGCCGCAGTCGGCGTCGAGTGGTTCCCCTGGGAGAACGTGGGCTTTGGTGCCGAATATGCCTACACCCGGATCAAGCTGAACCAGGACAAGCGCAATTACGACCTGAACCTCGACATGAAGCTGCACGGCCCGGCCGCGTACGTGCGCTTCCGCTTCTAATCGGTACCCGATTGTAGGAGCGCGCCCTGCGCGCGACCGCTTTTCGCGAAGAGCAGAAGGCCCTGCGGCTCTTCGCGAAAAGCGGTCGCGCGCAGGGCGCGCTCCTACCGGTCTTCCTTTACGCCAGGGTCTTCTGCCGGGCCCTGCGGGCCCACAGCCAGCCGCCCCCGCAGATAGCCAGCACGAACACCACGTCGAGCAGCCAGGGCGCCCACGGGCGCGCCTGGAACCAGGGCGCCACGAGGTGGTCGTGGGCGATCATTCGCGCGGCCGTCCAGGCGACGGCGCCGGCACCGATGTAGACGATGACCGGGAAGCGGAGGATGAGCTTGAGGATCAGGGTGGAACCCCAGACCACCAGCGGCACGCTGATGGCCAGGCCCAGCACCACCAGGCCCATGTGGCCCTTGGCCGCGCCCGCGATAGCCAGCACGTTGTCCAGGCCCATCAGTGCATCGGCCACGACAATCGTGCGGATCGCCGACCAGAAGCTGGAAGCGGCCGAGACCGCCGGATCATGCTCGCCCGGCTTCAGCAGTTTCCAGGCGATCGGCAGGAGCAGGATGCCACCCGCCAGCATCAGCCCTGGCAGCTTGAGCAGCCAGATCACCGCGAAGGTGAGGGCCACGCGCACGGCAATGGCGCCGAACGTGCCCCAGAACACCGCCTTTTTCTGGAGGTGTGGCGGGAGGCTGCGCGCAGCCAGGGCGATCACGATGGCGTTGTCGCCCGCCAGCACGAGGTCGAGCAGGATGATGGCGGCGAGGCCGGAAAAGAATTCGGGAGTGAGGAAATCCATGCGGTATGTGGACCTTGGCGCGCTGGTGGACCCATGCGGCGGCGACGGGTACGCGCCCCCGTCGTCACCACAAAAGTCTCGTTCCCGGCGCGAAGCCGCCGCGACGACCGGGGCGCATTGGGGCGCCCGTACTGACGATCGACGCACGCGGGCCGGGATGGCCCGCGGAACTACTCCCCTTCGGGCGGTAGTGGGGGCATTGTCCCTGTTGGGATGCAGCGCGGCAAGACACCACCCGGGGGCGACCGGCTAAAATGGCGGGCTTTCCCAACCCCCCCCCCTTGCGAGTGAAGTCCATGAGCGCACACGACATCCGTTCCGCCACGCGTCCCGATCCGGACCAGCCGCTGGTGGACATCGCCAACTACGTGGCCGATTACACGATCGACTCGCAGGAGGCTTACGACACCGCGCGCTACATGCTGCTGGACTCGCTGGCCTGCTCGGCCCTGGCCATGAAGTTCCCGGATTGCGTGAAGCACCTCGGCCCGGTCGTTCCGGGTGCGGCGATGGCGGGCGGTTCCCGCGTGCCGTTCACCTCGCACGAACTGGATCCGGTGCAGGCCGCCTTCGCCATCGGCACGCAGATCCGCTACCTCGACTTCAACGACACCTGGCTCGCGGCCGAGTGGGGCCACCCCTCGGATAACCTCGGCGCCATCCTCTCGGTGGCCGACTACCTTTCGCGCAAGGCGGTGAAGGAAGGGGCTAAGCCGCTCACCGTGCGCGATGTGCTGGGCTACGCCATCAAGGCCCATGAGATCCAGGGCTGTTACGCACTGAAGAACAGCTTCAATCGCGTCGGCCAGGACCACGTGATCCTCGTCCGCCTGGCCTCCACGGCCGTCACTACGGCCATGCTGGGCGGCGGCAAGGAGCAGATCACCACGGCCGTCTCGCACAGCTGGATCGACAACGGCGCGCTGCGCACCTACCGGCACGCCCCGAACACGGGTCCGCGCAAGAGCTGGGCCGCCGGCGATGCCTGCCGCCGCGCCGTCACCCATGCCATCAACGCCGTCTACCGCAACGTGGTGGGCTACCCGTCGGCGCTCACGGCGAAGACCTGGGGCTTCTACGACGTGGCGTTCAAGGGCAATGCGTTCGAGTTCGAGCGTCCGTTCGGCAGCTACGTGATGGAGAACGTGCTCTTCAAGATCAGCTTCCCTGCGGAGTTCCACGCGCAGACCGCCGTGGAGTGCGCCATGGCGCTGCACGCCCAGGTCGGTGGCCGCGTCGACGACGTGGAGAAGGTAGTGATCGAGACCCAGGAGGCGGGTTGCCGCATCATCGACAAGACGGGCCCGCTGGCCAACTACGCCGACCGCGACCACTGCCTCCAGTACATGGTGGCCGTACCCCTTATTTTTGGCCGCCTGACCGCCGACGATTACAACGATTCGGTCGCCGCCGATCCTCGTATCGACGCGCTGCGCGACAAAATGACCGTGGTTGAAAATCCCCAGTTCACCAAGGACTACTTCGATCCCGAAAAACGCTATATCGGCAATTCGGTCCAGGTGTTCTTCAAGGACGGTTCGTCGACCGAAAAGGTCTCCATCGATTTCCCGATCGGCCACCGCAAGCGTCGCGCCGAGGGCATCCCCGTGCTCCTGAAGAAGTTCGAATCCGCCCTCCGTGCCGAGTGGCCCGCCGAGCGTGTGGAGAAGCTGCTCGCGGTCACTTCGTCGCCGGAGATGCTGGACGCCATGCCCATTCACGAGTTCATGACACTCTTCACGGCTTGATAATTGCTGTGACTCGAGTATGAACGGCGGTTTGGGGCATGTGCCCAATTGTTTGATTTTTGCTAAACTGCCGCCGCCCGTTGAAGGGGTATCAAAGCGAGGGACGGCTGAAGTCCCCGGATTCGACAAAAGTTCTACGCGCGATTTCCGTCTGGGGTGGAGCGCGGACGCGAATACCAATAATGAGGAGACACCGATGAAACGTAAGGGCTTGTTTTTGCTGATCGGCTTGGCCCTGGGCGGCGTGGGTGCCGTTCACGCGCAGGAGTCCGCTGACACCGCGGGTAACGGCTATGACGGCCGCTGGTACATCGCCCCGACGGTTGGCGGTTACTACAATGACACCGACCGCAACACCAACAGCCGCCAGGTGTACTACGGCCTGGGCTTCGGCAAGTTCATCTCCAACAACGCGTCGATCGACATCTTTGCCGACCGCACCAAGCGCGACAACGATGGCGTTGGCCACTGGTCGAACAACAGCTACGGCGTTGCCGCCCGCTTCTACGCTGGTGCATGGGACAGCTGGCGTCCGTACCTGCTCGCCGGCGTGATGGGTTCGTACCATCACAACCCGTCGGATAACGGCTGGTCCCCGGCCGCCCAGCTTGGCGTCGGCGTGTCCAAGACCATCACCGACAGCTCCGACTTCCGCGTGGAAGCCGGCTACCGCTACGATTGGGACGACAAGACCACCGATAGCGAGAACGGCTACGGCGACTGGTTCCTCGGCTTCTCGATCGTTTCGCGCTTCGGCGAACCGCCGGCTGCTCCGGCTCCGGCCGCTGCTCCGGCCCCGGCTGCTCCGGACTGCTCCACGCTCGACACCGATGGCGACGGCGTGAACGATTGCGACGACAAGTGCCCGGCCACCCCGGCTGGCACGATCGTTGGCCCGGATGGTTGCCCGCAGAAGGTCGTCATCGACCTGCGCGGCGTCAACTTCAAGTTCGACCGTCCGAAGAAGGGCGAGACGAACATTGGCCCCACCCTGCAGGAGCCGACCAGCGAGTCGCTGGGCGTCCTCGACCAGGCTGTCGACACCCTGCAGCGCTACCCGCAGGTCAAGGTCACGGTTGCCGGTTACACGGATAGCGTCGGTAAGGATGCCTACAACCAGGGCCTGTCCGAGCGTCGTTCGAAGATCGTGTATGACTACCTGACGTCGCACGGCATTGGCGCCGATCGCCTGGAAGGCCCCATCGGCCACGGCGAGAACAACCCGATCGACACGAACGACACGGCCGAAGGCCGCGCTCGCAACCGTCGCACGGAACTGCAGGTTCAGCAGTAATAGCTGTTACAAGCCGCCTGTTGCGAGCAGCCAGTTGTGAGTCGCTCGCAAGATCGGTAGCAACAAAAAGGAGCCCGGCGAAAGCCGGGCTTTTTTTGTCCAACGGAGGCAGGACTCGGAATGACTTCATCGCTACAGCGCCGCCGCTTTGGCGGAGGTGACCTTAATGGTGTCCTTGGGCTGGTCGTGGATAACCTTTCGCTGCTCGCCTTCATGGCGAGTGCGCTGGTAGGCATCTTCGGCATGCCGGCGGATATCGTCTTTGGCCGGATGTTCCCCGGGACGGCGCTGGGCGTGCTGGTAGGTAACCTCGCCTATACGTGGATGGCGCACCGGCTGGCGGCACGCACGGGGCGGTCGGACGTCACCGCGATGCCGCTGGGTATCGACGCGCCGACGACCATCGGCATGGCCTTGCTCGTGCTGGGACCGGCATTTGCCGGATATCGGCATGCGGGCCTGGACGAGATGGCGGCGGGCGAGGCCACCTGGCGGCTGGGCATGGCGTCGCTGGTCGTCATGGGCGCGCTGAAGTTCGTGCTGTCGTTCTTCGGCGCATGGGTGCAGCGTTCGGTCCCGCGCGCAGGCCTGCTCGGTTCGATCGCGGGCATCGCGCTCATGCTGATAGGCTTCCTGCCGCTGGTGGAGGTCATGCGCGTGCCCGTGGTGGGCTTCGCCGGGCTGGGCATCGTGCTGTACGGCCTGGTGGCGAAGCGTCGATTGCCCTTTGGCGTGCCGGGCGTCCTCGGCGCGTTCCTCGTCAGCGTACTGCTTTACTACGGGCTTGGGCCCGCAGGCCTGCTGGGTAGCGGCTACGACGCGCCCGATCATTGGCAATGGCGGGTGGGCGTCCCCTGGCCGAACCTCGGGTTCGTGCAGGGAATGGCCGCGACAGTGCCGTATCTTCCACTGATCCTGCCTTTCGGCCTTCTGATGGTCGTCGGCGGCATCAATGTGACCGAGAGCGCGCGCGCCGCCGGCGACGATTACGCCACGCGCGACATCCTGCTTGTGGAAGCTCTGGCGACGCTGGTCGCGGGCGTCTGCGGCGGCGTGGCTCAGACCACGCCCTACATCGGCCAGCCGGCGTACAAGGCGATGGGCGCGCGCACGGGCTATACGCTCGTGACGGGTCTCGTGATCGGCCTCGGTGGCGTGCTCGGTTACCTCTCGAACCTGGTGGAGCTGCTGCCGGTGGCGGTGCTCGCTCCGATCCTCGTCTTCGTGTCGATCAGCATCACCACGCAGGCGTTCGAGGCGACACCGCTTCGCTACGCGGGGGCGGTGGTCTTCAGTTTCTTCCCGGCGATCGCGCGGATGTTGGCGATCAAGCTGGGCGATCCGACGATCGTGGATCCGGCACGCTTCGCCACGTTGTACGCGGATGCGAGCCATGGCATCCCGGCGATGGCGGTGATCGTGATCCTGGGCAACGGGTTCGTCATCACCTCGATGGTCTGGGCCAGTTTCGTGGTGGCGATGATCGACGGGCACGTGCGCAAGGCGGCGGGCATCGTGGCGTTGGGCGCCGTGCTGACGGCCTTCGGCCTGATCCATTCGGTGGAGCCCATCGGGACGGTGTACCTTCCGTGGACGCTGGACGCCACGTCACAGGCATTGGTCTGGCCGTTCGTGGCCGCGTATGGTGCCCTGGCAGCCGTGCTATTCATGCTGTCGCTCGGACAGTCTTCCATGTCGGCGCGCGCTTGAATTGGAGCGCCGACGCAACCACCCTTCAACACTGACTCCCTGGTACTCACGACGATGCCGACGAACCTGCCGCCGGTCACCCGGAACCTGCTGATCGCGAACGTTCTCGTATTCGCGTTGCAGTACCTCCTGCGCGACCAGGACACGCTGGCGCTGACGCGCTGGTTCGCCTTGTGGCCGTATGGCCACGACATCGCCGTGGACCTCGGAGGTGGGGATGTCGCAGGCATCGGCTTCCGGATCTGGCAAGTCGTCACCTACGGCTTCATGCATGGCAGCTTCATGCACATCCTGTTGAACATGTACGCGCTGTACATGTTCGGTGGACTGATCGAGCGTGTGATGGGCGCGAAGCGCTTCACGATCTACTACTTCACCTGCCTCGTGGCGGCGGCGGTGGCGCAACTCGCGGTGGTGTACCTGTTCGAATCGGAGCGCATGTATCCGACGGTCGGTGCCTCGGGCGCGGTGTTCGGCCTGCTGGGCGCGTTCGCGATGCTGTTCCCTCGCGAGAAGCTGGTGCTGATACCGATTCCCATCGGCATTCCCGCATGGCTGTTCGTCACGCTGTACGGTGCCGCCGAACTGATCTTCGGCGTCACCGGCACGCTTTCCGGCGTCGCGCACTTCGCCCACCTCGGCGGCCTCGCCGCAGGGCTTTGCCTGCTCTGGGCGTGGGGCGTGCGACCACCGAGACGCTCGTTGTAGGAGCACGCCTGCGCGCGACATCTTTTCGCCAGGAGCAACAGGTCCTGATGCTCACGGCCCCAAAAGATGTCGCGCGCAGAGCGCGCTCCTACTAGCGGAGTGCCAGGAAGTCCGGGCTGACCACGAAGCGAACCGCGTCCAGACGCACGCGCGCTTCCGGTATGGCGGCAAGCAAGGCGTCGCGCTCGGCGGCGATGGCGTCCACTTCCTCGTCGCTGATCGAGGGATTGACCGAATGCAGGGCTACCAGTCGCGCATGCTCGGCGTCCAGCTCGCGCCGCGCGACATCCAGCGCTTCGGCCTTGAGTACGTCGGCGCGTGCCGACGCAAGGTCCTGCGCGCGTTCCAGCATCGGCGGCACGAGCTTGGACAGGAACTTGCGGTAGCGCGGCACTTCGATATTGCGGTCGGCCGCGCGGCGCAGTGCGACGTCGCTTGGGCGGAACTGTGCACGCTCGCTCAGCTTCGTATCCACCGTGAGCATCAGTGGCGTGGCCGGCAGGAAGCGACCCGCGTCGAGCGTGCGATCGGCAACGATTTCGAGCACGAATACGGCCTGCAACAACGCGGTGCGCACGGGCAGGGCATCGTCGACGAGGAAGGCAGCGTTGCCGTCTTCGCCGGAGACGAGCAGGTCCACCGCCGCGGCGACCATCGGATGATCGAGGCGAAGCAGGGGCAGGTCTTCGCGAGCCAGCGCGACGTCGCGTGAGAAAGTGACCGAGAGTGGACCATCGGCGAAGCCGGGCAGGCCGTCCGTCGACAGGTATTGCGGATCGAGAAGCACGATGCCGCGCGCCAGTTCCTCGGCGTGCACGCCGTAGGTTTCGAACAGGCGCTGGACGAAGAGGTCGCGCAGCGGGTCTTCGTCTTCCGCGGCGAAGCTGCCGGCGAGATCGCCGGCATGCGGATCGCGGCTGGAGGCGAGTTCGAGCAGGTGGTCGCGGCCAGCGTGGATCAGTGCGGACAGTTCCTCGTGCGCGCCGCGGGTTTCGGCGATGAGGGCATCCAGTTCCTGGTCCCGGTCGTCATCCTCGCGGGCATGCTCGTCGGCAAGATTGGAGAGTAGCGGACCGAAACGGCGCAGCAGTTCGCGGCCGTCGGCGGGACTGCTGCGGAACGCGTCCAGGCCTTCGTCGTACCAGCGTGCCAACACGTGCTGTGCGCTCTGTTCCAGCACGGGCACATGGATGACGATGTCCTGTTTCTGGCCGATGCGGTCGAGACGGCCGATGCGCTGCTCAAGCAGGTCCGGATCCAGTGGCAGGTCCCACATCACCAGGCGATGGGCAAACTGGAAGTTGCGTCCCTCGGAACCGATTTCCGAGCACAGCAGCAAGCGTGCGCCGTCAGGCTGCGCGAAGAAGGCTGCGTTGCGGTCGCGCTGGATGATGCCGAGCCCTTCATGGAAGCGTGCCACGCCGACGCCGCTCTTCGTGCGCAGCGCGTCCTCGATGGCCATCACCTTGGCCTGGCTGCGGCAGAGCAGCAGGAATTTGTCATTCGGGTGGGCGTCGAGCAGGCCGATCAAGGCGGTGAGGCGCGGATCGTTCGTGTAATCGAATTCGAGCGAGGCGGGTGGCTGCTGGATGTCCGAACGGAATTCGGCGAGCAGCGCTTCGCGCCTTCCGGCGTCGAGCGTCGCCGGATCGATCGTGAGAATCTCGGGCATGCGCCGCGGGAAACCACCGATGCCGGCGCGCCGGTTGCGGAACATGGCCCGGCCAGTGCCGTGGCGATCGATGAGCGCCGCGAGGAGTTCGTCGCTGGCGTCGTCGTGGGCGAGCAAAGCCGCGAGTTCACGGTCGCCCTTGAAGCGTTCGGCGAGCGTATGGCGCTGCGCGGCATCGAGTGGTTTGCCGGCGGCGAGCGTGCTCGCGATATCGGACAGCACGGTATAGCCTGCCGATTCGGCGAGATAGGCGTCGAGATCCGCATAGCGCTGCGGATCGAGCAGGCGCAGGCGGGCGAAGTGGCCCGCACGACCCAGCTGTTCCGGCGTGGCGGTGAGCAGGATCACGCCCGGCGTGGCCGAAGCAAGTTCTTCGACCAGGCGATAGCGCGGGCTGGCGCCTTCCGGCGTCCATTCGAGATGGTGCGCCTCGTCGACCACGATGAGGTCCCACCCCGCTTCGGCAAGCTGGCCCGCCCGCTTCGGGGAGGATTCCAGGAAGGCGAAGTCGGCGATGACCAGCTGTTCGTCCTCGAACGGATTGCGTCCGTCGCTGGCCTGCTCGATAGCTTCGCAGCGCTCCTCGTCGAAGATCGCGAACGAGAGGTTGAAGCGGCGCAGCAGTTCGACGAACCACTGGTAGACGAGCGTCTCCGGCAGCATCACGAGCACGCGGCCCGCGCGGCCCGTGGCCAGCTGGCGCGAGAGGATCATGCCCGCCTCGATGGTCTTGCCCAGACCGACTTCGTCGGCGAGCAGCACACGCGGCGGACGGCGCGCGGCGGCGATGCCGGCCACGCGCAACTGGTGCGGAACGAGGCCGATCCGCGCGGATTCCAGGCCCCAGGCGGCCGACCGGCGTGCGTCGGCATGGCGGCGCAGGGCTTCGTGGCGCAGGTCGAAGCGGTCGTTGGCGTCGGTGCGGCCACCGATCAGGCGGTCATCGGCCTGCGACAACGCCTGCTCGTCATCGAGTTGGCCTTCCTCGAGTTCGCGGCCTTCACCGCGATAGACGAACAGACCCTCGCGGTCCTCGATGCGCTCCACCAGGAAGGCGATACCCTTGCCGGAAACGCGCTGGCCGGCACGGAATTCGGCGCGGATCAGCGGCGCGCTGTCGGAAGCATAGGGACGGAGGACGCCGGACTTGGCGAACAGCACCTGCACGCTGCGTCCTTCCACGCGAAGAATGGTGCCGAGGCCGAGCTCTGGCTCGGCAGAAGAAATCCAGCGTTGACCGGGTTGGAACATGCTTTTGGGGAGCCGAAACATCAGGGGCGCCAATTATCCGCTCCCGGAGTGCTTCCTGCCTACCGTCACAAAAAAAAGGCCGCGATCGCTCGCGGCCTTTTCATGAAGCCTGGTGTGGATTACGCCAGACCCGCCTGCTTCATCACTTCGGCGGCGAAGTCGTCCACCACCTTCTCGATGCCTTCGCCAACGGCGAGGCGCTCGACCGAGACGATCTCGGCGCCGGCCTTCTTGAGGGCTTCGGCAACGGTGACGTCGCCGTCGAGGACGTACGCCTGACCCACGAGAGTCACTTCGGCCAGGATCTTGTTGACCTTGCCCGAGACGATCTTGTCGAGGATGTCAGCCGGCTTGGCCTTGTCCTTGTCGGTCATCTTCGAGAGCTCGATTTCCTTTTCCTTCTCGAGGAAGTCGGCCGGAACGTCTTCAACCTTGATGAACTTCGGGTTCATTGCGGCGACGTGCATCGCGATGCCCTTGGCCAGCTCTTCCGAGCCACCCTTGAGGGCCACGAGCACGCCAATACGACCGCTGTGCGAGTACGCGCCGATCGGACCGTCGTTCTGGACGCGGGCCATGCGACGGACGTCGAACTTCTCGCCGATCGTCAGGGTGAGCGTCTTGGCGCTGTCTTCGACGGTGCTGTCGCCGAGCTTCGTGGTCTTCAGCGCGTCGATGTCGGCAGCGCCGGATTCGAGGGCGACGTTGGCGACGTCCTTGGTGAACTGGATGAACTGTTCGTTGCGCGACGAGAAATCCGTCTCGCTGTTCACTTCGACCAGGACGGCCTTGCCGGCCTTGCTGGAGACGGCGATCAGGCCTTCGGCGGCGACGCGGTCGGCCTTCTTGTCGGCCTTGGCCAGACCGTTCTTGCGCAGCCATTCCATCGCCGCTTCGATGTCGCCATTGTTTTCGACGAGCGCCTTCTTGCACTCCATCATGCCGACGCTGGAACGCTCGCGCAGGTCCTTGACGAGGGCAGCAGTGATCTCAGCCATGGTAAATCCTCAATGGTTTGATGGGCGCCGCGGCGGTGTTGCCGCGGCGCCGGGATGGTGCGGAAGGTGCGGGCGGGGCGCTTAAGCGCGGGCGCCGCGGCCACCCTCACGGCCGCCTTCGCGACGCGGTGCACCCTTCTTGGCCGGGGCGCCACGACGCTCGCCGCGCGGGGCGTCGTCCTTCGCGACCGGGTTGCCTTCCTCGTCCAGCTCCACGAACTCGTTGGCGTCGCCACGGGCGGCGTTCGGAGAGGCGGCCTTGCCTTCCAGGATGGAGTCGGCGGCGGCACGGGCGTACAGCTGGATGGCGCGGATGGCGTCGTCGTTACCCGGGATGGCGTAGTCGACGAGGGCCGGGTCGTAGTTGGTATCGACGACGGCGACGACCGGGATGCCGAGCTTGCGGGCTTCCTGGACGGCGATGTCTTCGTGGCCGATGTCCACGATGAAGAGGGCGTCCGGCAGGCGGTTCATGTCCTTGATGCCACCCAGCGAGTTCTGCAGCTTGTCGCGCTCGCGGCGACGGGCCAGCACTTCGTGCTTCACCAGGCGCTCGAACGAACCGTCGGTTTCGGCGGCTTCGAGTTCCTTCAGGCGGGCGACCGACTGCTTCACCGTGCGGAAGTTGGTGAGCATGCCACCGAGCCAGCGGGCCGTGACGAACGGCTGGCCGGCGCGGGCGGCTTCCTCGGCGAGGGCCTCACGGGCCGAACGCTTGGTGCCGACGAACAGGATGGTGCCGCCCTTCTGGGCCAGGCCCGAGAGGAAGCTCATCGCGTCGGTGAAGAGCGGAAGCGTCTTCTCGAGGTTGATGATGTGGATCTTGCCGCGGGCGCCGAAGATGTACGGAGCCATCTTGGGGTTCCAGTAACGGGTCTGGTGACCGAAAT
>NZ_DASYDO010000053.1:0-10701 GCF_036499525.1 Luteibacter sp. | reverse complement strand
AACGCTTCTTCGACCGGCTGCGACTGGTCTCACTGGCCGACAGCAGCCGGCGTCTCCAGCGTCACTCGTGAACCGCCGTATGCGGAACCGCACGTACGGTGGTGTGGGAGGGGGCCGGAATATTCCGGCTCCCTACCCGATATTTCCGAAGGAGCCTCGGTCGGCTGGTTCGTCAGCTTGAGATTCGAACAACGGCGGCGATGACATCAGTACCGTCCCGCCCGGCGTCACCGGCGACGAGGATCTTTCCGTCCGAGGTGAGCGACACACCGTAGAGGTAGTTGTATTCGTTGCCTAGCGGCCGGATCTTGACCCACCCACGTGGCGAAGCAAAGGTGGTATCGACCTTCCCATTGGGAAGGAAGCGCACCACGAGCATATCGACCGGGGGTGCATTTTGGAGTGCGGAGTATCCACCTGCCACGATCTTTCCGTCGTCCTGAACGATCAGGCCACCGTCAGCGAATGACTCGACCGTGCCGCCGAGCAACCCGAACACGACAGGCTTGCCGCCATTGAACGACGCCAAGGGTTGGCCCGAATGATCCGTGGCGGCCAATAAACCATAAGTCTGAGAGCCACTCACCGTCATGTGACCGCTGAAGACGATCGCCTCGTTGGGCGCTTCTCCCGCCGCAGTGAAGAACAGGCCGTCCAGGCTAGGTTCCGGGACATCTTCGCCACGCAAGACGAAAAATCCGTTCGTCCCGAAAGCGGGATCCAGCTTGCCTCTTTCGTTAAAGCGCGCGGCAACCGCCGCTTTCTTGCCCGGTAGATGGATTGAACCGACTACTATGACACTTCGATCAGAAAGCTCCTGCACTCCGCGCGGTATGGTCTGTGAACTGCCTGGATAATAGACTTCGACATAACCGTTGTCCCCGAACGAAGTGTCTATAGAGCCATCTGATTTCGTCCGAAGTAATCCGCCCTCCCGCCCGCCAGGTCCGGTGTTCCATGCAAAGTAAAGTCCGCGTCCCTTGGCCGGCGCAATCTCTCCCCTGCTTCCACTTGCAAACGCCTCCTGAAAAGGCAGCGTGAGCGTGTCGCGCTGGCGCGGCTTCGTCGGATTTGCGTCGGATCGAGCTCCAAAGATGTCGTGAATAACGACGCCCCCGGTGCCAAAGGTCTGGTCCAGGCTCCCGTCATTCTTGAAGCGCACCAGCCCGAGCGTAGAAACGCCGGCGTCGTCGCGAAACGCCGCAATCACTCCACCATCGTCGGTTGCCACCATACCTAGACCGAGTGCATCCCAGCCAGGGAAATCAATGCTTGCCGAGGCGATTCCGCCGGTGCCGAAGCCGGTATCCGGCCGGCCTTCGGCGTCGACGCGAGCAACCAATATTTCTTTTTTTGCTGCGACGTCCGGGTCTTTCTTGATGCCAAGCAGATACATCGACCTCAGCGGGTCGGACAACGGAAGTGCCCGGAGGCCAAAAGTGTCGAACGGCGCGCGAAAAATTGTCTCGACATCGCCTGCTTTGAGTTGAGCTTCCGTCGACATGCCGTCACTCCTTGTGCTCGTTAGAAACTCTACGAGGCTTTACATGCTATGCAGACGCGAGGACCCGGGACATATGGCTCACGTCGTAGGCGCAGCCTGCGCGATTCCGGCAATGACGCGGGATTCTTCAATGCGGCCTTGCTCGCCCACGAATGAAGTCCATCACATCGTGCATCACAGGTGCCGTGCGATGCAGGGGTCCCAGCGCGAACACGAGTTCCTCGTGTCCCAGTGCCGGATAAAGCTTCAGCTCTACCGGTTCGCCCATCTGCCGGTATCGGCCTTCCAGCGATATGGCTTCGGACGGGAACACTTCGGTGTCTTCCTCGCCTTGCAGGAGCAGCGCGGGCGGTTCATCGCCATCGACGAAGTTGACCGGTTGCGAGCGTGCCTGCTCTTCGGGTGTGTCGCCGAACATGGCGAGGTATCGGGGTTCGTCCAATGGGAGGAAATCGTACGCCCCGGCAACACCGATAAAGCCCGAGAGGTCGCGCGGCTTCATTCCTACGGTAGAGAGCCATTGCTTGTCGGTGGCAAGCATCGCGGCGATCTGACCGCCCGCCGAATGCCCCATGACGAACAGATGGGACGGATCGCCGCCGTACCGGGCGACATGGTCGCGGGTCCAGCGCACCGCATTCGCGCCGTCGTGCAGGAAGCCGTCCATGCGTACCGACGGCGACAGCCGGTAGTCGGGAATCACGGCGACGATGCCTTGGGCTGCCAGCGCCTTGCCGACCCAGCGGTACCACTGTCGCTTGCCGGTGGTCCAGTCGCCACCGTAGAAATAGACGACGACGGGCGCGCGGTCGGCATGCGCGGGTGTGTAGACGTCCAGCGAGAGACCGTGCTCCGCATCGAAGACGTTATCCCTGTGCTCAACCACGCCCACGGCAGGTTGCACCGCGTTGACCGCGCCAAAGAACGTGGCATGGCAGCCGACGAGCAACAGGGTGGCAAGGAGGATGGTCAGGGTGCGCATCGCGGCATTGTAGGAGGCCCGGTCGCTAGAATGGCGCCATGACCGATATCCGTACGATCTTGCGCGAGGCCACCAATACGGTGGGCGATCGCCTCGAAGCCGAGCTGCTGCTGGCGCACACGCTCGGCGTGGATCGCGCGTGGTTCTTTGCGCACGCCGAGGACCGCCCCGGCCTGGATGCCGTCCGGCGTTTCGAGGAACTCGTGGCACGTCGCGCAGGTGGCGAGCCGGTCGCCTATATCCTGGGACGCCGGGATTTCTGGTCCCTGTCGCTGGAAGTGACACCGGCGACGTTGATACCGCGGCCGGAGACGGAGCTGCTGGTCGAACTGGCGCTCGAGCGGCTGCCGAGGGGCGGAAGCGTGCTCGACCTCGGAACCGGTAGCGGTGCCATCGCCCTCGCGATCGCCAGCGAGCGTCCGGATGCCGAGGTCGTCGCGATCGACGCGAGTGCCGCGGCCCTGGCCGTCGCGCGGCGTAACGCGGAACGCCTTGGACTGGCGCGCGTCGAGATGCGGGAAAGCGATTGGTATGAATCTCTCGGCGATCGTCTCTTCGACGTGATCGTGAGCAATCCCCCTTACGTCGAGGCGGGCGACCCGCACCTCGACCAAGGCGACCTGCGATACGAGCCTGCCTCCGCACTCGCGTCCGGCCCGGACGGCCTGGACGACATGCGCCGCATCGCGGAAGGCGCGGTGCGGCATCTGCGCGGAAACGGATGGCTGCTCGCCGAGCACGGGTGGAACCAGGGAGCCCCGGTACGCGACCTGTTCACGCGGTCCGGTTTGTCCCACGCATTTACCGCTCAAGACCTCGAAGCCCGCGACCGTGTCACCGGCGCGCGGGTCGACTGAGGTAATCAGCCCGCGCTGGCTACCGCCGAAGCGCACAGCTGCGGAAAGCGCCCGCGGATCGCGTGGCGGATCTGTGGAAGGTCCAGGCCGGCCATGGTCAGCACTTCCTCGCGGCTGCCGTGTTCCAGGTACGTGTCGGGCAGGCCCAGGTGCTGGATCGGAAGCGTGACGCCGTGCGCGGCGAGGCACTCTGCAACGCCCGCACCGGCGCCACCGGCGATCGCGTTGTCCTCGATGGTGACGAAGGCCTTGTGCGTACGCGCCAGTTCGAGAATCAGCTCCTCGTCCAGCGGCTTCACGAAGCGCATGTTCACCAGGGTGGCGTCCACTTCGGCGGCGATGACCGCGGCGGGCGCGAGCATGGTGCCGAAGGAGAGGATCGCCAGGCCATGATGGCCGCGGCGGCGCACCTCGGCCTTGCCGATCGGATACGTATCGAGCGTCGCCGCCAGTGGCGTTCCCGGACCGGTGCCGCGAGGATACCGCACGGCGGCGGGGCCATCGTGATGGAAGCCTGTGCTGAGCATGGTGCGGCATTCGTTCTCGTCGGCCGGAGCCATGATCACCATGTTCGGCAGGCAACGCATGAACGTGAGGTCGAAGCTTCCCGAATGCGTGGCGCCATCCGGACCGACGACGCCGGCACGGTCGACCGCGAAGGTGACGTCCAGGTTCTGCAAGGCCACGTCGTGGATGGCCTGGTCGTAGGCGCGCTGCAGGAAGGTGGAATAAATCGCCACCACCGGCTTCGCACCTTCGACCGCCATGCCGGCGGCAAGCGTCACCGCGTGCTGCTCGGCGATCGCCACGTCGAAGTAACGCTGCGGATATTCCTTCGAGAAACGGACCAGGCCTGAGCCTTCGCGCATGGCCGGCGTGATACCGAGCAGGCGCTCGTCCACGGCGGCCATGTCGCAGAGCCAGTCGCTGAAAACGTCGGTGTAGGTCGGCTTGGCCGGCGCCCCCTTCTTGATGACGCCGGCCACGGGATCGAACGGACCCACGGCGTGGTATTCGATCTGCGCTTTCTCGGCCGGCTCGTAGCCCTTGCCCTTGGTGGTCACCACATGGAGCAGCTGTGGGCCGGGCAGGGCCTTCACCGTCTCCAGTGCGTTCACCAGCTGGCCCATGTTGTGACCGTCGATCGGGCCCGTGTAATGGAAGCCCAGTTCCTCGAACAGCGTGGACGGCACGAACATGCCCTTGGCGTGTTCCTCCCACCGCTTGAAGAAGCGGCCGAAGAAGGATTCGCGCGGCATGGCCTTCTTCGCGCGCTCGCGCCAGGCATTGAGCGTGCGGCTGGACATCGCGCGGGCCATCATCTTGGTCATGGCGCCGACGTTTTCGCTGATCGACATGCCGTTGTCGTTGAGGATCACCAGCATGTTCGGCTCGATGTCGCCGCCGTGGTTGAGCGCCTCGAAGGCCATGCCGGCGGTCATCGCGCCGTCGCCGATCACCGCCACCACCTTGCGCTGGTCGCCGCGACGCTGCAGCGCCACGGCCATGCCCAGGGCGGCGGAGATCGAGGTGGACGAGTGGCCGACGCCGAAGGTGTCGTACTCGCTTTCCTCGCGGCGCGGGAACGGCGCGAGTCCGTCCTTCTTCTTGATCGTCGTGATCCTGTCACGACGGCCAGTGAGGATCTTGTGCGGATAGCACTGGTGACCGACGTCCCAGACCAGGCGGTCGTGAGGGGTTTCGAACACGTGGTGCAGCGCGACGGTGAGTTCGACTACGCCAAGGCCCGCGCCGAAATGGCCTCCGGAAGAGGCGACGGCCTCGATCAGGTAACGGCGCAGTTCGTCGGCGATGGCCGGCAAGTCGTCCAGCGGAAAACGCCGGAGGTCCTCAGGCGACTCGATCTGCGCCAGATAGGGGTAGCGGGAGAGGTCGGTCATCCGTCTATTGTTCGCCTCCGAAGGGGGCGGGGCAAGGGACAATAGATGAATTTGAGAAGGCGCTCAGGCCGGCCGGCGGTTCCGCGGCAGGTGGCTGACCAGGAATTCCATCTGGTCAGCCAGGATATTGCGGTTGGACAGGATCAGGTGCTCGACCCAGCTGGGCCGGTACGGCACGGCCAGGAGCGGCATGTTGGCCTGCTGCGGGGTGCGGTTGCTCTTGCGCAGGTTGCAGGCCAGGCAGGCGCTGACCACGTTCTCCCACTCGTCCGCGCCCCGCTTGGACAAAGGCACCACGTGGTCGCGAGTGAGTTCGTGGCGGGTGTACGGGTGGCCGCAGTACAGGCAGATGTGCCGGTCGCGGGCGAACAGGGCGGTGTTCGTGAGGGCCGGGGCCGGATCGATGGCGTGCTCGCGGCAATGGCCGGTGCTGGCCACGATCGGATGCAGATCGAGGCTGCTGCGCACCCCGCTTGCCCGGCTGACGCCGCCACGGACAGTTACGCAGGGGTCGCCCAGGGTCCAGGCAACCACGCCGCGCACATAGAGGCAGACCGCGTCCTGCCAACTGATCCAGTCCAGGATACGGCCTGCCGCATCCAGGGATAGCACCCGCGTCGTATGCAACGCGGCTACCCTCGGCAGGTCTTCTTGGAGCACTTCCATCGTCATCGGGTCTCGTCCTTCACAAAAGCGAAAGAGCGTTCCAGCAAGCCGAACTCCGTGCGGATCGGTGGTCCCGACCCAGAGCCCGCGAAGGGCTTCAGCCCGAGCATAGCCGATAATCGCGAAGGAATAGCATTCGGCCGGTACGGTTCTTGCGGGGCTCACCTGTCATTTTCTCTTGCTATAGTGGGGGTTCGCATTCGAAACCCGGCGGGTTTGGAAGGGGGGCCGGGGTGGCTTCCCAGGTCCGGCGGGTCCATGAGGGTTACACAGTGGCAGAAGTGCTTTTCTACGAGCGTCCGGTTCCCCTGAACCGTACCGCTCACCGCGACCTGCGTCTGAAGGCCGTGAACAACATCCGTTTCGCCGCCGCGGCGCACTCCGTGCCCCTGACCGGCGTGGAATTTGCGCCCGCCGCGCGAGACGTCCCGATCCTCTTCGCCGGCAACTCGATGGAAGAAGCGGGCCCCATGGCCCTCCTCGGCCTGCGCCAGGGCGAAAACCTGCTGGTCGGCGACAATGGCTTCTGGGAGCAGGGCATCTATATCCCGGCTTTCGTCCGCCGCTATCCGTTCGTGCTGGCCGAAAAGCCGGCCGGTACCGAGGGCGACGACTTCACCGTGTTCCTCGACGAGGCCTATGAAGGCTTCAACAACGACGAAGGCGAGCGCCTCTTCAACGACGACGGCACCGATGCGCCGGCCCTGACCAACGCCGTGAACTTCCTCGGCGAATTCCAGGACCACGTCGCCCGCACGCAGTGGTTCATGGGCAAGTTGCGCGAGCACGACCTGCTCGAGCCGCGCACCATCACCCTGCAGAAGGAAGGCAAGGGCATCAACCTCAACGGCCTCTTCGTGATCAACGAGGAAAAGCTGCGGGCCCTCGACGAGAAGACCGCCCAGGAATTCCTGCGCGAAGGCGCCCTCGGCTGGATCTACGCGCACCTCGTGTCGCTGGCCAACATCGATCGCATGGCGGCCCGCCTGGACGTGCGCGAGCAGAAGGAAGGGGCAGCGACGAAGTCCTGAGGACTTTGTCACCACCCTGAAAAAAGCCGCCCTCGGGCGGCTTTTTTTGTGATGTGGGGGGGCGGGTCCTCGCCGCTATGGCGGCTCCTGCAGGTCAGCGGACCGGCCTGGCCAGGCGCATCAGGTCGGTGTCGAATCCGTGCTTCACGTACATGTCGCGCGCCCGTTCGTTGCCCGGGAAAACCGCAAGCGTGACGAACTGGCAGCGATGTTCCTTGGCCCACGTATAGGCGTGGTCGAGCAGGAACTTGCCCGCGCCCGTGCCTTCGTATTCCTCCGCCACCGCGATGTCCGAAATGTGGCAGTTGTCGCGATGGGTGAAGAAGTCCTTGGTCTTCTGCAGGTGCACGAATCCCACCGGTTCGCCGTCCTCGCTCTCCGCGACGAAGATGTAGCTGTTCGAGGGTTGCTCGTCGAGGTGCTTCACCAGGTCGGCCTCGATGCCCTTGAGGCAATCGGTTCGCGTGCGCCCGTTCGGAAGCGGAAAGTCGACGAAACGGTGGAGCAGGCCGAGGATGAATTCGTCGTCGTCGCTCTCGGCGAGACGGATCAGGAACGTGGAATCACTCATCGTGTCGGGCACCGTCTCGGTGGAAAGTCCGGGCAGAACCTTTTTTCTACACCTTCACGGAAGCCGGGGAAAGCCCTGGGTAGGAGCGGACCTTGTCCGCGACAGCTCCTCGCGAGGGGGCAACAGGGCCTGTTGGGTTGTTGCGCACGGCGAAAGGCTGTCGCGGACAAGGTCCGCTCCTACCGTCAGAGCCCCTCCGGCATACCGTCAGAGCACCTCTGGCAGGGTGGCCACGCCCGCCTCGATCGCCGCCTTGTGCACGTGGATGCGAGGCAGGATGCGGGCGAAGTAGAAGCCGGCCGTGTCCCGCTTGGCCTGGCGGCGTTCGGGGGAAAGGCGGGAACCTTCCGCGGCGAGAACGCTCCTTGCCCAGAAATATGCAAGCGTCACGTAGCCGGAAAAGTACAGGTAGTCCACGGCCGCGGCGCCCAGTTCCTCCGGATTGGCCTGGGCGGACTGTGCGATGGCCTGGGTAAGGTCGCCCCAGGTCTTCGCCACGATGGCGAGCGGACCGACGAAGGCCTTCACCGCGTCGTTGCCCTGGTGGTCCTGGCAGAACGCCGAGATCTCGCCGAGGAAATGTTTCAGCCCGGCGCCCTGCAACTGCATGATCTTGCGGCCGAGCAGGTCGAGGGCCTGGATCTGCGTGGTGCCCTCGTACAGCGTGATGATGCGGGCATCGCGCGCGAACTGTTCCATGCCGTGCTCGGCGATGTAGCCATGGCCGCCGAAAATCTGCAGGGCTTCCTTCGTGCACTCCTGGGCGGCCTCGGTGAGCAGGCCCTTGGCGATGGGAATGAGGAAGGACAGCAACTCGCCGGCCGTCTTGCGCTCCTGCGCGTCCGTTGAACGGGCCTCGATGTCGCCCTGCAGCGCCGCATAAGCCGCGAGGACGCGGCCGCCTTCCACGAAGGCGCGCTGGGTCAGCAGCATGCGTCGAACGTCCGGATGCACGGTGAGCGGATCGGCCGGCTTTTCCGGCAGGGCCGGACCGGACAGCGCGCGCATCTGCAGGCGTTCGCGGGCGTAGTTCAGGCTGTTCTGCAGGGCCCGCTCGGAAACGGCAAGGCCCTGGATGCCCACGGCGAGGCGCGCCGCGTTCATCATGGTGAACATCGCCATCAGGCCCTTGTGTGCCGGACCGATCAGCCAGCCTTCCGCCTCGTCGAAATTCATGACGCAGGTGGCCGAACCCTTGATACCCATCTTGTGCTCGATGGCACCGGCCGCGACGTGGTTGCGCTCACCCATCGCACCGTCCTTGCCTACCCTGTACTTGGGCACCACGAGCATCGAGATGCCGCGGCTGCCGGCGGGCGCGTCGGGCAGGCGTGCAAGCACGAGGTGCACGATGTTCTCGGCGAAGTCGTGCTCGCCCGCGCTGATGAAGATCTTGGTACCGGTGACGCGATAGCTGCCGTCGGCATAGGGTTCGGCGCGCGTCTTCAGCAGACCCAGGTCCGAGCCGGCCTGGGGCTCGGTCAGGCACATGGTGCCGGTCCAGCGGCCTTCCACCAGCGGCTTCAGGAACACGTCCTTCTGCCACTCGTCGCCATGGTGCTCCAGTGCATCGGTGGCGCCGTGGGACAGCAGCGGATAGATGCCCCAGGCGAGGTTGGCCGAGTCGATCATTTCCTTGGTCAGCGCGCCCAGTACCGCGGGCAGGCCCTGGCCGCCGAAGGTTTCGCGTGCCGTGAGCCCCGCCCAGCCGCCCTCCGCGTACTGCCGGTAGGCCTCCTTGAAGCCCGCGGGCGTGGTGACCGTCGCGGTCGCCTTGTCGTAGTGGCAACCTTCCGCGTCGCCGGAGGCGTTCAGCGGGGCCAGCACCTGTTCGTTGAAGCGGGCGGCCTCGTCCAGCACGGCGTCGATGAGGTCGCGCGTATGCGCCTCGCCGCCTTCGAGCCGGGCGAGCACGGCTTCGGCGCCGAGCACGTCGTAGAGTGCGAAGCGCATGTCGTCGAGCGGGGCTTTATAGAGCGTCATGGAAAGTCCTGTGGGCTCAGGGCGAGCGATAGGTATCGGGAATGCCGGGTACGGGCGAGAGCCAGCTCTTGCCGCGTACGGGGTAGGAATGCGATTCCTTTTCCTTCTCCGGGGTGGCGGTGATCCGCCCGTCGATGCTGTAGGGGAGGGCGCCGGAGCTTCCCTTGACGGCAAGGCCGGCGAGCGCTTTCGACATCTCGGCCGTCGGCAGCAGGTCGATGGTGGCTACGTCGGCGGCGAAGGAGGGGATGTCCTGGTCGACCTTCGCGTCGAGCACCACGCCGCCCAGGTCGCCGACCTGGAGCGTGCCCTGGAATGTTTCGAAGGACATGCCGCCGTAACTGTTGTTACGGATACGCAGGGTCACGTGCCACGGACCGCCTGGCCTTGCCGCCACTTCCTGGAGGGTCACGGTGGGTGGGAAGACGCTTTTTTTCGCGGGGCCGCAGGCGGAGAGGAAGGCGAGGCCGGCGAGCAGCGCGGTACGGACGAACGGGCGGCGGATGATCGGAGTCATTCCTATGGCTTCCGGTAGGGTCGAACAATCGTTTGATGGTAGCGCCCGCTGGCCCATGCGCGCGAGCCATGTGTTTCAAACGCGGTTCCCAAGCGGCGGGCGAGCAGGCATCATCGGCGATTATCCCCCTGCATCCGACTTCCAATGACCCGACGCATCGCCGCACGACGTTCGCCCATCCATGGAAATGGCGTTTTCGCCACCGCACCGATCAAGGCCGGCGACGAAGTCGTCGAATACAAGGGCGATCGCATCACCCATAAGCAAGCGGACACGCGTTATGGCGATGGCGGCGAGACAGGCCACACCTTCCTCTTCACGCTCAACGAGCGCTACATCGTCGACGGCAACAGCCATGGCAACGTGGCGCGCTGGATCAACCATGGCTGCGATCCGAACTGCCAGGCGCTGATCGAGGAAGCGGTGGAGGGCAAGCCCTCGAAGCACGACCGCGTGCTGATCGAGGCGATCCGCGACATCGCGCCGGGCGAGGAGCTGGTCTATGACTACGGCATCACGCTCGACATGCCGCACACGGCACGTCTGAAGAAGATCTGGGAATGCCGTTGCGGCTCGCCGAAGTGCATCGGCACGATGTTGAAGCCGAAGCGTAAATCGGCCGGCTGACCGGCCGCATTGCAGGTAGGAGCGCGCCCTGCGCGCGACAGCTTTTCGCGAGGAACAACAGG
>NZ_DASYDO010000052.1:0-63092 GCF_036499525.1 Luteibacter sp. | reverse complement strand
AACGCTTCTTCGACCGGCTGCGACTGGTCTCACTGGCCGACAGCAGCCGGCGTCTCCAGCGTCACTCGTGAACCGCCGTATGCGGAACCGCACGTACGGTGGTGTGGGAGGGGGCCGGAATATTCCGGCTCCCTACCCGATCCGTCGAGACCTGCCTTTGTGTGGGATCCTTCAGCGGCGAGAGCCAACGAAGCGCTGAAGCCATGCAGTTAGCCTGCTGGCGCCAGCTCAATGCTTGTGCGGCTTCGCCGCGTTTGGTCGGCTCGGCTTCGCCATCGTGTTGAGCTTTTGGGCGGTGAGACAGGGGAGTCGCCGCGCGTCGCCCTGGTCGC
Organism: Luteibacter sp.; assembly: GCF_036499525.1. Taxonomy (GTDB): domain Bacteria; phylum Pseudomonadota; class Gammaproteobacteria; order Xanthomonadales; family Rhodanobacteraceae; genus Luteibacter. Next base: position 62,760 of record NZ_DASYDO010000052.1, on the reverse strand, counting down.
TAAGTGCTCGTCCGGCCTTCGCCTCCCTGCGCAATCGCTCCCAGGGCGACACCCGCCGACTCCCCTCGGACTTGGCCATGCATTTGTAGGAGTGCGCCATGCGCGCGACCGCTCCTCGCCCCCATCCCGGAGTTGGCGCGCCAGCTCCAAGCCACGGCGTCAACACATGTCGCGCGCAGGGCGCGCTCCTACAAATGTAATGCCGCGTTCGGCGGCTCCCCTGCCTCACCGCCCAAAAGCTCAACACGATGGCGAAGCCGAGCGTGAAGCTTTCGGGACAGCTGCTCGGCGGTACCGCGCGCACGCTCGACCAGGTGGACGGCGATCGCCACGCCTCGGACAACTCATTGCTCGACCTGGGCGACGGCCTGATCTCGCGCGACGGCTGGCACCTCGTCGACGACACCGGCAGCTTCGTGCCCGGTGACGAGAAACCGCCCTGGGTGCATCGCCGTGCCTGTCAGGATTGCACCGATGACACGTTCTTCGGCTACGGCCGTGAACCGCTGCCGCCGCACTATGCTTTCGGCTACTGGTGGTCACGCTACTGGAACTACAGCGACGACGAACTGCGCGAGCTTGCATTCCAGCCGCGCTTTACCGCCACCGCATCGAACGTGCTGTACGGCTACTGGAGCCACGACCTCGGCGGCCATACTTTCCGCGACGAAAGCGATCCGGCTACGCGTCGCATCGATCCGGAGCTGTACATCCGCTGGATGCAGTTCGGCGCATGGAGTCCCATCATGCGCACGCATACCACGAAGAATCCCAATCTCACCAAGGAACCGTGGCGGTTCGCGCCAGCGGAGTTCGACGCATTGCGCGCTACCGTGCTCACGCGTTACACGTTCCTGCCGTACACCTGCACCATGGGCCGCAAGGCATACGACACGGGCGTCTCGCTCGTACGTCCCATGTACTACGCATGGCCGGACAACGACGAGGCCTATCACGGTAACGCTTTCGCACGCACGGCGCTCTCGTCCGAGTGGTCGAAGCACGCGCTACGCGTGCGGATCGCGCCCCGCACGGGCAGCTATCCGGGCATGCCCACATCGCGCCAGTGGTCCGTGGATGTCGTGGCCTCGGCCATGCCGGCGAGCGTCACGGTGGATGGCGTGGCACTCACCCGTTCCGACGATGCGAAGCCCGGCACCTGGCACCTTGCCGGCAAGGACCTCACACTGCACGTGACCCTGCCCGCGCACGGCTACGACCAGGCGCAGGTCGTCGAGGTGGCGTGGCCTGCGAACGCTCCCGACGTGAATGGCCTGGCAGGCCAGATGCGCGACGTGCGCGCGGCGGTGGCTTGGCTGAAGGCGCACTGGCAGGACGTGAACGGCGTACCCGACGACGTTTCGCTGGCCGCCCAGGCCGACCTGCTGATCGACTACCACCCCGGCCACTTCGCCGAGGAGGTGGCGGCGTTCCGCAAGCGCTACGCGCAGCTGGACAAGGCACTGGAGCAGGGTGGCGTGCCGGCCGACATGCGCGCGACGTTCAAGGCGCGGTTGGGCACGAGCCACTGACCCCTTGCACGGATTGCCGCAGTGCGCCTTGGCCTTGCGGCCATGCGCGCTAGAATTGCCCGACACCGTGCGGGTGCAGCCAGCCCATGAAGATGCCCAGCGCCACCATGGCGATGAGCAGCAGGGAGAGACCGATGCGGCGGGTGAGGGCCCAGACCGTGCGTTTGCTCTGGCCCTTGTCGGTCATCATGAAGAAAAGTGCCTGGCCGAGGTTGAACAACACCACCAGCAGCAGGATCACCAGCGCGTATTTATAGATGGTTTCCACGTGACCCTTCCGCCCCATTGCGACAATCCGAGTATAGCGGCGGCCACGCGGGGTCTTGCATGACCTTTCTGCGTCGCCCGACGTGGTTCGCTGTCGCACTCACCGTGGCGGGAATCCTTGTTTTCATGCGGCTGGGCGTCTGGCAACTGGACCGCGCGGCCGAGAAAGACGAGCTCCTGCGACGCTTCGCCGCATCCGCCGCGGCGGGCGTCGAGGCCTTCGGCATGGTCGCCGAGACGCCGCCCGTGGACAGGTACCCGCGGCTGGACGTACCGGGAAGCTTCGTTTCCGGTCGTTACTACCTGCTGGACGACCAGACCCACGCCAGCCAGGTGGGCGTGCATGTCTACGTGCCCTTTGCGCCTCGCGGGCACGATCCCTACCTGCTCGTGGACCTCGGCTTCCTGCCCAAGGACAGCGGCGCGAACCCGCGCCTGCCGCCCCTGCCTGCTGGCGAAACCCATGTCCACGGACTCTACGTGCCGCCGCCGGGTGTCGGCATCCGCATGGGTGGCGACAGCCTGCCCGGCCAGCATGGTGCCGAGAAGACCATGGTGTACGTGGACCTCAAGGAAATCGGCGCCGACCTCGGCCGCTCGCTGTATCCTCGCGTGCTGTTGCTGGACGCCGATCCGGCGAGCATCTACGCGCGCGACTGGACGCCTGGCTTCATGCCGCCGGCCCGTCACCGCGCCTATGCCTTCCAGTGGTTCACCTTCGCCCTGGCGGCGGTGGTGATCTTCGTCCTCCTGCATCGCAAGCGACGCTGAGCTGCCGCCCGGGAACCCATGACCGATCCGAACGCCAAGACCCCCACGCCGCGCAGAGGCCGATTCAGGCTCGTGCTGATCATGCTCGTGTTCCTCGCGCCGGTCCTTGCCGCCGGCCTGCTCACATTGTCCGGGTGGCAGCCGGAAGGGAAGGGCAATGGCCAGCCGATCGTGCCGCAGCGCAGCCTGGCGGAGGTCCGGGTCGACGTGGACGGCAAGGCCTGGGCCTGGCGCGACAGCGAGCCCCGGCTCACACTGGTGGTCCTGCCCGGCCCGGACTGCGCGGCGCACTGCGTGCATACGCTGGGCCTGATGCGTAACGCGCGCATCGTGCTCAATCGTAATGCCGACCGCCTGCGCCTGCTGTACATCGGCATGCCGCCGGCACCCGGGGGCGCTGACGCCGTGATGCGCGACTACAGCATCGGTGCCGACCCCGCCGACGCGTTCGCTCCATTCCGCCCCGCCGAGCCCGACAGCGTCGCCGCCGTGCTCGTCGAATCAAACGCCACCGCGCTGGCATGGTATCCGGCCGGGTTCGACCCGAACGGCTTGCGCAAGGACTTGCAGAAGGTGATCCGCTGATGTCGCCGCGCGCCGTGAAGCTCCTCCGTACCCTGGCCTTGCTGGCCGCGCTGTTCGCCTTCTGCGTGGTGATGTTCGGCGCCTTCGTGCGGCTCTCCAATGCCGGACTTTCGTGTCCCGACTGGCCCACGTGCTATGGCAAGGTCACCTGGCCGGGCCATGCGCAGGATATTGCGCAGGCGAACCAGGCGTTCCCCGATCGTCCTTACGAAACGCACAAGGCCTGGCGAGAGCAGGTACATCGCTTCCTCGCCGGAAGCCTCGGCGTGATGGTGCTGGCGATAGCGCTGGTGGCCGCGTGGCGCCGCCGCTTCGCAGTGGCCGCCGTGCTGTTCGCCGCGGTGTTCGCGGCCGTGGGCGTGGTGATGTACGTGCGCGGCGAGCACGTCGTTTCCTCGTGCCTTTCCGCCCTGGCGATCGCCTTGCCGTTGATCGCCGCCGTGAAGCTCGACCGGCCCGGCGCCTGGAAGGTCGGCGTGGTCGCGCTGGCCGTCATCATCTTCCAGGCCATGCTGGGCATGTGGACGGTGACACTGCTGTTGAAGCCCATCGTGGTGATGGGGCACCTGCTCGGCGGCCTCGCCACCTTCGCCCTGCTGGCCTGGGCCGCACTGCGCTGGTGGCAGGTGGGCACGCCCGACGATCGCTTCGCCGCGCTGCGCGTACCGGTGGCGATCGGCATCGGCATACTGGTTTGCCAGATCGCCCTCGGCGGCTGGACCAGTTCGAACTACGCCGCGCTTGCGTGCGGCACCGACTTCCCGAAGTGCCTGGGCGAATGGTGGCCGCGGACCGATTTCGCGCAGGCCTTCGTGCTCTGGCGGGGTGTTGGCGTCAACTATGAAGGCGGCGTGCTCGACATGGCCGCGCGCAGTGCCATCCAGATCGCCCATCGCATCGGTGCGCTGGTGACTTTCTGCTACCTCGCCTGGCTGGCGCATCGCCTGGCTCGCGCGGGCCTGCGCAAGGCCGGTATCGCCGTGGCCGTGGTGCTGGTGGCGCAAGTGCTGCTGGGCATCGGCAACGTACACCTCGGCCTGCCGCTGCCCGTGGCAACGGCGCACAATGGCGTAGCCGCACTGTTGCTGTTCACCCTGCTGGCGGCGTTGGCGAGCACGCAGCGCCTGCCCGTATCGGAGTCCCCGTGAGCATCCTGGGTCAATACCTCGAACTGACCAAGCCGCGCGTCGTCGCGTTGCTGGTCTTCTGCGCCGTCATCGGCATGTTCCTCGCCGTGGATCCGAACGGCCAGCGGATGCTCCCGAGCTGGCACGCCGTGGTCTTCGGCACGCTGGGCATCTGGCTTGCCTCGGCATCGGCGGCGGCGTTCAACCACCTGATCGACCAGCGTATCGACAAGCTGATGGCGCGCACCTCGCATCGGCCGCTTGCCACCGGGCAGCTCACGCCGATGCAGGTGTTCGTGTTCGCGATGACGCTGGGCATCCTTTCGATGCTGGTGCTGGTGTTCCTGGTGAACATGCTCACCGCGACGCTCACCTTCTTCTCGCTGATTGGCTATGCGGTGATCTACACGGCCTACCTGAAGCGCGCGACGCCGCAGAACATCGTCATTGGCGGCATCGCCGGCGCGGCGCCGCCGATGCTGGGCTGGACCGCCGTCACCGGCTCCCTGCATCCGTACGCGCTGCAGCTACTGCTGATCATCTTTGTGTGGACGCCGCCGCATTTCTGGGCGCTGGCGATCTTCCGCGTGGACGACTACTCGCGCGCGCAGGTGCCGATGCTGCCGGTGACTCATGGCGTGACTTACACGCGCTGGCACATCCTTTTCTATACGATCCTGCTGTTCGTGGTGACGCTGCTGCCGTTCTTCACCGGCATGAGCGGCCTCATCTACCTGTTCGGCGCGGTGGTGCTGGGCGCGGGATTCCTCTGGTATGCGATCCGCCTGCTGAATCCGCCGGACGAGTTGTTCGCGATGAAGACGTTCAACTATTCCATCGTGTACCTGATGGTGCTGTTCGCCTTCCTGCTGGCCGACCACTGGCTTGTCGATCCGGTGATCCAGACGGGCTTCCGCTTCGAACCGGTGGCCTGAAGAGCCGTTGTAGGAGCGCGCCCGCGCGCGACAGCCCTTCGCCTCAGTCTGAAAACTTGCGCGCCAGCTCCGTGGCACGGCCTCAAAACATGTCGTACCCGACGCGGGCATAAACGCGCAGGCGCGCTCCTACAACGCGTTGTGAGCCCAGTTGGCGACGTCTTCGGGCCGCTCCAGGTGCAGGTGATGCCCGCCGTCCATGTGCGTGACGCGGATGTCCGCCACGCAGTCGATGCGTACCTGTAGTGCCTCCGGCTCGAGGTAGGGCGGGTGCGGACGCGCCAGCAACAGCGACGTCGGTGTCGCGAGCCCGAGCAGCAGTGCCATCACCTGCGTTTCAGCGAGGCGGATGGCAGTGGGTCGCGACAGGCGCGGGTCGCTGCGCCAGCTGTAGCCGCCGCCGGCCTCGCGCAAACCGCGTTCCACGATCGGCCGGGCGAGCGTGGCGTCGAGGCCCCCTACGAGCGCGCGGGCGCGGGTGGCATCGTCGATGGAAGGGAAGACGCGCAGGGGACGCGTGCCTCCGGCCTTCGATGCCATGGCTTCGCGGAAGCGGTCGAGCGTACGCGAGCCGTCGTCGCCCAACGGGCCGAGCCCTTCGATGAGCGCGAGCCCGCGCACCCGCTCGGGCGCCGCGATCGCCACCAGCGTCGCGACGCCGGCACCCAGGGAGTGCCCCAGCAGGTGGAAGCGCGGCAGGGCAAGCGCGTCGGCAGCAGCGAGTACCGCCCGTGCGTAATCCATATGCTGGTAGACCGTGCTTTCCGGAAGGTGCTGCGAATGCCCATGGCCGGGCAGGTCGAGCGCGATCACGTGAAAGCGGCCGGCGAGCTTCGGCGCGAGCGGCGCGAAGCTCGCCGCATTGTCGAGCCAGCCATGCAACATCAGCAGCGGCGGCGCATCGGGCTCGCCCCAGGCCAGGCCGGACAGCGCCAGGCCCGCGATCGATAGGTTCAGTTCACGCATGGGCGCCGCTTCCCGCGGAGAATTCCGGCCAGCCCTGGCCGTGCCGCCGCACCAGTGCGACGAGCGCGTCCACGTGCGGCGGCGTGGCATTGAGGCACGGGATATAGCTCAGCGTGTCGCCTCCAGCGGCGCGGAAGAAGTCCGCGTTCTGCATGGCGATCTCCTCGAGCGTCTCCAGGCAGTCCACCGCGAATCCGGGGCTGATGACGTCGATTCGCTTGATGCCTTGCGCGCCGAAAGCCTTCACCGTCTCGTCGGTATAGGGATGCAGCCAGCGCTCGCGCCCCACCCTCGACTGGAAGGCGAGGGGGGCATCGATCTCCGACAGGCCCAACGCTTCCCGCAGCAGTCGCGCGGTTGCCTGTGATTGCTCGAAATAGGGATCGCCCTCGCGTACGTAGCGCTCGGGAATGCCGTGGAAACTCATCAGCAGCTTTTCGCCGCGGCCGTTCGCGTCCCAGTGGGCGCGCACGCTGTCGGCCAGTGCGCCGATATAGGCCGGTTCCGCATGGTAATCGTTCACAAGCCGCAGTTCCGGCGGCCAGCGCAGCGTCTTGATGGTGTCCGCGACGGCGTCGAATACGCTGCCGGTTGAAGTGGCCGAATACTGGGGATACAACGGCAGCACCAGCAGGCGGCGCACACCTTCGCGCTGGAGGGCGGCAATGCTGCCGGCGACGTCCGGTTGGCCGTAGCGCATCGCCAGCGCGACCCGCACGGGGCCGGAAAGACGCGCGGTGAGCTCTGCTTGTAACGCCGCGGCCAGGGCCTCGCTGTAGACACGCAGGGGCGAGCCTTCCGGCGTCCAGATGCGCGCGTAGGCATGCGCGGAGCGCCTTGGCCGCACGCGCAGGATCACGCCGTGCAGGATCGCTTTCCAGAGCAGGCGGGGATAGTCGATGACGCGCCGGTCGCCCAGGAACTGCGCGAGATAAGGCCGCACGGCGGCCGCGGTGGGCGCGTCAGGTGTACCGAGATTAACCAGCAGCACGCCAGCCTTCGGCGCATTGTCGTGGGTTTGACCGGCAGGGCCGGTATAGTCTGGTTTACCTGGCATCGGCGTCCGGCGCTCGCGGGGATCGCTGCAGTCTGCCATACGGCGGCGTAGCGGGGCTCGCATGCGTTGCCGCAGCCGATGCCCATCCGCGCCAGAAAGGAGCCATCGATGTCTTCACGCCTGTTCAGCCTGCTCGTCCTGGGATGTTTCACCCTGCTGCCATCGATGGCGGCACAGGCCTCGGATCCGCCCAAGCAGCAGGCGAGGGAAGCCGTGCGGGTGCTCCGGGAAATGGTGGACGACGCCCCGGACAAATCCCTCCCGACCGACATGCTGAGGAACGCCCACGCCATCGCGGTCATCCCGAAAATGGTGAAGGGCGGTTTCGTGTTCTCCGGCACGAAGGGTGAAGGCCTCATCTCCATCAAGCACGACGGCGTCTGGTCGAATCCGAACTTCATTTCCCTCGCCGGGGCCGGGTTCGGCTTCCAGGTCGGTATCCAGTCCGCCGACGTCATCCTCGTCTTCATGACGGACCGGGGCGTGAACGAGATCATCGACGGCAAATGGACGATGGGCGCCAACGCAGGGGCCGCCGCCGGCCCGGTCGGCCGCTCGGCCACCGCGGCAACCGACGGCCGGATGAACGCCGAGATCTACACCTACGCGCGCGCCAAGGGCCTGTACGCGGGCCTGGCGCTGGATGGTGCCCATTTCAGCATCGACGACGATTCCAACGAGGAAATCTACGGCAAGGGGATCACGGCGCGCCGTATTTTCGAAGGCGGTGTGACGAACGTTCCAAGCGAGGTCGTGGAATTCAGGGATAAACTGGAGGAGTACACTAGTCGCTGACCCCCGTCCCACCGGCCACCCCAGGCGGCCCCAGAGGTTTCCATGAGCATTACCCATATCGTCCTCCTGCTGCTCGTCGTCGTACTGATCTTCGGCACGAAGAAGCTGCGCAACATCGGCTCGGACCTGGGCGGCGCCATGCGGGACTTCAAGAAGGGCCTGGACGGCGACGAAGAGGCACGCCAGCAGCGCGAGCGCGAGGAAAAGCTGCGTGCCGACCCGCCGGTGTCGACCGAAATCCCGCCGGCCCACAGCGAATCGAGCGAGCCGCGCGACCGGGCTCCGTGATCCCGGCGGCACCATGATCGACATCAGCCTCACCAAACTGCTGCTGCTCGCGGTGGTGGCACTCATCGTCCTCGGACCCGAGCGCCTGCCGCATGCCGCCCGCACTGCCGGGGCGCTGCTGCGCCGGATGCGCAGCGGCTGGGATAGCGTGCGCTCCGAGGTGGAGCGGGAAATCCAGGCCGAGGAAATCAAGCGCACCCTCCGCGAGACCGCTGAGAACGCCCGCGCCACCCACGACAGCGTGCGCGAGGATATCCGTGCCACGGGTGCGGGCATCCTCGAAACCGGCGAGCAGGTGCGCGACACCTTCGCCGAAACACAGGTCGCGCCCACCGAGGCCCGCGAGCCGGATCCGGCTCGCGACATGCTCCCGCTGAAGAACGATTCGCATGACCGCACCTGAGTCGGATCCGTCGCCCAACGACGTGGTCGAAGAGGGCCTGTTCTCCCACCTGATCGAACTGCGCTCGCGACTGCTGCGTGCTGTCGTCGTGCTGATGGTCGTGCTGCTGGCCCTGGTGCCGGTGGCGAACCGTCTATACGCCGAGTTGGCCAAGCCCCTGGTCGAGCGCATGCCGCAGGGTGCGCACCTGATCGCCACCGAGGTCGCGAGTCCCTTCGTCACGCCGCTGAAGCTCGCCTTCTTCGTGGCGCTGTTCATCAGCATGCCGATGATCCTCTACCAGCTGTGGGCATTCGTGAGCCCGGGGCTGTATCGGCACGAGAAGCGCCTGGCCCGGCCGCTCCTGGTGGCGTCTCTGCTGCTGTTCTATTCGGGCTGTGCCTTCGCTTATTTCATCGTGCTGCCGGCGGCGTTCAAGTTCCTCACAGCCGTCACGCCCGAGGGCGTGGCGATGATGACCGACATCACGCACTACCTCGATTTCGTGATGCTGATGTTCTTCGCCTTCGGCCTCTGCTTCGAAGTGCCGGTGGCGGTGGTGATCCTCGCGGCGATCGGTGTCGTCGATGCGAAAAAGCTCAGCAAGGGGCGCGGTTACGCCATCGTGGGCGCCTTTGCCATCGCCGCCTTCATCACGCCGCCCGACCTGCTTTCCATGATCATGCTCGCGGTGCCGATGTGCCTGCTTTACGAGTTGGGCCTGCTCGCGGTGCGTTTCCTGTTGAAGCCGCCCGTGGCGGAGTGATCGCATGGGTACCTCGATCGGCTGGCTCGCAGTCAAGGGCAAGCGCGGCGACGAGGTGCTCGCCGCACTCGACCTCGTACCCAACGAACAGACGGCAAGCCATCCCCGGCGCGGGTTTTCCCTGTCCCTGCCCAACGGCTGGTTCGCCGTGGTCACGCGTTTCGCCGCACCTCTGATCGCCGATGACGCCATGCGGCGTCTCTCCCGCGGTTGCGTGGTGGTCACCTGCGAATACGACGACAACGTGATGGTCAGCTCATCCACCTGCTACGTGAACGGCCTGCGCAACTGGCGCGCCGAGCACGACGGCCAGCAGGACGATACGCGCGACCTCTCGACCAGCGGCAGCCTGCCTGCGGCCTTCGACGCGATCCATGCGCGTATCGAATCCATGCAGGACACGGCGGACGCCGAGGGCGACGACGTGGATCATTACTATTCGCTGCCGATCGAACTCGCGCAGAGCGTCACGACCTTTCACGCCGACCTGCCGGCATCGGCCTTCGGCGCGTCCGCCTGCGAAGGCTGGACCCTGGTCGAAGCCACGGCCACGCCGCCGGCCGATCCCGATCTTCCGCGCAAGGTGCGCAAGGTGGTGGCGCAAGCCTCCCGCCCCTGGTGGAAGTTGTGGTAGCTAGCGGTGGCTGAGGGCCATGCCCTTGAGCACGTTGAGCGCCTGCGACAGCGCGTAATCCTCGATGGCCAGCTTGCCGTCGTCGTCGCCCGGGTTCTTGTCCTCGGCGGCGGCCTTCTCGTTGACCAGGTGGTTCGGCAGGTCAGCTTCCGAGCCGATCAGCTGCGGTGCCGTATCGGCCTTGTTTACCGCGAGGTCCGCCAGGGCGATGTCCGGCTTGATGCCCTCGGCCTGGATCGACGTGCCGTTGGGCGTGTAGTAGCGCGCAGTGGTGATCTTCACCGCGTGGGCTTCGTCAAGCGGCAGCACGGTCTGCACTACGCCCTTGCCGAAGGTGCGGCGGCCCATGATGAGCGCGCGGTGGTTGTCCTTCAGCGCGCCCGCGACGATCTCGGCCGCGGAGGCGGTGCCGTTATCGGCGAGGATGACGATCGGGGCGCCCGCCAGTCTGTCGCCCGCATGCGCGTCGAAGTGCAGGTTCGCGTCGGGTAGCCGTCCCTTCGTGGTGACGATGGTGCCGCCGTCGAGGAAGGTATCCGCCACGCCGACGGCGGTCGTCAGCAGGCCGCCCGGATTCGAACGCAGGTCCAGCACGGCGCCGCGCGGTGCGCCGTTCTTCTTGATGTCGTCGCCCAGCTTCTTGTCCAGGTCCGTGGCGGTATCTTCCTGGAACTGGCTGAGACGGATGTAGACGAAGCCGGGCTCCAGCCGGCGCACCTTCACGCTGGTGACGTTGATGCGCTCGCGCACCATAGGCATGTCGATCGGATTGTCGGACTTCTCGTGGAGAACCGTGAGCGTGATCTTGCTGCCCGGGTCGCCGCGCAGCTTCTTGAACGCCTCGTCGATGTTCTGGCTGTCGACCACCATGCCGTCCACCTTGAGGATGGTGTCGCCGGGCTTGATGCCCGCGCGCGAGGCCGGCGTGTCGTCGATGGGCGAGACGATCTTCAGCATGCCGTCCACCTGCAGCACCTCGATTCCCAGGCCGCCGTACTGGCCGGTGGTGTCCTCGTCGAGCTCGTCCAGGCCCTCCTTGTCCAGGTATTCGCTGTGCGGGTCCAGGTTCTGCAGCATGCCGCTGATGGCGGCGTTCATGATGGTTTTGTTGTCGAGCTTCTCGACATAGGCCTGCTGCACGATGTGGTACACCCGCGTGAAATTGCGGATGTCGTCGAGGCTCACCTCGTCGGCACCTTTCACTATGGCGGCTGCCGTAGTCGAGGACGCGGCGGGCGCATCCGGTTGCTTCAGCGGCTTCTGCTGGGCCTGGGCCGGGGGAATCGCCAGTGCGCCGATGGCGAGCACGAGGGCGAGGCGAAGGGGGTGCTGGCGCATACCTGTGTCCTTAGTGCCGTTTACCGAGCCAGCCGCGCGCATCGATGGGCTTGCCGCCCTGGCGCAGCTCGAAATAGGCGCCGTTGTCGCCGGCGGGCGCCGCGGCGGTGCCGACGGCTTCGCCGGCCTCCACCATGTCGCCCACGCCGTGCAGCAGCGTTTCGTTGTTACCGTACATGCTCATGAAGCCGTTGCCGTGGTTCACGATGATCATCATGCCGTAGCCGCGCAGGAAGCTGGCGAAAATCACGCGTCCGCGCGCCACTGCCTTCACCTCGCTGCCCCGCGGCGCCACGATGATGACGCCGTTGCCGTAGGCGTGCACCAGGCCGTTGGCGGGCCACGAAAGGTTGCCGCGCAGGTTGGAGAGCGGCGCAGCCGAGGGCGTTCCCTTGGGCGGTGGCGCCGGCTCGGCCGCCTTGGCGGCCTCGTCGATCACCTTCTGCAGGCGGACGACCAGGGCATTCATGTCCTGCTCGTTCTGTTTCAGGGCGGTCATGCGCTGGGCCTGGTCCTTGTATTTCGCGTCGGCTTCGGCGACCAGCTTCTGCTGCGCCCCGCGCTGCTTTTCCAGTTCCGCGGCGCGCTTCTCGCGCTCCGCCCGGGCGGCCTCGAGCTTCTGCTGTTCGGCCGTGATGGCGGTTTCGACCTCCTGCAGGCGGGAAAGATCCGCGAGGAGACCGCGAATGCGCTCTACCCTGTTTTCCTGGAAATAGCGGGAATAGGCGAGGGCGCGGGAGATCCGGTTCACGTCTTCGTCGCCAAGCAGCAACTGGAGGTCCGAGCCACGGCCCAGGGTGTAGGTAGCACGCAGGAGGTCACCGAGGGCGCCTTTCTGTTTGTCCAGGCCGGCCTGCATCTCCGCCCGTTGGGCGTTGAGTTGCTCCATGTCATGGCGGCGCTGGTCCAGGTCGGCCTCGGTGTCGCGGACCGCCTTCGCCGCGGCGGAGACCTGCTCGGCCTGCTTCGCAAGGGCGGCGTTGGCGCTGTCGCGCGTGTTGGCCGTCTCGCGCTGCTCGCGGGTAAGCGACTCGATGTCCTTGCGCACCCCTTCCAGCTTCTGCCGCGCGTCCTTTTGCTCCCCCTGCGCCTTGCCATCCTGCGCGGCCCGGGCCAGCGGGGTGGTGGCGAAGCTGACGAGGGCAAGGGCAAGGGCAAGGGCGAGGGCGAGGAGGAGGCGAGGGATTGGGCGCATGGCCGGATTATTACCCATCCGGTGGCCGGGCCGGCGGCCACAAGGGAACGGTAGGAGCGCGCCCGCGCGCGACAGTTCCTGGGGCCGTGCCCCTGGAGCTGGCGCGCAGACCGCAATGACCGGGGCGAAAACATGTCGTACCCGACGCGGGCATAAACGCGTAGGGCGCGCTCCTACGGCGCTGGTATGGTCCCTGACCCCGACCCTGACCACTTCTCCCGCAACTGGTCTTTTCCTAGGCCTCCTAAGAATTCCGTTCGCATTTCGTTTAGCCGTCCAAATGTTTTGACGCAGCGCATCAAGTGTGCATAAAGTGGGGTTGCATGCTCTCGGCCAAGTGGAGGCGGATGATGAAGCAAGGCACTCCGCGCCTCTACGACGCGGCGTTCGAACACGACAGCTGCGGCTTCGGCCTCGTGGCACAGATAGACGGCCATGCCAGTGCAGCGCTGGTCGACACGGCGTTCGCCGCGCTCGCGAAACTTTCCCATCGCGGGGGCGTCAACGCCGACGGCATCAGTGGCGATGGTTGCGGCGTGCTGCTGCGCCGCCCGGTGGAATGGCTGCGCGCCCTCGCGACGGATGCAGGCATCGCACTGGCCACGCACTTCGCCAGCGGCCTCGTCTTCCTCGATCCGGAAGGCGACGATGCCGCGGCACACGTGCTGGAAGCCGAGCTTGCGCAAGCAGGCCTTCCGGTGGCGGGCTGGCGCGAGGTGGATGTCGACGCCTCCGCATGCGGCCCGCTCGCATCGTCGTCGATGCCCCGCGTGCGTCAGGTGTTCGTCGATTCGCCGGGAGATCTCGCGCCGGACGCGTTCGAAGCGGCCTTGTTCCGCGCACGCCGCCGTGCCGAACTTGCGCTGGCCGGCGACAGGCATTTCTATGTGGTCTCGCTGTCCGGCGAAGTCATCGGCTACAAGGCGATGGCCGCGCCTGGCCGCCTGCGCGACGTGTACAGCGATCTACAGCACCCGGCTCTCGTCGCCGACGCCGTGGTTTTCCATCAGCGCTTCTCCACGAACACGTCGCCACAGTGGCGCCTGGCCCAGCCGTTCCGGTTCCTCGCACACAATGGGGAGATCAACACCATTCGCGCCAACCGGCGCTGGATGCAGGCGCGCACGTCGGTGTTGCGCTCGGATCGCGTCGATCTTTCGGATATCGGCCCGCTGGTGCGACAGAGCGGTTCGGACTCCGAGAGCCTCGACAACGCGCTGGAAGTGCTGCTCATGGGTGGAATGGATCTTCTTGCCGCCATGCGCGTGCTGGTGCCGCCCGCGTATGCCGCGCGCGAGGACATCGATGAGGACCTTGCCGCGTTCTACGAATACTATGCGCTGCACAGCGAACCGTGGGACGGCCCCGCCGGCCTGGTGATGTGCGACGGCCGGTACGCGGCCTGCACGCTCGACCGGAACGGCCTGCGCCCCGCGCGCTGGTCGCTGTCCGACGACAACCACCTCATCGTCGCCTCCGAAACCGGCCTGTGGGACGTGCCATCCTCTCGCGTCGTCGCGAAAGGCCGTCTCGCTCCCGGCGAGATGATCGCCGTGGATTTCCGCGAACATCGCCTGTTGCGGGATGCGGATATCGATGCAATCAACCGTGCCCGGGCGCCGTTCCGCGACTGGTTGCGAAATGGCGTTACCTATCTTGAATCCGACCTGATCGATCCGAGTCTCGCGGCAGAGCCGCTGCCTGCGGAAGAACTGCGCCGCTACCAGAAGCTCTACGGCCTGTCTCGCGAGGAATGCGAATCGGTATTGAAGGTGCTTGCCGAGACGGAGGCCGAGGCGACCGGCTCGATGGGCGATGACACGCCGATGGCCGTGTTGTCGCGGCAAATCCGCCCGCTGTTCGACCGCTTCCGCCAGGGTTTCGCCCAGGTGACCAATCCACCGATCGATCCGCTGCGCGAGCGGCTGGTGATGTCGCTGGTCACGCAGATCGGCCAGGAGCGGAATATCTTCGACCTGGGCCCGGAGAACGCGAAGCAGATCCTTCTCAACTCGCCCATCCTGTCACAGCGCAAGCTGCGACAGATCCTCGCCAATCCTGCGTACGCCGACACGCCGCGCTTCGACCTGATGTACGGCGCGGACGAGACACTCGAGCAGGCGCTGCAGCGTATCTGCGACGCTGTGGAAGCGGCCGTGCGCCGTGGCGTGCAGATCGTGTTCCTCAGCGACCGGTATCCGCGTCGCGACCTGTTGCCGATCCATGCCCTGCTCGCCACCGGTGCGGTGCATGCGCGTCTTGTCGACACCGGCCTCCGCTGCCAGTGCAACATCATGGTCGAGACGGGCACGCCGCGCGATCCGCACCATTTCGCCTGCCTGTTGGGCTTTGGCGCCACGGCGATCTACCCGTGGCTTGCCTATCAGAGCCTGTTCGACATGGGCCGGAGCGGACATATCCGCAAGGGCGAAGGCGCGCCTCGCGAGATCGGCCGCAACTATCGCCGTGGCATCCGGAAGGGCCTGCTGAAGATCCTCTCGAAGATGGGCATCTCCACCGTCGCCGGTTACCGCGGCGCGCAGCTCTTCGAGATCGTGGGTCTTGCACCGGAAGTGGTGTCGCTGTGCTTCCCGGGAACGCCGTCGCGCATCGGCGGCTCGGGCTTCACGGACCTTGAACAGGAACAACGCCTGCTCGCGGCGGAGGCGTGGGACGAGGCGCAGGCGCTGCGCGCCGGCGGTCTCTTCAAATACGTGCATGGCGGCGAGTTCCACATGTACAACCCGGACGTGATCGCCAGCTTGCAGGTGGCGGTGCGTACCGGCGAGTGGGCGGACTACGAAAAGTACGCCCGTTACGTCGACACGCGTCCACCGTCGGCGCTGCGCGACCTGCTTGTTCCGCGCGCGGCCACGCCGATACCCCTCGATGAGGTCGAGCCAGTCGAGGACATCCTCAAGCGCTTCGATTCCGCAGGCATGTCGCTGGGCGCGTTGTCACCCGAGGCGCACGAGGCGCTGGCCATCGCGATGAACCGGCTCGGTGCGCGAAGCAATTCGGGCGAGGGCGGTGAAGACCCTTCGCGCTACGGCACCGAACGCGCGTCGAAGATCAAGCAGGTGGCGTCGGGGCGCTTCGGCGTGACGCCGGCCTACCTCGTGAACGCCGAAGTACTGCAGATCAAGATCGCGCAGGGCGCGAAGCCGGGCGAGGGCGGGCAGCTGCCCGGGCACAAGGTGGATGCCACCATCGCGCGGTTGCGCTATGCGAAGCCGGGCATCGGCCTCATCTCGCCACCGCCGCACCACGACATCTACTCCATCGAAGACCTGGCACAGCTCATCCACGACCTCAAGGAAGTGAACCCGCAGGCGCTGATATCGGTGAAGCTCGTGTCCCATGCGGGCGTGGGCACCGTTGCGGCCGGCGTGGTGAAGGCCGGTGCGGACCTCATCACGGTATCGGGCCACGACGGCGGCACCGGCGCGAGTCCGCTGACGTCGATCAAGTACGCGGGCACGCCCTGGGAACTGGGCCTTGCCGAGACACAGCAGACCCTGCGCCTCAACGACTTGCGCGGCCGTGTGCGCCTGCAGACGGACGGTGGCCTGAAGACCGGCCTCGACGTGGTCAAGGCAGCGATGCTCGGTGCGGAGAGTTTCGGCTTCGGCACCGGGCCGATGGTCGCCCTGGGCTGCAAGTACCTGCGTATCTGCCACCTCAACAACTGCGCCACCGGCGTCGCCACGCAGCATCCGGTGCTGCGGCAGAAGCACTTCGTCGGTCTTCCCGACATGGTGATGAACTATTTCCGTTTCATGGCGGAAGACGTGCGTCATCATCTGGCACAGCTTGGCGTGCGTTCCCTTGCGGAGCTGATCGGGCAGAGCGACCGGCTCCAGCAGCGCGATGGCGTGACGCCGGTGCAGGAGCGCCTGGATCTCTCGCCGTTGATCCTTGAAGACGGTCTCGGCACCGAAGTCGACTTCGCCTGTACCTTGGGACGTAATCCCATGCGGGATCCTGCCGCGCTCGCGAGTCGCATCGCGGCCGACACACGTGTCGCCGTGGCCGAGGGGCTGGGCGGTACCTTCCGCTATCCCATCGTCAATACCGATCGCGCCATCGGCGCGCGTCTGTCAGGCGACGTGGCGCGCCGATGGGGCGATGCCGGCATGGCCGAGCGGCCGGTCAACCTGCACCTCACCGGCGCCGCGGGCCAAAGCCTTGGCGCATGGAATGCAGGCGGCGTGCACGTCGACCTCACCGGCGAAGCCAACGACGGCGTGGGCAAGGGCATGGCCGGCGGTCGACTGGTCATTCGTCCGCCCGCCGATTCGCCCTTCGCGAGCCAGGATGCTTCCATCATCGGCAATACTTGTCTCTACGGTGCGACCGGTGGCGAACTCTTCGCGGCGGGACAGGCGGGAGAGCGCTTCGCCGTGCGCAACTCGGGCGCCCTCGCCGTGGTCGAAGGCGCCGGCGACCACTGCTGCGAATACATGACCGGTGGCATCGTCGCCGTGCTCGGCCGGACGGGTCTCAACTTCGGCGCGGGCATGACCGGCGGTTTCGCCTACGTGCTCGACGTCGAGCGCAGTTTCGTCGATTGCTACAATCACGAACTTGTCGACATCGTGCGCATTTCGCACGAAGGCATGGAACATTACATGCAGCACCTGCGACGCCTTCTTGCCCGCCATGCCGAGCTTACCGGCAGCGCGTGGGGTGCCCGTGTGCTCGGCGACTTCCGTGGGCTGTTGCAGCGTTTCTGGCTGGTGAAACCCAAGGCCGCAAGTCTCGATGCGCTGGCCGAAGAACTGCGGAGTGCCGCATGAGCGCGAAGGACTTCCAGTTCCTCGAAATTCCCCGGCAGCCGCCGCGCACTGTACCGGTGGCGGTGCGCGTGCTTGGCTATGGCGAGATATCCGGCGACTTCGCTTCGCCGGAGGCATCGGCGCAGTCCGGGCGCTGCATCGATTGCGGCAATCCGTATTGCGAACACGCCTGCCCGGTGCACAACTACATTCCCAACTGGTTGAAGCTGGTGCAGGACGGCCGCCTGTTCGAAGCCGCCACGCTCATGCACGAAACCAATCCGTTGCCGGAGATCTGTGGGCGCGTATGCCCGCAGGATCGTCTGTGCGAGGGTGCGTGCACGCTGGAGCAGGGCGATTTCGGGGCAGTGACGATCGGCAGCGTGGAGCGCTGGGTCACCGACGAGGCGATCCGCCAGGGGTGGCGACCCGATCTCTCCCGCGTGCGCGAGACCGGTGCGCGCGTCGCCATCGTGGGCGCGGGCCCTGCCGGTCTGGCCTGCGCGGATCGCCTGCGTCGCGCAGGCATCGTGGCCGATGTCTTCGATCGCCAGCACGAGATCGGCGGCCTGCTCACCTTCGGTATTCCACCGTTCAAGCTCGACAAGACGGTGGTGCGTACGCGGCGCATGGTATTGGAAGGCATGGGCGTGCGTTTCCATCTCGGCATGGAAATCGGTCGCGACATCGGCTTCGACGAACTGCTCGCCGATTACGATGCCGTCTTCATCGGCACGGGGGCGTACACCTATGTGGATGGACGCCTCGAAGGCCGCGACCTTCGGGGCGTGCATGACGCGCTGCCTTTCCTCATCGCCAACACCGAGAGGCTGTTGCGCGAAGAGCCGCCGTCACTGGAATACGATCTTTCCGGCAAGCACGTGGTGGTGCTCGGCGGCGGCGATACGGGCATGGACTGCAACCGTACGGCAATCCGCCTGGGTGCGGCATCCGTGACCTGCGTCTACCGTCGTGACGAACCCAGCATGCCCGGTTCGCGCCGGGAGGTCGGCTACAGCCGGGAAGAGGGTGTGCGCTTCCTGTTCCAGCGCCAGCCGGTGGTCCTGATCGACGATGGCAACGGACGCGTGAATGCCGTACGCGTCGTCGAGACGCAACTTGTCGAAGATGGCGATGGCCGACCCCATCCGCAAAACGTCGCAGGCAGCGAAACCGACCTCCGTGCGGATGTGGTGATCCAGGCTTTCGGCTTCCAGCCCAGCCCGCCGACCTGGTGCGACGCCTTTGGCATCGACCGCGACCACCACGGCCGCATCCTGGCGGGCGGCGAAGGCCGGTTGCCGTTGCAGACGAGCAACCCACGCATCTTCGCGGGCGGCGACAACGTTCGCGGCGCCGACCTCGTGGTCCGAGCCGTCCACGATGGCCGCGAAGCGGCGGCGTCGATCGCACGCATGCTGGTGTCGAAAAAGGCGCAGGCTACCGTCGCGGCATAAACCCGTCGCCCCTGCACAAGCAGGGGCGCGGCGCGCCGGTTCACAAGCAAGACGATCGCGCCCACAATGGCTTCCATGGTCCTCGCAGGGCAACCACCATGTGCCTGATCGCCTTCGCCTGGCAGGCGCACCCGCGCTGGCGCCTCGCCCTCGTCGGCAACCGCGACGAATTCCATGCCCGTCCCACCGCGCCGCTCGCGCCGTGGGATGAAGCACCACAGATCGTTGCTGGCAGGGATCTCGAAGCCGGCGGCACCTGGGCCGGTGTCGGCGCGCAGGGACGCGCCAGCGTCATCACCAATGTGCGCGACCTCGCAGCCGACCATGGCGGCCTGTCGCGCGGCTTGCTGGTAGCCGACTACCTCAGTTCGACGGTCTCCGCGCGCACGCATGCCATCGAGCTGATGGCGAGCGCCGGACAATACCGCCCCTTCAACCTGCTTACTTTCGACCGCGAGGATGCCTATTACCTGGGCAACCATCCGCACGCGCGGGCGCAACCCGTCGAAGCGGGGGTACATGGATTGAGCAATACGGACTTCAACGCGCCATGGCCAAAGACGCGCGCCCTCACGCACAGGCTGGAAGCATGGATTGCCGCCGGCGGAAACGACGATACGGACGCCTTGTTCGCCATGCTTTCCGACCAGGGCCGCTGGCCCGACGACATACTGCCCGATACCGGCATCGGCATCGAACGCGAGCGCTTCCTCTCCAGCGCCTTCATCGTCGGCGAACACTACGGCACCCGGGCCAGCACGATCATCCTGGTCGACCACGAAGACCGCACCACTATCGTTGAACGTCGCTTCGGCCCTAACGGTGGTCCCGAAGGCCAAACCCGCCTGGACCTCTGAACGCCGTACCGGCAGGCGGTTCCAGTCCAAAGTCTTTTGCCTGCGGCGCAATTGAATCGCGCCCTTCACGCCCCGACGATCAGGAGGGCATTCCTCTTTCCCTATTCCCGGAGTCCCCATGCAAATCGACCTTAGCAACCGTAGCGCCATCGTCACCGGTTCCACCGCAGGCATCGGCCTGGCCATTGCCACCGGTCTCGCCAAGGCAGGCGCGTCGGTGGTGATCACCGGCCGCACCCAGGTCCGCGTGGACGAAGCCATCGCTGCCGTGACGAAGGTCGCGCCGAACGCCAAGGTCACAGGCGTCGCCGCCGACCTCGGCACGAGCGAAGGCGGCGCCGCGTTGATCAAGGCCGTGCCCGACACGGACATCCTGGTGAACAACCTCGGCATCTTCGAGCCCAGGGATTTCTTCGAGATCGACGATGCGGAGTGGAGCCGTTACTTCGACGTAAACGTTATCTCGGGCGTGCGCCTGTCGCGCCACTACGCCAAGGGCATGGCCGCGCGCGGCTGGGGCCGCGTGCAGTTCATCTCCAGCGAATCTAGCATCCAGACGCCGCCGGAAATGGTTCACTACGGCGTGACCAAGACAGCGCAACTCGCCGTATCGCGCGGTCTGGCCGAAGTGCTCGCGGGTACCGGCGTTACTGTGAACACCGTGCTCCCCGGTCCGACACTATCCGAAGGCGTAAGTGATTTCTTCGGCAAGATCGCGAAGAATGACGGCAAGGCCCAGGAAGAAGTCGAGCGCGATTTCATCAAGACCCACCGTCCCACGTCGCTCATCAAGCGCCTGCTCAGCGTGGACGAAGTGGCGAGCGTTTCGGTATTCCTCGCCTCCGAAGAAGCGTCCGGCACCACCGGCGCATCGTTCCGCGTAGACGGCGGCGTAGCCCGCCTGATCATCTGATCGAACCCTCCGCGTTCTGTAGGAGCGCGCCCTGCGCGCGACGGCTTCTCGCGTCGTGGCAACGGGCCTTGTGGGGCCAACGGGCCTTGTGGGGCCTCGTGAAAGGCTGTCGCGCGCAGGGCGCGCTCCTACAAAATTCACGGTCGGCGGTGATTCAATCGCCGAGCTGACAGATGACCTTCTCGAAAGCACTCACGACAGCTCACCGTCGACATACAACCAACGCCCACCCTCGCGGACGAACCGACTGACTTCGTGCATGCGTTCGGCGCGTCCCCCACCTATACGCATGCGAGCCACGAACTCGACGATGGCCGTGTCCGGCGTGGGGTTCTCGTGACGTTTCACCGAAAGACCAAGCCACGTCGGCTTCGGCGACTGTATCGACAAGCCGAGCGATGAAGGACGCGTATCCGGGTGCCACGTTTCGAGAAGATAGTCCTCGAGGCCGAGCACATAGGCGCTGTAGCGCGAACGCATCAGCGCTTCGGCGGTGGGTGCAGGTGTGCCACTGTGCGCCTTGCCGCAACAGGCTGCATAAAGCGCCTGGCCATCGCACGGACAAATCCGAGGTGGAGAAGAAGTCATTCCGGTATGCCGCCAGAGATCACCAATGGCGCGAGATCATAGCCCATGGTGGCCGCATTCTTTTTCAGCGAAGAGAACGTTGGCTCATCCAACTGCGGTGTACGCGACAGTATCCATAGATACTTCCGCCCCGGCTGCCCGACCATCGCCCAACGATAATCGTCGTCCAGCGCGATGACCCAATAGTCCGCCCAAACCATTGGTAGCCACGACAGCCATTTCGGCGCGAAGCGCACCTGGAGTTTTCCCTGCGAGAACGGTTCCGGTCGTCGCGCGACGCCGTCGCTGCTGATGGTTCCCCCGTCGGCGGTGACACATTCGTTGTGCACCGCAACGGTACCGTCGGCGCGCAGGGTGTAAGTGGCCGTGACGGGCCCTGTGCACTTGCGTTGGAAGTACATCGGCAGGCGGGCGATCTCATGCCAGGTACCGGTGTAGCGCTCCAGGTCGAGGTGGCTGACGGGGGTAACGGGCGCCGTGGCGATGGGAGGCATGGCTGGATTCCGCTGGGACGACCCCCTACGATGCGCATGGGGAGTGAACCTCGTTTGAACCACGCCGTTGCGGTAGGGGGCCGCCACAGCATGGATATGAATCCATTACACATCGGCAGGCCACTGCTCAGGCGGCTGTGCGCGCGGTTTACCGCGGACGCGGCGGTGCATTACGACCGCACTGCGGGAACCATCGTCTTTCATCCGGAGCGCTTCCGGATGAGGGAGGTTCCCCTCGACAGCATCGTGCGGGTGGAAGCCGGCAATCGCGACGATCTTCCGGACGTCTCGTGGGAGACGGTGTTCCTCTTCTTCCACATCGAGGGTGGAGAGGTGCTTGCGGTGTCCGAGCGGGTGATTGCTTTCGCGGCGCTGGTGAGCGACCTGAAGCCATTCTTTCCTCGCATCATGGAGTGGCAGCAAGCGGTGCCTTCGGTCCAGTTCCATCTGACGTCGGTCGATCTGTGGACGCGGGTGAACAGCGCGCCGTTCGATGAGTCGGGTGACGTCGCTTCAGGGGCCGATTGGGGTAATTCGGATCAATAGCACTGTGCTACGGGCCGATAGGTCGACCGACCGCGGCATCGTCACCGTATCACCCGTCGCGCATGCGATGCCATCGATCACGGCGTTCCCGCGGGCAAGATGCAGCAGGGTCACGTCGTCCGTGCTCAGGCTGGCCGGCCCGGACACGACATCAAGCGTCCCATGGACTCTTCCACGGCGGATCATGAGATTGAAGTCGCGTGTCGCTCCACCCGCGAGTTCGACTTCGACCTGTGCCTCGCCTGGGAAGGAGAACGGAACACAGGGCGTCGTCAGCGCATGTTCCCGTTCACCGTCCAGCACCATCGTGAACCCGTCGCCTTCGAGCAGGACGATGGTCCGGTCGATGCCGGGGAACCGCGAGAACGGTGAAGCCGTATCGACATCGGCGATACTCACGCGCCAGAGGAAATCGTCCATCGTCGAGCCGGGTGGGTCGACGACGATTTCCCGGGTGATGCCCAGGCCATTCTTCCAGGGCACCGGTGTCAGCTCGTCGAAACGGAGAATGCTCATGCGACGCGCTCGATCTCGCGGGCGAAAGGTGGCAGGGCACGGAGCATGCCCGTGCCGTAGCGCTTGGTGATGACACGACGGTCGAGCAGCACGATTCGTCCGGTGTCCGTTTCAGTGCGGATGAGGCGGCCGCAGTACTGGATCAGGAGCCGCGTGGCATCCGGCACGCTCACCTCGATGAAGGGATTGCGGCCGCGCGATTCCAGCCATTCCGCATAGGTGGCGCCGACCGGATCGGTGGGTACCGCGAACGGCAGCTGCGTAACGACCACGGTCTCGCAGAGCTTGCCGGGAAGGTCGAGGCCTTCGCCGAACGAGGCGAGGCCGAACAGCGTGCTGCCCTTGCCGGCCTCGATATCCGCGCAATGCTCGGCGATCAGCTGGGCCTTCGACAGCGAGCCCTGTGCGCGCACCTTGCGCACGAATTCGATAGGCAGGATCTGCAGCACGCGATCGAGCTTCGCACGCGAGGTGAACAGCACGAGGTTCCCGGCGTTCCAGTCGAGGTGCTTCGCCAGCCATCCGGAGACTTCCCGGGCATGGCCCTCGCGGTCGTCCGGCAGCGCATTCAACGCAGGCACGGAGAGTGTGGCCTGCCTCTCCAGATCGAAGGGCGATGGCAGGCTGATCGTCACGGCTTCGTTGGGCAGCCCCACCGAATCGGCGAAGCCACGGAAGTTGCCGCCGGCACTCAGTGTCGCGGAGGTCATGACCACGGCGGAAGCATTGTCCCAGAGCACGTTGCGCAGCAGTCCGCCGGCCGACACGGCGGACGCATGGCAAACCAGTTGCTGCTCCGGCGTCATGCTCACCCAGCGGGCGAGCGGCGGCCCATTCTCGCGATCGTCGGTGGACCAGGCGTACCAGGTGCGCACCTGACGGTCGAGACGTTCCAGCGCCACGCCGAGTTCGCGCGACAGCGCTTCCTGCGTCGGACCGCCGGCCTCCATCTCCACCACGGTGCGGCGAACGGTGCGCAGCCAGCGCTGGATATCCTTCGTGATGAGATGCAGGTGTTCCGCATGCATCTTCCAGTTTTCCGGAAGCTGCCCGAGCGACGCGCGGAACACGGGTTCCGTCTCGCTGGACGAGGGCGTCCATGACAGGCGGATCTCGCGCTCGATCTCTTCCAGTGCGTTCGACATCACGAGTATCTTCTCGTCGCCGGCTTCCAGCGTGAGGTTGCCGATACTTTCCTTGTCCGTGAGCGAATACGCTCCGTGAATCTGGTTCTGCAGGCGTCCGATGCGGCGCACGGCGGTTGCCAGGTGCACGTCGGCGGCGCCGCGGTCGATGGCCTTGCCTGGCACGTGGTGCGCTTCGTCGAAGATGTATAGCGTCTCTTCCGGCTTGGGCAGGATCACGCCGCCGAAGGTGTCCTCGTCGCGGGGCATCGTGAGGTCGGCGAGCACCAGGTCCTGGTTTGCCACGACGATGTCGGCCTCGCCGATGGCACGGCGGGCGACGAAGAACGGGCATACGGCGAACGCGCCGCATTTGCGCCCGGTGCAACCACCGGCGCTCGTGGTTATCATGCCGCGCACGAGATCCGACAAGGGCTCCGGACTCATGTCGATATCGCCGTTCCACTCGCGCGATTCGAACATCCTGCCCAGCTTTTCGATGGCCTTGGTGTCGCGCTCCGCGGGTGGGCGCGACCACAACGCGAGGTCGGCATCGAACTCGAAACCGCCCTGCGCCGATGGTTCGGCACCAGCCATGCGCAGGTTGCGCGGGCAGAGATAGCGGGCGCGCCCTTTGGCGAGCGCCACCTTGGCTTCGACGCCGCAGAGGCTCAGGTACTGAGGAATATCCCGCCGGACCAGCTGTTCCTGGAGGGCGACGGTGGCCGTGGCGATCACCAGCTTTTTCTTCTGCGCCCGCGCGACTTCGAGCCCGGCGATGAGATACGCCATCGACTTACCGGTGCCAGTGGGCGCCTCGATCACGGCGGCACCCGCCGGTTCGGCCAGTGCCTTGGCCACCTCGGCGATCATCTTCAGCTGCGAGGCACGCCCGCGGAACCCCGCAAGGCCGTCCTTCAGCCGCGCATAGGCGGCGCGGATCGCGGCTTTGGTGTCGTCGGTGAGCATCGGCGGGGTGCGGAAACGGGTGGGGCAACCTTCCAAGGTTACCTTATCGACGTCTCACCCCACGAACCTCAGGTGTGCCGGTTCATCCCGGCCGGCGGTGTGCCTGCGCCGGCCACGAGGCCGGCCACCACGTAGTTGTGCTCCGTCCAGGTGCCGTCGGCCTGCTGCACGTGGATTTCCACGGGGCGGCCGAGTTCGGCGGATAGCCCGGGTGCGATCGCCTCGGCGGCGGCGAGGGCAGCCGATTGCGACGGGTAGGGGCCAAGCAGCAGCGATGCCGCACGGCGAACGATCCACGGTCCCTCAGTCGATTCGCTGTACGGAATGAACAGTTGGGCGGAACTCGAAGCCATGGAACCCTCGCGAAGGCAGGTGTACCAGACGTGTGGGGCCGCTGATACGGCCCGTGGAGTCACGCTACGCCCGGCAAGCTGAAAAAGCCGTTAAACCTTACCCGACAATGATTTACCCCCGACTTCGGCGCGCCGGAAGCAGTCCGGCGCGTGGGTGTTGATCAGGCCGGAGGCCTCCATCAAGGCGAACACGATGGTGGGCCCGACGAAGGTGAAGCCGCGCTTTCGCAGGGCCTGGGACACCTGTTCGGAGAGCGGACTGTTCGGCAGCACAGGCCCTTCCCAAAGGAGCGGTTTGCCTCCGACGAAGCCCCAGGCGAAGGCGGCGAAATCCTCACCCGAATCGCGCATTGCGAGATAGCCCCGGGCATTGCGAATCGTCGCCTGGATCTTGCTGCGCGAGCGGATGATGCCGGCGTCCCCCAGCAGGCGGTCGACATCATTTTCGCCATACGTCGCGACCACCTCGGGTTCGAAGCCTTCGAAGGCGCGGCGGAAACCGTCACGCCGGGCGAGGATAGTCCGCCACGACAGCCCGGCCTGGAACCCATCGAGCACCAGCTTCTCCCAGAGCTTGCGGCTGTCGCGCTCGGGTACGCCCCATTCATGGTCATGGTAGTCGCGCATCAGTTCGTCGGTTTCGCCCCAGGGGCAGCGTGTCAACGCGTCGGTCTTGGGAGGGCTCATCCGTCAAGCCTCGCACCCATGCGCTTTCGGGTCTACCATCGCCCGCTTACCCACCGAACAAGCGGGTTCCCATGCCGCCACTCGATGCAACCACGTCCACGCCCGACGCCATCGTCGCGGTGCATGGTCTCTCCAAGACCTACAAGACCGGCTTCCAGGCGCTAAAGCGTGTGGACCTGGAAATACGCCGCGGCGAGATATTCGCCCTTCTGGGCCCGAATGGCGCAGGCAAGACCACGCTGATCAGTATCGTCTGCGGCATCGTCAACGGCAGCGAAGGTACGGTGACCGTCGACGGGCACGACATCGTTCGCGAGTACCGGGCGGCCCGCGGGCTCATCGGCCTCGTACCGCAGGAGCTTTCCACCGACGCTTTCGAAAGCGTATGGGCCACGGTGAAGTTCAGCCGCGGATTGTTCGGCAAGCCGCCGGACCCGGCCTACCTGGAAAAGATCCTTCGCGAGCTTTCGCTGTGGGAGAAGAAAGACTCGAAGATCATGACGCTGTCCGGCGGCATGAAGCGCCGCGTGCTGATCGCGAAGGCCCTGGCGCACGAGCCGCGCGTGCTCTTCCTCGACGAGCCTACTGCCGGCGTGGACGTGGAACTGCGCCGCGACATGTGGCAGATGGTGCATCGATTGCGCGAGTCGGGCGTTACCATCATCCTCACCACGCATTACATCGAGGAAGCCGAGCAGATGGCCGATCGCATCGGCGTCATCAATCGCGGCGAGCTGGTGCTGGTGGAAGACAAGCGCTCACTGATGCGCAAGCTGGGCAAGAAGCAGCTGTCGCTGCAGTTGCAGAATCCGCTGCAGGCGGTGCCGGATGACCTCGCGGACTGGCCGCTGGAACTATCGCCCGACGGCGGCTCCCTTACGTACACCTTCGATGCCCAGGGCGAACACACCGGCATCGCCGAGTTGCTGCGCAAACTCGGTTCCATGGGCATCGACTTCAAGGACCTGCACTCGAGCGAAAGCTCGCTCGAGGACATCTTCGTCAGCCTGGTAAGGAGCCGCGCATGAACCTTTACGCGATCCGCGCCATCTACCGGTTCGAGATGGCCCGCGCTTTCCGCACGCTGATGCAGAGCATCGCCTCGCCGGTGCTGTCGACGTCGCTGTACTTCGTGGTTTTCGGTGCGGCCATCGGTTCGCGCATGGGTGCGATAGACGGCGTGAGCTACGGGGCTTTCATCATTCCCGGCCTGATCATGCTGTCGCTGCTCAACGAGAGCATCTCCAATGCCTCGTTCGGCATCTATATGCCGAAGTGGGCAGGCACGATCTATGAGCTGTTGTCGGCACCGGTGTCTTACGTGGAAGTGGTACTAGGCTACGTGGGCGCCGCGGCAACGAAGTCGGTGATCCTCGGCCTGCTGATCCTGGTGACCGCACGTCTGTTCGTTCCCTACGAGATCCTGCATCCGTTCTGGATGATGGCCTTCCTGCTGCTCACGGCAGTGACCTTCAGCCTGTTCGGCTTCATCATCGGCCTGTGGGCCGACGACTTCCAGAAACTGCAGGTGGTCCCGCTGATGGTAATCACGCCCCTGACCTTCCTGGGCGGAAGCTTCTATTCCATCTCGATGCTGCCGCCGGTGTGGCAGAAGATCACGCTGTTCAATCCGGTGGTGTACCTGGTGAACGGGTTTCGCTGGAGTTTCTACGGCAAGGCGGACGTGGACGTGCTCGTCAGTGCAGGGGCGACCGTGGGCTTCCTGCTGGTGTGCCTTGGCGTCGTCTGGTGGATATTCCGTACCGGGTGGAAGCTGAAGTCGTAACAACGTCCGCATCGGCGCCCCTGCGGGGGCAGGGGCCCGGAGACTTCGACAGGCCTTACGGCTTGCCGATGAAATCCATCTTGCCCAGCGTCACGCCTGCACCGCGCAGGATCGCGTAAGCCGTGGTCGCGTGGAAGTACACGTTCGGCAGCACGAAGCCGAGCAGGTAGTCCTGGCCGCGGAAGTGCATGTCGCCCGTGCGCATCTGCAGCAGGATGTCGCGATCTTCGCTGCCGTCGATCTGTTCCGGCTTGAAGCCCTTCAGAAGGTCGATCACGTGCGCGATGCGCTTCTGCAGATCGTCGAAGTTCGACTCGTTGTCGTCCATCTTCGGCACTTCCTGGCCGGCAAGGCGGAAGGCGGCGCCCTTGGCCATGTCCGTCGCGATCTGCACCTGGCGCGCCAGCGGGAACATGTCCGGGGTGATGCGCGTATGCAGCATCACTTCCGGGGCGATGTTCTTCTCGGCGGCGTGGGCCGCGCCCTTCGCGAGGACCCCGGACAGGTTGGTCAGTGCGCGAACGAGGACGGGCACGCAGGTCTGGTACATGGAGATGGGCATGGGGTGGTGGACTCTTGTCGTGGTTGGCGGCCAGCCGGCCGCATCGTCGTATTGTGCGGCGTCGTGGCTCGCGCGTCGACGGCTGCCCCGTTAGGATAGCGGCATGATCTTGCGACCCCGTCACCGCGAGCGCCACCGGCTGGACCGCATCGGCTGGCTGCGCGCTGCCGTGCTCGGTGCCAACGACGGCATCCTCTCCACGGCCAGCCTGCTGGTCGGCGTCGCTTCGGCAGGACAGGCCACGCCGTCGGACATCATGATCGCCGGCGTGGCTGGGCTGGTTGCCGGTGCGATGTCGATGGGCGCGGGCGAATACGTGTCGGTGAGTTCGCAGGCGGACAGCGAGAAGGCTGAGCTTGCCCTCGAAAGGCGTGAGCTGAGCGAGGATCCGAAGGGCGAGCACAAGGAACTGACCGAGATTTACGTTCGCCGCGGCCTCGATCGCGAGCTGGCGCATGAAGTAGCAGGGCAGTTGATGGCGCACGATGCGCTGGAAGCCCATGCACGCGACGAACTGGGTCTTTCGTTGACGACAGCCGCCCGGCCGTTACAGGCTGCCGCTGCATCGGCCGTGAGCTTCGCCAGCGGTGCGATCCTGCCGATCCTTGCGGTGGCGTTGTCGACGCGCGAACTGGCGGCGCCCCTGACCGTCGCGGTGTCGTTGCTGGGGCTGGCGATACTCGGTGCCGCTTCCGCCGTCATGGCGGGATCCCCGGTGGGGGTTGGCGTCGCGCGCGTGCTGTTCTGGGGTGCCCTGGCGATGGCGTTGACGGCGACAGTAGGGCGCCTCTTCGGCGTCGCCGCGTAGGAGCGCGCCTTGCGCGCGACAGCCTTTTGCGAAAAGCAACAGGGCCTGTTACATCGGGTCTAAAAGATGTCGCGCGCAGGGCGCGCTCCTACAAATCGCGTTTCAGCCCGCTACGCAGCGGTTGCGGCCGCCGTTCTTCGCCGTGTACAGGGCAAGGTCAGCGCGGTCGAATACCGATTGCGGTGTGTCGCCCGGCTGGAACTGGGCGAGGCCGATCGACGCCGTGACGCGCACCGGCTGCCGGCTGGCATGGAAAGCGAGGTGCTGGATCTTGCCGCGCAGGCGCTCGCACACCTGCAACGCTTCGGCTTCGTCCGCGCCGTCGAAGATCACGATGAATTCTTCGCCGCCGTAGCGCGCCACGAAATCGCAGGGACGCACGTGTTTCATCAGTGCCTGGCCAATGATGCGCAGTACGGCATCGCCCGCCGTATGGCCATACGTGTCGTTGATGCTCTTGAAGTGGTCGATGTCGATCGCCGCGATACTGAGCGGATGCGATGCGGCTTGCCAGCTTTCGAACGTCGCCTCGATCCGCTTCTCGTATGCGAGGCGGTTTGGCATGCCGATCATCGTGTCGGTCTGCGCGAGCTCGTGTTCGCGTTCGAGCGAACGCTGCAAGGTGCTGCGTTCGGTTTCCAGTTGCTCGATGCGCTGGCGCATCTTCTCCGCGCGTTCGCGGTAAGCGGTGAGTCGCGCGCCCTCGCGATCGCGAAAATCGCGGAAGCACAGCGCGATGGTCTCGAGGCTGTGGTTTACGCGCTCGCGCAGTTCGTGCGCGTCGTCGATTTCAAGGGCCGCTTCGCTGAGCAGGCGCATTTCGTGCGCTACCGAAGCATCCAGCGCCTGTCCGTTCGACTCGCCGGTGGACTGGTCCACCAGTTCGCGCGACATGTACTGGCTCATCTCGTCGAGACGGCCGGTGACGTGGCGGAGCACCACCTGCAGTGCGTCGATCTCGCGCTGCAGCCCGATACGCTGTTCGTTGATCAGGTCGGCCAGGCGGTCGCCACAGGCGGCAAGGGCCACAAGGTCGCCGGCGTCTGCCACCTGGTGGCGCAGGTCATGGGCGCGATCGGCGAGGCGTGGCAGGACCACGATGCGGTCGACCAGCCGGCTGAGCGAAGACTGCACGGATGATCCGTGCTCCGTGCGCTGCGGGCGACCTATGGAAATCGAGCGTTCCTGGTAGACGGCGGCGGGCTGTTCGCCGAGCGCCTGGATCGCTTCGGCCAGGTCATTCACCAGTGGCTCGAGGGCGAGTGACTCCATCGGCTCGGCGAGGGCCGTCGAAAGGCGTTCGATATGGGGATCGACCTGATCGTGCGCGCCATGGGCGACGCGGCCCAGGCAACCGGCCAGTTGGCGAAGGAGGGACTCCGCGGTGCGCCATCGCGCCTCCTCGCGGGTCAACCGCTCCACGGCTTCGTGATACTTGCTTTCCCAGAGCTGGGTATCCAAACGCACGCCCCGACGGTCGCGTTAGTTGCCGATTTGGATCACATCATACGATGAAGTTTGTGGATTAGCTCACGTTTTCCCGGGGGGCTAGACCAGTTGTTTCAATCGGGGCGCGACGATCGGCACCGTCAGCATGGTGCTCGCCACGGCCATCAGCAGCAGGGCGGTGAAGGTTTCGCTGGTGATCACCTGCCGGTCGAGCAGGATGTTGCCGAAGATGATCATGATCAGCGCCTTGGTCTGCAGGGTGAACCAGTCGCGATCCATGATGGCCCCCGCGAGGAAGGCGCCTACCATGTAATGCAGGCCCGACCAGTCGGCACCGTACGCGCAGACCACCAGCCATATGAGCCCGGCGTACCAGCGGTCGGTCTCCTTCAAGCGCCTCATGAGCCGGCGGAACAGCCACGCCACGACGGCGAAGCCGGCGAGAAAGGCCGCCTAGTGGCCCACGCGTTTCCAGTCGAGGATGATGATCTGGACCACCACCAGCGGTGCCCAGTAGTCGGTGCGACCCACGCGCCATACGAGGTACGGCACGGCAAGGATGATCGCCATCGCGACCAGGAACATTTCAGTCGTATTCATTAGCCCCCCCCAGGGACCCGCGAGCATAGCCGAAACATGTAGGAGCGCGCCCTGCGCGCGACAGCTTCTCGCGACATTCCCCGAGCTGGCGCGCCAGCTCCGGGGCACGGCCTCAAAACATGTCGCGCGCAGGGCGCGCTCCTACAAAGGTGGCTGCGAGAGTTCCTTGGCATTCAATGCCCCATCACGGTTCCGGTCCAGTTTGTGGAACTGCTGGATGAGGTTCCGCTGGAACGCGTCGAGGTGCACCGGCCGGGCGCCCGGACGCATCGGCCCGTCGTTGGCATCCAGCACCCCGTCGCCGTTCACGTCCATGCGCAGGAAGCCCTGGCTCATGTAACGCACGTACTCCGTCTCGTCGACACGGCCGTCGCCGCTGCCGTCCATACGGCGCAGGTACTCCGCCGGTGTGCGTGGGACGTCCTGCGCGAAGACGGGTGTAAGAAGGACGAAACCGGCAAGCAGGGCGTAAGGACGTCTGTTCATGGGCAGGGAGTCTGCGTGATCGCCAGGCGTTTGTCGCCCAACGCGGTGCGGGAGTACCTTTGGCATCTGGCAGCCCCGACCAAGGAATCGTTTCCATGATCCATGACAGCATCCTCGACACCATCGGCCGTACCCCGGTGGTGCGCCTGCATCGCGTGGCCCCCACCCACGTCACGCTCTACGCGAAAGTGGAATCGTTCAATCCCGGTGGCTCGGTGAAGGACCGCCTCGCCATCGCCGTCATCCTCGATGCGGAACAGAAGGGCCTGTTGAAGCCCGGCGATACCGTGGTTGAAGCTACCTCCGGCAACACCGGCGTCGCACTCGCGATGGTCTGCGCGGCGAAAGGTTACAAGTTCGTTGCGACGATGGCCGACAGCTTCTCAGTCGAACGGCGCAAGCTGATGCGGGCTTATGGCGCCAAGGTCATCCTCACGCCTGCCGCCGAGCGTGGCACCGGCATGGTCCGCCGCGCCGAGGAACTGGCGGCGAAGCATGGCTGGTTCCTGCCCCGGCAGTTCCAGAATCCGGCCAATCCTGCCTATCACCGCAACACCACGGCTGCCGAGATCCAGCAGGACTTCGCCGGCCGCCGGCTCGACGCCTTCGTCACGGGTTGGGGTACCGGCGGCACGCTGACTGGCGTGGGCGAGATGCTGAAGGTGGCGCGTCCGGAAGTGAAGATCGTGGTGGCCGAGCCGGCCGTGGCCTCGATGCTGCAGGACAAGCCCTGGGCGCCGCACAAGATCCAGGGCTGGACGCCGGACTTCGTGCCCGATGTGCTGAACCGCAAGATCTTCGACGTGGACGTGCCGGTGGACGAAGTGGTAGCGCGCGACACGGCGCGACGCCTCGCGGCCGAGGAAGGCCTGTTCGTGGGTGTATCCGCCGGCGCGACCGTGGCGGCGGCGTTGAAGTATGCCGAAGGCGTGGAGAAGGGCGGCGTCATCCTCGCGATGCTTCCCGATACGGGCGAGCGCTACCTGTCGACGTTCCTGTTCGAGGGCGTGGAAGAGGGTTCCGACGAGGCCTGGCTGAACAGCCTGTCCTGACAACCGGCCCCGTAGGAGCGCGCCCTGCGCGCGACAGTTTCTCGCGATCGCATAACAGGTCCTATGTCTTTCGCGAACGTCTGTCGCGCGCAGGGCGCGCTCCTACCCGTTACGACAGGTCCCACGTCGGCACTGCGTTCCCATCACGCGCGACACGTCAGCGTGGTTGCCTCGAACCAAGGAGGCCACCTGTCATGACATTTTTCCGCAGCAAGAGCGTCGGCGAGGAACTGCTCGGCCGTGCGCATCGCATCGCCGGCGCAACGATGGGCAACCATCCTCGTGAGGCCATCGGCGCCGCCCGGGAGTACGCGGGTCGCGCCGGTGCCCTGGCCACCGATGCCTTCGGGGGTGCCAGCCGCGGTGTGCGCCGCCATCCTGCCGTCAGTGTCGCCGTCGGCGTGGGTATCGGTGCGATCGTCACCGCTTACCTGCTCTCGCGTCGCCGGGCGCATCCGCACGACGACTACGACGAACACGATCCCACGCGTCAACGGCCCACGAACAGCAGCGGTGACGCCTTGGACGGCTCGGGCGAGGACAATCCGGTTCCGGGTGAAACGGGCCTGTACTGAGGCGACTCAGGCCGCGTTCGAGCGGCGACGCAGCACGGCCAGCGGCTGCGCCCAGGTAGCTCCCGGCCGGCGCTTGCTCGTCACCAGCGTGAGTTCCGACGGCTGGAACACATTGATATTGTGCGTGGCCGGCGTGGTGAGGATGTACTGCGCGCGCGTGCTCTTGAGGAATGCGCCCACCTTGTCGATGTTGAAGATGTCTAGGTGGGCGAAGGGCTCGTCGATGAAAACGAAGCCGCCCGGGCGGTCCTCGTCGCGCATAAGGGCGACGAGGAGCAGCAGCGACTTCATCACCTGCTGGCCGCCAGAGGCCTCGCCATCGTCCATGCCGATCCAACCCTTCTTGTCGAACTCGAAGCGCACTTGCAGCGCTGCAGAGGCGAGGGCGAGGTCGTCGTTGCTGAGTTCCGGCAGGCCGACTTCCACGCCGATACCGGCGAGCTCGGCCAGTACCTTCAGGTTCTTCGTGTAACGACGCACGGTGTTACGCAACACCTGGATATAGGCACCGCGGGCTTCATGGGTGATTCGCGAAGCTCGTTCCAGGTGAAGGCGGCGCTTTTCCAGGTCCTGCTTCAGGCCCTCGTGGTTCGACAGCAGCTTTTCGCGCAGGGCCAGCACGCTCGGATCCTGCTCCCAATGGCCTTCCTCGAGGCGGCGCTCTACACGCTCGATTTCGCGACGCACCGCCGCAGGCGATTCATAGCGCTCGCGCAGCGAGGCGGTCGCAGCGCGACTACGGTGGTGCAGGGGCACGTTCGCACGCTTGGCGCGGAAAGCGCTCAGTCGTTCGACCTGCTCGCCGCGCGACACATGATGCTGCCGGACGGCGTCGGCCAGCTGTCGTTGCACCTCGCGCTGCTCGCGCGACGCGTTGTCGCGCGCATTTGACGTCTTCAGGCGCTTTTCGCGTACCGCTTCGTACTGGGTCTCTGCCGCGACGTGGCTGTCGGCCGCGCGTTGCACGTCTTCGCGCAACCGGGCCTGCTGCTCATGCGCCTCGGTGAACTCGTCGACGCGATCGGCAAGCTGGCTGCTGGCGCTGGCGCCACGCAGCACGGCCTCGGCATCACCGGCGCGAGCGAGGGCTTCCTTGCGCTCGGTGGCGATGTCGCGCAGGCGGCCTTCGATGTCGCGCAGTTTCGCCTCGCCGTCGCGAAGCTGGCGTTCGCGGGCGGAAGCGCCGAAGTACATGTCGTCCACGCCCAGGTGACGGCCGCCACGACGCTCGCGGAAATACCCCTGCGGCGTGATCCAGTCCTGCTCACGGCCGAGCGTCGAGCCTTCGGCCACATCGTCCACGCGGAGGATGCGGTCAAGGTTACGCAGCAGCCAGTCCGGCGCGGCAGCGGAGAAGGCGACCACTTCCAGGAGCGAGCCGCGTGTGCTGGTTTGGGCGGGGGCGCGATCGGCGACGACGAAGTGCTTGTAGCGTTGCTGTTCCCCGAGTTTCCATGCCTTTTCACGGTCGCGCGGGTCGTCCAGCAGCACCACGTGGCGGTAACCGGCGAGCACGGCTTCCACAGCCGGCTGCCAACGTGGCTCAATGATCTCCACGATCTCGCTGAGCATGCTGTGGCGAATGCCGGCATCATCCAGCGCGCGGCGGAACGAGGCCTCGAAATCGGGTGTGTAACGGCGGCCGCTGCGCCATGCGGAGAGCTGGCTGGTCAGCGTCGTGAGGTCTTGGCGGAGGCGCCCTTCCTCCGCCTGAAGATGGTTGACCAGGGCACGTGCATCACGCGCGACATCGGCAAGCCGCTCATGATCGGCCCCGCCCTGCGCGGCAATCATTTCGCGCAGCCGCGTCTCCTGCTTGATCAACAGATCGTTCTGCGCGAGCTCCGCGCGAGCCGCGTCGAGACTCTTCTGCGTCTGCTGGCGGGCGAGGTCGGCCTCGTGCTGCCCGGCACGCAGCGTCTCGCCCCCGGCATCCCATTCCACGAGCTGCCGGGTGAGCTCGGCATCGCGACGCTCCAGTTCCGCCACGCGGCGTTTCATGCCCGTCAGCTGGGGACGCGCGCCGCGAATGCCCGCACCGAGGTCGGCGAGCTCCGTACGCGGCAGGATGTCCGACACCAGGTTCACACGCTCGGTCTTCAGCGCATTCCATTCCTGGAAGGATCGTGCACGCGCTTCGGCTTCTTGCAGGCTCACGCCAATGAGCGACAGCTGATGTTCGAGGCCATGCTGCTCGCGGTCGGCCTCCATCTGTTCGTTGCGCGCGCGCTGGTAGTCGTCCAGCACGGCCTTGTCGCCAAACACGTCGAAGACCAGGTCCAGCAGCGCCTTGGGCGGCAACTGGCAGAGTTTGTCGGTGGCACCCTGTTCGAGGGTGAGCACGCGGCGGATCGCCTGTGACAGACCGGCGCCCTCGAGGCGTACCCGGTATTCGCGGAACCCAAGGAACTCGCCCCTGGCTTCGATCTCTTCCACGCTCACGTCCCCGCCGAGCACGACGTACTGGCGCGTCCACTCGCCACCCTTCTTCTGGATGCGGCAGGCGAGGGTGACCTCACGATCCATCAACGGGAAGAAGGGCCGCTCGCCGCTGGGGCCCGGGACATTGCCGACGCGGGCGCGCAGCCACGCGAAGGGCTTGCCGTTATGACGCAGGTAACTCTTGTAGTCGCGGCTACCGGCGCAGTCGATGGTGAGCAGGGTGCGCAGGGCATCCAGAAGGGTGGTCTTGCCCGACCCGTTTGGGCCCACGACCGTGACGATGTTCGTGTCCAGCGGCAGGCTGAAGCGCTGCCAGTAATCCCAGTGCACGACTTCGAGGCTACGGAAATCAAACATCCTGAATCTCCTCGTCGTCCAGCGAATCTTCGTCGAGCGCTTCGCCGCTTTCCCCGGCTTGGCTCGAGGTGCGACGGGTTGTCTCGGCCAGCAGGTCGCCCAAAGCACCGTCGAGGATGCGGCGGGCGGTTCGTTCATAGTCGAACGCCAGGTCCAGCAACGGTCCTTCGGCTATCAGACGGCCGGCAGTTCCCTCGCCACGCCGCCGCACGATGAAGCCCAGGCGCGCCAGCGTGCCCAGCAGGATGTTGATGCGCATCTTGCCGCCCAGCTTGTCGCCGAAGTCGGCGAGGAGCGTGCGCTCGGCGATCACGGGCGACATGGCTGAATCGCGCGGGATGGGCTTTTCCTCGGCGAACATCTGGCTCTGCGACGCCGCGGCCTCGACC
This sequence comes from Luteibacter sp., assembly GCF_036499525.1. Taxonomy (GTDB): domain Bacteria; phylum Pseudomonadota; class Gammaproteobacteria; order Xanthomonadales; family Rhodanobacteraceae; genus Luteibacter. Next base: position 26,334 of record NZ_DASYDO010000052.1, on the reverse strand, counting down.
TCCTGCCGCTCCATCTGGCGCTGGCGCTTCGGCAGCACGATGAGCGCCCAGATCACCACGAGAAGTGCGACGCCGTCGCGGTCGAGTTGCAATGTGTTGGATATCCAGCTGTCGCTGCCGCCGAATACGGCGCGCTCGCTTTTCCTCGCCACGGCAAGGCCGATGTATGCCGCGTACGGGTGCTCGCGCAGTTCGAGGCCGACCGCTTCGAGGCGGCGATCGAGGTCTTCGCGGAAGGCTTCGTCGAGCAGCGCCTTGCGCGCCTGCACGTCGTCGCGCGGCAGCCAGCGTTGCGCGAGCAGGCGGGTGACCAGGCTGGCGGTGTCGTCATGCATCGGTGGTGTCCTTCGCGGTGTCGCGTGGACGCAGGCGTCCGGCGCTCACCAAGGCGATCTGGGGCAGGTCGATCTCGATCAGGCGAGGTTCGATCTCGAGGGCGAGTGGCAGGCGTGCGAGGTCGGCGGTACCGCCTTCCAGTGCCGCCGACTCGGGATCGCCCAGCAGGCCGAGCAGAGAGAGGCGGTAGGCGGAAAGGGCGTAGTCGTCGCCGACCAGCGTCGCTTCTAGTTCCAGCGGCGCAACCACCGCAGCCAGCTCGGCGTGCCATTCGGCGAGGAAGCGCAGGTCTTCCTCGTCCATCGGCAAGTCGGCGGTGTCCGGCGGTTCTTCCGCGCCGGGAAGCGCGGTGCTCTCGGCAGCCAGGCGCTCGCGTTCGAGCAGTTCGAACTCGGCGACGTCCAGCGCGATCTGGTCGTGGATGAATGGCGCGGGCAGCGGAAGCAGGAGTTGGCCGTCTTCGAACGAAGCCAGTGAGTCGATGTCCTGCGCGCGCAGCCAACCCACCAGGTCCGACGACGACAGGCCTGTGCGGCCGAGGTGCACGCGGTGCTGGTCGATTTTGTTGAGCTCGCGCTGGAAGGTGCCCGCCTGGCGCAGCAAGGCGCTCTGGGCGCGGCCGACGGCCTGGGCAAGACGATGCGCGGCAGGCTCGAGGTCGTCCTTTTCCGTGATGGCGGCGACGACCTCGGTGCCTTTCTCCACCCACGTCCACACCGAATCCAGGCGCTCGGCGGCGCGGCGGATGCGATGTTCCGAGCCGGAGAGTACGGCGCGATCGAAATCTTCCTTCAACTCCGTGAGGCGAGAGAGGAGGTGACCGAGTTCGTCCACGGAGACACGGCCCACCGCCTGGCCCGCGGCAAGCTGCGCCGTGAGATAGCCGAGACCGTCGTCATCGTCGTTCTCGAACTCGAGCATGGCCGCCAGTGCGGCGAGTGCCTTGCGACCGGGCGGGCCGACGCGGTAGCGCATCGTCTCGCCGTCGTACACGAGCAGGTCGTGATCTTTGAGGCGCTGGACGACGGTTTCCAGCTTCACCGGATCAATGTAGGCGAGCTGGTCGCGAATCTCCTGCGGCGTCCATTCCGTGGCGTGCGCACGGCCACCCAGCGTGCGCAGCACCAGCAGGCGCAGCAGCACCTGTGCTTCGCTTCCGTGGAATAGCGCGGAGAACGTGCGCAACAGGCCGCGTCCCCGCAAGAGCGGGAAGACCATGGGCAGGTCTTCCGCGACGACACCGTCGCGGAAGAGATCCTGCAGGCGTTCGTCGTGGATGGTGGTGTCGGCCGGGCCGCTCAAAGGGCAGAGTGCCCCTTCAGCGACGGTCGACGCCGACGAAGCGAAGGAACTCGCCGCGCGTGCGTGGATCTTCGCGGAAGCTGCCGAGCATCTGGCTGGTGACCATCGAGACGCCGCGCTTGTGCACGCCACGCGTGGTCATGCATTCGTGGCTGGCATCGATCACCACGCCGACGCCGCGCGGGCGCAGCGTGTCTTCGATGCAATGGGCGATCTGCGCGGTGAGCTTTTCCTGTACCTGGAAGCGGCGGGCGTAGCCGTCGACCACACGGGCAAGTTTGCTGATGCCCACCACGCGGTCGGTGGGGACATACCCCACGTGGGCGCGGCCGATGATCGGGGCCATGTGGTGTTCGCAGTGGCTTTCGAACTCGATGTCGCGCAACACGATCATCTCGTCGTAGCCGTCCACTTCCTTGAAGGTACGGCGCAGGTAGTCGCCCGGATCCTCGTCATATCCCTTGAACCACTCGGAATAGGCCTTGACCACGCGCTTGGGCGTGTCGAGCAGGCCTTCGCGCTGGGGGTCCTCGCCCGCCCATAAAAGCAGCGTACGCACGGCCTCCTCGGCCTGTTCGCGGCTGACCGGACGGGACTTGGCATCGTCGCTCATGGGAGCTTGTTCCTCAAGGTACAAACCCACATTGTACCGTGGGTCAATCCTCGGCGGGTTCCGCGGTATCGGTGTCGTCCAGGCCGGGGACGAGGTCCAGGAGGGCCTGCGATTCGTCGGGACTCATGGATTCGACGTCACGGAGCTTGCGCTCGATGACCCGGGTACGCACGCCGGCCGAATCGATGCTGTTGCGTACGGTGTCCAGCTGCTTGCGCGTCTTCTCGAGCACGGTGGCGAACTTGCCGAACTCGTTCTTCACCGCTGCCAGCACGTGCCAGACCTCGGAGGAACGCTTCTCGATCGCCAGCGTGCGGAAACCCATCTGCAGACTGTTGAGCAGGGCGGTGAGGGTGGTGGGGCCGGCTACGGTCACCCGGCACTCGCGCTGCAATTGGTCGGACAACCCGGGCCGGCGGATAACTTCCGCATACAGGCCCTCGGTGGGCAGGAACAGGATCGCGAAGTCCGTGGTGTGCGGCGGGGCGATGTACTTGCTCCGGATGCGCTTCGCTTCCTCGCGCACGCGAAGTTCGAGAGCCTTGCCGGCAGCCAGGGCGCCTTCCGCGTCCGCGGCATCCTGCGCGTCCAGCAGGCGCTGGTAGTCCTCCACCGGATACTTGGCGTCGATCGGCAGCCAGACCGGGCCGCCGTCATCGGTACCCGGCAGGCGAATGGCGTACTCCACGCGCTCCACTGAGCCGGGCACGGTCGCCACGTTGGCGGCGTATTGCTCGGCAACGAGGATCTGGTCGAGCAGGGCGCCGAGCTGCACTTCGCCGAAGGTGCCGCGGGTTTTCACGTTGGTCAGCACGCGTTTCAGATCGCCCACGCCGGCGGCAAGGGCCTGCATTTCACCCAGGCCGCGCTGCACGGCCTCAAGCCGTTCGGAAACCAGCTGGAATGACTGGCCGAGGCGGGTCTCCAGGGTAGCCTGGAGTTTCTCGTCCACGGTGGCGCGCATCTGCTCGAGCTTAGCCGCGTTATCCTGCTGGATGGCACCGAGGCGGGTTTCAAGCGTGGTACGGACCTCGCCGAGGCGCTTTTCGTTTTCGCCGGTGAGGGTGGCGAAGCGCTGGTCGATGAGCTCGCCGAAGCGCTTGAGCGTGAGCGCGGACTCCTCGCGGTTCTTGCGCGAATCGTCCGCCAGGCCCTGACGCAGCGATTGCAGGCCGTTATCGGTGCGCTCGGCGAACTGTCCGATCCTCTCGCCAAGTTCGCCGCGACCCGCGCGTTGCTCGTCGCGGATCAGTGCTTCCAGCCGGCGGGTGTCGTCGCGCAAGGTGTCGATGCTTGCAGCGTGGCCGTCGTCCTGCTTTCCCCTGGACAGCAGGGAGAGGAGCAGGCCGAGGCAGGCCAGGGCAACCAGCAGAAGGACGATGAGGAGGATGGATTCGAGCGTCATGTAGCGAGGTTACCCGGTAGGAGCCTCAGATCTCGCGATTGCCCACGATGACCACGTCGGCCGGGCGCCTGGCGAACAGGCCCACGGCGACGACGCCGACGATCTGGTTGAGGTCGGCTTCCAGTTCCACCGGGTTGGCGATGCGCCAGCCGTGGACGTCGAGGATCCAGTTGCCGTTATCGGTGACCACGCCGTCGCGCCACACCGGCTGGCCACCACGGGCGGCGATTTCCCGCGCCACGTAGCTGCGCGCCATGGGAATCACTTCCACCGGCAGCGGGAACGTGCCCAGCACGTCCACCTGCTTGCTCGCGTCGATGATGCAGACGAAGCGGTCGGACGCGGCGGCGACGATCTTCTCGCGCGTGAGCGCCGCGCCACCGCCCTTGATCAGGCGCTTGTGCGGATCGCATTCGTCGGCGCCGTCGACGTAGAGGTCGAGGCGGCCGGCGGCGTTGAGGTCGATCACGTCGATGCCGAGCTTGCGCAGGCGCTCGCTGGAGGCTTCGGAGCTGGACACGGCGGCCTTGATCCGGTCGCGGTACTGGGCGAGTTCATCGATGAAGAAATTCACCGTGGAGCCGGTACCCACGCCGATGATGCCGCCCTTGAACGCGCCATCGCCCACGTAACGGAAGGCGGCGGTTTCGGCGGCAAGGCGCTTCTCGTTGTCCTGGCTCATTTTTTTTCCAGCTTCAGGATGAAATCCCAGTCGCCCTTCGCCACCGGCATGACGGAAAGGCGGTTGCCCTTGCGCACCAGCGGCATGTCGGCGAGCTCGTCGCGGCCCTTCAGTTCTTCGAGCGAGATGTTGCGCGCGAGCTTGCGCTCGAACTTCACGTCCACCAGCATCCAGCGCGGTTCTTCGCGGGTGCTTTTCTCGTCGTAATACTTGGATTTCGGGTTGAACTGGCTTTCGTCCGGATAGGCCGGCGAAGCCACCGTGGCAATGCCCACGATGCCGGGTGCTTCGGTGTTCGAGTGGTAGAAGAACACCTTGTCGCCGACCTTCATGCCATCGCGCATGAAGTTGCGCGCCTGGTAGTTGCGCACGCCGTCCCAGGCTTCGACGCCTTTGCGCTTCAGGTCGTCGATGGAAAACGTGTCCGGCTCGGACTTCATGAGCCAGTATTTCATGCGTCGCCGCCCGTGCAGTCGATCAGTTCCTTGTCGGTCGCGACGTAATCGAGCGAGATGTCCCACTCGGCCGTGTCGAGCGAGTCCAGCTCCTGGAAGTCGTAGGCCACGCCCACCAGCAAGGGCTGTGCCGGGCGCTTCCGGCCGCGAAGGAATTCGAAGCTGCGATCGTAGTAGCCGCCCCCGAAGCCGAGGCGATTGCCGCGGCGGTCGAAACCGAGCAGGGGAACCAGCACGAGGTCGAGGGCGCTGGCCTCGATGATGCGTTCCGCGGACTTCGGCTCGGGAATGCCCATCTCATTGGCCTCGACATCCTCGCCCGTGGTCCAGGGCGCGAAGGTGAGCCGGCGCTTGCCGCCCGATTTCGTGACGACGGGCAGGTAGAAGGTCTGGCCGCGATCGGCCATCGGCGCGATGGCCATGTTGAGCGGCAACTCGCCACCGGTGGCCCAGTAGCCCGCCACGTGGGTGTCGGTGAGGAATTCCGGCAATTGCTCGAGCGAACGACGCAGCCCCTGGGCTGCCGCAACGCGCTCGGCCGGCTTCAGCTGGCGGCGGCGCTGCACGAGGTCGGCTCGCAGTTCACGTCTCTCGGGAAGCTTTGACATGGTCGTTCAGCTGAACGGCACCGGCAAGGTTGCCGTCGAGCCGCCGCACCCGGTGCCGCGGGTCCGACGCTGACCGGCCCCGGAGGGGCCGGTCGGCTGGAATGGAGAGGCGTTCTCCGCGATGCCGCTGCGCACCAAACGACCTTGATCCAAAGGATCAGGTGGGAGAGCTACGCAACTTCGAGGCTTTCCGTACGAGGCGGACATGCACAACAGTCGCGAAAAGCCGACCCGGGGTCGTATGTAGGAACAAGGCAAATGTAAAGTGCGCTGGCGAACATCGCAGGGAACGCCCTCGGCTATTTTACCGGCGCGTCGAGCAGACCATCAAGCTTTCTGCGCAAGGAGGCCAGACCGTCGGTCAGCACCTGTTCCTGGGAGTCGTGCTCCTTGCGCAGGGTGAGCAGATCGTGGGCGATGCTGACGGCCGCCAGCACGGCGAGGCGGTCGAAGCCCGGCACTTTCGCATTGGACTTCAATTCGCGCATCTTGCCGTCGAGGAACTGGGCCGCGGCGACCAGGCCCGGGCGTTCCTCGGGGGCGCAGGCGATGTGGAACTCCCGATCCAGCAAGCGCAGGGACACCGGTTCACTCGAGGTTGCATTCATGTGACGGATCAGCCCGTGTTCTCGAGCGCCTTCAGGCGCTGGATCATCGCTTCCACACGGCTGCGCGCCTGTTCGTTGCGTGCCATGAGTCCCGCGCGTTCGTTCGCCAGCTGTTCCTGGCTATGCCGCAGGCTGCGGTTTTCCTCGGAAAGGCGGCGGACGGTGTCGACGAGCCGGTCGAGCGTGGCGCTCAAGGCTTCCAGTTCGGTCTTGAAGGCTTCCGGGTTCGTCATGCGCGGACTATAACAGGAGGTTTTGGGCTTGTCGGCAGCGCGTGGGCTAGCCCCTCTGCATTAGACTTTGGGTCCAAGCCCGAGGAGCATTGCCATGTCGGCCAACCAGACCGTCGACCCCGAAGACATCGCCGAACTCATCACGCACTGCAATCTGGCCACCACGGTCAGCGAATTCCACGGCTCGCTGGTGGGTTACATCAGCGCCGGCGGCCGCTTCCCGCCGGGTTCGCTGCTGGATGCCCTGCAGCTGGAGCCCGATCCCGCGCCCACCGCCGACGAACAGGCGATGCTGGGGCGCCTGCGCCACCAGACCGAAGCCTGGTTGGCCGATACCGATCTCACCTTCGGACCCTGGCTGCCGGAAGACGACGCGCCGCTGGCCGAGCGTGCCGAAGGCCTGTCCGAATGGACACGCGGCTTCCTGGGCGGCTTCGGTCTCGGCGGCACCGTGGAAACGGCAAAGACCCTGAGCGAGGAAGCCCGCGAGGTGCTGAAGGACATGGCGACGATCGCCGCCACCGAATTCGAACTCGACGAAGACGTGGAAGGCGACGAGGAATCGCTCACCGAGATCGAGGAATTCATTCGCGTCGGCGCGTTGCTCCTCCACGCCGAGGCTAGCGGCAGGAACGAGCCGGCGAGCGACACGCGGCATTGATCGCCGCGGCAGAGTACGCCCGGCGCCGTCGGGAGCTGATGCGCATGGCGGGCGAGGACGCGGTACTGATCCTTGCTTCCGCGCCCGAGCGCATGCGTAATTCGGACGCGCCCTGGCCGTACCGGCAGGACTCCGACTTCCACTACCTCACCGGTTTCGACGAGCCGGATGCCGTGCTGGCGTTGCTGCCGGGCCGTGTCCATGGCGAAAGCGTGTTGTTCTGCCGCGAGCGCGACGCCGACCGCGAGCGCTGGGACGGCGAGCGCATGGGCACCGACCGAGCCGCGCGCGAACTGCGCCTGGACGATGCCTTTCCCATCGACGATATCGACGACATCCTGCCGGGCATGATCGAAGGCCGGTCGCGAGTGTACTGCCACTTCGGTCAGGAACCGGACTTCGATGCCCGCCTCCTTGCCTGGATGCGCCGCCTGCGCACCGCGCGGGGCGGCGGCGTGGTGCCGAAAGACCTTGTGGCCCTGGGCCACCTGCTGCACGACCTGCGCCTGTTCAAATCGCGCGACGAGCTGGCGCTCATGCGTCGCGCGGCGGAGGTTGCCGGTAGCGCCCACCTGGCCGCCATGGCCATCGCCCGTCCCGGCGTGGCCGAGTACGAGGTGGAGGGGGAAATCCTCCGCAGTATCCGTAGCCAGGGTGCCGTGCCGGCCTTTCCCCCGACCGTGGCCGGGGGCGGCAACGCGTGCATCATGCATTACCAGGCCAACCGGGCCACGCTGAAGGAGGGCGACCTGCTGCTCGTCGATGCCGGCGCGGAGGTCGATTGTTACGCCTCGGACATCACCCGCACGTTTCCGGTCGGCGGGCGCTTCACCAAGGAACAGCGCGCCCTCTACGAGATCGTGTATGAGGCGCAGCTCGCGGCGATCGATGCCGTGCGTCCGGGCCATTCCTTCGGCGAAGCCCATGAGGCCGCCGTGCGGATCATCGCCGAAGGCCTCTGCGCCGTCGGCATCCTGCGCGGCGGCGCCGACCGCGTCATCGCGGAGGGAAGTTACAAGATTTATTTCCCCAGCAAGACGGGCCACTGGCTCGGCCTCGACGTGCACGACGTCGGCGATTACCGCATCGACGGTGAGCCGCGCATTCTCGAGGAAGGCATGGTCGTCACCGTCGAACCCGGCATCTATATACCGCCCAACGACAAGCGCGTGGACGAGCGCTGGCGCGGTATCGGCATTCGCATCGAAGACGACGTGGCGGTGACCAGGGGTGCGCCCGAAGTGATGACGGCGATGGTCCCTAAATCCCCCGCCGCCCTCGAGCATTAAATGTAGGAGCGGCCCTGGCCGCTCCTACATTCCATCACAGCAACGCGAAAGCATCCCGCGTCAGGTTCTCCGGCTCGCCGGTCGTGCACACCACATCGTCCTCGATACGGATGCCGCCGTACTTGCGGAACGCATCCACTTTCGCCCAGTCGATGTCCGCCGAGAACGGCTTGTTCTTCAAGTCGGCGAGAAGCATGTCGATGAAGTAGATGCCCGGCTCGATGGTCACCACCATGCCCGGCTCCAGGTTGCGCGTGAGTCGCAGGTACGGATGACCTTCAGGTTTCGCGATCGTGCCGCCCGTCTCGGCAGCCTGGAAGCCGGCGACGTCATGCACCTGAAGACCGATCCCGTGGCCCAGGCCGTGCGGGAAGAACGCCGACGATACGCCGGATTCGACGGCGCTTTCCGGGCTCATGCGGATGAAGCCATGGTCGTGCAGCACACTGGCCAGCACATGATGGGCGTGCACATGCAGTTCGGGATAGTTCTGGCCCGCGCGGACCTTCGCCACGAAGGAACGCTCGGCGGCATCCATCGAATCGATCAGCACCTGGAATTCGGAAGCCTGGCTGCCTGCGTACGTCCGCGTGATGTCGCTCGCGTAGCCCGATGCGCTGGCGCCGGCATCGATGAGGAACGACCGGCTATCGGCCGGTGCGCGGCGATCGAAGTTCGTGTAGTGCAGCACGGCGCCGTGCTCGTTGAGGCCCACGATGCTGGCGTACGGCAACTCGGCGTCGATCTGGCCCACGGCGGTGAGGTAAGCGAGGTGGATGCCCAGCTCGCTTTCGCCCTGGCGGAACGCACGCTCCGCGGCGCGATGGCCGCGCGTGCCACGACGGCTGGCCTCGCGCATCAGCTCCAGCTCGTAGGGCGTCTTGTACGCGCGGTGATAGTGCAGGTGGTCGATCACCGCCGGTGGATTGTTCGCGCACACTTCCTGCAGGTTGCAGTACTGGTCGCCGATGATGGCGCAGCGGGACAGCGCGGCGGGCAGCTCGGCGATGGCATCGGCGGGCTTGCGCACCACCACGATGTCGAAATGGTCCACCCAGTAACCCGAGGGTGCCTCCGGCACCACGTGCCAGTAATCGCGTGGCTGCAGGAAAACCAGCTTCGGCTTCTCGCCCGGCGTGTACACCAGCCAGCTTCCCGGCGCGTCGGTCAGTGGCAGCCAGTGCTTGAAATGCGGGTTGGTGATGAACGGATAATCCTGATCATCCAGGAACTTGGTGATCGGCCGCCCGGCCGGGACCACCAGGTGATCGAACCCGCCGCGGGCCAAAGCGGTGTCGGTGCGCTCGCGCAAGGCGGCGAGGTGCTGGGGGTAGAGCGCGGCCAGCGCGTTGTTCATGGTGGACTCCGGGGGGCGTGGGGCAAACGCCAATGGTGCGCCTCCATGATGCCGTAGCCAAGCCCGCAGGAGCGCGCCCTGCGCGCGACATGTTTTCGCACCTGTCCACAGATTCACGCGCCAGCGTCAGGTCACAGCCTCAAAACCTGTCGCGCGCAGGGCGCGCTCCTACGGGAGCTTCGCCCTCACGCGTTGGCTTCGCCCTCACGCGTTGGCGAAGACGACCGTGTAATCGCCCGCGATATCGCCCAGCCGGTGGCGTAGCGTGGTGGCCGCGTATTCGTTACCGCCGAGCAATCCCTTCAGGTGCGCGCCGTAAAGGGTGATCGCGAAATGCCCCACCGCGAAATCGTGCGCCGGCGACCGCCACACGTGCAGCGGTGTCCAGGTGGCGCAGGACGGGCAGGCCACATACGCCGAGTCGGGAGCGTCGCACCACACCACGAGGGCCTCCTCCAGTGCGTCGCTGCCTTCGTCGCCCAGCGAGAGGGCGGCATGGCATTCGGGGCAGCGGATGGTGAAGCCGCCATCGTAGCGGCAGAAGATGCCGTTCTCGCGGCCGCCGTCGACGAGATGGGCGCCGCCGTGACCGTCCTCGCGCCAGCGATGGCCGCTGGCATGCAGGCCGATGGCGAGAATGCCGGTTTCGGCGACGAAACCTTCGTCGAGCACGCGGAAGCGCGCTTCTTCGTCGCCATGGGGTCGCGCCGCAATGGTGCCGTCACCCACGAGGTGCAGGTAGAGGCCCGTCGCGGCGGCTGCGGCGTCGTCGCGTTCGAGGTCGGTATCGACCAGGATGGTGGTGGCATCGCTCATGACGAGGGATGTTGGACGTCCACCGGGGGCATCGTAAAGCATGGTCTGGGGCTTCCGTTCAGTCCGCTGGTGGTCCGAGCCACTCGTCGATGGCACGTACGGCGTCGTCGCCTCCGGAAACGATGCGGTAGCCGGACCAGAACTGTCCTGCCGACGCCGCCGGTTCGTGCCATTGCTCCTGGATGCCGATTTCGATGCGATGTTCGCGGTGCTGGGCGTCAGGCAATGTGAAGGCCACCTGGTATACCCCGCCGTGGACGGGCTCGCTCGAGACCAGCAGCATCATGCCGCTCGTCGAAAGATTGCCGAGCTGGCCGATCACACGCTCGTTCATCACGTCGACCACCGGGATCGGAGCGGTGGCGCGTTTGCGTGCGGCGCGGCGCTGGTCGAATTCACCGCTCATGCGTGGCCCGCCACGCGCTCGGGCGCGCTTTCACGGCGCAGGTTTCGCGCCACAGCCCGCCACGCGCGATCCACGATCGACAGCCGCTGTTCCTTCCACTCGCGTACTTCGCCACCGGCGACGAGCCGGGCAAGGCGGGTGAGATCGATATCCTCGGTGCGTCCGCCGCGCTGGTTCACGAACAGGCAGCGGCCCGTGCCGGGAGAGAACCAGGCCAGCTTGCGCAGCGCGACGATGCCGTCCGGCTGGATGAATTCGAACCACGTGCCGAAGCGCAGGCTGGCGAAACCGTCATAGATCGCTTGCGCCGTGGGGTCGAGGGGCGTCGGTTGCACCGGCGCCGCTGTCTCGCCATGCGCGGTGCCTTCGCCGAGGCGGGGGCGTTGCTTCAGGCGCAAGGCCACGTCGCTCGGCGTAAGGCCGTCGTCCCTCTGCCTGCCGGGCGGTTCGAAAACACCCGCGGCCACCTGCGCCGCTTCAGCCGAATGCATGCCGAGGTGTTCCAGGCCGCGTTCCACGTCCTGGCGCAGTTTCTGCGGATCGGTGATCGGACGACGGCCCAGCAACTGGTCGGTCACCCCGAGGCAGTAGAGGAAGGCCTCGCCGTTTTCGCCGCCGCGAAGGATGTGCAGGGCAAGCACGTCCGCCCAGGTGCGCTCCAGCAGGATGCGCAGCACGCCGCGCGGCGCGGCGCCGCGCACCATGTGCTCGTTCATGATCTCGGTGGCGCGCTGGCGCGCGCGCTCCAGGCGGTCGCGGCCTTCCATCGCCTCGATCTGGCGACGCTCCGACACGTGTGCCTTGCGCGAGAGCAGGGCGATCTGCTGCTCGATATCGGCACGCCACGTGGGGTCGATCACCTGCGCATGACTGGCTTCGACCACCAGGCGCTCGAGCCGGTCCACCAGTGCCGCGTCGGGTTCGCCCTCGGAAGGATCGAGCCAGTGCTGCGCCGCCTCGCTCACCGTGTCCAGCAGCTGGCGGGCAGGGTGCTCGGTCTGGTCGAAGAAGCCGCGATCGTTCACCGCCGCGCGCAGCATGGGCCACTGCAGGCCGCCGAGCACCGCGCGTCCGGGGCTCGCCGCAGCGAGTTGCTGGCCGAGGCTCTGGAACAGCATGGCCGTGAGTTCCACCGTGTCGTCCTGCTCGATGGTCAGTTCGGCCGGTGGCGAGCCGCTCGGGCGGCCGAGGTTGAGCTGATGGATGAGTTCCTCACGCAGCGCCTGCGCACTGTGGATCTCGCGCTGGGCGGCGTCGGCCACGTCGGTGACGTGTCCTTGCAAGGCCAGCAGGGCGGTCTGCAACTCATCGTCCGAGGCCAGTCGACCCGGCGCGAAGCCTGCGCCGCGGCCGGTCTGCACGCGGCTGGCGAGCAGGGCGCGCAGGCCCTCCAGTACGCCGATGTGGCCCTCGACGGTGGTCGTCGCCGTGCTGGCGGCGGCGCCCGTTGGTTCGCCCGGGGCTGCGTCCGTGGCCTTCGCGCGCCGTTCCGTGGAGGGCGTGGCCGCGACGCGCACGTTCGGATACACGCGAAATCCCGGGAGGATGCCGCGCGTGCGGTAGTGCTCGTTCAGCGCCCCGTAGAAGGCTTCGCCGTGGCCGAGCACGTGCGCATCGACCGCCTGGAACAGCAGCAGGCGGTGCGGAATGGAGAGGGGCATCGGAGCCGCGGCGCTTTCGAACGCGGCGGTGAGGGCGCGCGGTCCGGCCGGCAGCGCGTCGCCTTCCAGGGGCGCCGTGCCGGCGAGCACGGCAAGCCGATAACCGAGTTCGAACAGGCTGCTCGCGCTGCGCGCCTCGCAGCGCGCCGCCATGCTCGCCAGCGCGTCGGCCTGCTCCTGCTCATCGGGATCCACGAGACTGAGCGTGAGGTGCTCGGCTCCGGCCCCGGATTTGCCACCAGGCACCTCACCAAGCTGGCGGAAGCGCTGCGAGAGGTGGGCGGCGAAACGGTTGCGGAAGCCCGGCCCGTCGCGCTCGACGATACCGCGGCTTTCGAAGCAGGCTTGCTGTTCGAGGTGGTTGCGGCTCGCTTCCGCGGCCGCGAACAGGCGCCGGTCGAAATCGCGTAACGCATCGCGCAACGGCATGTCCAGCCAGGTCAGGCACAGCGACAGGCCCTGCTGCGCTTCGCGTTCGGCACGCGGCGACAGGGCGACGGGATGCGGTCCCGTCCGGCCGTACGGCGGCTGCGTGCCTGCACTCATTCGCGGAGGTCCTCCTCGACCCTGCGATCAGAGTTTAGGCGGCGGTGCGGCGGCGGCGCCAGCGTACGAGCGGCTCGCTTATGGCTTAGGGCGATTGGGATAGATCAGGCCATGAAGGCTTCGATGACGTCGTTCAGGAAGCGCTGTCCCAGTGGCGTTGTCTTCAGCAGGGCAGGATCGTCCACCAGCCAGCCGCGTGCCTTGCCGGTGGCCAGGCCAGCACCGATCGCCGCCTGCGGCAGCGCTGTGCGCCCGGTGAAATCGGTGGCAGGCACGCCGTCGATCAGGCGCAGCGCGTTAAGCATGTACTCGAAAGGCAGGTCGGCTGCCGTTACCGGGCCATCCCCGCCGATCCGGTCCGCCTGGCCGGCGCTGGCCAGGTAGGCCGCCGGCAGGCGGGTCTTCCAACGCCGGTGCACGCCGTTCGCGTCGCTGATCTTGCCGTGCGCGCCCGCACCGATGCCGAGATAGTCGCCGAAGCGCCAGTAGTTGAGGTTGTGCGCGCACCGCCGTCCCGGCCGGGCATAAGCGGACACTTCGTACTGCCCGTAACCCGCCTCGGCCAGTCGCGCCTCGCAAGCCTCCTGGATCCCCCAGGCCGCGTCGTCGTCCGGCAACGGCGGCGGATTCGCGGCGAAGGCGGTGTTCGGCTCCAGGGTGAGCTGGTAGTGCGAGACGTGCGCCGGCGCGAGCGCGACGGCACGTTGCACATCGTCGAGCGCGCCGGCCAGGCTCTGTTCGGGCAGCGCGTACATCAGGTCGATGTTGATGTTGTCGATGCCGGCATCCTGTGCCTCGCGTACGGCATTCGCCGCATCGTTCGACGAGTGGATGCGGCCCAGGCGGCGCAGCTTGTCATCGTCGAAACTCTGCACGCCGAAGGAGATACGGTTGATGCCGGCGGCGAGGTAGCCGTCGAAGCGACCGTGCTCCACCGTTCCGGGATTGGTTTCCAGCGTGACCTCGGCATCTCCGGCGAACGGCAGGCGCTCGCGAGCTCCGTCGAGGAAGCGGCCGACGAGTTCGGGCGAGAACAGGCTCGGCGTGCCGCCACCGAAGAACACCGTTTCGATGGTGCGCCCATGCACGGCCGCGCCGAAGTCGCGCAGATCGGCATCGAGGTCGTCGAGCAGCGCGTCGACATAAGCCGCGTAATCGGGTGTGCCGCGCAGGCCGTGCGAGTTGAAGTCGCAGTACGGGCATTTGCGCACGCACCACGGCATGTGCACGTACAGCGACAACGGCGGCGGCAACAGGCTCATGTCCCCAAGTCGGCGAGGCGGGCCCTGAGCATCGCCAGGGCCTGGCCGCGATGGCTCAGGCGATTTTTCAGTGCCGGGTCGAGTTCGGCGGCGGACATGTCGAAACCGTCGGGCAGGAACAGAGGGTCGTAGCCGAAACCGCCGGTACCACGCTCCGACTCGAGGATGCGGCCGTGCCAGCGCGCTTCCGCGATCAGCGGCGCCGGGTCTTCGGCATGGCGCAGCAGGACCAGGACGGCGATGAAATGGGCACGGCGCCGTTCCGCGGCAACGCCGTCGAGTTCGCGCAGCAGCTTTGCCCTGTTGGCGGCGTTGTCGCCATGCGTGCCCGCGTAACGCGCAGCGTAGAGGCCGGGCGCGCCGTCCAGTGCGTCGACGCAGATACCTGAATCGTCGGCGAGCGACGGCAGCCCCGTGGCACGCGCTGCGTGGCGCGCCTTGATCAGCGCGTTCTCGACGAAGGTGAGGCCGGTTTCATCCGCATCGTCGACGCCGAGCGCTGTCTGCGCAACGAGTTCCAGGCCAGTGTCGGCGAGCAGTTGTTCGAGTTCGGCCAGTTTGCCGGCGTTGCCGGAGGCCAGGACGATGCGCATCGATCAGAGTCCTTCGGAAAATTCGGGCGCGTAGTCCACGCGGCCCCGGTAGTCGCCCAGGCCATCCACCGTGAGCGCCAGCACCTGGAAGGCGTTGCCGCCCTGGAAAGCATCGTGCAAGCCGTGCGAAGACGCCTTGGCGAAGCCGAAGCCCGCGTAATAGGCGGGCGAACCGAGGACGAAGATGGCCCGCGCATCGCGCACGAAGCACGCGCCGATGCCTTCCTCGATCAGCGTACGGCCGATGCCCTGGCGCTGGTGGTCCGGCAGCACCGCGACGGGAGCAAGGCCCAGGGCCTTGCCGTCGTCCCCTTCCTCCACCGTGACCGGCGAGAACAGGACGTGTCCGAGCACCACATCTTCGTCGTCTACCGCGACCAGCGAGATCGTGTCGCGACCGGCCTGGACCAGACGCTTGACCAGGCCGGCTTCCGCTTCGCGACAGAACGCGGCACGGTGCACGCCGACGATGGCGTCCAGGTCGGCAGCGGTCGCGGCGCGGACGTCGGTCACGGCATGGCCTCCAGCGCGGCACGCTGCGCTTCCACCAGCTCCGCGATGCCCTTGGTGGCGAGGTCGAGCAGGGCATCCATCTCGTCGCGGCGGAACGCATGGCCTTCGGCCGTGCCCTGCACCTCGATAAAACCGCCGCCGTCGTTCATTACCACGTTCATGTCGGTATCGCAGTTGGAGTCCTCGGCGTAATCGAGGTCGAGCACCGGCAAGCCGTTATAGACGCCCACCGACACGGCGGCGATGGCGCCGAGGATGGGATTACGCTTGATCGCATTGCGCTTCGTGAGGGTCGTCACCGCATCGACCAGCGCGACATAGGCACCGGTAATGGCCGCCGTGCGCGTGCCGCCGTCGGCCTGGATCACGTCGCAATCCAGGGTGATCACGCGCTCGCCGAGGGCGGCGCGGTCCACGCAGGCGCGCAGCGACCGGCCGATCAGGCGCTGGATCTCCATCGTGCGGCCGCCCTGGCCGCCGCGCGCGGCTTCGCGTTGTGTGCGGTCGGTGGTGGCCCGGGGCAGCATGCCGTATTCGGCCGTGACCCAACCCTCGCCCTTGCCGCGCAGCCACGGTGGTACGCGCTCTTCGATCGATGCGGTGCACAGCACCTTGGTGTCGCCGAAGGAAACCAGCACGGAGCCTTCCGCGTGGCGGGTGTAATGACGTTCGATGCTGACGGCGCGCAACTGGTCGGCGGCGCGCCCGCTAGGACGGGTGGAGGTCATGGAGGGCCTGATTTGGGCACGGACGGTGGGTCAGTTTACCATTGCCCCTCCTTTCCCGACGCGCATGCCGCGAGGCCATCGATGATCCGCAGCATGACCGCCTATGCCTCCGCCGAAAGCGCCGGCCCTTCCGGCACGCTCACCTGCGAGCTGCGCACCGTCAACCACCGTTACCTCGAGATCAGCCCCCGGCTGCCCGACGAGATGCGCGGCTTCGAAAGTGCCCTGCGCGAGCGCATCGCCGCCCGGCTGTCGCGCGGCAAGGTGGACGTCACCGTGCGCCTGCGCGCCGAGCCCGGCTCCGGCGAGGGCCTGCGCATCAACGGGTCGGTGCTCTCGCGCCTGTCCGAACTGGCGCTGGACCTCGAACAGCGCTTCCCGCGGATGCAGGTGCAGTTCACCGAACTGCTCCGCTTCCCGGGCGTGCTCCAGCAGCCAGAGGCGGACGCCGATGCATTGCAGGCCGCCTTGCTCGACGTGCTCGACCGGGCCCTGTCAGTACTGGGCGACACGCGTGGCCGCGAGGGCGGCAAGCTGGGCGAGATCCTGCACGAGCGCCTCGACGGCATGGAAAAGATCGTCAGGGACGTACGCGGCTGGCTTCCGGACATTCGTGCGGCGCTGCGCGCCCGCCTCGAATCCCGCCTTGCCGATATTCGGCAGCCGGCCGACCCGGGCCGCCTCGAACAGGAACTGGTGCTGCAGATCACCCGCATGGACGTGGACGAGGAACTCGATCGTCTCGCCACCCACATCGACGAAGCGCGCCGCGTACTGGCGCTGAAAGAGCCGATAGGCCGGCGCCTCGACTTCCTCATGCAGGAATTCAACCGCGAGGCGAACACGCTGGGCTCGAAGTCCGTGGATTCGCGCACCACCAATGCCGCCGTGGAGCTCAAGGTGCTGATCGAGCAGATGCGCGAGCAAGTGCAGAACATCGAGTGAGCATGGATCGGAGTTCCCCGACCCTGTTCGCGCACGTCGATCGCCTTTTAGCCGACGCTTTCGCCGCATGTGGCCTTGAAACGGAGGGCGTTCGAGCCGTGCCCGCGCAGCGGCCCGAGCTTGGCGACGTTCAATGCAATGCCATCATGGCGCTCGCCGGCCGGCTGAAGCGCCCGCCTCGCGAACTGGCGGAAGCCGTGGCCGCGAAGCTTGAAGCGCTGGACGACTTTGCGGACGTCAACGTCGCGGGGCCCGGTTTCATCAACCTCAAGCTCTCCAACAGCCTGCTCTCGCATTTCGCGGGCATGCAGGCTGCCGCCCCGCGCGGCGGTGTCCTGCCCCAGCCTCCGGAGACGATCGTCATCGATTTCGGGGGGCCGAACGTCGCCAAGCCGCTGCACGTCGGTCACCTGCGTTCGCTCGTGCTGGGCGAGAGTCTGCGGCGCATCCTGCAGGCTCAGGGGCACCGCGTTATTGGCGATGTCCATCTCGGCGATTGGGGCCTGCAAATGGGCATGCTGATTTCCGAGGCGATGGTGCTCTGGCCCGAGGTTGCAGAGGATGGCCCGTGGCGTACCGAGCCTCCGTTCGACATGCAGACCTTGCAGGAGCTCTATCCGCGCGTTGCCGCCACGTGCAAGGCAGACGCCGCCCGCATGGCTGTCGCGCGTGCCGCCACCGCGGCTCTGCAGGCAGGCAGCGAGCGGCATAGGCGCATATGGGAAGTCATACGCAGGGTGTCGCTGGAGGCGCAGGCGCGCGATTTCGCCACACTTGAGGCGCACTTCGACGAGCTGCTTGGCGAGAGCCACGTCCAGCCGTTGATTCCCGACATGGTCGCCGACCTCGTCGCCCGTGGCGTCGCGGTGCGCAGCGATGGTGCGCTGGTGATCGACGTGGCACAGGACGACGACGAGTCGCCGATGCCGCCGCTGCTCCTCGAAAAATCCGATGGGGCGTCGCTGTATGCGACCACCGATCTCGCGACGATCGTCGATCGCCGGCAGCGGCACCATCCGGAGCGCATCGTCTATGTCGTGGACCAGCGGCAGGCGCTGCACTTTGCGCAGGTATTCCGTGCAGCGAAGGCTGCGGGATTCGCCGATGGGACGGAACTGATCCATGTCGGCTTCGGGACCGTGAACGGCAAGGATGGCAAGCCATACAAGACGCGCGACGGTGGGGTGGCGCAATTGCACGACCTGCTGGCGGAAGCCCTGGACAAGGCGCGCCTGCGTCAGGTCGAAGGCGGTCAGTCGGAAGCGAGCGCCGTCGCCACGGCGGTGGGCATCGGCGCTGTGAAGTTCGCTGACCTTTCGACCTACCGGACCTCGGGCTATGTCTTCGACGCCGAGCGCATGGTGTCTTTCGAAGGACGCACCGGCCCATACGTCCAATACGCCTGCGTCCGCATCTCTTCCATGCTCGACAAGGCCGAAAGGGAAGGCATGGCTCCCGGTGGCATCGAGGTGCGTGAGCCGACCGAACGGCAGCTGGTGTTGCTTTGCGCGAGGTTTCCGGAGGTGGTCGCCTCGGCGTCGTCGCATTACGCACCCAACGAGATCGCGGATTTCGCCTATGAACTGGCCCAGGCGTTCAGCCGCTTCTATGCCGAATGCCCGGTGCTTGCCGCGGGCGAGGCCGAGCGCGGTTCCCGGCTGGCGCTTTCCGCCCTGACGCGCGGCGTTCTCTCCGAGGCGCTCGACCTGCTTGGCATCGACGTGCCCGAGCGGATGTAACGGGACGTCTCCCGACTACTTAGAATGGTCAGTCTTCTTACCTGCAGGATGTCGCCGTGAACAAGCCGTCGTCGTATGCCATCGGTACGCCCGGAACGCCCTGGGGCGACAGCGAGATCGCCACCTGGCGCGCACGGCAGGTCAAGCAGCGGGACTACGCAGACGATGTGCTGAAGGCGATCGAGCCAATGCGCAGCCTTGGTTTCGACGTTTCCCAATATGGCGCACTCGACTACGCAGGCGAGCACTTCCCATTACTGGCAGTCCGCAGCCGCGACTGGCGCGACGAGCTCCCGGTGATGCTGGTCACCGGTGGCGTCCACGGCTACGAAACCAGCGGCGTGCACGGCGCGTTGCAGTTCCTGCGCGACCACGGCGGCGACTACGCCGGACGCGCCAACCTGCTCGTGGTCCCTTGCGTCAGTCCGTGGGCGTACGAGCGCATCCATCGCTGGAATCCTGATGCGATCGATCCGAACCGCAACTTCCGCGAGGGCAGCCCTTCGGGTGAGGCAACTGCCCTGGTGACCCTGCTGGCCCCGTCGCGCGGCCGCATCCTCATGCACATCGACCTGCATGAGACCACCGACTCCGACGAATCCGAATACCGCCCGGCACTCGCGGCTCGCGACGGCAAGAGCTTCGAGCCGGGCGAGATCCCGGATGGCTTCTATCTTGTCGACGATACCGAGAATCCGCAGCCCGCTTTCCAGAAGGCTGTAATCGAGGCCGTCGCGCAGGTGACGCATATCGCCCCCGCGGATGCGCATGGCGACATCATCGGTTCGCCCCAGGTAGCGCCAGGCGTCATCGAGTATGCGCTGAAGAAGCTGGGGCTATGCGCGGGTATCACGAACGCGCGCTATACGACCACCACCGAGGTTTATCCGGATAGCCCGCGCGCCACGCCGCAACAGTGCAGCGACGCGCAGGTGGCGGCGGTGCGCGCTGCGATCCAGTACGCACTGGATCATCCGGCGCGCTGACGCACTTACTTGTCCGGCGTCGTCAGCGTCGTGTCGTTGCTGTCGACCACGAACACGGCGAGCAGCTTCGCGGGCTCCGTCTTGCTGGCGTTGCGGCTGATGCCGTGGTGCTGGCCTGGTTCTTCGTAGAAGGATTCGCCCGCCTTGTAGACGCGTGCCGGACCGTTGGCCACCTGGCTTTCGATCGCGCCCGAAACGACATAGGCGTAGATGAAGGCGGACTTCGCATGGGTGTGCGGCTGGCTGGTGCCACCGGGCGCGTACGTGACTTCCACGGCAGTGAGCATCTTGCCGGGCAGGTTGGTGATGGCATGGGAGAAGTTCGGCTTGACGTTGTCGCCCGCGTCGTGCGCGCTTGCGATGACTGCCAGGGACATCGCGGCGGTGGTAGCCAGGGCGATAACGAATCGATGCGCTTTCATGGAATGACTCCGTGGGGGGGGGAGGGCAGCTTGCGCCGTCTTAGGTGTACCGAAAAGAACCAGGAACAGTCATGTCGGATGTACCATCGATCGCATGACGTCCCTACTTGAAATCAGGCTCGATCGTTCGGCTAGCACTACGCTGGTCGAGCAGATTCGTCTTGGCGTTCTTGCGGCGATCGAAAGCGGTGCGCTGGAGCCCGGGGCGAGGTTGCCTTCATGGCTGACCCTGGCGGCACAGCTGGGCGTGGCGCGGGGAACCGTGAAATCCGCCTATGAGCGGCTGGCCGACGAGCAGGTCGTCGTCTCCTCCGGTCCGGGCGGCACACGGGTGGCGGATCATCCCGTGCGCGCGGAGTTCGTCGTTCGACCGGGCGGGACAGAGCCGCCGCCGGCCCTGTACGCGCATCTGCTGGCCCCGCCGGTCACGTTCCAGATGGGCGTGCCCGCGTCTGACCTTTTTCCGGTCGGGCTGCTCGCGCGCCTGCGCGCTCACGCCGCCCGTGCGGAGGCGGCCGCCCTCGCGGTATATCCCGATCCGCGTGGCGAGGCAGCCTTGAAGCGCGAAATAGCCGCGCACCTCGCGCTCGCGCGGGGTTTCGACTGCCGTCCGTCACAGGTCTTCGTCACCGCGGGTTTCACCGGTGCCCTGGGCCAGGTGTTGAGGTTGCTCCAGGTCGAAGGCGGCAAGGCATGGATGGAAGATCCCGGGTTCTTCCAGAGCCGTCGCGCGCTCGAGCTCGCGGGCGTCGCACCGGTGCCGGTGCCTGTGGACGAGGAGGGAATGGACGTCGCCTATGGCATGGCGAACGTGCCCGATGCCGCCGTGGTCCTGGTTACCCCCGGCCAGCAGGCACCGCTTGGGTCGACCTTGTCGTTACGCAGGCGGGTCGACCTGATCGAATGGGCGGTGCGCAGCGGTGCATGGATCATCGAGGACGACTACCTCGGCGAACTCCAGTTGAAGCGGCGGGCGGCACCCGCGCTTGCTTCGCTGGATGGATTCGGGCGCGTGATCCACATCGGGTCGTTCAGCAAGACGGTGAGCCCGTCGCTTCGCCTCGGCTTCGTCGTCGTTCCCCTGGCGCTCGTGGATCGGTTCAACGAAATCGTGATGTGCCTTGGATCGGCTCCGGGCCCTGCCGTTCAGCAGGCCATTGCCGAATTCATGCGGGAAGGGCATTACATGCGGCACCTTCGCCGCATGAAGCGCATCTATGCCGAGCGTGGCGACTTGTTGCGGACGACGCTCGAGCGTGCAGGGTACGACGTTCGCATCCGCGCCCTCAGTGTCGTGCTCAGTCTTCCCGATGGCGCGCCGGACGTGGCCATCGCGGACCAGGCGCGCCAGCTTGGACTGGCGCCCGAACCGCTGACGCGATGGTTCGATGCCCGCAGCAGGGCGTCGCCCGGATTGCTCCTCGGCATCGCGACATCGACCGAGGCGCAGATCCCCACCGCGTGTGAGCACCTGCACCAGTTGATCCGCACCTTCCTCCTCCCGACATCCGGGCCGGGTCATCGTCTTTTGTAAAAAAAGTCCGATACCTCCCGGTAGGGCGCGAGGCGAAGCTTTGCGGAACCGCCAGGCAGTGAGATAGCGTTGGAAGGGCAGGCAGGGACCTCCGGCACTTGACCGGATGCGCACGAACAGGTCTAGCATCGCCGATCCCTTCCATGGCAGCTATCCCGATGATCCTTCGCCGGCACGCCCTGTTCATCGCCCTGGTCCTCGCCAGTCCCGCCGTGTTCGCCAATCCTGTATCGGCCGATGCGGCACGCTGGAAGAAGGAAGCGGGCGCGGTCACCATCGTGCGCGACGACTGGGGCATCGCCCATGTCCACGGCAAGCGCGACGTCGATGCGGTGTTCGGCATGGCGTATGCCCAAGCCGAGGACGACTTCAATCGCGTCGAGACGAACTACCTCACGTCGCTGGGCTGGATGGCGCAGGCGGAAGGCGAATCCGCGCTGTGGACCGACCTCCGCCAGCGCCTGTTCGTCGACGAGACACAGCTGAAATCGATGTACACGCGTTCACCGTCCTGGCTCCAGGGCCTGATGAACGCCTGGGCCGACGGCCTCAACTATTACCTCCAGACACATCCCAACGTGCATCCGCGTGTCATCACGCATTTCGAGCCGTGGATGGCGCTCAGCTTCAGCGAGGGCAGCATCGGCGGCGACATCGAGCGGGTGAAGCCTTCCGGTTTGCAGGCGTTCTACGGTAAGGATCCGGCTGGAGCGCTTGCACAGGTCGTGCCGCCCTCCAGCTGGGCCGAACCCACCGGTTCCAACGGCATCGCCATCTCGCCGAAACTCACGACCGACGGTCATGCGCTGCTGTTGATCAACCCGCACACCTCGTTCTTCTTCCGCTCCGAACTGCAGATGTCGAGCGACCAGGGCCTGGACGCCTACGGCGCGGTGACCTGGGGACAGTTCTTCATCTACCAGGGGTTCAACAAGCACATCGGCTGGATGCATACCTCCACGGGCGCCGACGTCGTGGACGAATTCGCCGAGACGATCGAGCGCAGGGACGGCAAGCTGTTCTATCGATATGGCAAGGAGACGCGGCCGGTGACCGTGCGCGAGATCGTGGTGCCGGTCCGCGCGGCCGATGGCTCGCTCGTTGAACACCGCTTCACGACTTATGCCACCCACCATGGCCCCATCATTCGTGCCGACGGTGACAAATGGATCGCCGAGGCGCTGATGAACAAGCCGCTGGAAGCTCTCCAGCAGAGCTGGCTGCGGACCAAGGCGAACGATTACGCCGCCTACATGAAGGTGGCCGAGTTCAAGGCGAACTCCTCGAACAACACGCTCTATGCGGACGACAAGGGCAATGTCGCCTACCTGCATCCGCAGTTCATCCCGAATCGGGACGATCGCTTCGACTATACGAAGCCGGTTGACGGCAGCGATCCGGACACCGACTGGAAAGGCCTGCTGCCGCTGGACAAGGCGCCACACCTGTTCAATCCCGCCACGGGCTGGATTTTCAATACCAACGACTGGCCGTATTCGGCGGCCGGTCCCGACAGTCCGAAGCAGGCGGATTTCCCGCGTTACATGGACTCGGTTGGCGAGAATCCGCGTGGCCTGCATGCGACGCGCGTGCTCACCGGCAGGCAGGGCTTCACCCTGGCTTCGCTGATCGACGCCGCCTTCGATCCGTACCTGCCGGCGTTCGAGCGCCAGTTGCCGATCCTCATCGGGGACTACGATGCGCTGCCTGCCGGTGATCCGATGAAGCAGCAACTCGCGGGGCCGGTCGCGCTGCTTCGCACCTGGGACTACCGCTGGGGCATCGCGTCCATGCCCACGTCGCTTGCGGTGTTCTGGGGTGACATCCTCTGGGACAAGGCGAGCAAGCTCGACACCGCCGAAGGTCTTTCCATCTACGACGTCATGGCTGAGAAGGCCGGCCCGAAGGCGCGCCTTGCCGCACTGGCGGAAGCCGCCGACCGCCTGGAGAAGGATTTCGGCAGCTGGGGCGTGCCCTGGGGCGAGGTGAACCGCTTCCAGCGCGTCGATGGCGCCATCAGGCAGCGCTTCGACGATACGAAGCCCAGCATCCCGGTGCCGTTCACATCATCGCGCTGGGGCTCGCTCGCATCGTTCGGCGCCCACCGCTGGCCGGGGACGAAACGCTATTACGGCACCAGCGGCAACAGCTTCGTTGCCGTGGTGGAGTTCGGCGAGAAGGTGCGCGCCCGCGCCATCACCGCCGGCGGCGAAAACGGTGATCCGGCCTCGACGCATTTCAACGACG
Organism: Luteibacter sp.; assembly: GCF_036499525.1. Taxonomy (GTDB): domain Bacteria; phylum Pseudomonadota; class Gammaproteobacteria; order Xanthomonadales; family Rhodanobacteraceae; genus Luteibacter. Next base: position 2,387 of record NZ_DASYDO010000052.1, on the reverse strand, counting down.
AAGCGGAGCGCTATACGACCGGCAACCTGCGGAAGGTGTACTTCTGGCCCGAGGATCTGCAGGGACATGTGGAACGGATATATCACCCGGGCGAGTAATGTCGCAAATTCCTGCTGCCGTTGAATTCGTCCTGCCATTGCAGTCATATAACCGTTTTCCAGGGGAGAGGCGCAATGGCTCGACGCACGAAGCTGTGGGGACTGCTTGCTCTGTCACTGTTGTCGATGGGGTGCGCTGCCGACGATGCACCTGCTCCTGCCGGCCCCGTGTTACTCAAAGCCGACCGCGTCTTCGACGCGCGCGACGAGCAGACACACGAAGGGTGGGTGGTGCTCGTGCAAGGTGGAAAGATCGCCGATGTGGGCCCTGCGGCGACGGTCGCCGCGCCCGCGGGCACGCAGACCATCGACCTGCCTGGCACGACCCTGCTGCCCGGCCTCATCGACGCGCACTCGCACGTTTTCCTGCATCCCTACAACGAGACGCTGTGGAACGACCAGGTGCTCAAGGAAACGCTGGCGTTCCGCACAGTGGAGGCAGTGAAGCACGCACGTGACACGTTGATGAGCGGTTTCACCGCCTTGCGCGACCTTGGCACCGAAGGTGCAGGCTATGCGGACGTGGACGTACAGCGCGCGATCGACAAGGGACTGATCCCGGGCCCGCACCTTTTCGTCGCGACCCGCGCGACCATCGCGGCGCATTGCTATGGCCCCGGTCCGCTCGGCTTCCGCGAGGACATCGACCTCCCGCAGGGCGGCATCCCCGTCAGCGGCACGGCACAGATGATCGACGCCGTGCGCGACCAGGCGGCGCACGGCGCGGACTGGATCAAGATCTACGCCGACTACCATTGCGGCAAGAGCAAGGGCTCGGTGCCCACCTTCACCGAGGAAGAGCTGAAAGCCGGCGTCGACATGGCGCACTCGTTGGGCCTGCCGGTTGCCGTGCATTCGAGCACGGCGGAAGGCATGCGCCGTTCCGTACTTGCCGGCGTCGACACCATCGAGCATGGCTACGACGGCACGCCCGAGGTGTTCGCCCTCATGAAGAAACACGGTGTCGCGTACATGCCGACACTGGAAGCCAGCGCGGCCTACGCCGAGTACTTCGGTGGCTGGAAACCCGGTCAGCCGCCGACGGAAGAAATGCAGAAATCCGCCAAGGCCTTCAAGACGGCCATGGAAGCGGGGGTCACCATCGGCAACGGCAGCGACGTGGGTGTGTTCACCCACGGCACGAATTACAAGGAACTGGAGTGGATGGTGCGCGACGGCATGCGGCCGGCGCAGGCACTGCTGGCCGCCACCGCGGTCGACGCTAAGGTGCTGCGACAGCAGGACCATATCGGCCAGCTGCGCAGCGGCCTCGACGCCGACATCATCGCCGTCCCGGGCGATCCCGCGAAGGACATCGGGGTACTCGCCCACGTGAGCTTCGTGATGAAGGGTGGCGTGGTCTACAAGCGCCCCCAGGGAGCCTCCGGGGCTCCCTAGGCGTCCGCCATTTCGAGATCCGCGTCGGGCGAGGCCTGCCGCGGTTCGGCAGGGGTCCGCGGCTCGGCACAGTCGCCCGCCGCGATCTCGCCGAGGCAATGGCCTGGCACGAGATCGTCGCTGGTGCCGTAGTAGCCCGGCGACCAGTTGTGCCGGCGAACGGCATCCTCGTGCCGCACGGTCTCGAACTCCAGCTTGTGCGGATAGTAGTTGAGCGCATTCATGGTAAGGGCGACGTACATGGCCATGCCTCGGTGCACGGACTCGTGCGGAAGCGGATGGGCGAGCCGGGTCTCGCGTCCCCGCCCGCGGCGAGAAGCCCAAGGGGCGAGCGTAGATCGGTGGGCCGGTCGTGCGTGGGACGTTGGTCCCTATGCATGACCGAGGATGCGCCGGCGCGTATTAAGCATGCGTAATCGAACTGCGTTTTGAGCCCTGTTTTTAAGGGGTTTCGTCCATGACTGATGGCACATGACGTGATCAGTTCCGGTTGTTGCTCATGTAACCGATTTATGCCGGTGCCTGGTTTCGGGAATATGTAGGGTAGCGAAGGAATGATGCGGGAAGAACTTCGGTCGATTTTTCAGAATCGTCCTAAAGTCAATCGGTAGCATCGTTGCTACCGTGACTCCTCTTCCATGAAAGGGGTCACGCATGGTCAGCGCATCCAATCTGTACGGCACGCTCAAGGCCACCGGCGCCCTCATGCCCGACCTGCCAAGGGCCAAGGCTCACGCGCCGCAAGCCAAGCCCACGCCGCGCGATCCGGTGCAGCACTGGGCCTATCCCTTCGCCCTGCGCGACACGAGCGCCACCGACAGCATGCACAGCCATTTCAAGGCACTGGCGGGCATGACCTATGGCTTCTTCCCACTCTCCAGCAATGGGTTC
>NZ_DASYDO010000051.1:0-27679 GCF_036499525.1 Luteibacter sp. | reverse complement strand
GAAAAGTGGACGAACACGTCCTCCCCACCGTCCTCGGGCGCGATGAAACCGAAACCCTTGGCGTCGTTGAACCACTTGACCGTACCGAAACGCATTGCGGAAACCTCTGGACATGGACTGGAAGCACCCGGATGGCGAGGCGTTCCCCATGGATCCCCTTGGCCTGCCCCCGCGGCGCAGCGGAAGTATCATCATGTTTCCAGCCAAAGCGCAACTGGGATTAATTCCGATATCACCCCATGGCGAGGAGCCGCCCGAGGATCGGCGGCACGTTCGCGGTGGCCGCAGACAGGTGGGCGAAGATTTCCTCGATACTGATTTCGGCTTCGTCCCCCGCGCCCGCCGCGAAATTCGCCACCAGTGCGAGGCAGGCGAATTCGATATCCAATTCACGGGCGAGCACTGCCTCCGGCATGCCCGTCATGCCGACCAGGTCGCAACCGTCCCGCTTCATACGTGCAATTTCGGCACGGGTCTCGAGACGAGGCCCCTGGGTGATGCCATGGACACCGCCATCGACGATGCCCAGCCCTTCCGCCCGCGCCGCCGCGAGGATCGCCTGACGAAGGCTCTCGGTATACGGCTCGCTGAAGTCGATGTGGCGGACCTCTGCCCCCTCCACGTCGTTGAAGCTCGTGTAGCGCCCATGGGTGTAGTCGACGATCTGGTCCGGCACCACCAGGGTGCGCGGACCCATGTCGTTGCGAATACCGCCGACGGCATTGACCGCCACCACCCGGCGCGCTCCCAGGGAATGCAGCGCCCACAGGTTGGCGCGGTAGTTCACGCGATGCGGAGGCACCGTATGGCTCTCGCCATGGCGCGCCAGGAAGGCCAGCCGCTTGCCACGGAAACGGCCGCTGACGATGTCGCCCGAAGCGGCGCCGAACGGCGTCTCCACGGTGTGCCGCTCGCTGTCCTCCAGCCCTTCGAACGCATAAAGGCCGCTGCCGCCGATGACGGCGAGGTCGATGCTCATCGGGTTCAGTCCTTCAGCGCGTAGATGCCCGGCAGGTTGCGGGCCTGTTCGTTGTAGTCCATGCCGTAGCCGAACACGTAGCGGTCCGGCAGGTCCACGCCGTTGAAGTCGGCTTCGATGCCATGCGCGCGGCGACCATGCAGCTTGGTGCAGAGCACCGCCAGCAGCACGCGTTTCGCGCCCATCTCGAGGCAGGCGTCGCGTACGGCCTTAAGGGTGTGGCCTTCGTCAAGGATGTCGTCCACCAGGAGAACGGTGCGACCTTGCAGCGGCACTTCCGGGCGGCGCATCCAGTGCAGGTCGCTGCCGCTGGTCTGGCCGCGGTAGCGCGTGGCGTGGGCGTAGTCGAATTCCAGGTCGGTGCGGATCGACAGCGCGAGCTGGCCCGCGAAAATCAGCGCGCCGTGCATCACAGTGAGGAAGACAGGACGCTCGCCGGCGAGGGTGCGATCGATCTCGCGGCCCATGCGGAGGATTTCGATGTCGAGTTGTTCACGGCTGAACAGGAGGTCGGCGCTGGCGAGCGCTTCTTCGAACGAGGCGGAGGTCATGGGTGGTTCAAGGCCAGGGGTACTCTGACTAATTATCGCAGACGCCACCGAGCCTGTCTGTTCGCAGGTCACAGGGCCGTCGGCGAAGACAGACTGGCCGTCTGTTGAGCCGGCGGACCGAAGACCTGCGGACAGACAGGCTCGGCCCTCACGAAAGATATCTGTAGATAGGGTGACCTCAGGAAGGGCCGCCAAGGCGCCCGCGTCGCTTGGAAAGGGAACCACCCTTCCCGGCGCGACGCAGCCACCTTGGCGGCCCTTCCTGAGGTCATGGCGTCTGCGATAATTAGTCAGAGTACCCCTAGGGCGGTCACGCGCGCGATGAAACGCTCGCGCTGGGGATTGTCGACGAGGCCTTCCCAGGTCGAGCCGATCGCACCTTTGAGCGGGGCGATACGCTCGGCCGGTGACGGACGGCGGCCCTTGACCGCCGCGATCGCCTCGGGAACGACGTCGGGAAAACAGGCGAGCACGAGGTCGCAGCCCGCGTCGAGGTGGGCGGCGGCACGCGCCGCGATGCCGCCGACGCTGCCAGCCGCGGCCATGCTGATGTCGTCGCCGAACACGCAGCCGCGAAAGCCGAGCTCGCCGCGCAGGATGCCCTCGATCCACACGTGCGAGTAGCCGGCGGGTCTGTCGTCCACGGCGGTATAGGTCACGTGCGCGGCCATGACGGCTTCGGCATGCGCCTCCATGCCAGCCACGAACGGCAGCAGGTCGTTGCGGAAGATCTCGTCCTTGCCGCGCGGATCGATCGCGACGGATTCGTGCGTGTCTTCGAGCACGGAGCCGTGACCGGGGTAGTGCTTGAGCACCGCCGCCATGCCGCCCAGGTGCATGCCGCGCACGTAGGCCTGGACCAGTTCGGCCGCCACGGCCGGATCGGCATGGAATGCGCGGCTGCCGATGGCGCGGCTGCCACGGCCGATGTCGGCAACCGGCGCGAAGCTGAAGTCCACGCCGATGGCGCGCATTTCGCTGGCCATGATCCAGGCATGTTCCTCGGCCCGGTTCACCGCTTCCACCGGATCCGTGTCGTAGAGCTTGCCGATCACTGCGACTGGCGGCAGGCGGGTGAAGCCTTCGCGGAAACGCTGCACGCGCCCGCCTTCCTGGTCGACGCAAACGAGGAAGTCCTCACCGGCCACGTCGCGCACCGATTCGATCAGTGTCGTGACCTGTTCGCGCGACGCGAAATTGCGCGAAAAGAGGATGGTTCCAGCCACGCCCGGTGCGGTAAGCCATTCGCGCTCGTGCGCGGCCAGCTCCGTGCCCTCAAGCCCGACGATCAGCATGACGCGCCTCCCCTTCCTTCCTTCTCTTCAGCCGACCAGCGCGTGTACGGGCGGTCCACGAGGTTCACGTTGTAGTAGCGCGACAGTTCGGTCACTTCGGTGCCCAGCCATGCCGGCCGCGGATACCGCGCATCCGCCGAAACCAGTTCGATCTCGGCGACGATCAGCCCGGCGTTGTCGCCGAGGAATTCATCGATCTCGAAGTGTGCGCCGTCGAGCATGACATGGTGACGAATCTTCTCCAGCACACCATCCGACAACTCGTGCAGCAGGTGCTTCGCGTCGTCGAGCGGGATGGGGTATTCGAACTCGTGGCGTTCCACGCCGAGAGTGGCCGACTTGATGTTGAGCCAGCCCTTGTCGGCGGAGAGCCGCACGCGGACCGAGCACCTGGCATGACCGGCCCCGATCGCGGCAGCGGCCACGAGATAGCCCTGCGCTATCCGCTCGCTGCGCTCCACGAGCTCGCGCCAGTCGTCGCCGGCGAGGAGGAACTTGCGTTCGATTTCGACGCCCATGGGGTCTCCGTCAGCCGCGCTCGAAGAGCGCGATGGATTCGACGTGCGAGGTATGCGGGAACATGTCCATCACGCCGGCGGATACCAGGCGGAAGCCGTGCTTCCCGACGAGGATACCCGCGTCGCGCGCCAGCGATCCCGGATGGCAGGACACGTAGACGATCCGGTTGGTACCCTTCCGCGGTAGATATTCCAACACCTTGTCGGCACCCGCGCGCGGCGGATCGAGCAGTATCTTGTCCCACGATTGCGTGGCCCAGGGCTCCGACCGCTGGTCGTCGAAGAGGTTAGCCACGCGGAACGAGGCGTTGCCCAGGCCATTGCGCGCCGCATTGGCCGCGGCGCGCTCCACCAGGCCGTGCTCGCCTTCCACGCCGACCACTTCTGCCGCGTGGCGGGCGATGGGCAGCGTGAAGTTGCCGAGGCCGCAGAAGAGGTCGAGCACGCGATCGGTCGATGTGAGGTCCAGCAGTTCGAGCGTTCGCGCCAGCATGCGCTGGTTCATGCCCGCGTTCACCTGCACGAAATCGAGCGGAAGGAATTCGAGTTCCACGTTTTGCGCGGGTATGGCGAAGGCCAGGCGCGGTGCCTCGGGCCAGAGAGGATGCACGCTGCTGTGGTTGCCCGGCTGCAGGTAGATGGCAAGGCCATGCTCCTTGCCGAAGGCGGCCAGCGCCTCGCGGTCGCGCGCGGACAGCGGTGCCAGGTGCCGAAAGACCAGGGCCACGGTGTCGTCGCCGGCCGCGAATTCCACCTGGGGGATGTCGCGTGCGGCATCGAGACCGCTGATAAGGGTGGCGAGCAGCCCTACCTTCGGACCCAGCGCCGGATGGATGACCTCGCACACGTCGATGTCGGCCACGAAGCGCGGATTGGACTCCTCGCGGAAGCCCACCAGCACGCGATCCTTCTTGGCGACGTAGCGCACGGAGAAGCGCCCCTTGCGACGGTAACCCCAGGGCTGGTCCACCACCGGCGGCAGCCACGTCTCCGGTGTTACCTTGCCGATGCGCTCGAAGTTCTCAGCAAGCACGCGCTGCTTCGCGGCGATCTGCGCCGCAGGCGACAGGTGCTGGAGCGAACAGCCGCTGCACTGGCCGAAATGACGGCACACCGGTTCCACGCGCTCAGGCGAGGGTTCGAGTACACGAACCACCTCGGCATCGTCGTAATTGCGATGACGCTTGCGGTACGTCAGCAGCACGCGCTCGCCCGGCAATGCGCCGGAGACGAAAGTGGCCTTGTTGTCGATGCGGGCGACGCCCCTGCCGTCGTGGCTGAGGTCGGTGATGATGGCTTCGAATTCGGTCATGCGCTCAAAAAACGTAAAGCCCGGACCGCCGACGATCCGGGCTGGCTGGGAGGACGCGTCGCGGCGCGGCGTGCGCTCCTGACGAGGGGGCCTACTTGCGCTTCCAGGCGCCCGAGGCATCGCGATAATACCAGCCCGACGGCGCACGCTGGACCCAGCCTTGGGCGAAGGTCTTGCGGATCTGCGGCTCCCATTCCGGGTGGCCATTGGCCGTGGCGACCGCGCGGTACAACGCGTCGCGGTCGTTGTTTTCCTGGCGCACCAGCCCATCCGCCTGCGAACGCTGGTCCAGTGGCAAGGCCGAGGCGTCGCGCACCGCGATGAGGCCATCGGTGGTGAAGCCGACGGCTCCGCTGTCGAAAAGCGCCTTCAGCTGCCCGCCGAAACGTGTCTTCATCCGTGCGCGGATGGCTTCCGTTTCAGGGGTACTGATGCGGATATCCGGAGACTCGGCGGCCTGGGCCGCCGGGATGACGAGGTCGAGCAGCGATGCCGAGGGCTGCCTGCCAGCGGGCGCGGACGGCTTCGTGTCCTTACCGCCGGCCGGCTGGGCGGCAGCGCTGTCCTCGAGCACGTTGCCGATGAACTGGTCGGCGGCCTTTTGCGCCGCGGCTTCGGGGAAGTAGACGTTGATGGTGACGCAACCGGCCAAAGTGGCCACTGCGGCCATGAATATCAGTAGCTTGCGCATCGAATCCTCCTCAGATTCCAGCCGCGGCATCACCGCTTCGTTGGCTTTTCGCGCGCAGGGCGCGCTCCTACATGTCCACTTATCGAACGACGGGGCCGTCGCCGTCCGTGGCTGCCTTGAGGCGACGGACCAGGGTAGGCCAGTCCACTTCGCGCTGATGCCCGACCACGGACAGGTGCGGCAGGCCGCTGCCCTCCACGATAGCGTAGCCGTCCTTCGCCGGGCCAAGTCCACCCATGTTGCAGACCTCGCCCTTGAGTGTGCACGACAGTCCAATCCGCTTGTAGCCGAAGGTCTTGAACAGCTTCAGCATGGTGCCCTGCAGGCCGCCGGCGATACCGCCGCCGCCAACGGAAGTGAGATTATTGACCGCCTTCTGGCTGATCCGGCCGCCCTGGTCGGCGATAAGACTGGCTTTGAACGCCGCCGGAACCCAGGCCACCAGACGCAGGTCATCGATGTTCCCGCGCAGACGGCCGGTGATGCTCCCGAAGTCGAACACCGAGGTCAGGAGGGAGAGGTCGAGTTGCCGCAGCGCGATGTTTCCGGTCAGGACCGGCGCCGGGCCGAAGGGCTGCGCGAGGGTCAGGCCCGTGATGTCGACGAAACCGTCGAAGACATTGAGCGCGAGTCCGCCCGCGAGTTCCACCCGATCGTCGACGTAGCGCAGCGAGGGCACGGCGCCCCCGAGCTTGCCCTGGAATGCGGGCCAGCCGAGCGCGCGACAGAACGCGGCCATGTCGATACCGGTCAGTGCAAGCGAGGTCTGCAGGCGTTCTCCACTCGCCGCCGCCGGGCGCAGGCTCATGCCCAGCACGCGGAGCTGGCCGTCCAGAACGGGAATGGCGAACGGTTTCTCCAGCTTCAGGACGCCACCCGTGCTTCGCCACGTGGCCTCCGCGGCCCCGTTGGGAATGCGATAGACCTGCAACTGCCGCCAGCCCAGCCGGGTGGAAGGGCGGTTCTCTGTGGCGCTCCAGTCGACCGCACCGTGCAGGCCATCGATGCCGAACCCGCCGCCGGGCAACGCCAGGTCGAGGTCGCTCGTCTGCAGGGACAAGGCCTTCAGCGCACCACCTTCCAGCGCGACATGACCGGCCACGTCGCCCCTGGCATCCAGTGCGTCGACACCGATGTCTCGCAACAAACCCTTTCCGTAGCGGGCATAGGCGGCGGGAAAGCGTGCATTGACGCGATCGAGCCTCAGATGGGAGAGATCGCCATTCGCCGCGACACCCAGTTCCCCGTCGAGCTGCAAGGCGTCGGGATCGGTCAGGCGGAGACGGCGGATGGTCAGTTCACCCTTCTTCGTGCGCGCCCCCAGCGACAGCTGCACGGCGTGATCGGGAAGATCGGCGTAAAGCGAACCGAGCAGCAGGTCGCCACCGCGCAGTGTGGCGTCGAGATCGACCGACGTGCCATCGGCCTGGCTGTCGATGCCGAGGCGCCCGGATCCGGAAACGCCCTGCGCCGCCAGCTTGCCGCCCGGGCTGTCGAAGCCGACGCCATTCAACGAGAACTGCCCCGCTGCCTGCACGCCGCTTTCGAGCACGTCCAGGGCAAGGTCCGCATTCACGCTGCCGGTCGTGGTGCGACCGGACCAGACGGTCGACAGCAGGCCCTGCAACCAACCGGAGGGAAGCCCCGTGAGCGTGATCTGGGCGTGACTCGGCTGGTCCATCGGCAGTGCCACCCTGGCGAGCGCCTTGTCCTGGCTCAGCGAAACCTCGAGCGTGTTGGCCGCCTCGTCGGCGACCATGTGGACGCTGGCATTGCCGAGAGCGCCACCGGGGGCGCCACGCAGTCGCACCGTGCCGTCGAAGACCCAGCGTCCAAGTTCGTCACGGTCGAGCGTGCCTTCCAGGCGCAGGCCCAGCTTGCGCCAGCCAAGCGCCGGCATATCGGCATGATCGGCGGAAAGCTTCACGTCCAGACCCTTTCCATTGCCGGCCGGATCGATGTCGGCCTGCATGCCGCTCATTTCCATCCCCGGGATGGAGACCGTGTCGGCTTCCACCGATAGCCCAGCACACGCCCCACTGGCCCAGGCGATCGCCGTCAGGGCAGTGAGGATCAAGGCGAAGGTGCGGGTTGATACGGGAAGCATGCTCGGCCATTCTGCCAAATCCAGATGAACGACACGGAACGTTACTATGTCGCAGGACACCAAACGGCGGCTGCTCGTCGCCGACGACGACCCTTCCACACGGCAATTCCTCGCGGGCGCGCTGGCCGGCCACGGTTATACGGTCACGCTGGCCCATGACGGGGCGGAAGCGCTGGAAACAGCGCGTACCACGCGTTTCGACGCCCTGCTCCTGGATTGCCGGATGCCGCGTGCCGGTGCGATCGAGGTGCTGTCCGCACTTCGCCGGGACGCCGGTTCCGCCTCGCATGCGGCAACGGCGCTGGCCACGAGCGCCGAGGTGCCGGCGAGCCTGCGTACGGAATTACTGAAGGCCGGCTTCGCCGGCGTGATCGAAAAGCCGTGCCGCGTCGCTTCCCTGGTGGACGCGCTCGCCGCCACGCTGGGCATCGACGAGGGTTTTCGGATCCTCGACGACGAGGCCGGACTTATGGCCGCCGGCGACCCGGCCACGATGCAGGCCTTGCGTCAGCTCCTTCGGGCGGAGCTCGTCGAACTCTCAGGCGCACTTGACACCCTGGCAACCGACCCGGCGGAGCTCGTGGAGCGCCTGCATCGACTGCGCTCCGCCTGCGGCTTCTGCGGGGCGGTGCGCCTGGGCGCGCAGGCGAAGGTGATGCAAGGCCACATTCGCGAAACGCGCATGGCGGTGCCCGATGCCCTGGCACGCTTCCGTGCCGAGCTGGAAGCAACCCTGTCGGCGCTGTAGGAGCGCGCCCTGCGCGCGACATGTTTTGAGGCCGTGGCCTGGGGCTGGCGCGCAAACATGCGGACTGCCGCGAAGAGATGTCGCGCGCAGGGCCCGCTCCTACACGAGCTAGCGAAGCACCCGCCAGGCCCGCAGTTCGCCACCACCGAGGTGGAACGCGATCACCTGCCGCATCATGCGGCGTAGCGACGCGAGGCCGGCCGTGTCGGGCGAGCGGTCCTCCGCCAGCGCAAGCAGGTCGGCCCCGCGGATCGCGCGTGGGTCGCCCGCGCGACCGGGCATGGCACCGGATTCGGGATCGTAGAAATAGGCGGCGGCGGCATCGAGCGGCTCGCCGTCGAGCGCACCGGCGTCCAGTTGCAACGCGTAGCCCAGTGAATCCAGCATGTCGCGCTCGAACCGGCGCAAGGTCCAGGCGAGCGGCTGGCCAGCGGACATCCGCTGCAGGGTGCGTTCGTAAATCCCGAACAACCCGGGATTGGGATCCTGCCGCCCGGTGAGCCTGACCACCAACTCGTTGAGATAGAGCCCCGCGAGACCGGCATCGCCGGCAAGGCGCAATACCGCACCGGAGGGCTCGGCCCCGCGCAGCGTCGCCAGTTCGCCCCTCATCATCAGGTCGAGTTCGACCCGCTGGAATGGTTCCAGTTGCGCACGTTGCAGCCGCGCCCGTTCCGTGCGCACCCCGCGCGCGACCACGCCGATACGGCCGTGGTCGCGGGTCAGGCATTCGATGAGCAGCGAGGTCTCCCGGTACGGCCGGGCGTGCAGGATGAAGGCAGGCTGTTGTTCGACGCGCATCGCTGGCGGCGCTCGGAAAGCTTATTCGTAACCGAAACGCTTGAGCAGGTTCTCGTCGTCGGCCCAGCCCTCGCGGACCTTCACCCATAGCTTGAGGAAAACCTTGCGTTCGAACAGGTTCTCCATCTGCCGGCGCGCCGAGGTTCCGATGGCCTTGAGCTGCGCCCCGGCGTTGCCGATGACGATGGCCTTCTGGCCGTCGCGCTCCACCCAGATCACGGCGTGGATCTCGGCCACGCCGTCGGGGCGGTCCTCGAAGCCCTCGATCTCCACGGTGGTGGCGTACGGCAATTCCTGGTCGAGCCGCAGCATCAGCTGCTCGCGGACCATCTCCGCCGCGAGGAAGCGCTCGCTGCGATCGGTGATCTCGTCCTCGCCGTAGATCGCAGGCTGCACCGGCAGGCGCTTAAGGATGCCCTTCTCAAGACCGGAAAGGCCCTTCGACTTCAGCGCGCTCACGTAGTACACGTCGTCGAACGGATGCTGCTGCATCAGGTCGGCGACGAAGGGAAGCATCGCCGTCTTGTCCTTCTGCAGGTCGACCTTGTTGATCGCCAGCAGCTTCGGCATGTCCGGCTGCTCCGCAAGCGCGGCGTACATGGTCTTGTCTTCGTCGGTCCAGCGCCCGGCCTCGATCACCTGCACGGCGAGGTTCACCTCGGTGATCGCGGCACGCGCGGCACGGTTGAGGCTGCGGTTCATCGCCCGCTTGCCGCCACGATGGAGGCCCGGCGTGTCGACGTAGAGGATCTGGCCCTGGGGCTTGCTGGAAATGCCCAGGATGCGATGACGCGTGGTCTGTGGACGGTGGCTGACGATACTGAGGCGTACGCCGATGAGGGCGTTCAACAGGGTGGATTTACCCACGTTGGGACGGCCGGCCAGCGCGACGTAGCCGCAGCGGAAATCGTCGTCGACGAGGGTGTCTTCTTCGGTGCTATCGATGTCGTTGTCGTTCATTTCTTTTCTTCCAGCAGGCGGCGAAGGATCGCTTCGGCAGCATCCTGCTCGGCGGCGCGCCTGCTGCCGGCGCGTCCTTCGACGCGGATCGGTTCGGGCTCGTCGATGGAACAGCTGACGTCGAAGACCTTGGCATGGTCGTCGCCATAGCTGCCTGTGAGTTCGTAGACGGGCAGCGCCATGCCCCTGCCCTGTAGCCATTCCTGCAGGCGGGTTTTCGCATCCTTGCTGGAGCGCTTGATTTCTGCCACGCGCGGCGTGAACAACCTGCGCACGACCTGGCGACAGGCATCATAGCCGTCATCCAGGTAGACGGCGGCCACGAGGGCTTCGAAGGCGTCGGCGAGGATGGAATCCCGGCGGAAGCCCCCGCTTTTCAGTTCGCCGGGACCGAGTTTCAGCACATCGCCCAGTTCCAGTTCACGGGCGATCACGGCCAGCGCCTGGCCATTGACCAGCTGTGCGCGCAGCCGCGAGAGCTCGCCTTCGCTGGCGTTCGGATGGGCCTCGTACAGCAGTTCCGCCACCGTGGCGCCCAACAGGGCGTCCCCGAGGAACTCCAGGCGCTCGTTGTTCGGTTTCCCGGCGCTTCGATGGGTCAGCGCCAGGTTCGCGAGGTCGGGATTGCGGAAGGAATGAGGGAACTGCACGATCGCTTGTCAGGTGGACGCATTCCCCAGCTGCACCGAATTTTCGAAATGCAGGAGGAAGTCGATGTTGTAGATGAAGGGAATCTGTTTGTCGTACTCGACATGCAACACGGCGCCGTTGTTGGCGCGATCCATGGTGATGTCCTTGGGCTGGATGGTAGCGTCGTCCACGTACTGGAAACCCATCTTGAAGATCAGGTCGCGGCGGATGCTGTCGAGGTCCCGGGTGGCCGACCCACTGGTGGCGATCTGGCTCATGGCCTTCTTCACGCCGAAGTACTCGATATAGGACGGCACCAGCTTCATGGCCATGAAGGCGAAGAAGCCGAGCACCAGCAGCACGATGACGAAACCGATGAGGGTAATGCCCGATTGCCTGGATTTCATGGTCGATTCCCGCCGCCGTGGCGGCTCCCCCTGTTCAAGACGTTGAATGCGTACGGGGCGCCCACGCGCCCCGCAGCGGAGATTACCTTGTCCGGAGGCTTCCGCAACGCCTTGCGGCGTGACGGAGGCCACCGTTCGGTCAATGGATGACCTTGCCCATCTTCGGGAAATCGAACCAGCCGTTGCCCGGACCCCGCCAGGCCAACCAGACGAAGAAAGCCTTGCCGACGAGGTTTTTCTCCGGCATGCAGCCCCACCAACGGCTGTCGGTGCTGTTCATGCGATTGTCGCCCATCACGATGTAGCAGCCCTTCGGCACTTCCGAGGGCACCACCGCGTTGGGGATGTCCTGCGGCATGTTGTAGGCCGGCGTGAGCGCGATCGTGTGATTGATGCTGCCCAGGTGCTCGGTGTACAGCTTCGAACCGAAGGTCATCAGCAGGCGGTCTTCCGGCCGGGTCATGCTGCCCTTGAAGGGACCGATCTCGTCGGCTCCCACGCGCTCGCCGTTGATGTACAACTCGCTGCCGCGGGTTTCGATACGGTCGCCCGGCAGGCCGATCACGCGCTTGATCCAGTTCTCGCTGGCCACCGGTGCGTGTGGATCCTGGCAGGTCAGGTCGCCGCTGCGGACGATCTGGCCGTTTTCGTCCTTGCATTGATAACCGGGGAAGCGGAAGACGACCACATCGCCGCGGCGTGGCTCGCCATTCGCTACCAGCTTGTTGTTGAAGGCCGGCATGCGCAGGCCATAGGTGAACTTGTTGACCAGGATGAAATCGCCGACGTCCAGGGTGGGCATCATCGAGCCGGAGGGAATCCGGAAGGGCTCGGCCACGAACGAACGCAGGATCAGCACCACCAGGATCACCGGAAAAAGGGATCGCGCCCAGTCTACCGGCCAGGGCTCGGGCTGCTCCGCGCCGGACGCCTCCGCCCGGGCGCGACGCGCCTTCACCAGGAACAGGCGATCGAACAGCCACACCAGTCCGAAAAGGACCGTGAGGCCGAGGAGGATCGCCGAAAAATCGAATGCCGCCATGCCAACTCCGTTAGTCGTATCGAGGGGCCGTAAGGCCCATTCCGACGCATCCGGCGCCGGGGTTCCATAGGTGAAACGTCATGCCGCCGGGGCAGTGGTCACTTATCGACCTTCAGCACGGCCAGGAATGCTTCCTGTGGAATCTCCACGCTGCCGACCTGCTTCATGCGCTTCTTGCCTTCCTTCTGTTTTTCCAGCAGCTTCTTCTTGCGCGAGACGTCGCCGCCGTAGCATTTCGCCAGTACGTTCTTGCGCAGGGCCTTCACGGTGGAACGCGCGATGACGGCGGCGCCGACCGCGGCCTGGATGGCCACGTCGAACTGCTGCCGCGGGATCAGATCCTTCATCCGATCCACAAGTTCCCGTCCCCGGCGCTCGGCGTGCGAGCGGTGCACGATCAGGCTCAGTGCGTCCACGCGGTCGCCGTTGATAAGGATGTCCACCCGAACGAAGGGACCCGCGTCGAACCGCTCGAGGTGGTAGTCCATCGAGGCATAGCCGCGGGACACCGATTTCAGGCGGTCGAAGAAGTCGAGCACGACCTCGGCCAGCGGCAGTTCGTAAGTCACCTGCACCTGGGTGGCCAGGTACTGGATAGAACGCTGCACGCCACGCTTTTCCTCGCACAGCTTGATGACGTTGCCAACGTAGTCGCCCGGCGTGAGGATGGTGGCTACGATGATCGGCTCGCGAATCTCGACGATCTGCTGCGGCGGGGGCAGCTTGGCCGGATTGTCCATGGCGAGGACGGTACCGTCGGTCTTGGCCACCTCGTAGACGACCGTCGGCGCGGTCGTGATGAGGTTGAGGTCGTATTCGCGTTCAAGGCGCTCCTGCACGATCTCCATGTGCAGCATGCCAAGGAAGCCGCAGCGGAAACCGAAACCCATGGCTTCGGAGCTTTCCGGCTCGAAGAACATGGCGGCGTCGTTGAGGCGCAACTTGTCGAGCGCTTCGCGCAGGGCCGGGTAATCGTCGGCGGATACCGGGAACAGGCCCGCGAACACGCGCGGCTGCATCGTCTGGAAGCCCGGCAGCGGTTCGTCCGCGGGCTTGCCGGCGTGGGTGAGCGTGTCGCCCACCGGCGCGCCGTGCACGTCCTTGATCGACGCGTTGATCCAACCCACCTCGCCTGCGGCGAGGCGCTCGAGCTTCTTCCGCTTAGGGGTAAACACGCCCACATCGTCGACCAGGTGCGTGCGGCCGGTGGACATGACCAGGATCTTGTCGCCGGGGCGGATCTCGCCCTGCATCACGCGCACGAGCGACACCACGCCGAGGTAATTGTCGAACCACGAGTCGATGATCAATGCCTGGAGCTTGTCCGTGCCGCGCGGCTTCGGCGGCGGGATGCGATGGATGATCGCTTCCAGCACTTCGATCACGTTCTCGCCGGTCTTGGCGCTGACGGGAATGGCGTCGCTGGCGTCCAGGCCGATCACGGCTTCTATTTCGGCCTTGGCTTTCTCGATGTCGGCCGTGGGCAGGTCGATCTTGTTGAGGACCGGGATAACCTCGAGACCCTGCTCGAGCGCCGTATAACAGTTGGCGACGGACTGCGCCTCGACACCCTGCGCGGCATCCACGACGAGCAGCGCGCCCTCGCACGCGGACAGCGAACGGCTGACCTCATAGGAGAAGTCGACGTGGCCCGGGGTATCGATGAAGTTCAGCTGGTAGGTCTTGCCGTCGCGCGCCTTGTACGGCAACGACACGGACTGCGCCTTGATGGTGATGCCGCGCTCGCGTTCGATCGGATTGTTGTCCAGCACCTGCGCTTCCATTTCGCGCTCGGTCAATCCTCCGCACAACTGGATGATGCGGTCGGCCAGGGTCGACTTGCCGTGGTCGATATGGGCAATGATGGAGAAGTTGCGGATGAGTTCCATGGAGCGCCGTGGTTACGTTCGCCATCGCTCGCGGCGCGAACGAGGCGCGCCGGCCCTTTTGGCCGGCGCGAATCCCGCATTATCGCATGGAAGGCCGACCGCCGCCGAGCGACGGCCGGGCCCGTGGCTCAGCGCTCGCTGGGCACGGTGACGCCGACGAACGAGGTTGAATCGTCGCGGCGGACGAGCAGCATGGCGGTGTCGCCGGGCTTGATGCCCTTCGTCGCGGCGCGGAAGGCGGCGGCGCTGCCGACCCGCTTCTGGTTGATCATCAGGATGACGTCGCCCGAGCGCAGGCCAGAGCTGGCCGCCGCGCTGCCGGTGATCCGGCTGACGACGACACCCTCCCCCGGCTTGAGGCCCAGTTCGGAACGGGCCGACGCGTCGATGTCCTGCACGGACAGGCCCAGCGCGGTGGCCGACCCGCTGACGCCGCTGTCGTTGTCCCCGCCGGCCGACGCCAGCGCGTTCTTGTCGCGCGGCAGCTCGCCTACCTTGACGTCAACGGTCTGCTTCTTGTGGTCGCGAAGGATCTCCACCCTGGCCGTGGAACCGGGCTTCGTGATGCCCACCAGCGGCGGCAGGTCGGGGGCCTGGGTGATCGGCGTGCCGTTGAAGGAAAGGATGACGTCGCCCTGCCTCAGGCCGGCCTTGTCGGCACCGCTACCCGGGGTGACCTGGGCCACCAGGGCACCGCTCGCGTCCGGCAGGTCGAGGTTCTTCACGAACTGGTCCACCGGCTGCACCGTCACGCCGAGCATGCCGCGCGAGACGTAGCCCTTGTCCTTGATCTGCTGCACGACGTTCATCGCCACGTCGATGGGAATGGAGAAGGACAAGCCCTGGTAACCACCGGAGGTGGAGTAGATCTGTGAATTCACGCCGATCACCTGGCCTTGCAGGTTGAAAAGCGGACCGCCGGAATTGCCGCGGTTGATGGGCACGTCGGTCTGGATGAAGGAGGTATACGGCTGGTCGCCACTACCGAGGTTGCGACCCACCGCGCTGATGATGCCGTGGGTGACCGTGGCGTCCAGGCCGAACGGCGAACCGATCGCCAGCGCCCACTGGCCTCGCTTGACCGTGCGCGAATCGCCGATGGCCACGGTAGGCAGCGACTTGCCGTCGATCTTGAGCAAGGCGATGTCGTACTGCGGATCCTTGCCGACGACCTTCGCGGTAAAGGTGCGGCGGTCCTGCAGGCGGATCTTGACCTCGTCGGCATCGTCGACGACGTGGTCGTTGGTGAGGATGTAACCGTCGGCCGAGATGATGAAGCCCGAACCGAGTGAGGTACGCTCGCGTGGCTGCATGGGCATGCCGGGCATGCCGAAGAAGCGCCGTAGCAGTTCTTCCTGGTCGTCGGGCATGTCGCCCGGTCCGCTGCGTGCCTTGCGGGCCGTGCCCGTCGTTTTCGCTTCCACGTGGACCACGGCGGGAGCGTATTTCTCCACGACGCCGGTAAAGTCCGGCAGGGTTTGCGCCTGTGCGCCTGAGCCCGTCAGGACCAGGGCACCAACGAGTAGTGCGCGTACATGCCAGAGAGCCATCGATTTCCTCCTTTTTTACCTAACCACGGCTGCCCGTGCGGATGACACCGCACGGATCGTTACAAAACCAGGGGAAGGCGCGCCGGGATGAGCGGCGCGCGGGCACAAGCCGCGGCTCAGCGAGCCTGCGGCGCGGCCACCGGCTGCACATAGCGACTGCCGTCGGGACGGATCAGCAGCATGTAACCGTTGCCTTCCGAAGCCGAGGCGGCCCGGGCGCGGTGAATCTGGTACGGGGTGGAGCGCGGCAGGTAGGCCGCGGCACCGGCATCGTTCGAGCTGTCGAACGCCGCCTTCTGGGTAAAGCGGGAAGCCATGTTGCCGCTGAGCCACTGCGGCGCGACCGGCGCGGCCGTCTGCGTGGCCGGTACGCTGGCCACCTGTGCGTCGCCTGCCAACTCGGCGTGCTGGGCCACGTCGGGTGCGGAGGAGCGGTTACCCGTGGGCTGGGAAAGCATCAGGGCGGCTACCGCGACACTGGCGGCGATGGCGCCACCGGCCGACCAGTGCAGCCATCGGCGACGAGGTTGCCCTGCCGCGGCCGGCTCGGCCTCGATGGCGGCCATGACCCGGCTGGCAAAATCCGCGGAGACCTGTGGCATGCATTCACGGCGCAGGCCGTCGCGGGCCACGTGGAACCGCGCCCAGGTATCGGCGAGGAGCGGGTCGGCTTCGAGCCGGCGCAGCAGGAAGCGGATTTCCTCCCGTGACAACTCACCGTCCATGCCGGCGGAGAGAATTTCCCGATTGGCTTCGCTCATGGGTTGTGGTCCTCGCGGTCGGACAACAGCGGCCGCAGTTTCTGGTCGATGGCTTCGCGAGCCCTGAAAATACGCGAACGGACAGTACCGATGGGGCAGTCCATGATGGTGGCAATATCCTCGTAGCTCTTGCCTTCCACCTCGCGCAGGGTAATCGCGACCCGAAGTTCCTCAGGCAGGGCTTGGACAGTGGAAAACACCGTTTGTTCCACCTGTTCACGCATCATTTCACGCTCAGGGGTGGCACTCTCGTGCATACGGGTGGCCCCGGGCACATAAACGGCGTCCTCGATGTCGATGTCGCCCGTGGGCGGGCGGCGTCCCATCGCCACCAGGTGGTTCTTGGCCGTGTTGACCGCGATCTTGTACAGCCAGGTATAGAAGGCGCTTTCGCCGCGGAATGCACCCAGGGCACGCCAGGCGCGCACGAAGGCTTCCTGGGCGATGTCCTCGCACTCGGTGCGATCGTGCACGTAGCGCGAGATCAGCGCTATCACCTTGTGCTGGTATTTGCGGACAAGCAGGTCGAACGCGCGGCGATCCCCTTGCTGCACGCGCTCGACAAGTGCTTGATCCAGTTCGTTTTCGCCCATCCGGGCCGTCTCCTCAAACTCTATGGGGGCCAGTCGCGGGCGCAGCTGAGACAAGTCGGCGCGGCGCAAGTTCACTCGCGCCTTGCCGGATTCCTCTTCGAAAATATGCGGGGCAAGCCGGCGAACCTCAAGCCGGGACGGCGTGCCCTTCGGTCACCAGGCGTTCGCGCTCACCCAGCAGTTTCTCGAAAGTGACGGTGGGCAGGGGCCGGCAGAACAGATAGCCCTGCAGTTCGTCGCAGCCGTTCGCGCGGAGGAAATGAAGATGTTGCTCGATCTCCACGCCTTCAGCCACCACGCCACGCTTGAGGCGATGGGCCATGTCGATGGTGGCACGGACGATGGCCTCGTCGTCGGGATCCACGCCGATGTTGCGCACGAAACTCTGGTCGATCTTGATGCGGTCGGCCGGCAACCGGCGCAGGTAATCCAGCGAGGCCGCACCCGTGCCGAAATCGTCGATGGCGATCCGGCAACCCATGGCATGCAGCGCATCCAGCGTTTCCACGAGATGCGGCACGGTCTTTACGCTGATGCTCTCGGTAACCTCGAGTTCGAGTTGGCCGGGATCCAGTTCCGTATCGCGCAACGCGTTCGCGACGACGGCGGCGAGATTGGTCTGCATCAGTTGTACCGCGGAGAGGTTTACGCCGAGGCGGAGGCCGAGCCCGTACCGGTCCTCCCAGGCCTTGGCCTGGGCGCAGGCGGTGCGTAGCACCCATTCGCCGATCGGCACGATGAGGCCACTGGCCTCCGCCAGCGGAATGAAGAAGCCAGGGCTGATCATGCCCAGCTCGGGATGTTCCCAGCGCACCAGCGCCTCCATCCCGACGATGTCCTCGCTGGTCGCCTCTACCTGCGGCTGGTAGAACACGCGCAGTTCGTCGTTGCGCACCGCATGACGCAGGCGCACCTTCAGTTCGGCCTGCTGCTGTTGCGCGGCGTCCACGTTGGCCGCGTAAATCTGGTAATTGTTGCGGCCAAGGCTCTTCGCGCCGTACATGGCTTCGTCGGCATGGCGCAGCAGCAGTTCGCCGTCGACGGCATCGTCGGGGAAGAACGAGATGCCGATGGAGATAGTGGCCTGGAGTTCGGAGCCGTCGTCCAGCGACAGCGGGAGTTCCATCGCCTGCACGATTTTCTCGGCGATGCGCAGCACGTCGTCGCGTTTGATGATGTGTCGCAGGATCAGGGTGAATTCGTCGCCGGCGTACCGCGCGACGGTATCCGAGGCACGCACGCTGGCGCGCAGCTGCTTCGCCACCGAAGTCAGCACCTGGTCGCCGACCGCGTGGCCGAGTGTCTCGTTGATGCCCTTGAAACGATCCAGGTCGATCAGCAGCGTGGCGAAGCATTCGCCGGTGCGTTCGGCTTCGCGGATGGTGGTGTCGAGACGGTCGTTGAAAAGCAGCCGGTTGGGCAGTCCGGTGAGCGTGTCGACGAGTCCGCGGGCACGGCCTTGTTCGCGGGCACGGCGCAGTTCGAGCGCCGAAGCGAACCTCGCCGTTGCCGCGCGAAGTGCGGGCGCGAGCACGCGAGCGTCATTCGACGGACGGCAACGGCCAGCCAGCACGGCACCGATCACGCTGCGCCGTTCGTCCAGCAGCGGAAGCAGCACATAGGAGCGCAGGCCGAGCGCCTCGATGAGGGGATCGGCCAGGGGCGCGTCGCCGTCATCGCCAAGGCGCACGAGCGGCTCGCCGCTCAGGCATATCTTCAACAGCGGCAGGTCGCCGGCGTCGGGCCATTCGACGGGTGCGGGTCCGTTCCATATCCGCGCCAGCACCTCGGGCCCGCGTTCGCTTTCCGGCAGCGCGGACCACACGGCCACCACGTCGAGCTCGAGTGCGTCGGCAAGCAGGGCCGCGGCCTCGCTCATGCCGTCGTCGTCGCTGGGACAGGCATCGAGCACGGCGAGCAGGGAAAGCGCGCGCCCGGCGATATCGACCGTGCGCAGATCGCGGAAGCCCACCGCGATGCGGTGCACGCCATGGTCGACGATGTGGCGGACGTCCACTTCGCCGCCGATCTCGCTACCGTCGGGGCGCCGGAGGGTGCAGGCCATGGCATCCCCGTCGGGCACCGGCCACCCCGACCGGTTCGCCATGACGAACACCTCGGAAAGCAGGCGTCCCTGGATGGGGCCGTTGCCGGTCCAGAGCCGGTTCATGGCGGCGCCGCTGTCCAGGATGCATCCGTCCGGCGTCGAGGCGACGACCCAGGCCGCGCCCGCGTCGAAAGCGAAGCGCCAGTCGCTGCGCGGCGGTGTGTGCTGCACCGGCACGGCGGGAACCTGGAGCGCGGCACGAACGCGCTGTGCCAGTTCGGCGGCGATTGCCCCCGCACGCAGCCAGTCGAGAGCGCCTTCCGGCGCCACGCCCGGTGTGTCGTCCACCACGTAGACCATGGGTAGCGCGGCGTACCTGGGCGAGCCGCGCAGGATGCGCAGCCCCTGCGCCGTATCGGCGCTGCCGTCCGCGCCGACCACCACCACGTGCAACGGCGGCGCGTCCTCCAGCAACGATGCCAGTTGCGCGGCATCGCGCGCGGTCAGCAGGACGAAATCGCCGTCAAGGTCCAGCGCGTCGAAGACGGCGCGGCGCACGTCGCGTCGCGCCGTGAAGATGAGTACGCCGTTTGGCTCGATCGTGGCCGCCATCGGGTCAGACGACCCAGCGGCCGTCGCGGAGCCGCGGTGCAGCCGACCGCGCCTGCCAGTCGGCATCCACCCGCACGACGTCGCTCTCGAACGTGGCCAGAAGGCTGGGGCTCGCCCCGATGAGCACCACCCGGCGGACATGCCCGGTCTGGGTGCGCGAAAGTTGCCGTAAAAGTGCACCATCGGTCGCGCTTGGCGCCCCCGCGGGCATGTCGAGGAGATAAACGCCGAAGTGCAGGCTCTGCAGGATATAGCGCAGTGCGTCGCCGAGGCGCAGGCAGCCCGGTACGCGCATCTGCGCATCGCGCAGGCTCACCAGGCCCTCGGCGTGGCGCCACAGGTAGACGGCCTGGCCGGTGCGGCGCGCCACCAGGCGAAACTGCTCCACCAACAGCCCGGTATCGCTCGTCTTCAGCGCCACCAGCGGGCCCGAGGCCGACAGGATGCGGTCGAAGATATCGTTTCCTACGTTGGAATCCATGTGGCGTTCGGCGGCCTGGCGGGCGCGAAGTATCCGCCCAATGCCTGCCGTTGCGCCAGCCGTGCGGCTGCGACCCCGGCGACCGTACGGGCGGGTATCTCGCATTCGTCCCGGGGGAAAGGTATGGTGATGCGCTTATTCGCCACCGCACGATCCGCCATGTTCGAAGGACTTCGATTCAAGCACTGGAAGACCAGCGAGGGCGACGACGGCATCGTCGTCCTCACCCTCGACCGCGAGGGCGCCAGCGCCAACGCGCTGTCCCGCGACGTGCTCGACGAACTGGACACCCTCGTCGAGCGGCTCGCGATCGAGGCCCCGCGCGGGGTCGTCATCCATTCGGCCAAGCCCATGGGGTTCGCGGTGGGTGCCGATATCCGGGAGTTCGTGGAATACGCACAGACCGGCACGGTGCTCGAGAACATCGAGAACGGCCAGCGCGTTTTCGAAAACCTCGCCCGTCTGCCCTGCCCGACCGTGGCCGCCATCCATGGCGCCTGCATGGGCGGCGGTACCGAACTGGCGCTGGCATGCCGCCAGCGCATCGCCGCCGACGACGATGCGACGAAGATCGGCCTTCCGGAAGTGATGCTGGGCATCCATCCGGGCTGGGGCGGCAGTGCCCGCCTGCCTCGCCTGATCGGCGCACCGGACGCCCTGCCCGCGATGCTCACGGGCAAGCCGTTCAACGCCCGCAGGGCGAAGGCCGCGGGCCTCGTCGACCGCCTTGCCCGCCCCGACGAACTCCTCGCCGAGGCGCGCGAACTCGCCCGCCGTCCGGTGCAACGTCCGTTCGCACAGCGGGCGAAAGGCTGGGCCACGAATACCCTGCTCGCCCGCGCCGTGCTCGCCCCGATCGTACGCAAGCAGACCGCGGCCAAGGTACGCAAGGAACACTATCCGGCCCCGTTCGCCCTCATCGACACCTGGGCACGCGGCGGTGGCAACATACAGCAACGGTTGAAGCTGGAGGCAAAGTCGGTGGCAAGGCTCGCCACGACGCCGACGGCGCGCAACCTCATTCGCATATTCTTCTTGCGGGAACGCCTGAAGGGACTTGGCGGCGGCGTCGACCACGGCATCTCGCACGTGCACGTCGTGGGTGCCGGCACCATGGGCGGGGACATCGCCGCATGGTCCGCCCTGAAAGGTTTCCAGGTGACACTGCAAGATCGCGAGGCTCGCTTCGTCGAGCCCGCCATCGCGCGCGCTCGCGGCCTCTTCGAGAAAAAACTGAAGGCACCCGCGAAGGTCGAGGCCGCCATGGGCCGCCTCCGGATCGATATCGAGGGTAGCGGCGTCGCCGTTGCCGATCTCGCCATCGAGGCCATCTTCGAGAATCCCGAGGCGAAGCACGCGCTCTACGCCGCGATCGAACCACAGTTCCAGGCCGACGAGATCCTGGCGAGCAATACCTCATCCATTCCACTGGACGAGCTTCGCCAGGGACTGAGGGCGCCGCAGCGGTTCCTCGGCCTTCACTTCTTCAATCCCGTGGCACAGATGCCGCTGGTGGAAGTCGTGCGCCATGACGCGCTGGATCCCGCTGTCGAGAAGCGCGCGCTAGCGTTCTGCAAGGCTATCGGCAAGCTGCCGGTACCGGTGAAGGGCACGCCCGGTTTCCTCGTCAACCGCATCCTCATGCCGTACCTCATGGAAGCGATGCGCCTTTACAACGAGGGCGTGCCGGGGCCGGTGCTTGATCGCGAGGCGAAGAAGTTCGGCATGCCGATGGGCCCGATCGAACTGGCCGACACGGTTGGGCTCGACGTCTGCGCTTCGGTAGGCCGCGAACTCGCGCCCTTCCTTGGCCTTGAGGTGCCGCAGGGGCTTGAGGAAAAACTCGCGGCGAACAAGCGCGGCAAGAAGGATGGCGAAGGCCTGTACGTCTGGAAGGACGGCAAGCCGGACAAACCGGAAGTGGATCCCGATTACGTGCCGCCGGCGGACATCCAGGACCGGATGATCCTGCCGATGATCAACGAGGCCATCGCCTGCCTCGCCGAGAACGTGGTGGACGATGCCGACCTGCTCGATGCCGGCGTCATCTTCGGCACGGGTTTCGCTCCGTTCCGCGGTGGTCCTATCCAGTACGTGCGCAGCGAAGGCCTCGCCGTGGTGCGCGATCGCCTGTCGAAGCTGGAGCAGGCGCATGGGGCGCGGTTCGCGAGGAAGGAAGGTTGGGAGAACCCGGAGCTTTCGGCCCCGGCGGCGTAGGAGCGCGCCCTGCGCGCGACATGTTTTAAGGCCGTGACCTGGAGCTGGCGCGCCAGGGTGAAGTCCGGTACGAAAACATGTCGCGCGCAGGCGCGCTCCTACGGGTATCGCATCACCACATCAGGTCGTCGGGCACGCCGTCG
Source organism: Luteibacter sp. (assembly GCF_036499525.1). Classification (GTDB taxonomy): domain Bacteria; phylum Pseudomonadota; class Gammaproteobacteria; order Xanthomonadales; family Rhodanobacteraceae; genus Luteibacter. The sequence goes on along the minus strand of NZ_DASYDO010000051.1, from coordinate 5,345 downwards.
TCCGATTCGTTTGTGGCGTTCGGATCGACCAGCAGCGCGATGAACTCCGGCGCGACGCCGCGCAGTTCCTCGATCACCGACTTGCCGACGACGAGGTAGCGCCCGCCCTGCTGCACGACGCCTAGTTCGCCCGCGTTCAACGCGGCGAGCTGGATCGCATCCACGTGGACGCGGCGGATCTTCTCGCCATACGGGAAGTGCCGCACCTGGTCGGCGTCGGCGCGGTTCAGCGACTTGCCTTTCAGCAGCTCCTCCACCTTACGCTTCTTCTCCTTGCGCAGACGCGCCTGCTCGGCAGCCTCGGCTTCGGCTTGCTTCCGTTCCGTGGCTTCCTTCTGTGCACGGATGGCATAAGCCTTGGCGAGATCGATCTCACCTTCCTTGCGTGCAGGACGACCGGCCCCGGCTGGGCCGCCTTGCTGCGACGGCCCACCTTGGGCTGGCCTGCCGGCACCTTGCTGCGGACGGCCGCCTTGGCCTGGCCTGCCACCGCTTTGCGGTTTTCCGCCGGGGTTCGGCCTGCCGCCGCCCTGCGGCTTCCCGCCCTGCTTCGGCCGGTTGCCGGCATAGGGCTGGCCGCTGACCGAAACATTACCGCCCGGGCGCTGGGGCGGCATGGACGTCCTTTTTTCCTCGCGAATTTCTTTCACGAGGCCACTCTTCAACAACTGGTCGCGCAGGGAGTCTGCCATGATCGGTAAGGCTCGTTCGATGCTCAGTAATGCGGCGGCGGGGGTTCGTTCGCAGGATCGCTACCGAGGCCCGCTCGCATGTTCACCAGGTCCGAGCGCAGGTCGCGCAAGGCCCGTTCCAGCAGGTCCAGACGGCGCGCGATTTCCGCATCCGCCGACGAAAGACCATTGACGGTGTCGTCGACGAAGGCGAGGCGTACTTCGAGTTCCGTCAGGCGTTCTTCGATCTCAGCCATGTTCGCGCCCGCTGAGGCTACGGCCGCGACCGATACCGTAATAGGCGATACCGGCCTCCTCGACGACGGCGGGATCGTAAAGGTTGCGCCCGTCGAAGATCGCCGGCTCGCCCAACAGCGATTTGATGCGGGCGAAGTCGGGACTGCGGAAGGCCTTCCACTCGGTGACGATGACCAGCGCGTCGGCACCCTCGAGTGCCTCGTAGGGGCGCTCCACGAGCGCGAGGTCGTCGCGCTCGCCGTAGATGCGTCGCGTTTCGTCCGCGGCTTCGGGATCGAAGGCACGCACCTTGGCGCCGGCATCCCACAGTTGCTCCATGAGGCGGCGGCTCGATGCCTCGCGCATGTCGTCGGTGTTCGGCTTGAACGCGAGGCCCCATACCGCCACGGTGCGACCCTTGAGCTTTCCGTCGAAGTGTCTGGAGAGCAGTGCGAACAGGCGCGACTTCTGCCCGTCGTTCACCCTTTCCACGGCATCGAGCAGGTGCGCGTCGTAGCCGACCGAGTGCGCCGTGCGCGCAAGTGCCTGCACGTCCTTCGGAAAACAGGAACCGCCATAGCCGGCACCGGGATAAATGAAGTGATAGCCGATTCGCGGATCGGCGCCGATGCCCTGTCGCACCAGTTCCACGTCTGCACCGACGTGCTCGGCGATGTTCGCTATCTCATTCATGAAGCTGATCTTCGTCGCGAGCATGGCATTCGCGGCGTATTTGGTCAGCTCGGCAGAACGCTCGTCCATCACCACCATGCGGTCGTGGTTGCGGTTGAACGGCGCATAGAGCTTGCGCAGCACACCGATGGCCTTCTGGCTCGACGCGCCGACGATGATGCGGTCGGGACGCAGGCAGTCTTCCACCGCATCGCCTTCCTTCAGGAATTCGGGGTTGGAAACGACGTCGAAAGGCACATCCACGCCACGCGCCTTCAGGCGCTCGGCCACGGCAGCGCGTACGCGATCGGCCGTGCCGACGGGGACGGTCGATTTGTTCACCACGAGGGTGTAGCGGTCTATGTGGTCGCCGATGGTCTTCGCCACGGCCAGCACGTATTGCAGATCGGCGCTTCCGTCCTCGTCGGGCGGTGTACCCACGGCGATGAACACGATGTCACCGTGTTCGATGGCAGGCTCGGCATCGGTGGTGAAGACCAGGCGGCCCTCCGTGTGGTTGCGCGCCACCATCGGTTCCAGACCGGGCTCGAAGATGGGAATGTCGCCGCCCTTCAGCCGCTCCACCTTTCGCGCGTCCACGTCGACGCAGACGATGTGGTTGCCCATCTCGGCGAGGCAGGCGCCCGTAACAAGGCCGACGTAGCCGGTGCCAAAGATCGTGACTTTCATACAGCTCCCGGAGCTTTCGACTTCAGTCGTCGTAACGGGCAATTGTAGTCCGGAGGAGAGCCGGAGCAAATAAACAAAAAAGGGCGCGGATCGCTCCGCGCCCTTTGCTGACGCATGTCGCTGGGGCTTACTTGCCGCCACCCGCCGGAGCGGCCGCCGGGGCCTTGCCGGCCGGGGTCGCTTCGGTCTTCAGCAGTTCGACGTCGAAGATGATCGTCGCATTCGGCGGGAAACCGTTTTCCGGCTTGGCACCGTAGGCGATGCTGGACGGGATGAACAGCTTGTACTTGCCGCCCGTCTGCATCAGCTGCAGGCCTTCGCGGAAGCCCGGGATCACCGCGGCGAGAGGAATCTTCGCCGGGCCGGCCGGCTGGTGGTCGGCCGAGGAGTCGAACTTCTCGCCGTTCACGAAGGTGCCGGTGTAGTTGATGGTGACCGTGTCGTTAGGACCCGGACGCTGGCCGGTACCGGCCTGGACGACCTGGTACTGAAGGCCCGACGAGGTGACCTTCACGCCGGCGGCGCTCTTGTTCTTGGCGAGGAAAGCATCGCCTTCCTGCTTGTTCTGCGTGGCGACCTTGTTGTACTCGGCTTCGGCCTTGACCTTCAGCTGGGCAACGAACGCTTCGCGAACCGACTTGGCTTCGGCTTCCGACATGGTCGGCTTCTGGCCCGAGAGCGCAGCCTGCAGGGCCTTGGCTACCGTAGCGGCATCCACTTCCTTCGCCACGAGCGGCGGAAGCGAGCTGGCAAGATCCCAACCGACGACATAGCTTGCCTTCTGCTTGTCGACGGGTGCCGCGGAGGCAGCCGGCTTGGCGGCCTGGGCGGATGCGCCCGCGGCCGTACCCAGCGCAACCGCCAGGGCGACGGCCGTCATCGTGGGACGCAAAAAGTGCTTCATTCGATACTCCCTCTTGGAAAGATTCGGCGAGGCCGCCGGTACACCTCCTTGTGGAGGCAGAAACGCCATTGTGCGGTGGTTCGCGCCCAGCTTGCAATGACGGGGCGAGAGACAGACTTTCACATGAAAAGTTCAGGGATATTTCATGACGTGTCGACCATGTCACTCAGGGCGGTCCTGGCCCGGCTTTTCGAGGGTGTCGCGGATGGCCGCCTGGAGGCGCGCGTGCACCTGGACCAGCACACGCCAAAGCAGCCAGGCAAGACCCACGCCCACCAGCACCAGCACCAGCGCCACTTCCCGGGGCGGCAGGATGGTGGAGGCCAGGGCCGCCACCAGCAGGCCCATGACCGCCATGGCCACCAACGGAATGATCCGGCCCAGGACAGCACGGATCCGATAGGTACGCGTCCCGAAGCGGTCCGGGATCGACAGCTCCGCGAGGAGCATCCCCAGGGCCCCGGCCTTCCGGTACGTCGCCACGATCATGGGCAGGGAAAGCAGCGCGGCCGCGGACCAGGCCAGGCTGCGGCGCACGATGGGGTCGTCGCTCAGCAGGTCCAGGTGGAGGAAGCCGCGGCGATAGGCGAAGGCCGCGATGATGAAGACCGCGACCACCAGCGCCGTGTTGATGATCACGTGCCAGACCAGCCGGCGGATCATCTTCATCACGATGGCGCCCTGCCCTTGCAGGCCCAGGTTGCCCATCCACTCCGTATAGGCGCCGAAGACACCGGTGACGCGGTTCGGCAGCGCGCACCCGAGGAACCGGGCCAGCGGATCGGATGAGCGGATCAGGTAGGGCGTGAGGAAGGTAGTGATCGCGGAAACCGCCACGGCCACGGGATAGAGGAATCCGCTGGTGACCTTGAGGGTGAGCCCGAGCGAGGCGATGACGAACGAGAACTCGCCGATCTGGGCCAGGCCCATGCCTACGCGCAACGACGTGCGTCCGTCGTTTCCGGCGACGAAACTGCCGAAGCTGCAGGTGATGACCTTGCCCAGCACCACTGCCACGGTGACGACGGTGATCGGCCATGCGTATTCGAGCAGCAGGCCCGGATCGATCAGCATGCCGATGGCGACGAAGAACACCGCGCTGAACATGTCGCGCACCGGCGTCACGATGCGCTCGATCCGCGCCACGCTTTCCGATTCGGCCACGATGGCACCGATCATGAAGGCGCCCAGGGCCACGCTATAGCCCATTTCGGTGACCAGGAGGCAGAAACCGAAGCAGATGCCGAGGACCGCAACCAGGAGTACGTCGTTGCGGCTCACCCGGGCGATGTAGTCGACCACGCGCGGCACGAGCAGCAGGCCGACCACCAGCGACACCGCCATGAACAAGCCGAGCCGGCCCACCGCCGCCAGCGCCTCGCCTGCCTCGACACCGCCCGTTCCCGCGATACCCGTGAGCAACGCCATCAGCACGATCGCCAGCACGTCCTCCACGATGAGGATGCCGAACATCAGCTGCGCGAAACGCTCGCGCTTGAGGCCGAGGTCCTCGAGCGCTTTCATGATGATGGTGGTGGACGAAATGGAAAGCATCGCGCCGAGGAACAGCGAATCCATCGCCGACCAACCGAAGAACCGGCCGATCTCGTACCCGATCCACACCATCAGCACGATCTCGGCAAAAGCCGCGACAAGTGCCGCGCCGCCTACCGCGCGCAGCTTCTTCAGGCTGAACTCCAGGCCCAGCGCGAACAGGAGCAGGATCATGCCCAGCTCCGACAGCGTGCGGATCGTTTCCTCGTCGTGGATGAAGATGACCGGCAACGTATGCGGTCCGACGACCAGGCCCGCGATGATATAGCCGAGCACGACAGGCTGCCTGAGGCGCTGGAAAAGCACCGTGGTAAGCCCGGCCACGAGCATCACGGTAGCCAGGTCCTGGATGAAAACGATGCCGTGCATGCCTTTCCCGGTGAGTGCGTGGGAACAGGTTACCCCTTCGAAAATAAATTCAAGAAAAGTGTAATGAACGCTTGACGGAATCCTGCCCCGGACGTAATCTTTGCGGCTTCCAGCAGGGGGCCATAGCTCAGCTGGGAGAGCGCCTGCATGGCATGCAGGAGGTCGCCGGTTCGATCCCGGCTGGCTCCACCAACTTCTAGTACGTCCCCATCGTCTAGAGGCCTAGGACATCACCCTTTCACGGTGGC
>NZ_DASYDO010000050.1:0-14946 GCF_036499525.1 Luteibacter sp. | reverse complement strand
CACCGGGCAGCCCACCAGTTCTTCGACGCGGCGGACATATTTGATCGCCTGCGCCGGTAAATCTGCCCAGGAGCGCGCTTTGGCGGTGGGTTCGGCCCAACCGTCGATGGTCTCATAGACCGGCTCAACCCGCGCCTGCGCGCGTTCGCCGCCGGGAAGATAGTCGATATCGCGGCCATCGAGCTTATAGCCCGTGCAGACCTTGATCTCCTCGAACGTATCGAGGATGTCGAGCTTGGTCAGCGCCAGCCCATTGATGCCGGACGTGCGTACCGTCTGCCGCACCAACACGGCGTCGAACCAGCCGCAGCGGCGCGCGCGCCCGGTGACGGTGCCGAATTCGCGGCCGCGCTCGCCGAGCTTCTTGCCGACGGCATTATGCATCTGGTCGGTGGGGAACGGCCCATCGCCGACACGCGTGGTGTAGGCCTTGCAAATGCCGAGCACGAAATCGATGGCATTAGGTCCGACGCCCGCGCCGGTCGCCGCCTGCGCCGCCACCGTGTTGGACGAGGTGACGTACGGGTATGTGCCGTGGTCGATGTCGAGCAGCGCGCCTTGCGCGCCTTCGAAAAGGATGCGCTTGCCCTCGCGCACCTTGGCGTCGAGTAGCGACCAGACGGTGTCCATGTAGGGCAGCACTTTTGGCGCCAACGCTTCAAGGTCGTCATAGATCGCCTTGGCCTTGAATTCGGCGAGGCCGTTGCCACGGCGCAACGCGTTGTGATGCGAGAGCAGCCGTTCGATCTTCTGCCCGAGCGATGGCAGATCGGCGAGATCCATGAAGCGGATGGCGCGCCGGCCGACTTTGTCCTCGTAAGCCGGCCCGATGCCGCGCTTGGTCGTACCGATGCGCGTATTGGCGTTGGCGGATTCGCGGAAAGCGTCCAGTTCCTGATGCAGCGGCAAAATCAACGGCGCATTCTCGGCGATGCGCAGGTTGTCCGGCGTGACCGCGATACCCTGTTTCTTGAGCTGAGCGATTTCGGCGAGCAGCGCGTGCGGGTCGATGACCACGCCGTTGCCGATGACCGAGAGCTTGCCGCCGCGCACCACGCCGGACGGCAGCAGCGACAGCTTGAAGGTTTCGCCGTCGACCACCAGCGTGTGACCGGCGTTGTGGCCGCCCTGGAAGCGCGCGACGGCGCCCACGCGTTCGGTGAGGAGGTCGACGATCTTACCCTTGCCTTCGTCGCCCCATTGCGCACCGAGAATGACGACTGACTTGCCCATATGACGGTTCTCTTCGTTTCGTTGCCCTGGCGGGCGATAAGGATTCAGTATTAGCGCTGGCGGCCCGGGCCGTCGTTGAGATAGCGCAGGAATTCGGAATCGGGCTTCAGGACGAAGGTGCCCTTGCCGTCGGCGAAGGCCTTCCGATATGCCGCGAGGCTGCGATAGAACGCGAAGAACTCGGGATCCTGGCTATAGGCCTGGGCGTAGATGGCAGCCGCCTGCGCGTCGCCGTCGCCCTTCACCTTGGTCGCCTCACGATTGGCGTCGGCCAGCAACACCAGCTTCTGGCGATCGGCATCGGCGCGAATGGTTTCGGCACTCTCCTGGCCCGTGTATCGCAGCTCGTTGGCGAGCTGCAGGCGCTCCGCGCGCATGCGCTTATAGACCGAGCCGCTGACTTCGTCGGGCAGGTCGATGCGCTTGATCCGCACATCGACCACGGCGATGCCGAGGTTCTTGCGGGCGGCGGCGTCGGTCTGCTGGCGCACGCGCTCGGTAATGTCCTTGCGCCCCCCGGCGATCAGGTCCTCCAGCGGCCGAGCGTTGAACTCATAGCGCAGCGCGTCCTTCACGATGGGGGTGAGACGCTGAACTGCCTGCACCTGCTCGCCCGAGGTGGCGCGGTAATACGACGCGTTGTCGGCGATGCGCCACTTCACATAGAAGTCGACGTTGACGCTCTTCTTTTCCAGCGTGAAGTAGCGCTCGGGCTGGGCGTCCAGGCCAAGGATGCGGTTGTCGAAGAGCATCACCTGCTGCACGACGGGGATCTTGAAATGGAGGCCGGGTTTGTAGTCCGCCCGTACGATGCGGCCGAACTGCAGGAGTAGCGCGTTCTCGCCTTCTTTCACCACGAAGGTGCTGTTGAACCCGAGCAGCAGGAGCGCGACGACGATGAGGCCGGTAACAAATTTCACTGGACGGCCCCCGGTTGCTGATTCGGATTGGCATCGGTGGTCGCGGACTGGATAACCGTGCCCACACCCGGCACGTTGCGTACCCCGGCGTTATTCGGTTCCACCGGCAACTGGATGATGTTCTTGCCGTTGCTGCCGTCGATGACCTTCGGATTGCCCGCCATCACGTCCTCAACGGTTTCCAGCCACAAGCGGCGACGGGTCACGTCCGGTGCGGAACGATATTCCTTTAGCAACAGGTTGAAGCGTTCGGCGTCGCCGTTGGCACGGGCGATGCGCTCCACGCGCTGCGCGTCTGCCTCGGCGGCAATACGCGCGGCGTCTCCCCGGGCCACCGGCACCACCTGGCTTTCGTAGGCGCGGGCCTTGTTCTCTTCGCTCTGCTTGTCTTCGCGCGCGGCGTTGACGTCGTCGAAGGCGTCCTTCACTTCCTTGGGCGGCGACACGTTCTGGAAACTGACCCCGGTGACCAGGATGCCGGCATCGTACTTGTCGAGCGTGGCCTGGAGGATGTCGCGGGTCTGCTGCTGCAGGGTTTCCTTCGCGGCCGGGGCGACGCCGGCGGCCGGCGCCTGGGCAGGCGCGGGCGTGTCGACGCCCGGCGTGGTCAGGATGTTGTCCATGATGTTGGCTCCGACCACCGAACGCACGGCGGCCTCCGCCGCGTTGTGGATGGTGTTCTCTTCGCGATCGGCGTTGGAGTAAAGGAACTTCCGTGCGTCGGACACCTGGTACTGCACGTTGAAATCGATGGCGATGATGTTCTCGTCGCGCGTGAGCATGGAGACGTTGTCCGACACCGAGCGCACCTGGGTGGTCTCGACCTTGGTGACCGTCTCGATGGGGCTCGGCGCCTTCAGGTGGAAGCCTGGGGGCAGGATGCGCGAGAACTGGCCGAAGCGCAGCACCACGCCGACCTGACGGGCGTCGATCACCGTATAGCTGGATACCAGCAACCAGGCCACGATGAAGACGAGCACCACGGCGGCGATGCCGCCGCTACCTGCGCCGAACCGGCCGAAGCGGGCCCTGAGGCTCTTGAGCACACTATCGAAATCGGGCTTGCGCCCGTTCGACCGGTTGCGGTTCCAGGGATCCTTCTGGCCGTTGCCGGGTTCATTCCAAGCCATGGGCGGCAGTCTCCTTCGGGGACCGGAGGGTGGGTGGCTTCAAAGCCTCGGGGAAAGCGCCTATGGGGCACGCAAACACTGCAAATTCTATCAGATGGCTGCAAGCTTCGCGTAGGAGCGCGCCCTGCGCGCGACAGGTTTCGAGGCTGGGCCCCCGAGCTGGAGCGCCGGCTTGCGGACAGGTGCGAAAACCTGTCGCGCGCAGGGCGTGCTCCTACAGGGCCGGCTCGATCAACTCGCGCAGCGATCGTGCGTCGATATCGTCGCCCAGCAACGGCGCCAGGACCGAGCGCGGCGCGTCGATATCGAGGTGCCAGCCATGCTCGTCAACGGCCTCACCGGCGATCGCGCCTGCCGCCTTCAGCCGGGCATGCAGCCGACCGGCACTGAGAGGAAGCTCAAGACCGGCCCGGATACGTTCACCGCCGAGGAGCTCTCCCAGCGCCTCGCGCAGGCCGTCCAGCCCCTCTCCCGTGGCGGCGGATAGCCAGACCTGTCGCGGCTTGCCGTCGTCCCCGCGGTCGATGCGGGGCGTGGCTTCCACGAGGTCGATCTTGTTCATCACCGACAACTGGGGCACGTCCCCGGCACCGATCTCCTCGAGCACCGAGTTCACGACCCTGCCCAGCAGTTCGCGCTCCTCGTCGGAGGCGTCGCTGACATGGATAAGGAGGTCCGCGTCGCGAGCTTCGGCCAGAGTGGCGCGGAACGCCGCGACGAGGTCATGCGGCAGTTCGCGGATGAAGCCGACCGTATCGGCCACCACGGCAGGGCCGCACGCGAGCCCGTCGATCTTGCGTACCGTGGGATCAAGCGTGGCGAACAGCTGGTCGGCCGCGTACACACCACCGGTGGTCAACACATTGAAAAGAGTGGATTTGCCTGCGTTGGTGTAGCCGACAAGGGCCACGCGCGGCACGGTATTGCGCAGGCGCGCGCGGCGCTGCTGGTCGCGCTGCACCCCGACCTTCTCCAGGCGCCTGGTCAGCATCTTCACCCGCTCCGCGAGGAGGCGGCGGTCGGTTTCCAGCTGGGTTTCACCCGGGCCACGGTTGCCTATGGCGCCGCCGCGCTGGGCGTCGAGGTGGGTCCACCCCCGCACGAGGCGCGTGGCCAGGTGCTTCAACTGGGCCAGTTCCACCTCCAGCTTGCCTTCGTGCGAGCGGGCCCGCTGAGCGAAGATGTCCAGGATCAGGCCCGCGCGGTCGACCACGCGCGCCTTGAGGTGCTTTTCGAGGTTGCGCTCCTGCACGGGGCTGAGCACGTGGTCGACCAGGACCAGATCGGCCTCGAGCGCGCGTACGGCCTCGGCCACCTCTTCCGCCTTGCCGCTGCCGATGTAGAAACGAGGGTTGGGCACGTCCACGCGCGCCGGGATGCTGGCCAGGATCTCGGCACCGGCCGAGGACACCAGTTCGGCGAATTCCTCGCCGCGACGGACCGCATCGCCTTCGCCGCGGGAATGCGGCAATACCAGTACGGCGCGCTCGCCTTTCTTTTGTCTGTCGAACACTTAGGGGAATGACCTCATGTGGAGTAAGGGTGCGCGTAGCCCGGGAGCATACGCGCACCCATTCGTCTCTATATGGGATTCCGCCGAAGGCCCCTCAACCCTCGCCGTCGCCAGGCGCGGCATCCCCGTGGTTCTCGTGGCCGCCGACCCGTACGTTCCGGCTCGGGACGACCGTGGAGATGGCGTGCTTGTACACCATCTGGCTCACCTGGTTGCGCAGCAACACCACGAACTGGTCGAACGACTCGATGGTGCCCTGCAACTTGATGCCGTTCACCAGGTAAATGGCGACCGGTACACGCTCGCGGCGCAGTGCGTTCAGAAATGGATCTTGCAACGATTGCCCTTTGGACATTCTTTTTCTCCCCTACGCTACTCATACGGGTCCGGGTAAAAAAACGCCTGACGACGCCCCGGCCCAAGTGCCCTGAATCTTAACTGCTTTTAAATGCCCGCTGGAAGCCGCGATCGTGATGGCTTCGGCATTCCAACGAACTGCTCCACCGCACGCTTGACCTCGGGCAACGGATCCCCCCGGTCCGGGTCAAACGTTCGGGCGTCCATCTCGCCGCGCAGCCAGGTGATCTGCCGCTTGGCGAGTTGACGAGTGGCATAGATACCACGGTTGCGGAACTCCGTGGCATCGCCTTCACATTCGAGATACTCCCACGCCTGCCGGTAACCCACCGCGCGGATGGCGGGCAGGTCGGCGTGAAGGTCGCCGCGGTCGCGCAAGGCGCGCACCTCGTCAAGAAAGCCCGCGGCCAGCATGCCGTCGAAACGCTGTTCGATGCGCTCGTGCAGCGTGCGGCGATCCCCCGGCAGGAGCGCGAGCTTCAGCACTCGCCAGGGGAAGCGAACGGCGCTACCGCCCTGCTGCAGTTCGGTGAGCGGCCGCCCCGCAAGTTCCATCACTTCAAGGGCACGCTGGATCCTCTGGGCGTCGCCGGGCCGAATTCGTGTACCCGCCACCGGGTCGAGTGCGGCCATCCTTGTGTGCATCGCACCCCAGCCGACCACCAATGCTTCCGCGGCTAATCGCTCGCGCAACGCGGGGTCCGCCTGGGGAAGATCTGACAGGCCGCGCTGCAGCGCACGGAAGTACAGACCGGTGCCGCCGACAAGCAAGGGTACCCTGCCCTCCGCGGAAATGCGCTCCATGGCGGCCACGGCATCGTCGCGGAACTCGGCGGCGGAATAAGGCTCGGCAGGATCACGGATGTCGACGAGCGCATGCGGGTAGCGCACAAGCGTGGCGGCGTCGGGTTTGGCCGAACCGATATCGAGCCCGCGATAGACGAGCGCCGAATCGACACTGAGGATGCCGGCAGGGAACATGTCCGCCAGCGCGCAGGCAAGCGCCGTCTTGCCCGAAGCGGTCGGGCCCATCAGGAAGATGGCGAGGGGGCGGTCGTCGATGGTCATGCGTGAAGGCGTGGTGGGCAAAGGCAAGGTTACCGGCGCTGGGCACGCGTTGACCAGCGCAACGCAAGTGCATGTCGCACAAGGTCGAAAAGAAGTTGTCCACATGCTTATGCAGCGGGTATCCACACTGGCTGTGGATATCGTTCGCGGATCGTACTTTCCGACGACCTGGCCATTTAGTAATCAGGTTGACGCAAGTGCATGGCGCGCAAGGTCGAAACCAAGTTGTCCACATGCTTATGCAGTGAGTATCCACACTGGCTGTGGATAGATGCCTTTCGCTCCTGCAAAGGCAGGGGCCTGGAGACCCACGTATCACTCATGCGAAAACGCTCATCGCGCTATCGATGTAGGAGCGCGCCCTGCGCGCGACATGTTTTGGGGCCATGACTTCGAGTGGCGCGCTAGCTCTGGGACTGAGGCGAAGGTCTGTCGCGCGCAGGGCGCGCTCCTACATGTTCGCTGGCGCATTGGGAGGGGACTCGTCGTCGGGTGCCGCCCTGGGAGAGAATGGCGCAGAAGGCGAAGGGCGAGCGAGCACTTGGCGGCCTTGGGGGCGCGCGGCGGCTCCCCTGCCTCACCCCCACAACGCAACACGATGGCAAAGCCGGGCCGGCCAAATGCGGCGGAGCCGCTGAGACATGAGTCCGCAACAGCGGGGCTATCGTTTAGCTCGCCTGCGCGATCGGGGGCAACGAGACGTTGGCGATGCCGCCTCCGCCCCTGGACGGGCCCGATGCGGCTGGCAATGGCGCGGCGCACCACGAAGCGGGGGCATCGGGTCATATAATGATGGTTTCGGTCCGCGCCGCGGACCTTCCCCACCCGGAACCCAAGAGCCCCATGCAGCAGACGATGAAGGCGCTGGTCAAGCGCAAGCCAGAGCAAGGCATCTGGATGGAAGAAGTGCCCGTGCCGCTGGTCGGCCCGAACGAAGTCCTGATCAAGATCGAGAAGACCGCCATCTGCGGTACGGATCTGCACATCTACAAGTGGGACGAATGGTCCCAGCGCACGATCACGCCCGGCCTCACCATCGGTCACGAATTCGTCGGCCGCGTCGCCGAGATCGGCCCGGGCGTGACCGGCTACAAGATCGGCGACCGCGTGTCAGCCGAGGGTCACATCGTGTGCGGCCACTGCCGCAACTGCCGCGCCGGTCGCCAGCACCTCTGCCCCAACACCTTCGGCATCGGCGTGAACCGCAACGGCGCGTTCGCGGAATACATGACCATGCCGGCGTCGAACCTGTGGCCCATCCCGGACCAGATCCCGTCCGAGCTGGCCGCGTTCTTCGATCCGTACGGCAACGCCGCGCATTGCGCGCTGGAGTTCGACCTGATCGGCGAGGACGTGCTCATTACCGGCGCCGGCCCCATCGGCATCATCGCCGCGGGCATCGCCAAGCACGTGGGCGCGCGCAACGTCGTCGTCACCGACGTCAACGACTACCGCCTCAAGCTGGCTGCCGACATGGGCGCCACGCGCGTGGTGAACGTCGCCAACCAGTCGCTCAAGGACGTGGTGAAGGACCTGCACATCGAGGGCTTCGACGTGGGCCTGGAGATGAGCGGCAATCCGCGCGCGTTCGGCGACATGCTCGAGTGCATGTACCACGGCGGCAAGATCGCCATGCTCGGCATCATGCCGCGTGGCGCCGGCATCGACTGGGACAAGGTGATCTTCAAGGGCCTCACCCTGCAAGGCATCTACGGCCGTCGCATGTACGAGACCTGGTACAAGATGACCCAGATGGTTCTCACCGGCTTCCCGCTGCAGAAGGTGCTGACGCACCAGATCGCTATCGACGATTTCCAGAAGGGCTTCGACCTGATGGACGCCGGCCAGTGCGGCAAGGTCGTCTGCTCCTGGACGTGATCCGCGTTGCCTGATCCGCTCCTCCAACGGGGTTCCCGGCGAGTACACTCCGCCGGGGAATCCGGGTTGTCCGAGGAGTTGGCGGCATGGAAACACGCAAGATCAGGGGAAGGTTGTATCTGGACCAGGGCCGGGAGCGTGCCCTCGCCCTTTATCGGTCACGACGGACGCGGCGCATCCTCACCGGTGTCGTCGTCGCCCTGGTCGTTTTCGGCCTGCTTGGCTTCTTCGCCGCCCCGCCCCTGATCCGTGCGCAGGTGGAGTCACGCGCCAGCGCCGCGCTGGGGCGCCCCGTGACGATGGGAGGGCTTTCCCTCAATCCCTTTACGCTGAAGCTCAAGATCGAACGCCTGCACATCGGCGAAGCGGACGCCAAGTCGTCCTTCGTGGATGTAGACAAGATCACCGCGAATGCCTCATGGGCGTCGCTCTTCCGCGCCGCCCCGATCCTCGACGCGCTCGAGGTCGACGGGCCGAAGGTGCACCTGCAACGGACCGCGCCGCAGCGCTTCAACTTCTCGGATATCGTCGATCGGCTTGCTTCGGGTCCGGTCACGTCCGACGAAGCAACGGCCCGCTTCGCCGTCTCCAATATCGCCATCCACGGGGGTCAGGTCGACTTCGACGATCGCGTGCTGGGCGCCACGCATCGCATCGACCACATCGAACTCGGCATTCCCTTCATCGCGAGCCTGTCCAGTGCGACGGACATCTACGTGCGCCCGTTGCTGGCGATGAACGTGGATGGCAGCCCACTTCGCGTCGAGGGGCAGACCAAGCCGTTCGCCGACAGCCACGAATCGCTCGTGAGCTTTCATCTTGACCATCTCGACCTGCCCCGCTACCTCGGTTTCGTGCCCACGCCGCTTCCGGTGGAGGTGCCCAGCGGCAAGCTGTCCGGCCTGCTCGACCTGCGCTTTACCATGGCGGATGCGAAGCCGCACGTGATCCTGAGCGGCCGCCTGATAGTCGACGACCTCAAGGTCACCGGCAAAGACGGAGCACCCTTCCTCGAACTGGGCCACGGCGACGCGGCACTCACCGCGCTCGAGCCGCTCACATCGCGTTATCGCCTCGGCACCGTCGCGCTCGACCGATTCGGCGTGCGTTATGCGCGCCTGCCGGACGGCCGCAGCAATGTCGACGCGTTGACCGGCAGTTCATCCACGCCCCCGCCAGCCGATGCGAAACCCACGGATGTGCGTGTCGACGCACTGGTGCTCAAGGATGCCCGCATCGAATATGCCGACCTTTCCGCTCCTGCGCCCGCTCACCTGCTGCTGGAAGGCGTGCAAGGCGGCATCCATGGCCTGAGCACGGTGACCGCCCCCGTGGCGAACCTCGACCTCACCGCGCGAATGGCCGGTGGCAACGTCGCGACGAAGGGCACGCTGGATCTCGCCGCCAGCCGCTATACCGGCACGCTTTCGATGGCGAACGTGTCGCTCGCGGCCCTGATCCCACTGGCGCCGCCTCCGCTCGATGCCGACTTCACCGGCGGAAGCCTCGGGGCGAACGGTGAGCTGGCGCTCGACTGGCGCGAAGCGGCCACGGTACGGATCGCCAAGGCGCAGGCGAACGTGGACGGTTTCCGGCTCGTTCCGCGCAACGGGCGCGCCGCTCCGGTGACCTGGAAGTCGATGAAGGCAGCGATCGTCCTTGTCGATCTTGCCACCAGCGAAGCGCGCCTCGACAGCCTCACGCTCGACGGCCTCGCGCTGGACCTGCGGCGCCTCGCCGACGGTAGCCTCGACCTGGCCCACCTGATGAAGGCGGCACCGGCGTCGCGAAAGCCGGAAGCACCCTCGGCGGCGTGGCGATGGAGCATCGGCCATGTCGGCCTCGGCGATGGCATGCTGACGCTGCGCGATCCGAAAGTGAAAGGCCAGCGCAATGGCATCGAGCTGAAAGCCACGGCATTCGGTATCGACGGACTGTCCGACGACATGAAGCAACCGGTGACCCTCGATCTCAAGGGAGCGCTGGGCAAGGGGGCATTCACCGTCACGGGCAAGGTGAAGCCACGGCCGCTCGACGCGCAACTGGAGGTCAAGGCACGCCAGCTCAACGTGGCGCCGCTGCAATCGCTCGTGACCGTGCCCCTGAACGTTCGCATCGCCAGCGGCCTGCTGAGCCTCGACGGCCGCGTTCGATACGCGGACCGGGGCGCGGCGCCTGCACGCATTGCCTATCGCGGCGGAGCGACCCTGGGCCGCGTCCGCGTGCTCGACAAGGTCACCGACGCGGACTTCCTTCGCTGGAACGCGCTGAGCGCATCGGGCATCACCATCCGCCTCGGCGAAGAGGCGCCACACGTCGATATCGGCGGCCTCGCGATGGACGACTTCTATGCACGCGTGATCATCAATGCGAATGGACGGCTGAACCTGCAGGACGTCGTCGCCAATCCGGACGCGACGGGCGCGGTTTCGGTGACCGAGGCACGCGAGACCGCCGCACCTGCCCCGGCGCCCACGCCCACCGCCTCGGGTCCCACCCCGGTGGCCATGGTCCCCGCGGCGGACATCCGCATCGGCCAGGTCAGCCTGACCAAGGGTCACCTCAATTACACCGACAACTTCATCAAGCCCAACTACACCGCCGACGTGACGCGGCTCACCGGCAAGATTGGCGCCTTCGGCACGACCGGTGGCGCGGCGCCCGCGGAGCTGACCCTGCAGGGCCAACTCGACGACAATGCGCCCGTCGACATCAGCGGCACGGTCAATCCCCTCACGCCGGTGGCGTTCCTCGACATCACGGCCAAGGCAGAAGGTATCCAGCTCGCCAACCTCTCGCCCTATTCAGGCAAATACGCCGGCTATCCGATCACGAAGGGCCGGCTCAATGTCGACGTCCACTACCTGCTCGATCAACGCAAGCTGACCGCCGACAACCACATCTTCATCGACCAGCTCACCTTCGGCGACCGTATCGAGGGGCCCGGGATCACGCACCTGCCCGTAAAACTGGCCGTGGCCTTGCTGAAAGACAGCGAGGGTCGCATCGACGTACGCATTCCTGTCAGTGGGTCGCTGGACGATCCCCAGTTCAGTGTCGGCGGACTGGTCTGGCGTGCCATCGGCAACCTCATCGTAAAGGCCGTGACGTCGCCGTTCCGCCTCCTGGCGTCCATCGGCGGTGGAGGCGGACGCCAGGATCTCGGCTACGTGGAATTCCCGCCCGGCTCCGCGGTACTCGATGCCGACGGACAGGCCAAGCTGGCGGACATCGTGAAAGTGCTGGCCGCTAAGCCTTCGATCAACCTCGACATCGTCGGTCGCGTCGATCCATCAAAGGACGAAACCGGCCTGCGCACGGTGATGGTGGACGATCTCATCCACCAGGAGCAGGTGAACGCCAAAGACGACGAAACCACGCCGCCGACGGACGAGGAGCGTGAGAAGTATCTCGAACGGGCCTATCGCCACGCCTCGTTTCCGAAGCCGAAGAATGTGATCGGCCTGAGCAAGTCCCTGCCGCCCGACGAGATGCGCTCCCTGATGGAGGCCAATATGCCGGTCGACGCCGACGCCCTGCGCCACCTCGCGGAACGCCGGGCCGGGGCCGTGCAGCAATGGCTCCAGGGCAAGGTGGACGCCAAGCGCGTGTTCGTCGTGGCGCCCAAGACGGATGCCAAGGGCATCGACGACGGCGGAAAGACGACGCGCGTGGATTTCGGCCTGCACTGAGACGGGATGTCCGGTTTTCTCATCCGGGTAAAGGCCCCACAATAGGAGTTCTCCTATACCCAAGGCCTAACCGACCATGACCTACCCTGGCCAGTCCCGTTTCGTCAGCGAACTCGAATCCATCCGCGAGCAGGGTCTGTTCAAGCATGAACGGGTCATCGTCTCGCCTCAGTCGGCCGAGGTCGAACTGGAAGGGGGCCGCAAGGTCCTCAATTTCTGCGCCAACAACTACCTTGGGCTGGCCGACCACCCCGGTGTGATCCAGGCGGCGAAGGACGCGCTGGACACGCACGGTTTCGGCATGGCCAGCGTGCGCTTCATCTGCGGCACACAGGACCTGCACAAGGCGCTGGAGCGGCAGATCGCCGACTTCTTCGGCACCGAGGACACCATCCTCTATGCCGCCTGCTTCGACGCCAACGGCGGTCTCTTCGAGCCGCTGCTGGGTGAAGAGGACGCCGTGATCTCAGACGCGCTGAACCATGCGTCGATCATCGACGGCATCCGCCTGTGCAAGGCCAAGCGCTTCCGCTATGCCAACTGCGACATGGCTGACCTCGAGGCGCAGCTGCAGGCGGCCGACGCTGCCGGCGCACGCACCAAGCTGATTACCACCGACGGCGCGTTTTCCATGGACGGCTTCGTCGCCCCGCTCGACCAGATCACTGCGCTGGCCCGCAAGTACGGCGCGCTCGTGCACATCGACGAATGCCATTGCACCGGCTTCCTCGGCGACACCGGCCGCGGCTCCGCGGAACTGCATGGCGTGATGGACAAGATCGACATCTTCACCGGCACGCTGGGCAAGGCGCTCGGCGGCGCGCTCGGCGGCTTCACGACGGGTCGCCGCGAAGTGATCGAAATGCTGCGCCAGCGCTCGCGCCCGTACCTGTTCTCGAACTCGCTGCCGCCTCACGTGGTCGCCGCGGGCATCAAGGTGTTCGACATGCTCGCCACGGCCGGCGAACTGCGCGAGAGGTTGAAGGAAAACACCCGCTACTTCCGCGAGAAGATGACCGAAGCGGGTTTCGATATCCGCCCCGGCCAGCACCCGATCGTGCCGGTGATGATCTACGACGCGAAGCAGGCCCAGGCCATGGCCTCGGAACTGCTCGAGGAAGGCATCTACGTTACCGGCTTCTTCTTCCCCGTCGTGCCGCAGGGCCAGGCGCGCATCCGCACGCAAATGAGTGCGGCGCATACGCGCGAGCACCTCGATCGCGCCATTGCCGCGTTCACCAAGGTCGGCAGGAAGCTCGGCGTGCTGGAGGGCTAACGCCGACGCAGCGCCGTCACCTCGCCGGCGTCCAGGTGGCGCCACTGGCCCTTCGGCAATCCGCCGAGGGCCAGGTTGCCAATTGCGATCCGCACCAGCCGCTGCACGTCGAAACCCAGGATCGCCAGCAGTCGCCGGATATGCCGGTTGCGGCCTTCGTCCAGCGTGACCTCGAGCCATGCGTTGCGCTCGCCCTGGCGCAACAACGAGGCCGCGCCGGCGCGCAATACGTCGCCGGCATCGACGACACCTTCCAACATGGCGGCAATGGTTGCCTCGTCGGGTTTTCCCGCCACCTGCACGTGATAGGTCTTCGGCACATGCGTGGCGGGATCGGTGATACCCGCGGCCCACACGGTGTCGTTGCTCATCAACAGAAGGCCTTCGCTTGCCTTGTCGAGCCTTCCTACCGGTCCCAGCCAGGGCAGCCCAGCCGCTTCCAGGAGTGAATACACGGTATCGCGCCCGCGCTCGTCCGCAGCGGATACAACGATACCGCGCGGTTTGTTCAGAGCAACGTAAGCAGGCGCCGGCGCCGATGCCGACGCGCCGTCCACGTCGATCCGTTCATGCCCGGCGATCGGCCATTCCGGCTCGCGAACGACACGCCCATCCACGCGCACACGTCCTTCCCGCACCATCCGTTCGCCCTGGCTGCGCGAGCAGATGCCGCGCTTCGAGAGAGTGCGTGCAAGACCGTGGACGGGAGTGGAGCGACGGCGCGGAGGCAGAGACATGCAGCGCAGGATAACGGATCGCAAGGCCAACGACCTTGCCGGACGTCTGCCGGTATCGCGCATGGGACGCCTACACTGGAACACCGTGCAAGGCATCAATAACCGCATCAAGGTCATGAAGCTCGTGGCCTACGGTTACCGCGACAGCGCGTACTTCTTCCTCAAGATCCGCGCGGCCTTCCCCGATAATGCGTGAAGAATCGGGTAGGGAGCCGGCTAACCCGGCCCCCTCCCACACCACCGTACGTGCGGTTCCGCATACGGCGGTTCACGAGTGACGCTGGAGATGCCGGCTGCTATCGACCAGTGAGACCAGTCGCAGCCGGTCGAAGAAGCGTTTGGGGAAGGCGTGATTCATGTGGCTGGCACCGCTGTTCCACCACGGGCCATGCCCGTTGCGGGCCGAGTGCCAGGCCCTTGCCTCCGCCAGACCACCGCGGCGCAGTAACACGGTACGTCGCTGACACGTCTTGGCCTGTCGCCATAGCTGGCAACGCAGCCGACGCCGCAACCATCCGTCGAGGTCCTTCCATACCGCCTTGTTCTCGCTGAGCTGGAAGTAGCCGATCCATCCCCGAAGCACTGGATTCAGTGTTTCGATGGTGTGGATAAGACTACGTCCACGGCCCTGACGTAGTAACGCGCGCACACGGCCGGTCAGGCGGGACACACTTTTCGGTGCGACCTTGAGTCTGATCCGACCACTGGCATAGGTCAGGGTGTATCCCAGAAACGTCCGTTTCCAAGGGCGGTCGCAGGCACTTTTCGCCTCACTGGCGAGCAGTCGCAGCCGGTCCTGAAGGAAGGCCTTCATGCTCGCCATAACCCGCTGCCCTGCCGCTTCGCTGCGGACGTAGATGTTGCAGTCGTCGGCGTAGCGGCAGAACGCGTGTCCACGTTTCTCCAGTTCGCGATCCCAGTCGGTAAGCAGGATGTTCGACAGCAACGGCGACAGCGGCCCGCCTTGCGGCGTGCCGTTATCGCGTGCCGTGGACACCCCGTCACGCATCAGGCCCGCTTCCAGATAACGACGGATCAGCTTGAGCACCCGCTCATCGTCGATGTGCCGGGCCACCCGCGACATCAGAATGTCGTGGTTGACCTGATCGAAGAACGCTTCCAGATCGATGTCCACCACCCAT
>NZ_DASYDO010000049.1:0-17206 GCF_036499525.1 Luteibacter sp. | reverse complement strand
CGCGAAAGGCTGTCGCGCGCAGGGCGCGCTCCTACATATCCTCCGTTATCGTCGGTCATGTCGGCGCCGCGGCATCGTCGTGGCGTCGTTCTACTCGGGGCAGGTACGATCTGGAAGCGCGGCTGGCCAATACCGTCTCTTCTCTCGCTCGTGACGATCCCCCTCGGTAACATGCTCCTCCCATGACCGATACATCGACGACTCCTGGCGTACGTGCCGACGTGTGGCTATGGGCCGCGCGTTTCTTCAAGACCCGCAGCCTCGCCAAGCAGGCGATCGAGGGCGGCAAGATCGAACTCAACGATGCCTCGTGCAAGCCCGCGAAGGTGGTGCACGTGGGCGATACGTTGCGAATCAGTCGTGGCGAGGAGCGCATCGCCTGCGTCGTCGCCGCGCTTTCGGAAAAGCGCGGGCCGGCATCGGTAGCGCAGAAGCTCTATACCGAAACGGAAGAAAGCATCGCCGACCGGGAACGTCGCCGCGAGGATCGCCGCCTCACCGGCGGTGCGTTGCTACGCCCTGCCTCGCGCCCCGACAAGCACGCTCGACGCTTGATCCAGGATCTGAAAAAAAACCTCTGATCTGTTGTAGGAGCGCGCCTTGCGCGCGACCGCCTTTCGCCGGTAGCAGCAGGACCTGCTACTTACTCGCGAAAACCTGTCGCGCGCAAGGCGCGCTCCTACAAATTGCAATCAGCGCACAATTGGAATCAACGCAGCATTTTTCGTAGCTTGTAGAGCTGCTCCAGCGCCTCGCGTGGTGCGAGGTCGTCCGGGTCCAGTGCCCGTAGCGCCTCTTCCACCGGCGACGGCAGCGGCGGTGCGAACAAACCCATCTGCGGCGTTGCGGCGGGTGGTGCGGCCACGGCCGCGGTGACCTCGTGTCCCTGTTCCAGCGCAGCCAGGTAACGGCGGGCGTCGGCAATCACACTCTTCGGTAAACCGGCCAAAGCCGCCACCTGCAAGCCAAAGCTCCGGTTCGCCGGGCCATCCTTTACCGTATGCATGAAGACGAGCTGGTCACCGTACTCGACGGCGTCGAGGTGCACGTTCGCGATCGTCCGGTAGTCGCCGGCAAGTTCGGTCAGTTCGAAGTAGTGCGTGGCGAACAGGGTGAACGCGCAACTGGCCGCAGCCAGGTGCACCGCGGCGGCGCGGGCGAGCGACAGGCCATCGTAAGTGCTGGTGCCACGGCCCACTTCGTCCATCAGCACGAGGCTGCAGTCCGTCGCGTTATGCAGGATGTTCGCCGTCTCGCTCATCTCCACCATGAAGGTGGACTGGCCGCGCGAGAGGTCGTCGCCCGCGCCGATGCGAGTAAAAATACGATCGATCGGCCCGATGATCGCGGAAGACGCCGGCACGTAACTGCCCACATGCGCGAGCAGCACGATCAACGCGTTCTGCCGCATGTAAGTCGATTTACCGCCCATGTTCGGGCCGGTGACGACCAGCATGCGACGGCTCTTGTCGAGGACGAGGTCGTTGGGTTCGAACGGTTCCTCTCGAACCTTTTCGACAACGGGGTGGCGGCCGCGCTCGATACGGATGCCCGGCACATCGGTGAGTTGCGGTGCCGTCCAATCCAGCACTTCCGCGCGCTCGGCGAGGTTCGCCAGCACGTCGAGCTCGGCCATCGCCGCCGCGGCGACCTTCAGCGCCGGCAGCTGCTCGATCAGTTTATCCAGCAGGAGCTCGTACAGTGCGCGCTCGCGCATCAGCGAGCGTTCCTTCGCCGAAAGCACCTTGTCCTCGAACTGCTTCAGTTCCTCGGTGATGTAGCGTTCGGCGTTCTTCGTGGTCTGTCGCCGCGTGTAATGCTGTGGCGCCTTGTCGGCCTGCGCCTTGGTGATCTCGATGTAGTAGCCGTGCACGCGGTTGTAGCCGACCTTCAGGGTCGAAATACCGCTGGCGGCTTTCTCGCGCTCTTCCATGTCGACCAGGAACTGGTCGGCGTTGGTGGAAAGACGGCGAAGCTCGTCCAGTTCGCCGTCGTAGCCCTCGGCGAGCACGCCGCCGTCGCGTAGCAGCACGGGAGGTTGGGGGACGACGGCGGACGCGAGCAGCGCGGCAGTGTCGGCATGGTCGCCGATGCGTTCCACGAGGCCGTGCAGCAACGGGCTGTCGAGGCCTTCGATGTCCTGGCGCAGGTTCGGCGCCGCGGCAAGGCCGTCGCGCAGCGTGGAAAGGTCGCGTGGGCGTGCCGAGCGCAGCGCCACGCGAGCCAGAATGCGTTCGAGGTCGCCGATACCGCGCAGGCGCTCGCGCAAGCTCACATGACGGCGCGAATCGATCAGGCTGCCAATGGCCTGGTGCCGGCCGCGCAGCACCTGCCGGTCGCGCAGCGGACGATTGAGCCAGCGGCGCATGAGGCGTGCGCCCATCGGTGTCACCGTCTCGTCCAGCACGCCCAGCAAGGTGTTTTCTACGTTGCCGCTCTGGTGCGTGTCGATCTCGAGGTTGCGCCGCGTGGCCGCATCCATCGCGATCGTCTCGCCCGCGTTCTCCACGGCCAGGCCGGTGAGGTGGGGCAGGGCGCTCTTCTGCGTTTCTTCCACGTACCCGAGCAGGCAGCCCGCGGCAGCGATGGCCAGCGGCATGCCTTCCACGCCGAAGCCGAGCAGGTCGCGCGTCTTGAAGAAGCGGCACAACTCGCGGGTGGCCGCGTCGCCGTCGAAGTGCCAGGGCTGGCGCTTGCGCAGGCCGGGCAGGGACGACACCAGTTTCGGCCATGCCACGTCTTCGCCAACGAGGGTCTCGGCAGGCTGCAGGCGCGCCAGTTCCGCGGCAAGACCTTCCGCCGCCGTCACTTCCGTGAGAAGGAAGCGGCCGGTGGACAGGTCCACCCAGGCCAGCCCGTAGCCCTTGGGCCCGGCAGCGATGGAAAGCAGCAGGTTGTCGCGTCGCTCTTCCATCAGCGCGGCATCGGTAACCGTACCCGGCGTGACGATGCGCACCACCTCGCGCTTCACCGGCCCCTTCGATGTGGCGGGATCGCCGATCTGCTCGCACAAGGCGACCGATTCGCCCAGCTTCACCAGCCGCGCCAGGTAGTTTTCTACAGCGTGGTACGGCACCCCCGCCATCGGAATCGGGGCGCCGGCCGACTGGCCGCGCTGGGTGAGGGTGATATCGAGCAGCCGCGCCGCCTTCCGGGCGTCGTCGTAGAACAGCTCATAGAAGTCGCCCATCCGGAAGAACAGCAGGATGTCCGGGTGCTCCGCCTTCGCCGCCAGGTACTGGCGCATGAAGGGGGTATGCCCTGCGGCGGCCGAGATGTCTTCTGCCAAAGCCATGATTTTCCGAGGTTCCATGCCGAAGGCGCGCCACCCGTGGCACGCCGGTCGACCATGATAACGGATGGCCCGGAGGGGCGGCCGGAACGCTGGCGTGGCCGGGAAGCGACCGGTGCACGGTTTTTTTCATAAAGGGCTGCTACCGTCCCGAGGGAGGGGATTTGGACAGTTCACGATCAGGAGTTCCCATGCTCGGCAGGCGAATGGATACTTTGCGGGCGGGCGCCCGTGTGCGATGGGCGGCCGCAACGGTCATGGCATTCGGCTTTGCGGCGGCAGCCGCAGCCGGGGTGCAGGACACCGGGTCACGCGATTACGACACCCAGGACGCGCGTCTCAACACCGTCTACAAGAAACTTTCGGGGTCGCTGGACGACGCCGGCCGCAAGGCCCTGCGCGACGAGGAGCGCCAGTGGATCGCCGGTCGCGACAAGGCCTGCGGCGTGACGCCCGGCACCGTCGTCAAGAACAGCTGCACCACGACCCAGACCAGCTTCCGAGCCGACGAGCTGGCGAAGCGCGTGCGCGGCGGAAATATGCCGGCGGGCCAGGGTGCGCAGGCAGTGGCCGGTGACTGGGGTTATCGGACCGACTGCAACCTGGGCCATTACGTCCAACTGCATATCCCGGCCGGCTCTGCGGCGGAAGGCACGTGGTCCGACGGAACGCAAAACGGTGGCAGCCAGGGCCGCTTCAAGGGCGAGTGGCGCGACGGGAAGCTTTACCTGCGCTTCTGCGCGGAGGAAGCGGAGCGCGGCGGCTACCCGGCCTGTCCGGCTTTCGGCGACGTGGATGGATACGTGCAGCCGGAAGGGAAGCAGCTGGCCTGGTACCGCGCCGATAGCAAATACGTCTCGCTGGAACGCGTGGCGAAAGGCGTCAAGGCGCCGCTCGACAAGCAGTGCAAAGACGAGATGTAACGCCGCCCATCAATCAGGAGTTGGAACATGGCAGGATTGACTGATAACGAAGCACGTGCGCTGTCCTATTTCGCCATCGGCGTGAGCTCGGAAGGTGGCGATGTCGCCTACCGGCTGAGTTTCGCGGGGAACATCCGCAACGATGCCCAGGGTCACCCCGTCATGCATCCGATCGGCAACAGCGGGTTCTCCATCGGCACGTTGCAGACCGACCTCGGGCAGCACCCCGAAGTCGCGACCGAGATGACTGATGCTTACCAGGCGTGGGCGCGTACAGCACATCCTGATTGGGCCCTGACCGCGGCCCAGCGTACGCAGACCACCGCCGACCTCGGCCGTACCGGCCACCAGATCGAAGCCCAGCATGGCCGTCCAATCGATGCCACGGTGAAGTCGCACCTCGACGCCTTCATGGGCAGCGACGCAGGAGTCAACTTCGTCCACCAGCACGACACCGCGCAGGTCGACAAACTGATGACGAACGCCATCGCGCCGCTACGGCAGACCGATTTGTACCGCCATGCTTCGGAGCAGGACCAGGCCAGGCTGATCACGATGACGGCCAAGCTCTATAACCAGAGCGAGCTCTACGGCAACCGCCTGATCGGGCAACTCCAGCAGGGACAGCACCACAGCGTCGCGGACGTGCAGCATTCCATCGACCGCTATCCGAATTACGTGACTGAAGGTCGCGACCATGCGCTCGCCGGTGCGGCTTTGTTCAACGACATGCGTGCCACCGGGGCCAGCCATCCGCTGCGTCCTGCATGGGACAGCGTGGTCAGCAGCCCCCTGGTCAACCCGACGCAGCTGGGCAACGATCCCGCGCACCCTGACCTCCCGCACGAATACGCGGCCATTCGCGATGCATTCACCGATCCGGGGCATTCGCGCGCGATGGTGCAGGCACTGGGGCAGGGTGGTTCCTATGCGCAGACGTCCAATCATCGCGGCTTTTATTCCGAAGGTCGCGATCTCGTGACCTGGGACCGCTCCGGTCATGGCGAGGCCCTCGTCAACGGCCAGTGGACCGCGGTGAACAGTCGCGACGTATCGACCCACATCAATGCCGACCACACACTGGACGTCAACGTACGGCGTAACGGTGCCGACGAGCGCCTTCTGCACGTCACCCATCCGGGCCATGTGCGTGCCCCAGCGCCCGGGCATGCCACCGGCGACCATGTGCAGCATCCGGGTACGTTGCGCGAGCACGATCACGCACCGGCGGTCGGCAATCTGCAACGCCAGCTTGCGCAACTGGGTTACAAGGGAGCCGATGGCCACCCGCTGCATCCCGACAACGACTTCGGCGCAAATACGACCGCGGCGGTGAAAGCCTTCCAGCGCGATCATGGCCTTGGCGACGACGGTATCGTGGGAGCAAAGACGATGACGGCTTTGACCCAGGCCGTGCAGCCGCCAGCGGCTGGCCTCGACAGCCCATCCCACCCCGGCAATCCGATCTACCGCCAGACCTTGGACGGCGTGCATGCGCTGGATACGCAGCAGGGCCGCACGCCGGACCAGCTCAGCACCAACCTCGCCGCCTCATTGGCGGTGGCCGCACATGCACAGGGTCTGACGCGCGTGGACCATGTGGTGCTCAGCGACGATGCCCGCCGTGCTTATGCCGTGCAGGGAGAACTCAACTCCCCGTTCAAGCAGATTGCCGAAGTAGACATCAGCCAGTCCGTCGGCAAGACGATGGCGCAGAGCACTTCGGAGTGGCAGCAGCCCCCGGCGCAGACGCAACCGCCGGCACAGCCACAACCGCAGCAGCAACAACCCGACATGCACAGGTAGTTAGATGTAGGAAGCGTGCGCCTGCGACAGGAATGACGAGTGAGACTCCACGAAATTCCTCACACTCATCGCGCGTCGTTTGCACACCTTCTCGCAGCGAACCTGAGAGTTGCCAACGACTAAGCGCATTGCGCGAGTCCTTGTGCCTTCAGTCATGGCAGCATGCCGGTTCTGGACGACACAGGAACAGGCATGATGCCCTGGTGGTGTTTTGGAGCGGGCCTTGCATGCCTCGGCACATTGGCAGTCGCTCCGTATGTCGCAGGTGCGAGCATCCTCGTGGTGCTCGGCCTCTCGATGGCGCAGCTCGAATACGGCTTGGCGTACCTTTACTGGCAATCGCTGGATCTCCCCGCATTCCAGCCCTATGCCACGCGTATCCGTTGGGCAGGCGGTATCGGCTTCCTTATCGCGCCGAGTACATGGGGCGGCTGGATGTGCCGCTGCTGGTGGCAAGGACGCGAACGCCGCTCGCTGGCACCGAAACCCTGCTTCGATTCGCCGGCGACGATTCGTCGTGACCGCACATGGTCGTGCCCGGATCAGCCCTTGCTTTCGCGGCACAGAATGCGTCGCATCGCCTTGCCGAAGAGCGAGTCGCTCTTGCTCGCGGCGCCGGGATACCCCGCTACCTATGCCGTCCTCAAGGATGCCTTGCGTGATATCCAGGGACCGTTGCTCGTCATCGATCTCGAAGGTTCCCTGCATGCGGCGACTGCCGGTTGGCGTGCGGGGCGGGGTGAAGTAGTTCGTCTGTCGCCATTCGGTGGCGGCGGCAGGCCCTGGAACCCGCTGGCGAAAGCGTGGACACCACAAGGGCTTTGCCCACGCATCCTCGATGAGCTTGCCGCTTGCTGGTACCCGGAGCGGGGAAGCATGGATCGGGCGCTTGTGAGCCATGTCCGGCGTCTGTTCGTGGCGCTTGTCGGTGCCGCGGACGACGTGCTGCGTGCCTCGGGCGAAACGGTGCCGCCCGCGCCGGGCGACCTATGGCAGCTCGACGCCTGCAAGGACGACGTCGAGGCGACGCGATCCTACCTGCGGGCATTGGCGCGGTTGCCTGCGCTGCGTGCGCCGGTACGTACGGCGCTGGAGGCATGTGCCGCGCTGGACGACAACGCACTGCGACGGATTACCTCGCGCCTGCGTACCCGGTTGGCGGTGTTCGCGCCGGCCAGCATCGATGCCGGAACGCGCGGGTCGGGCCTTTCCCTTGCGGAACCGGCCACGGCGACGGTGTACCTCGACATACCGTACGCCAGCCGCGACGAGGTGGTGCCGGTGATCGAGGCCTTCGTGGCGCAGTGGCTTCCCTCGGTACGACACCATGCGCCAACGGTGGCAATCCATGCGGCCGACCTGTTGCCGCCCATGCCGTTCCTTACGCATACCGATACCGACCTGCGCTGCCTGGCCTCCGTGCGAAGCATGGCTGCGTTGTTCGCGGGCCACGACGGCGAGACGACGGCACTGGCACGGCGCTTCGGCGTACTTGCCTTGCATGCGCCGGGCGAGCGTGCGCTGGCCGAGCGGGAAGCCGTCGCGGTAGGCCGGTACATGGCCGCGCAGACGGCCGGCAGTGCACGGAATACACCCGTATCCGTGGACGACCTGCTGGCTCTGCGTGCACAGGATCAGATCGTAGTGAGCCGTTCGCTGCTAAGTCCGGTGCGTTGCCGGATTCTCGCATCGGCGCGCTCCGCGCCCACACCCCCGATGGAATCCCAAGGAGAGGCGATGTCCTTCCCCAAACCGCTGGCCGCGTTGCTGGCCTCGTTGGTTGCCGGGTGCTCCGCGCCCGCGCCGCTGGGCACGGCATCGGCGGAGCGGCCGCTGTCGGGCGTGCCGGTCAGTCGTACCGATGACCACCTGAGGCACGCCCGACTAGGACCACAACGATTCCGGCTGTCGAAGACGCTTTTCAAGGGGCTACACCAGCCCAAGGGGGATGGATCCTCCATAAGCTTCATCCTGCGTTGGCCATCGCTTGAACCGTGGCCAGCGGACGTCTACATCTATCGGGATCAGAACACGTTCCTTTCGAGTCTGAGGATCACGATCAACCATCTCGACAGATTGACCGATGAACAATATCGCGCGCGGTTGAAGCGCAACATCGAGCCCATCGTGCCCGACGATCCGATGCAGCGTGCCGACCCGGCGGACAACCTCGACCTGCGAATCAAGGGAGAGCCCGTGCATGGGCTGACGCCGTACTACACCGACTTCGCCAAGCTCAAGCGCTTCTATCTTGCCTTGTATGGCCCGGACACACGTGCCGGCGAGCCGGACAGTTCTTCGAACGACGATTGGTATCTCGACATGGGGTCGGACGGCATTCCGCGCACGGTGATTACGTGTTCGCCGGCCGTCATTCCGGATGGTGTGGTGATCGAAAACGGACAGCTGCGCCACAAACCGGAGGTGTTCCGGCGGGCGACCTGTGACCACTCGTTTCTCATTCCCGAGTACAAGGCCAGGGTGAACCTGTCTTACCAGCGTGCGGTCATGCCGGACTGGCAGCGGATCGAGACGAGCGTTCGCGACATCCTCCGTCAAGGTGAGGTCAGCGAATGAAGCCCCGCCATGGCTTGACCCAGGACGATCTGACCATTCTTAAGTATTACGAAAAGACCGGGAATCGTGAGCTTTACTGGAATTACCTTGCCCAATTACCCGATAACGATGGATATGGCCGTCTGGCGCTTGGCGTAGTCCGCAACGACAACATGCCCGGCGCCACCGCGAACGTCTACGCGCAAAATTACGCACGCGAGCATAACCATAGGGTGCTCAGCGAGCGGGAGTGGGACCACTTTGGCATCGATCTGATGGAGCGGGACCTTAAACACCGCTCGGCGGCCATGGGAGACGGACGCGCTGACCTTGCCTTGAACTTACCGGCAAAAGACATTCAGGATGCGCACGACAAGTCGTTCGACACCATCGGTGTCGAGGCCGATGCCTGGACGCCGCGCAAACTACTCGAGGCCAGTCGCGCCGCAGGTATGAAGGAGGCCGAGCGTGCGCAACAGGCTATGGCAGCCCGTGGCGAAGTGCTCGATCAGGGAGCCCTCGATACCATCAGGGAGGCCCATGTCGAAGCCGTCTGGGCCGGCATGCTCAACAGCGACGCCCTGGGCCTGCACCGCGGCAAGGACACCCTGCTCAGTCTCGCCGCCGCGCAGGACATGCCGGCTTCCGAACGCGCCACCTACGCCAGGGACATGGCCGCCGCCTACGTCGACGCGATTCGCGAACGCGCGCACGAGTCGCCGGACATCATTGGCCGTACCGACCACTACTACGCCCGGGACCGGAACGGCGAATGGATGGAAATCCACCATAACGAACCGACCATCGGTGTGCGACACGATCAGTTCCACGACGTGGATCCGACGACCCTGCGGAGTCTGGAAGAAACCCGGGAGCTTCGCCTGCAACGCGCCGCCGCCCGCGACGCCTTCCATCCGGACGACCCCGGCAAGCTGGTCGCCTCGCCGCATCCATTGGCCGAAACCACGCCGACGTCCACACTCCCCGGTCCGGATGACGATCCGGTCTACGCCGCGATGCGTGAGCAGCTACCTATCGACGTGACCGACGACAAGGTGGCGGAGATGGCCACGCAGGCACGCCGCGCCGGCATCCACAGCCCCGACGACCTGCGGACCGTGGATAGCGACAACGACCGTATTACCTGTACCAGTGCATACGGCAGGCGGGTAGAGGTCAGCCTCGACACGACGCCGCCACCCAAGGAGGAGAGCATGGCCCTGGCCGAACGCCTGGACAAGCAGGCGATGGAGGCCGAGCGGGCGCAACTGGAACAGTCGCAGCAGCTGGCGATGCAACGCCAGATGAGCCGTGGGCGGAGCATGTAACCCCGCCCACTCGAGCGATTCACACAGCCAGTTGCGGTACGTCCACCTTCTTCATCAGCCGCGACGTGAAGTGCTTGTCCTGGTAATAGCGAATCTTGTCGCACATCACCGGATGAGGAATGCCCTCATAGAGGAATACCTCTTTTTCCGTGCCCATCGCCTTCAGTTCCTGCGGCAGCATCAAGGCGCGCTTTTCCTCGCTATGGCTGCGCGAGACATCGCCCTTCTTGCTCCTGGTGACGTTCTCGCGCCGCACCGTCGTGTAGCCGAGCATGTCGGAATAATCGTTGGCATCCTGCTGCTCGCGCGGTGCGTACACGATCTGCAAGGCGTGGTTGGTGATGACCGTCCGGGAGACATCCTTGCCATAGGTGGCATCGAGCTGGGCCATGCTCTGGATGATGGGCAGCAGGCGGATGTTGTAGCCCGCCATATAGGACACGGCCGAGGCGATGATTTCCACCCGGCCGATCGAGGTGAACTCGTCCATGAGCAGAAGGCACTGGTGCTTCAGCGCGGGATCGTTCTGCGGCAGCACCTTGGTGTTGAGGTTGATGAGCTGGCTGAAGAACAGGTTCACGATCAGGCGACTCTCGGCCAGCTTGTTCGGCTGGATGCCGATGTAGATCGTCATCTTCTTCTTGCGCACATCCGTGAGCAGGAAGTCGTCCTCGCTGGTCGCCGCATCCAGCACCGGATTGATCCAGGCGTTCAGAGGCTCCTTGAAGGTGCCAAGAATGGAAGCGAACGTCTCGTTGGCCTGGGACAGCATGTTGGCGAATGCGGATTGGGCATTGGCGCTGAGGCAGGGGTCCTTCGACAACCGCGTGTACAGTTCGCGAAGGTCGGTGCCGTCGCCGGAGGAGAGGCGATAGATCATGCCCAGCGTAGGCTTGTTACGCACGATTTCAGGGCGACCCTTTGCCTCGTCGTCGTCCCACTTCTCGCAAAGGTATAACGAGAAGGCCATGAACGCGTTCCGTGCCTGGCTGACCCAGAACTTCTGGTCTTCCGAGACATCCGGGTAGAGCATGGATGCGATGCTCATGAGGTCGGATACGCGGAAGGCCGGATCCTTCGATACATAGCTCAGCGGGTTCCACCGATGCGTGCGCCGATCCTCGGCGAACGGATTGAACAGATAGATTTCCTGCCCCTGTGACGCACGCCAGCCACTCGTCAGGTCAAAGTTCTCCTGCTTGATATCCAGCACGACCACCGACTCCTGGTAGTCGAGCAGGTTCGGTATCACCACGCCCACGCCCTTGCCCGAGCGGGTGGGCGCGGCGAGGATCACGAACTGCTGACCGGGCAGGCGGACGAGGTTGCCCTTGAACTTGCCCACGAGGATGCCGTTGGACGCGGGTGACAGCATGTTCTGCTTGCGCAGGTCCGATGCGGTCGCGAAGCGTGCGTCGCCATGCATGGCCTGCTTCTTCGGCTTCATCAGGAAGTAGAGCACGACGCACCAGGCGATGAGCGGCAGCACGAAGCCGATGAGGCCCGCCGTTTCGATTCGCCACACATACGGTTGGAACTCAGGCATTCCCAAAGACTTCGCGTACTCGAAGAACGTCTTCCATTCCAACGGCACGTCGCGCAGGCCGAGGAAAAGCAGCGTCAGGTACCCAGCGAAGTACTCTCCGATGGCGAGGGCCACGATAACGAGGCCCAGCGCCCAATATCCCCTATGTTTGGTCATGGACGTCGCTCAGTGATCGTAAGGGTACTGCTCGCCGGTACCGGCGCCTTCCCACTTGCCCTCGCCCACGCCCGTGCATACAGACAGCCATTCGGCGTTGGAAGCGTAGTCTTGCGGAGTCCTGGGACGACCGTAGGGTGTGTTGGGTGGATTGCATGTGGGGTCCCACATGAAGGTACCCGCCGCCGCGGATATCGGCCACCAGCACCTATCGGGGTTTTTTAAGCCATAGGCGCAGAAGACAAACGGGTCGTTGTCGCGGTAGCTGACCGACTGCCCTGTGGCGGCCCCGGCGAACGTCGCGGCTGCCAGGAAGATCCATGTTTTCATAGCAAGTCCTGTTTCGATGAAAGGGTGTGCACCTGCCGGTTACATGCCCGGCTGCGGTCTTGTGGTTTGCTGTTGTTGCTCGGCGGCTTGCGTCATCTGCTGGCCCTGCTGTTGGGCCTGGCCCAGTTCCAAGAGCAGCTGGCTGCTCTTTTCCAAGGGGGTGGCCATCGCCTCCTGGGTGTTTACTTCGGCGACCCGCTTGAAAGCCGTCTTCGGGTCACCCTGTACCGCGTAAGCCCGGGTGGCATCACCATTGAGAGCCACATGGTCGATGCGCTGAAGATCGCCTTGTTTTGCCGCGACGGTCAGCGATGCAGCGAGCCGGTCGCTGCGTTCATCCGAAGGTCGCTGGTGTTGACGGTCGATCTCACCGACGCCATCGCGTGCCTGGAGAAAGAGGGCATGGTCCAGATGCTCCGGCTGATCGACGCGAGGTGCCGGCTTATCGTGGTCGAACCATGACCCCGGATGGATCAGGGTGTCCCACGCGCCAGACACCTTGCCGCCGATGGCGTGACCCGCGGCACTGACATCCTCGGCGATTTCATGGCCCACGCGTTTCGCGCCATCCACTACTTCGTGCGCGGCGTGTTCCACGGCATGGCCCGCAGCTGCGACGTCGTTCACCACTTCATGTCCAAGCCAGTCGATGCCTTCCCCGATCGCCTTTGGCACTTCCCACGATGCCGACAGTCCCTTGCGGATGTCCATGACGTCGTCACGGTAGCGATCGATCATGCCTTCGTGTGCGCGGTAGCGGGCTTGGCTCTCGGAGCTGATGATCGATTGTCCGAGCAGCTTGCTATCCGGCACGAAGTTGTCGATGGCGTGGGCGTCGAAATCCATGGCTTTGATCGGATTGCGCGGTGAAAGGATGCCGCTGTCGTCGCGATAGCCTGCCTTGGAAAGGGTGTCGATATCCTGCTGTGCCGCGTAGACGCGGACCTCGCCGAAATGCGGACTGGCGGCGCTTACCACGTCGCCGGCACGGACGTGGTCGATGACCTGGTTGCCGCCATCAGGAACACCAAAGAGACTTGCTGCGCCATAAGCGTTGAAGGTTTCGCCGCGAAGGCCAAACTGCGCTGCGTTGATTTCCGCAAGCGTGCCACCCAGCGAATGGCCGGTAACGGTTACCTGGATAGGCTTCGAAAGGGTTTCAGATTCCTCTGCGGCATGCTTCAACACACGCTGGGTGAACTCGGCAGCTGCGGGCTGTTGGGCGTTGACACCGAGAAGCACCATCCCGGCGTCAACGCCGCCATCGTGGACGGGCTCGCGATCAAACTCGGTTCCCCGGTACGCGATGACGATCTCATGGGTATCCTGACGCTGATACGCCGTGGCTTGAAAACCCGTGGTCGGATCGTCGATGGTGTCGATGGCGGCATAAGCAATGCCATCGCGTTCGAATACTTTATTCAGGGTTGGATCTTGATAACTTTCCTTCGCCAGTAAGGCGTAGTCCGTCGACCGCATGCTCACGGAAAGCTCTCCGTGGAGCTAAGGGTCACCGAGAACGTGTCATCGGGTCGCTTGTAGTCCTTCGGGTCGCTGCTTCCAATGTCGATCGACGATCTGTCCCGGAATGTATATGAGATATTGGCGAAATATCGCGTTATCGTCGCACCGGAAAAGATGTCGTCCCTGAATATGGCAGGGCTCAGGTTGTGTGAGCCGACAATGAGGTCGGCACTAAGACCTTCGACTACCCAATGACATACGCCCTGGCCGAAATAGTCTTCGTCCAGGAACATGTCGGCGTAGATTTCGGCTTTGTAGACATTTTCACCGACCTTTCGGAATTCAACGGTCTCATGCCTTTGAGGCTCCACGGTCGCGCCAGAAAAAGGCGTCAGGGGTACGCTGGCAGGATTGCCTACTTTGTAATCGATGCTGCCTTCGATCCGATCGAAAGGTCCCGGCGCGCCGTGGATCGTCATAGTGATCTCGTAGCGCATGCGCGGGTTCGGGTTGAGCTTGATGTCGGGCTTTTTCATGGAGGCACCGCAGGCGTAAGTGGAGAGGATCAGAAGGAGAGAAATGAAGGCGATGTATGCTGGCTTGAGCCTCGTCTTCATGGTCCCGCTCCCGGTACAGCCTGGGCGGCCTGCTGCGTATACACCTCGGCGACGTGCTTGAAAGGCGAATCGGCGTTGTGACCGGTCATATGTGTCGAGCGGTTCCCCTGGTGGGGCAGGATGACATTCATGACGTCCTGATATGGCATGGGTGCGTCCTCCGTTAGAGCGAATCGTCTTTGACGCGATAGAGGTGCCAGCAGTGGGGCAGGTTAAGCGTGCGCATCGTTATTCCTCTCAAAGCGGTGGCAAGGCTGGCGATGCCTGTTGCTGGCTCGCCTGCTGGTCCTGGTGCTGCTCGTGCGCCGCTTTGGCGGCATGTTGCGCGAGCGCCTGTGTGCTCTGTTCCACGGACGTAACTGTCGCTTGCTGCGTGGCGACCTCGGCCACCTGCTTATGCGGCGACTGCGAATCGCCCTGCACGGCATAGGCTCGTGTGGTATCCGCGCTGAGTGCCACGTGGTCGATGCGCTGCATGCCCTGGCGACGAGCGGCGACCGTGAGCGCCGCGGCGAGATTTTCGCTGCGCTGGTCGGGCTCGCGTCGATGCTCCGCGTCCAGGCGATGCACGGCATCCTGCGCCTGGAGGAACAGCGGGTAGTCGCGGTGCGAGGTATGGGTCAGCGCCGGTGCCGGTGCGGGTGGATACCCCGGTCCATGCGCATGGTGGTGATGATGCGGGTGATGACGACGTCCGGCTTCCGCCAGATCCCCGGCGTGCTCGATGGCGGAGAGCGTGTCATGCCCGGTATCGGTACGATGCTCCGAGATCTTCTTCGTGACCTCCGGCGTCAGGCGCTTCTCCCAAGCCGCGAACCGCTCCCGCCGATTTTCCAGTCCGTTGTACCGTCCGTTGATCGCGTGCGTCGCTGCCTTGACGTCCTCGCGTGCGGCTTCAGGCACGCGATTCTGCCAGTACCAGACGGCAATGCGTGCCGCGTTGTTCGGTTCCGCGGCCAGTTCGGGATGTTTCACCATGTCGAGGTTCAGGGCTTCGCCTGCCGCCCGGTAATTGTCCTTGCCCGTTAGCTGCATATAGCCGCGACCACGGTAGAGATAACCCTCGCCGGGAAGATCGTTGCCGTTGCGACCGCCGTACATGAGTTCCGCCAGCTTCTCCGGTCGCCCTTGCAGGGCGCCCAGGCGAGCGATTTCAAGGGACTTCTCGCCTTCGCGCCATGCCGACTGCACGGGAATCTGCGCGATGTTTCGCGTGTAACGGAAACTCTCTTCCAGCCGGTTGAGCCCATTGGATTCATGGGAAACCTGGGCCATGAAGTTGGCCAGTTCCTTGGGCCGGGTGATGCCTGCCGCAGCCGCCGCCGCGAGCAGTTGTGATTCACGATCAATCGCCATGTGTAGCTCCTGTCCGACTACCACGTTCGGCGGCGCTCCCTGCTCGCCCCAGGCCCGCCCCTCCGGGCAGGTCGATGCCCCTCAGGGCAATGCCACCTCAGGAATCTGCGACGGATCGAAATCGCCGAAAGCGATATCGCCCAGGTCGCCGGCCTTCAGGTCGATCGTCTTGTGCTCTCCCGTATCGCTGTCCTCGACGCGCCGGGATACGTGCGTTATGAACCAGTTGTTACGCGCGGGGACGTAGGCGAAGGTGAATTCGTCGGACCAGCGCTCGCGGCTGCCTCCGCCGATGGCTACGATGAAGCGGCCGTGTTCGATACGGGTGTAGCCATAGGGGTCGCCAGCGATGCCACCGCAGGTCGCGCAAGGGACGAGGCGTGCATTCGATGCGACCTGATGGAGTTTCCCTGCGGCGTCGCGCATAAGGATCGTCACGATGCGCGACGGGCCATCGGTGGACGCGGATGCCGCTGTCGACGGTGGATCGAGCACCAGCACGACGCCGTCGGAACCGTCCCCCTTTAAATCGCCAGCCGTGGATTCGAGGATCTTCGCCCCGCCAACCGCGAATGATTTAAGGTCGTCCATCTTGCTTCCTTTGTCCCCTGTGTCGGACGTCGAGGCGGTATGGGGCGCTTGTGTGGCGTGGATAGCGGCTGGAAGCTCCAGCGTGGAAAAAAGAACGAACAACAGGATGCCGAAATAACGATTCATCGGGTCGTATCCTCATGCCCTCTCTTCAAGGGCGTCCGTAAACCAGTCTCCATTCATTCCTCCACCTACATCACGGACATTTAGCGTACCCATGCGTTGCATGGCCCACGAGTCTTTCCGGGCTGCCGGGCAGTTTCTCACGTGTATCCAGTGTCCTTTGGGTGATCCGTGTCGCTTTGTATATCGGACTTCTGATATGTAAGTTCTACGTTGCAACCCTGTGCAAGACTTCTTTGCGCCATCCCTTGCTTCATCTTCTGTTGGATTGTGTGCGGCCGAAACAGCATGACCTGAAAAAGCCGCGGTGACTTTCATCGAATGCGGCGCGCTACGCTACACGCGGTATAAACGGTCCTGCAGCCTGTTCCGCCTCGCTTGCATGCGGTGTTGGCAGCGCTCGAGGCTCCTTCGATAGACGGATTATTTGCAATCCCGAATGATTGGTCGCCCCAAGCGACTGCTGCACATTGATTGTAATAGGTGAGTTCAACCTTGCAGTTTTTAGCACCAGTGGCCTGGCATTCGGCCATTGCGTCACGGACTGCCTCGCCTTTGCTTTCCTTGTCGGTCGCTACGCCTTTCGCTCCACCCTTAGCATCCAGGACGATGGCGCCCCAAGAATCCGCCCACCGCGGCGGCGGCTGAGCGGGTGGTCCGTAATCAGGCGGCCGGTAATCAGGCATTCCGGCGACATCCGGGGGAACGCAGTTACCCCCACCCGTGTTCACTCCGGTCGCGCACTGAGCATGAACACTGGTAACCATCGCAGGAAAGATGGTGCAGATAAAGACGGCCCAGGATGTGATTCTTTTCATGTAAGTGTTCGATCTTTTTGTGGAATGACTTCGGGACCGGCTTGATAGCCCGACGAAGATAGCGCCATTGCCGAAGACTGGCTAAACGGATTGGTACTTCCGCCCGTCGCGGCGGTTCTATCCGAAGCGTTGTGGGTGGTCGGGGGAATGTAAGTCGGGGACCCAGGCGGCCCATACCCGCCACCCCCATGCCCCGCCGGCTCAGGCTTGATATGCCCAAACGGCGAATACGAGTTGAACTGCCCCAGCGTGCCCTGGAAGAACGCGGCGGCCATTGGCGGTGCACTGATGATCATGGTC
>NZ_DASYDO010000048.1:0-25095 GCF_036499525.1 Luteibacter sp. | reverse complement strand
CTGCGCGCGACAGACTTTCGCGAAGAGCAGCAGGACCTGCTGCTCACGGCCCCAAAACCTGTCGCGCGCAGGGCGCGCTCCTACACGTGGTATCCCGCGGGTCAGAGCGACGTGGTATCCCGCGGGTCAGAGCGACGTGGTATCCCGCGGGTCAGTGCGACGTGATATCGCGTGGGTCAGTGCGTCGCCACGCGCGTACGTAGCAGGGCGTCTACCGCCTGCTGCCATTCAGCTGAGCCGGGCGGGACCTGCGGCGCTTCCTGACCCAGTTTCCGGTTCACGGCCTGGTTCCACTCGTCGCTACCGGCTGCCGGCCCGTGCCCGTCGTCGCTTACGGCGAGGGTCTTGTCTACCCAGGCGTACCACTCGGGCGAGCCGAGGGCGGGGTTGGCCGGCGCGGTCTTTCCCGGTGCGGGCGAGGCGGCCGTGGACGCGGCCGCCGGGGTGGCGGCTGGCGCGGAGGGTTCCGAATGCGAACAGGCCGCGATAATGAAGGCGACCGTTAGCGGAACCGCGGTGAGGAAAAAGCGCATGGTCAATCAAATCCTTTGTGTACAGGCCAATGCTACGAATCCCTACCCGTCCCGCGCCTAAACGCTGACGGGAACTCATTAAATCTGTTCAGCTTCGCGCGGCGATTTCGTCGATGTGGCGAAGCAGGTCGGCGGGGTCCTCGAACACCCGGTAGGCACCGGCGCGCTCCAGCTCATTTTCCCCGTAACCGCCCGAAAGCAGGCCAATTCCCAGAGCCCGGGCCCGTTGGGCGGCCAGCATGTCCCAGATGGCGTCGCCGATCACCATGGCATCGCGAATATCGGTGCCCAGCCGTTCGGCGGCGGTGACGAAGAGATCCGGGTCCGGCTTGGCATGGCGGACCTGGTCGCGCGTCACGACCGGCACCTTGGCCGGATCGACGCCGAGCGCGGCGATGTTGTGAGCGGCCGTTTCCATCCGCCCCGAGGTGGCGATGGCCCACGGAATCTTCGCGTCGGTCAGCCAGGCCAGCAGTTCCACGGCACCAGGCAGGGGTTTGACCGCGCCGGCCTCGGCGAGACGCCCGTAAGCCGCCGCATGGTTGCGACGCAGGCGGTCGATACGCTCAGGGGTGATCTCGGTGTCCGTTTCCCGGAGAAGGATGTCGGTGAACAGGCCACCGCTCATGCCGATCTTCCGATGAATGCGCCACACGGAGAGGTCGATCCCCTCCATGTCGAGCGATTCCTTCCAGGCGAGTACGTGCTGGTAAACGCTGTCGACCAGGGTGCCGTCGAGATCGAAGAGAAAGGCGTGCTTTAGTCTGGACATACCTGTCAGATTACCAAAAAAGGGGTCAGAGTCTGACCCCTTTTTTGGACAACCGCTTCGTGGCCGCAGGTTCTCGCGCCCGCTAAAACTTGCCAGCGCGGAAATCGGCGATCGCCTCGTGGATCTGTGCCTGCGTGTTCATGACGAACGGGCCGTACCGGGCGACCGGCTCGGCCAGCGGACGGCCCGCGACAAGCAGGACCCGCGCCGGGCGTTCCGTGGCGAAGCTGACCCTGTCGCCCTTCGAGAGCACGGCCAGTTCGCTGCGCGCCAGCGATTCGCCCGCCACCGTTGCGGACTCGCCATCGAATACATAGGCGAAGGCATTGTGTCCCGCGGGAAGTGCGAGGTCGAAGCGGGCACCGGCATCCAATGCGATATCGAGATACACCGGCGCGGTACTGATCCCGCTGACCGGGCCCGTCGCGCCGGCGAGTTCACCGGCCACCACGCGCACGGTCACGCCTTCCGCCGGCTGCACGACGGGAATCGACGCCGGCGGGATGTCCTGATAGCGCGGCTCGACCATCTTGTCCACGGCAGGGAGGTTCACCCAGAGTTGGAAGCCCCACATCAGGCCTTCCTCCTGCTGGGGCATCTCCGAGTGCAGGATGCCGCGGCCGGCCGTCATCCACTGCACGCTGCCCGGGCCGAGATCGCCGCGGTTGCCGTGGTTGTCGCCGTGCTGCATGCGGCCGGCGAGCATGTAAGTCACCGTTTCGAAGCCGCGATGCGGGTGCTCGGGGAAACCTTCGATGTAGTCGCCGGCCTGGTCGGAGCGGAACTCATCGAGCAGCAGGAAGGGATCCAGCATATCGAGCGCTGGCTGGCCGATCACGCGCTTGAGCTTGACGCCGGCGCCGTCGGACGTGTCCATGCCGCGTACGCGGCGGATGATGTGGCGTTGGGTGGTCATGGCGGACTCCTTGGTTCGTCCAAAGATGCCGCTTGGCGGAACACAAGCCAAGGGTTGTACGGTGAACGATGCGTTTCGCGATATTCAGTGGACCCAATGGCCGGCGCGATGCCGGGGCGGGCCGTCTTCGCCTTCCACGCGGGGGCGGGTGAGGGCCTGGAGTTCGGCTTCGGTGGGTGGGGTTTCGCGCCAGTAATCGCCGACGGCGTTGAGTACCTCGGGCAGCTGGCCCAGGCACTCGTCGTATTCGTCGTCGGTGAGCTTTTCGAATTCGGTATCCGCCTGGAGCACGCCTTCGTCTACAGCCAACGCCATGATTGGTCCCAGCAACTGCATCAGCGTGGGATCTTCCGCAAGGCGGTTCTCCCAGACCTGGGCGCGCATGTCGATGCCGCGGCTGAAGCCTTCGCACCAGCCGGCCGCCGACAGCAGCGGACCTTCTTCGGTGTCCACCTCGCCGAGGATCGGCTCGTACGCATCCACGTCCAGTTCCGCGCTGATCGAATCATTGAGCTTCGCCAGCAGGGCGAGCACGCGATTGCCTTCGTTCTCGTCGTCGAAAGCGACGTGCAGCACCTCGTGCAGCCATTCCTCGGGCTTCACCTCGAGCGGGCCGATGGCGACCGCGGAGAGCAGCCCGTGCACGCCGTCGAGCATGAGGTCGCCATCGCTGCCGTGCGCGCGCAGGTAGGTGTCGAGTTCTTCGAGTTCCTTGTCGTCAAGGGAACTCGGCCATTCGGACTTCGGTGTATTCAAAGGTTCAACTCCAGCGCGACGGGCGCATGGTCGGATGGCTGTTCCCACTTGCGCGGCGCCTTGTCGATGATCGACGAGGTCGCGACGGATTTAAGCGCATCGCTGATCAAGATGAGGTCGATCCGCAGACCCATGTTGCGACGGAAGGCCGCCTGGCGATAGTCCCACCAGCTGAAGAGGCCGGCATCTTCGGCGAAAAGCCGGAAACTGTCATGAAGACCGACATCCAGTAGCGCCTGCAGGGCGGCGCGCTCCGGGGGCGAACAGAAGATGTCTTCGCCCCACGCTGCCGGATCGTACACATCGCGGTCATCGCGGCAGATATTGAAGTCGCCCAGCACCACCAGCCTGGGATGGCGGGCGATTTCGCCCGCGAGGAAATCGCGCACCTTCGCGAGCCAGTGCAGCTTGTAGGCGTACTTTTCGTCACCGATCGCCTTGCCGTTCACCACGTAGAGGTTCACGACGCGGATGTCGCCGACGGTGGCGGCCAGGATGCGCCGCTGCGGATCGTCCAGGCCCTCGATGTCGGTCACGATATCGGTAAGCTCGCCGCGCGCGAGGATGGCGACGCCGTTATACGTTTTCTGCCCCGAGAACACGGCGCGGTAGCCCATGGCCGCGATCTCGTCGACGGGAAACTTCTCGTCGACGGTCTTGGTTTCCTGCAGGGCGACGATGTCCGGCTGCGCTTCCGCCAGCCATTGCTGGAGGTGGGGCAGCCGGACCTTGAGCGAGTTGACGTTCCATGACGCGATCTTCATCGCGCCATTGTAAAGGACACGATCAAGTCAGTCCGTAACTCTTCAGCAGGGCGTCCGGAAGCGGTTCGCGGCCACGGAAGGCCTTGAACGACTCCAGGGCGGGCCGGGTCGCCCCCACCGCCAGCACTTCCCTGCGGAAGCGCTCGCCCGTGGCGCGATCGAGTACGCCGGCTTCCTCGAAGGCCTCGAACGCATCGGCCGAAAGCACCTCCGCCCAGAGGTAGCTGTAATAACCGGCCGAATAGCCGCCGGCGAAAATGTGGGTGAAGGCGTGCGGAAACCGCTGCCATGCCGGGGGATGGAGTACCGCCACCTCGCGGCGTACCTCTTCCAGCACGTCGAGCGGCCGCGCGCCCTTCGCGGGGTCGTACTCGAGGTGCAGGCGGAAGTCGAACAGGGCGAACTCCAGCTGGCGCACCAGGAACAGGCCCGCGTGGAAGTGGCGGGCGTCCAGCATGCGCTGGTACAGCTCGTCCGGCAGCGGTTCGCCCGTGACGTAATGCCTGGCGAAAGAGCGCAATGCCTCACGGTCCCAGGCGAAGTTCT
Source organism: Luteibacter sp. (assembly GCF_036499525.1). Lineage (GTDB taxonomy): Bacteria > Pseudomonadota > Gammaproteobacteria > Xanthomonadales > Rhodanobacteraceae > Luteibacter. Next base: position 20,808 of record NZ_DASYDO010000048.1, on the reverse strand, counting down.
CCATGAACTGGCTGGGCAGTTCCACCGCGTCCCATTCCACGCCGTCGATGCCGCCCACCGAGGGAATGTCCACCTCGGTCAGCATGTGGTGCAGGCCGTGGCCGAATTCGTGGAACAAGGTAAGCACGTCGTCGTGGGTGAGCAGCGCCGGCGAGCCTTCGGTCGGCGGCGGGAAATTGCAGGTGAGGAAGGCGATGGGCAACTGCAACTGGTCGCCATCGCGGAAGCGCGCCGCGCAGACGTCCATCCAGGCGCCGCCGCGCTTGCCCGACCGCGCGTACATGTCCAGGTAGGCACCGGCGAAAACACTGCCGTCGGCGTCGATAAGGTCGTAGTACGTCACTTCCTTGTCCCACGTATCGACGTCATGGCGCGGTGCGAAGCGGATACCGTAGAGGCGTTCCACCACCATAAGGAGGCCGTCGATCGCGGCAGACGCGGGGAAGTACGGTTTGATCTGTTCCTCGTCGATGGCGTAGCGACGCTGGCGCAGGCGCTCGGCGGCGAAGGCGATGTCCCAGGGTTCCAGGTTGTCGATCTTCAGTTCTTCGGTGGCGAAGCGGCGCAACTCGTCGAGCTCCTTGCGCGCCACCGGCTTCGCTCGCGCGGCGAGGTCGCGGAGGAAGGCGAGGACGACATCCGGCGAGGTGGCCATTTTTGTCGCGAGCGATTCCTCGGCACCGTTGGCGAAGCCGAGCAGCCGGGCCGCCTCGTGGCGCAGCGCGACGATCTTCTCGATGCGTCCCGAATTGTCGAACTTGCCCTTGGTGGGGCCCTGGTCGGACGCGCGCGTCTGGTACGCGTAGTAAACGGCCTCGCGTAACTCGCGCTTTTCGGCATAGGTGAGCACTGCCTGCACGCTGGGCTGCTTCAGCGTGACAAGGAAGCCCTCGAGGTTTTCCTCGCGGGCGTATTCGCGCAGCACGGCGCGGCCCGAGGCCGGGATACCCGCGAGGTCGCGCTCGTCGGTGATGTGCTGGTGCCAGGCTTCGGTAGCGTCGAGCACCGCGTTCGAGAATTCGGTGGTCAGGCGGGAAAGCTCCACGCCGATCTCGCGGAAACGGCTGCGCGCCGGTTCCTCAAGCGCCACGCCGGAAAGGCGGAAATCGCGCAGGGCGTGGTTCACCGCGGCGCGGGCGGCCCCCGGAAGGGCAGCGAAGTCGGCGCGGTCGGCCACTGCCTGCACCGCCGCATAGAGGTCGCGGTTCTGGCCGACCTCGATGCCCAGGTCGGTCAGCTTTTCCTCCGCGTCGCCGTGCGCCTTGCGCAGGGCCTCGGAATCCGCCACCGAATGGAGGTGGCTGACCGGGGCCCAGGCGCGGGACAGAGTCTGGTCCAGGCGCTCCTGGGCGAGCATCACGTGGGTGAAATCGCGCTCGCCGCCAGGTGCGGCGATACGCTGGATGGCGGCCCGTTGCTCCGCCACGAGGGCGTCGATGGCGGGCTCCACATGCTCCGGCCGAATGGCCGAGAAGGCGGGCAGGCCATTGGGGTCGAGTAGGGGGTTGGCGGGGGTGTCCATGGGCGATCTCCAGTCAGGCGACCAGCGTGGTGCCCAGGCGAACCCAAATCAAGCGGCGCGACCGGTGTCAGGCCTGGGCCAGATAGTCATCCTTCAGCCGGACGTAATTGGCGGCCGAGTAGTACAACTGCTCCACCTGGCTGTCGCTGAGCACGCGGACCATCCGGGCCGGGTTCCCGAGCCAGAGCTCCCGCTCCCCCACGACCTTGCCGGGCGGGATCACGGCACCGGCGCCGACGAAGCCGTTCTTCTTCACCATCGCGCCGTCGAGCACCGTGGCGTGCATGCCGATGAGGCAGCCATCCTCGATGGTGCAGGCATGGATGACCGCGCCGTGCCCGATCGTGACATCGGCACCGACGATGGTCGGAAAGCCGCCAGGCGTATACGGGCCGTCGTGGGTCACATGGACGATGGCGCCGTCCTGCAGGTTGCTGCGGGCACCGATGCGGATGTAATGGACGTCGCCGCGGAGGACCGCCCCGGGCCAGATGGAAGCATCGTCGGCCAATTCCACGTCGCCGATGACGGTAGCGGCGGGGTCGACGTAGACGCGGGCGCCAAGGCGCGGAAGGAAGCCCTTGAAGGGCCGGATCGAGGAGGACATGGCGCCATTGTAGTCATTGGCGCCATGTCCACGAGGAATCACATGAAGGAGCCGCCGGCGATGCGGCCTTCGGCGTCCAGCTTGGGGAAGTAGCGGCTGTTGTTCTGGCGCATTTCGCGCGTGGTCATCATGTCCGGCGTCACCAGCATCACATCGGGGTAGGCCGCGTGGAACTGCGCCGGGGTGGGGCGCGTCGCTATGAAGGCGTCGAAGGCTTTCATGTCGGTGACGTAGCCGGCCACAGGCTTCGCGGCGGAGGCGGGCGAGGTCTGGCAGGCGCTCACGGCGGCAGCGCCGAGAACGACCATGAAGAAGAGGGGGGTGATGCGGCTCATCATGTGGGGCTCCTTGCCTTGGGGGAGGCAGGATTATCCCCGCAAGAGGCTATCCGGGACATGAAGCGGATCACGAATGGGCGCCGGTGGCGGCGCTCATTCCATGATCCGTTTACTCGTTTCGCCTGCGCATCGTCTCAGCCCTGGCCTCGTCCTCTGCGGTCACGACCTGTTGCTGGGCGTCGAGCTTCGCGCCCAGGATGATCAACGTGTAGTTGGTGGGATCGTAATCGCGCAGCAGCGCGATCTCGCGGCGCGCCTCCTCCAGGCCACGGCGATTGATGAGCCGCTCGATTTCCTGCGATGCGAACGGAATCGTCTCGCGCAACGCGTCCTGGGCCGTGGCGTTGTTCGTATCCAGCTGGATCACGCTGAGGTAGTACTCATACGCGTTGTTGCCCTGTGGCGAGACGAGGCGGCCATCGCGCGTGGCCTGGCGGGCGAGCCCCAGGAGGATATCGACGCCGCTCGATCCGGCATCGTCGCCGGCGGGCGACGTCGCGGTACCGGCATCCGACGCCGCGGCGGTCGCCGGGTGGCTAAGACGCAGCGAGGCGAACGCGGCGGCCGCGGCCAGTACGACGACCACGGCGACAACGATGACGACCGCACGGCGGGGAGGCGCGGCAAGGGCGAGCTTGGACATGGGGGAATCCGGGGGGGAGCACCCGCAACCAGGCAGGCTCCCTGTCGGCCGGCCCCGGCGGGCGTGCCATCTTCCCCTCCGATTGTTGCAGTTCCGTGGCGGGGCCATTCGCAGGAACTTCCGGGCATGGCATGACGACGCTCATCTTTTTTCCGAGGCGAGACGTCTGGACGGCCAAATGTGATCCGAGTCACCCCGTGGCAGACGCGACAGGTTTAGCTTGGGAGAACTGATCGCCCTGGCACGTGGCGTTTAGGGGGAAGGCCTGTAACAGGGAGCTCGGTGGGGAAACATCACTCACGCCAAGGGAGTATCCACATGTTACGCAGGTACACCACCTGGCTCGCGCTTGCGAGCCTGACGACGGGTTGCGGCCTATCGTTAGCTTCCGCCGCAACGGATTTGCGGCAAGCCACCCAATCCTTGACCTCGCAAGCCGCGGTCCGGGTCACCACCCATGTCGAAAAGACCTCGACCTTCGCGCTGCCGGGAACCGCGCCGCTGCAGGCCATCGCGAAGTACGACACGGGTGCCATGCCGGCCGGCGATACGGTCGAACACATCACGCTGGTACTGAAACGCGACGATGACCGCGACAAAGCCTTCCGTTCCTATCTCTCGCAGCTGAACAACCCGGCGTCGCCCGATTTCCACCATTGGCTGACCGCGAAGGAACTGGGCGAACGTTTCGGACCGTCGCTGCAGGACGTGACGTCCGTGCAGCAGTGGCTGCAGTCGCAGGGCATGACCGTGTCGGGCGTTTCCGGCGATCGCATGCGCATCGTGTTTTCGGGCCCGGCCGGCGCCGTGTCGAAAGCCTTCGGCACGCAGCTGCATCGCTATAACGTGGACGGCGACCGGCACTTCGCCAACAACGCGGCGACGAAGATCCCCGTCGCGCTCTCACCGGTGATCCAGGCCGTTGCGCTGAACGACTTCTTCCCCAAGGCCCAGCACACGCCCGTGAGCCGGGCCACCTTCGACCGCAAGCACGGCAAGTGGAGCACGGCCGCCAGCGCGACACCGAACTTCACCGTGCCGCCCGGCAATACCGATCCGAATATCACGTACGACATGGTGCCGGCGGACTTCAACCAGGTCTACAACGTGAAGCCACTATGGCAGCGCCATAACGCCTTGCGCGGCGCCGGGCAGACCGTGGTGGTGCTCGAGCGGACGAACGTATCTCCCGACGACGTCGCGCGCTTCCGTAAGGCGTTCCTGCCTGCGGATGCGAAAGGTCGTTTCAGCATCCTGCATCCACTGAACGGCGGCGAAGCGTGTGCTGACCCCGGCTTCAACGGCGACGAAGGCGAGGCCGCCCTCGATGCCGAATGGGCGGGTGCTGCCGCGCCCGACGCGGATGTCGTGCTCGCATCCTGCGCCGACAGCGGCGCCAGCTTCGGTCCCTTCACGGTCGCGGCACGACTGCTCGAAGGCGGACCCGACGGTAGCCTTCCACCCTCGGTCTGGAGCCTGAGCTACGGTGCCTGCGAGTCCGCCGACCCGAGCGACGCGCACGTGGCGGACGTGCTCTGGTCTTCCGCGGCAGCCGAAGGCGTGACCGTCTTCGTGTCCTCCGGTGACGATGGCTCCACCCAGTGCGACCAGGGCGCGCTGTTCTGGACGACGTCCGGCGCGGCCGTGAATGGCCTGGCGTCGTCGCCATCGGCGGTGGCCGTGGGCGGTACGGACTTCAATGATCGCGGCCAGCTTTCCGCCTACTGGACCGACACCAACCTGCCCTACTACCAGTCGGCCATCAGCTATATCCCCGAGATGGCCTGGAACAACAGCTGCGCGGGCAGCCACCTGTATACGCTGCTCGGTTACAAGGACGGCATCACCGCCTGCAACGACAGCGTGGGCCGCGGCCAGGATTTCCTCCAGGTCGGCGGTGCCGGTGGCGGTCCCAGCGGCCAGTACGCGCAGCCTGTGGAGCAAGTCGGTATCAGTGGTTCGACCAACCACACGTCACGCATGCTGCCCGATGTGTCGCTGTTCTCGGCCAACGGGATCTTCGGCCACGCGCTGGTCTTCTGCATGTCCGACCAAGCCAACGGCGGCACCGCTTGCGACTTCGACAATCCCGACAATGTCTTCGCCAATTCGGCAGGTGGAACCTCGTTCGCCGCACCGGCGATGGCTGGCGTGCAGACGCTGATAAACCAGGCGACCGGCGACCGCAGCGGCAACGTGTTGCCTGCGTTCTACGGCATCGCCGCGCGCCAGTTCGGCACCGTGGGTTCGCCGAACACGAAGACGCTCACCGCGTGCAACGCCAGCAATGGCGCGACGATCGGTCCCGAGTGCGTCTTCAACAACGTCACCGAAGGCGACATCGTCCAGCCCTGCGGCGTCGGTTCTCCCAACTGCGATACCGGCCACAAGCTCAACAACATCGTGGGCATCGTCGAAGGCGGTGATCCGACGACGAACACGCTGGTTCCGGCGTGGAGCACCAACGTGGGCTACAGCATGGCCACCGGACTCGGCACGATCAACGCCTCCAACCTGGTCGACGCGGTGGCCGCCTGGGGTTCTCCCGCCAAACGCGCCTATGCCGCCCCGGCGGACTTCCTCTCGCTCAACAACCTGTTCACCAACGACGGCTACAGCGACTTCGCCTATGTCGATCCGTCCGAAGGCATGCTGCATTCGGTGGCGATGAAGGGCGCGGTCAGCCTGTACGACCAGGCCCAGGCGATCGATCCCAGCCTCACCGTCGCGGCGTTCGGCGACCTCATTCCCGGCCTCAACGTGCTTTCGCTCAAGTCCGGGGAAATCGTGCTGCTGGGCAGCGACAACCGGGTGAACATCTGGGTGTCGACCGGTACCGGCGGCTACTTTACCTTCGTGGTGAACCACTCCGTGCCTTCCACATGGAAGCTGCTCGGTACCGGCGTCGACGATCCCAGCGGCAATCAGAAGCTGGTCTGGTTCGACACGAAGACCTCGCAGATCATCTGGTGGAAGCTCGACCTGGATCCGACGACGCAGAACGATATTATCGTCACCGCCGTGTCCCAGCCGATCAACGGCGTGCGCGATGCGACGCCGGTGCTGGCCGATGCGAACGGCGACGGCTATACCGACCTCGTGTGGACCCGTACCAGCGACAACTCCGTGACGTTGTGGATCGCCGACCAGCATCGCGGCTTCGTGTCGCGCAGGCTGCCGGACCGCCCGGCCGGCGCCACGCTTTACGGCGTGGGCGACATCGACGGCAACGGCAGCACGGACCTGATCTGGACGGATACGGCCAATGCGCAGTTGAGTTGGTGGACCCTCGACGGCGTCAATGTCACCGCAACGCGCGGTCGCGCGATCCCGGCCGGGTACACGCTGGCCAGCATCGGCGACTACGACGGCGACGGCATGGCCGACCTGCTCTGGCGCAACGCCAACAACCGCGTGATCGAGTGGCAGGGCACCGGCAAGGGCTTCGCCGACTTCAAGGTGGCCGACGCCTGGGGCACGCCCCTGGTCCTCGGCACACAGACCACGATCCCGGCGAACCGCTTCCAGGGCGGCCGCCGCGTGGCGGTAGCGCAGTAAATCGTTAGACGGCGCCTCCTACCGCAGGGTAGGAGCGCGCCCTGCGCGCGACAGCTTTTCGCGGCGGTCTTAAGGGCTCTCGCGAAAGGCTGTCGCGCGCAGGGCGCGCTCCTACAGATACGTTGCTGTCAGAAACGGTGGCGCAACATCCTGTAGACCGGATCGGTATCGGGCCGCTGGCCGTGCCAACGCTCGAAGGCGTCGGCGGCCTGCTCCACCAGCATGCCAAGCCCGTCGCGGAACCAGTCCGGACGCACGCCGGCGGCGAGCGACCAGCCTTTGAAATCCGCCGCGGCGGCGCCGTAGCTGAGGTCGTAGCAGGTGGAGTGGTCTTTCAGGATGGAGGTCGGCAGGTCGAAGCTGCCACCGATGACGCCGATGGACGTGGCATTCACCACCAGGTTGAAGGATTCGCCGTCGAGGCCGTCCCAGTAGCGCGTGTAGCAGCGGCCGGGTTCGCCGATGTCATCGGCGAGCACATCGGCGCGTTCGGGCGTGCGGTTGACGATGGTGAGCGACTGCACGCCGGCGTCCATGAGGGCCCAGGCCACCGCCCTGGCCGCGCCGCCGGCACCGAGCAGCAGGGCGTCGTGGCCGCGCAGGTCGAAGCCGTGGCGCTCGGCGATGTCGCGCACGAACCCGCTGCCGTCGGTGTTGTGTGCCTCGATGCCGCCGTTCACCAGCGGCGTGAGGGTATTGGCCGAGCCGGCGAGGGTGGCGGCTTCCGTACGCTTGCCGGCCAGCGCGAAGGCCGCGCCCTTGTGCGGAAGGGTGACGTTGGCGCCCAGCCCGCCTTCGGCGAAGAATCGGCGCACCGCCTCGTCGAACGCTCCGGGCTCCGCGTCAAGGGTTTCGTAGCTCAGGCGGATGCCGAGTTGCGCGGCGAAGGCCTTGTGGATCTCCGGGGACAGCGAGTGCGCGATCGGGTGACCGATCACGGCGTAGCGGTGCGCTTCAGCGCTCATGGATGCTCCTTGGGCTCATGCTCGGGACAAATTATGCCCGGTCGCGATCCGTGAGACGACGGGTTCCTAGGCTCCTTCCATCGCCACCGAAGCCCGGAGTACGCCATGCACGACACGCTCTCGCCGCGCCGCCTTCGCGCCCTCATCGCCCTGGCCTGGCTGGCCTGCGGCGCGCTGCTTCTCCTGCTGACCCCCCTCTCCGGGCACAGCGATACCCTCGGCTGGACGCCCGCGTTCTGGCTGCTGCTTGCCCCGGCCAGCGTGCTGGTGGCGATGAAGCCCGGCCTGCCGATGTCGTTGTTGGCCGCCCTTTTCCGCCGCTGATACGTTCGCGGCCGTAGGAGCGCGCCCTGCGCGCGACATCTCTTGAGGCCGTGCCTTGGAGCTGGCGCGCCAGGTTGGGGGGGCGGCGCGAGAAGATGTCGCGCGCAGGGCGCGCTCCTACCGGATTGGAATCAGGCCTGGATGCCCAGGCGCTTCATTTCCAGGCGGCGGAGGAACTCCTGCATGATGCGCAGGTAGAGGTCTTCGCCGAGGTACGCATCCTCGACGCCCGCGTCGATCGAGGGGTTGTCGTTCACCTCGATCACCACCGGCCGGTCGCCCACCTGCTTCAGGTCCACGCCGTACAGCCCGTCGCCGATGGTCTGCGTGGCCTTGAGCGCCAGCTTCACCACTTCGGCGGGCGCGTCGCGCACCGGTATCGTGCGGAAGCCGCCGGATTTCGCCGTGCCCTTCGCGCCGTGGTTGTAGATCTGCCAGTGGCCGCGCGACATGAAGTACTGGCAGGCATAGATTGCCTCGCGGTTCAGCACGCCGATGCGCCAGTCGAACTCGGTGTAGAGGTATTCCTGCGCGATCAGCAGGGCGCTGTGCGAGAACAACTCACCCGCCGCCTTCTCCAGCGCCTCGCGGGTTTCCACCTTGACCACGCCGCGCGAGAACGAGCCATCGGGAATCTTAAGCACGATCGGCAAGCCGAGACGGTCGGGCAGGTCGCGCAGGCGCCGCACGTCGTCGCGGTAGAGGATTTCGGTGATCGGCGTGGCGAGCTTGCGCGCGACCATGAGGTCGTTCAGGAAGATCTTGTTCGTGCAGCGGAGGATCGACGTGGGATCGTCCATCACCACCATGCCTTCCTTCTCCGCGCGATGGGCGAAGCGGTAGGTGTGGTTGTCGCTGGCGGTGGTTTCGCGAATGAACAGGCCGTCGTATTCAGCGAGGCGCTGGTAGTCGTTCTTGCCGATCGGATCGACTTCGATGCCCAGGTGCTTGCCGGCTTCGATGAACTGCTTCAGCGCCTTCTTGTTCGAGGGCGGCATCTTCTCGTTCGGGTCTACCAACATCGCGATGTCGTAGCGGAAGCGTCGCCGGGCACGCGGCTTGCGCCAGATCTTGCGCGAGAACTTGTCCAGCGCCTGTGCGAAGGCATCCTCCTGCGCGTCGTCGAGGGTCTGCAAGCCCACCGGCTTGATCGACGACACCTGCCACACGCGGTCGCGCTCGAACTCGATGCGCATGAGCGGGCAGGGAAACATGTCGAACAGCTGCCTCGCAAGATCCTGCAGGTCCGGGTAGGCGGTTTCGCCGAAGTACACCAGCACGCCGAAGTCGGTCGTGTCGCGACCGCCAGCGGGCAGGAAGTTGGAAAGCTTCTGGTTGAGGTCGTCGATATCCAGGCCATACAGCGAGCGACGGCGCAGATCGTTCACCGTGCGCACGGAGGGGATGACCTTATGTCCCCGCGCCTCGGCCAGCAGCGACACGTAATAGCCGGTGCCGAGGTATTTGTAGCTGCGGCAGAGGTTGATGACATGGGTACGCTCGTCGTCCCCACCCACCGGCTGGCGCAGATAATCCATGGCGGTGACGACATCGGCAGACGGGTAATACGAGCCCCAGTCCGAGGCTTTCTCCACGACGATGACGAGCCGGCTCATGTGACCTCTGCAGGCGGCGAATGCCATTCCTTCGACCCCGCCTGGGATCGATCGTATCGCCGGTGGCGCAGTGTGTGCTTCCCGCGGCGTGACGCACAAGCGGGACGCCGGACAGGTTCATGAAAAAGTCATTGATCCAGGCTTCGCCGAGGTCTACAGTGCCGCGCCTGCACACCCCATCCCATTCGTCCTTCATCCGCGCCGGAGTTCCCAAGCGCATGCGTCCACCCCCGGTCACCGCCGCGGTGCGCGTTCGTCGCGCCGAAGTCAGCGATCTCGACGATCTCGTCGCCCTCGAGGAATCGAGCTTCGCCCAGGATCGTCTCAGCCGTGCCCAATACCGCAAGCACCTCGACAGCGAAAGCGCCCTGGTGCTCGTCGCCAGTGCCAACCATCGCCGCTTCCTCGGTACCGCCGTGGTGTTCTTCCGCAAGGGCACGACCGTGGCGCGGCTTTATTCGATCGCTGCCGCGCCGCAGGCACAGGGCAAGGGTGTCGGCTCGGCATTGATCGAGGCTTCCGAGAACGCTTCCCGCGCCTGGGGTTGCCGCTCTCTGCGGCTGGAAGTCCGCAAGGACAACGCCGTGGCCATCCGGCTGTACGAGCGCCTGGGCTACACGAGGATGGGCGAGTACGCGAACTACTATGCCGACGGTGCCGATGCCTTCCGCTTCGAAAAGCAGCTTTGAATGGGCCGAGGCTATACTGACGGCCGTTTAAAGGAGTTGCCCATGCGCCGACTCGTCCTGCCGATTGCCCTCGCTGCCACCGTCGCCACGCTCGCGGGTTGCGGCAACAAGGGTCCGCTCTTCCTGCCGCCCCCACCCGCGGCGGGAACCACGGCCACGCCGCAGGCTGCGACACCGGCGCAGGGCGATACCTCGCTCGCCCCGCCGCCGGTCAGCACCTCGAGCCAGCCGTACAATTCCGTCCTCCAGCAGTAAAGCCGCGATGCCTTCCCGTTTCACGAAGATGCATGGGATCGGCAACGACTTCGCCATCGTCGACTGGCGCGAGGATCCGCCGCGCGTCCCGAATGCGGCGCGCGTCGCCGCGCTCGCCGATCGCCATACCGGTGTCGGCTTCGACCAGCTGATCAGCATCGAGCCCGCACGGGATCCGTCCTGCGCGTACTACTACGGCATCTGGAACGCGGACGGCTCGCCGTCGGGCCAGTGCGGCAACGGAGTGCGTTGCGTGGCCGCGTGGCTGTACCGCGACGGCGCCATCGAGCGCAACGCCGACGTTCGCCTGGAAAGCCCGTCGGGACCGGTCACCGTTCGCGTGCTGGATGAGGGCAGGGTGGTGGTCGACATGGGCGAACCGGACTTCACGCCCGCCGCCATTCCGCTCCACCTGCCGCCCCACGCCGTCCATACCGTCCACCTGGATGGTGAGGACGTGAGCTTCGGGGCCGTGTCCATGGGCAATCCCCATGGCGTGGTGTTCGTGGACGACGTCACCGATCCGCGGATCGACCGCCTGGGCCCGGTGCTCACTTCGCATCCGGTATTCCCGCAGGGCGCCAACGTGGGCTTCGCCCAACGCGTGGGGCCGAACCACATCCGCCTGCGCGTCCACGAACGTGGCAGCGGCTGGACCCGCGCCTGCGGTACCGGCGCGTGCGCCGCGGCCGCCGTGGCCCAGTCGCTGGGCCTGGCCGCGCCGATCGTGGACGTCGAACTTCCCGGCGGCACGCTTACCATCGAATGGCACGGCCCTGGTCATACGCTGTGGATGACCGGCCCCGCCGCCTTCGTCTTCGAAGGCGAAGTGTGACGTTCGTGCGCGAACGGGGCACACTGATCACGCAAGCATCCGAGGAAACACGCATGACCGACACCGCGATCGACGGCGACATCAAGCCAGCCACCGTGGCGTCCTATCTGCGGAGGCACCCGGATTTCCTTGCCGCGTACCCCGAGCTGGCCCATGAACTCGTGCTTCCCAGCGCGAACGGACCGGCGTCTTCCCTGGCCGTGCACCAGTTGCGCGGCCTGCGCGAGAAGAACGCGGAACTGGAAACGAAGCTCAGGGAACTCACCGCCGTGGCCGGCGACAACGAGAAACTGATGCGCCGCGTGCACGGGTTGATGCTCGCGCTGCTGGGCGCCAGCGGCATCGAGGACACCGTGCGCCACGTGGTCCGCCGGCTCACCGAGGATTTCCAGTCCGAGCGCATCCGCCTCGTGTTCTTCGGCGATCTCGCGGGCCTGCCCGACGAACCCTGGCTGCTGCGCGAACCCCACGGCGCTTCCGGGCTGCCGGAATTCTCTTCGTTCCTCGAGCATGCCGATCCCGTGGCAGGCCGGCTGGCGCCCGACAAGCTGCATCGCCTGTTCGGCGACGCTGCGCCCGACGTGCGCTCCGCTGCCCTCATGCGCGTCGGCAACGATGCCCTGCTGGCCATCGGCAGCGCCGATCCGGACCGCTTCCATCCGGGCATGGGCACGTTGTTCCTCGACATGATCTCGACCACGGTCGGCTCGGCCATCGAACGGGCGCGGAAGGTGGCGTGACCCCGCGCGCCGCCGTCGAGGCCTTCCTCGGCCACTTCGCCGCCGAGCGGGTGCCGTCGGCCCATACGCTTGCGGCGTACCGGCGCGACCTGGACAAGCTGCTGGACTTCATGGAGGCCGAAGGCCTCGACAGCTTCGACCCGCTCACGCCGGACCGCATGCGGACGATGATCGCCCGGCTGCACCGCCCGCCACCGCGGAAAGACGGCAAGGCGAGGGAAGGGCTCGAACCTGCGAGCATCCAGCGCCTGCTTTCCGCCTGCCGCACGCTGTTTCGCTATCTCACCCGTGAAGGCCGCCTTGACCACGATCCAGCCGCCGGCGTACGCGGACCGAAGGTGCGGCGCAAGCTGCCCCAGGTACTGGATGCCGACGAGGCCAAGGCACTGGTGGAAACCAGCCTCGGCGGTCCGTTGGCGCCGCGCGATACGGCGATGATGGAGTTGTTTTATTCCAGCGGCCTGCGCCTCTCCGAGCTGTGCGGCCTGCATTGGCGCGACCTCGACCTCGAGGACGGGCAGGTCCGCGTGCTAGGTAAAGGCAACAAGACGCGCATCCTTCCGGTGGGGCGCTTCGCGGTAGCGGCCTTGCGCGCGCTGGCCGCACTGGGTGCCGCCGGGCCGGAACAGCCGGTGTTCAAGGGCAGGAACGGAGCCCCCATCGGCCCCCGCACGGTGCAGCAACGGCTGGCACGGCTGTCCAGCGGGCAGGCCAAGCGGGTGCACCCGCACATGCTGCGGCACACCTTCGCGAGCCACATGCTGGAGTCGTCGGGTGACCTGCGCTCCGTGCAGGAGTTGCTGGGCCACGCGGATATCGCCACCACCCAGATCTACACCCACCTTGATTTCCAGTATCTGGCGAAGGTGTACGACGCCGCACACCCCCGGGCGAAGCGGAAAGGCCGCCCCTAGCTCCTGCATCCTTGGGTAGGGGGTGGGCCGGCCCCACCTTTGGCGTCTCCCCCAAGGAACGCCTTATGGAACCGATGCATGCCACGACCATCGTCTGCGTCCGCCGCGACGGCAAGGTCGTCATCGGCAGTGACGGACAGGTCACCCTCGGCAATACCGTGATGAAGGCCAACGCCCGCAAGGTGCGCCGCCTGGGCAAGGGCGACGTGCTGGCCGGGTTTGCAGGCGCCACGGCCGATGCCTTCACGCTGTTCGAGCTGTTCGAGGAGAAGCTGGTCAAGCATGGCGGCAACCTCACCCGCTCGGCGGTGGAAATGGCCAAGGAGTGGCGCACCGACCGCCGGCTGGGCCGCCTCGAGGCCATGCTGGCCGTGGCCGACAAGGAAGCGTCGCTCCTGATTTCCGGCAACGGCGACGTGCTCGAGCCCGAACACGGCCTTATCGCCATCGGCTCGGGCGGTCCCTACGCCCAGTCCGCCGCCCTGGCATTGATGGAGAACACCGAACTGGATGCGCGCACGATCGTGGAAAAAGCGCTCAAGATCGCCGGTGATATCTGCATCTACACCAATCATAACTATTCGATCGAAGAACTCTGAGCGATGTCCGAACTCACTCCCCGCGAAATCGTCAATGAACTCGACCGCTTCATCATCGGCCAGCACGACGCCAAGCGCGCCGTGGCCATCGCCCTGCGCAACCGCTGGCGTCGCATGCAGCTGGATCCGGCCATGCGCGACGAGGTCACGCCCAAGAACATCCTGATGATCGGCCCGACGGGCGTCGGCAAGACCGAGATCGCCCGGCGCCTCGCCACCTTGGCCAATGCGCCCTTCGTGAAAGTCGAAGCCACGAAGTTCACCGAGGTGGGCTATGTGGGCAAGGACGTCGAGTCGATCATCCGCGACCTTGCCGATGTCTCGTACAAGCTCCTGCGCGAGCAGGCCAAGGCCCGCGTGCGCAGCCAGGCCGAGGACGCGGCCGAAGACCGCCTGCTCGACGCGCTGCTGCCGCGGCGCCAGTCCAGCGGTTGGGACGATACCGGCAGCACCGCTCCGGCGATCGACAGCGATACCCGGCAGAAACTCCGCAAGCAACTGCGTGAAGGCGCGCTGGACGACCGCGAGATCGAACTGGATTTCGCGATGAACGTGGGCGTCGAGATCATGACGCCGCCGGGCATGGAGGAGATGAGCCAGCAACTGGGCAAGATGTTCCAGAACCTCGGCGGGCAGAAGTCGCAGAAGCGGAAGATGACCTTGCGCCAGGCGCGCCCGCTCCTGATGGAGGAAGAGGCCGGCAAGCTGCTCAACGACGACGAGCTGCGCAGCCTCGCGGTGGAAACCGCCGAGCAGAACGGCATCGTCTTCATCGATGAGATCGACAAGGTGGCCCAGCGCTCCGAATGGGGCGGCGCGGGCGTCAGCCGCGAGGGGGTGCAGCGCGACCTCCTGCCGCTGGTTGAAGGTTCCACCGTGTCCACCCGCTACGGTCCGATCCAGACCGACCACATCCTGTTCATCGCCTCGGGCGCGTTCTCGCTGGCGAAGCCGTCGGACCTCATTCCCGAACTTCAGGGTCGCCTGCCGATCCGCGTGGAGTTGAGCGCCCTTTCGGTGGACGACTTCAAACGCATCCTCCGCGAGCCGAACAACGCGCTGACCAAGCAATATGCTGCACTGCTCGATACCGAAGGCGTGACCCTCGACTTCACGGAGTCGGGCATCGACCGGCTGGCGGACGTGGCCTTCCAGGTCAACGAGCGCACCGAGAACATCGGCGCCCGCCGCCTGCATACCGTCATGGAGCGGCTCCTGGAGCGCATCTCCTTCGAAGCTGCCGATAAATCCGGCGAAAAATACGTAATCGACGCTGAATATGTCGACAACAACCTGGCTTCGCTCGTCAAGGACGAAGACCTGAGCCGTTACATCCTCTGAACATCGGGGGGTACCCCCTCTGCTAAACTATTGACGTATATGGGCAAGGTCATTCATCTCAAAACCAACGGTCAGCGAGCCAGCCTGCGCGAAGCGCAGGACAACCGGCAGCTGGTGCGTCTGTGGCGCGGCGAACTCGAGCACGGCAGCTTCTGTGGCTATGTCGGCGGTGTCGGCCGCGAGTTCTTCCTCCTCTGGGTCGTAGGCGACGGCGTCAGCTATGACGGCATGTACATCATGCGGCATCGCGACATTTCCGAATTCGAAGCACCCGACAAGCACTCGACCTTCCTCGAGAAGGCGTTGGTGATGAAGGGCATCGAGCCGACACCACCGGCCGACTTCCCACTCGACGACATCTCGCAGGTCGTGCAGGCGGCTGCCGCGCACGCCCCGGTGATCGGCGTGCACGTCGACAGCGAGGACGAATCCGAGGTCTGCTACATCGGCCGCGTGGTCAGCGTGGAAGACGAAGGCTTCAACATGCAGGAAATCACCCCCGACGCGGAATGGCTGCGAGAGCCGTCGTTCTTCGCCTGGGACGAGGTTTCCACGGTGAGCATGGAAGACGCCTACGCCATGGCCCTCCTCGCGGTGGCCGGCGATCCTCCTCCGCTCGAACAAGGCACCGGCGACGGCTTCGGCCGCGCTCACTAAGTCCCAACGCCCTTGTCCCACCCCCGCCCCGTCGACATCGTCCTCCACGCGACCTCCCGGATCCTCGAGGTCGCGTTCGACAATGGCGAGCGCTTCCGCCTTCCGTGTGAATACCTTCGCGTGAATTCGCCCAGCGCCGAAGTGCAGGGCCACGGCCCGGGCCAGAAAGTTCTTGTGTCGGGCAAGCGCGATGTCGGCGTCACCGCACTCGAGCCCACCGGCCATTACGGCGTGTTGATCCGTTTCGACGACGGGCACGCCAGCGGCATCTTCGGGTGGGACACGCTCTACCACCTTGGCCGCGCCTACGACACGGCGTGGCCCGCGTACCTCGCCGAGCTCGAAGCGAAGGGCCTTTCCCGGTAGGCGAGGGTAAGCGCATGAAAGCCGCATGCACTTCGACGACGTATATTGGTGCGTCATCCCGCGCACCGCGTGCGCACTGGAGCGAACCAGCATGACGCGAATCGTCGTCGTCGGCAGCATCAACATGGACCTGGTCACCCTCGCCCCACGCTTCCCCGATCCGGGCGAAACGCTCACTGGCGATCGCTTCCTTACGATTCCCGGCGGCAAGGGCGCCAACCAGGCCGTGGCCGCGGCGCGCCTCGGCGCCAGCGTGGCAATGGTGGGCTGTGTCGGCGACGACGCGTTTGGCCAGCAGCTGCATGACGGCCTCGTGGCCGAAGGTGTCGACGTCACGCATGTCGGCCGCGTCGCGGGCATCGGCAGCGGTACCGCGTCGATCACCGTTGCCGGCGGCGAGAACAGCATCGTGGTGGTGCCCGCGGCGAATGGCCGCGTCACGCCCGCACACGTGGAGGCCGCCCGAGGGATCGTCCGTGGCGCCGATGCCGTGTTGGTCCAGCTGGAAATTCCGCTGGACACCGTCGAGGCCACGTTGCGCATCGCGCATGGGGAAGGCGTGCCCGTCATCCTCAATCCCGCGCCCGCGCAACGCCTTCCCATGGACTGGCTATCACGCGTGCGCTTCCTCACGCCAAACCAGCATGAACTCGCCACCGTGCTCGGCGCGGAAGGCGAAACCGACTTTCGCGCCCTCATGCGCCACGCGCCCTGCCCGGTCGTGCTGACCCACGGCGCGGACGGCGCGTGGTTCCGCGAAAAGGACGAAGAGCCACGCCATCAGGCAGGCTTCAAGGTCGAGGCTGTCGACAGCACCGGCGCCGGCGATACCTTCAACGCCGCACTCGCGGTGTATCTGCCGGAAGGCCTTGAGGTTGCCGTGCGCAAGGCCTGCGCCGCCGCTGCGATCGCCGTATCGCGCCTGGGCGCCCAGGGCGGCATGCCCCGCGCCGATGAAGTCACGGCGCTCCTGGCCTCGCAGCCATGAGGCGAAGCGGCCTGCTGCACGCCGAACTCAACCGCATCATCGCGGCCATGGGCCATACCGACACCCTGGTGATCGGCGATGCAGGCCTGCCGGTACCTCCGGGCGTTCCCTGCGTCGACCTCGCCGTGCTTCCAGGTACGCCATCGTTCGCCGCGGTGTTCGAAGCGGTGTACACCGAACTAGCGGTGGAATCGGTGACGATGGCCAGCGAGATCCACGAAAGGAACCACGCCATGGCCGAACTGTCCGCCCGACTGCGGAAGGAGGGCGTCGGCGTGGACGAGGTATCCCACGACGAATTGAAGCGGCTCAGCGCCCGTGCGGTGGCCGTCGTGCGTAGTGGGGAGACGTCACCCTATGCGAACGTCATCCTGCATGCGGGCGTCACCTTCCGATGAGCACGCCCCTCGTACGGATGCATGCCATCCAGAAGGCCTTCGGTCCGGTGAAGGTGCTCGAAGGCGTGGATTTCGAGCTGCAGCCGGGTGAGGTGCATGCCCTTATGGGCGAAAACGGCGCAGGCAAGTCCACGCTCATGAAGATCCTCACGGGGATCTACGCGCCCGACTCGGGCAGCATCGAGGTGGACGGCTCGGCGGCATCGATCGCCACGCCCGCCGATGCCGAGAAATATGGCATCGCCATCATCCACCAGGAACTGAACCTCATCCCGTCGCTCAGCGTCGCGGACAACCTGTTCCTCGGCCGCGAGATCCATCGTTTCGGTCTTCTCGACCGCCGCGCGATGTCGCGCCGCGCCTCGGAATGGCTGGCGCGCGTAGGTATGGAGCATCTCGATCCCGGCACGCTGGTCGAGCGCCTGTCGGTCGGCCGTCAGCAGATGGTGGAAATCGCGCGCGCGCTCGGCCAGGAGGCCCGTGTGCTGATCATGGACGAACCGACCGCGGCGCTGACCGAACACGAGACCACGACGCTGTTCAAGCTTATCCGCGAGCTGCGTGAGCAAGGGAAAGGCATCGTGTATGTCTCGCACCGCATGGAAGAGATCTTCGCGCTATGCGACCGCATCTCCGTGCTGCGCGATGGCCAGTTCGTCGGCACGCGTCCCGTTCCCGGCCTCGCCTTCGACGAAGTGGTGAAGATGATGGTCGGGCGCACGCTCGACGCACGCTATCCGATGCGTACCCCCAAGATCGGCGATGTGCGGTTGAGGGTCGAGCATGTGAACGGCGGCCTGGTAAAGGACGTGAGTTTCGATCTCCATGCCGGAGAGGTGCTCGGCGTGGCCGGCCTGCTTGGCGCCGGGCGCACCGAGCTGGCCCGGCTGCTGTTCGGTCTGGACAAGCTGGCGTCGGGCACGGTGATCCTCGATGGCGTCGTCGTGACGCCCACCTCGCCCAGCGATGCGATCCATTCCGGCTTCGGTTTCGTCACCGAAGACCGCAAGGCGCAAGGGCTGGTCCTCGACCTCAGCCTGCGCGAGAACATAAGCCTTCCTCGCGTACCCGCGCACGCGGGACTCGTCGATCGTCCTGCCGAAAAGAAGCAGACGCGCGGCCTCATCGATGCGCTGAAGATCCGCACGCGCGACATGGAACTGGAGACGCGCTCGCTGTCCGGCGGCAACCAGCAGAAAGTGGTGCTCGCCAAGTGGCTGGCGCTGAAGCCGCGCGTGCTCATCCTCGACGAACCCACCCGCGGCGTCGACGTGGGCGGCAAGGCCGAGATCTACCACATCATCAACCAACTCGCGGAACAGGGCGTTGCCATCCTCATGATCTCCTCGGAACTGCCGGAGGTGCTCGCGATGAGCGATCGCATCCTCGTGATGCACGAAGGCCATGCCACCGCCCTCATCGATGCCCATGGCGCCACGCAGGAAGCCGTGCTGACCGCCGCCACTGGAGGCAAGTAACATGACGCTGCAATTCGACTGGAGCCGCGCAACCGCGCTCCTCCAGCGCCTCGGCTCGGTGATCGGCCTGATCCTGCTCTTCATCGTCCTCTCGGTCTTGAGCCCGGATTTCCTGAGCACGGGCAACCTGCTCACGGTGCTGCGCCAGGTTTCCATCAATGCACTGATCGCCTTCGGCATGACCTTCGTGATCCTCGCCGGTGGTATCGATCTTTCGGTGGGCGCGATCCTCGCACTCACCGGTGCGGTGACCGCGGGGCTCATGGCGGGCGGACACGGCATGGTGCTGGCGGTCAGCGCTGGCCTGGGGCTTGGGCTCGTCCTGGGCATGATCAACGGTGTCCTGGTGTCCTGGGGCAAGGTGGCGCCGTTCATCGCGACCCTCGGCACGATGACACTGTTGCGCGGCCTCACGCTGTCGTACACGCAAGGCAGCCCGATTCCCGTCACCAACAACGGCTTCGCGCTGCTCGGTGGTGGCTACGTCGCCAACCTCGTGCCTCTACCGGTGATCTGGATGTTCATCGCGTTCATCGTCTGCGGCTTCCTGTTACGCGGCACGGTGTTCGGCCGCCATGTGGTTGCGATCGGCGGTAACGAAGAGGCGGCCCGGCTTTCCGGCGTCCGCATCTCACCGATGAAGCTGGCGATCTACGGTCTCTCGGGATTGCTTTCCGCATTCGCGGGTATCGTGCTCACGTCGCGCCTTTACTCGGCGCAAGCGACGGCCGGTGCCGGCTATGAACTCGATGCCATCGCCGCCGTGGTGCTCGGCGGCACCAGCCTGGCCGGTGGCCGCGGCTGGTTGTTCGGCACGCTGGTGGGTGCGTTGCTCATCGGTTTCCTGAACAACGGTCTCAACCTGCTGGGCGTCAGCTCGTTCTACCAGCAGGTCGTGAAGGGCATCGTCATCCTGATCGCCGTCCTGCTCGACAGGCGACAGTAATATCAACGAGGGTCACACCATGCGCAAACTCAACTTACTTGCCGCGGCGGCGGTCACGCTGCTCGCCGCCTGTTCGCAGCAGGGTCCGGGCGAATCCGCACCGGCGACGGGCGCTACCGCGGGCGGCGCCGCATCCTCGGGTACACCCGTGGTGGGCCTGGCGCTGTCCACGCAGAACAATCCGTTTTTCGTCGAACTGAAGAACGGCGCGCAGAAGGCCGCGAAGGATGCCGGCGTGCAACTCGTCGTCGTCGACGCGCAGGACGATCCGGCCCGGCAGATCTCCAGCGTGGAAGACCTGATCCAGAAACACGTGTCGGTGATCCTGCTCAATCCGACCGATTCTTCCGCGCTCGCAGGCGCGGTGCAGTCGGCACAGCGCGCGAACATTCCCGTCGTCACGCTGGATCGCGGTGTCGACGGCGCGGAAGTCGCTTCGCATATCGCTTCCGATAACGTCGCCGGCGGCAAGATAGCTGCCGACTACCTTGCCAAGGCGCTGGGCGGTAAGGGCAACATCATCGAACTGCAGGGCGTGGCCGGCACTTCGGCCGCGCGCGAACGCGGCAAGGGCTTCGACGATGCGATCGCCGCTACCGCCATGAAGATCGTGGCCAGGCAGCCGGCCAACTTCGACCGTGCGCAGGGTCTCTCGGTCAGCGAAAACCTGCTCCAGGGCCACAGCGACGTGCAAGCGATCTTCGCGCAGAACGACGAAATGGCGTTAGGCGCGGTGCAGGCGCTGGCCGGCAAGAACAAGAAGGTACTGGTCGTCGGTTTCGACGGCACGCCTGACGGCAAGACCGCCGTACAGAGCGGCGGCATGGCCGCCACGGTGGCGCAGCAGCCCGAAGAGATCGGCAGGCTCGGCGTTGAGACGGCTAAGAAGCTGATCGACAAGCAGCCGGTGGAGAAGTCGATCGCGGTGCCGTTGAAGCTTCTTACCAAGGAATAACACCCGGGGACACCTTCTTTGTAGGAGCGCGCCTTGCGCGCGACAGTTTTTCGCGAAGAGCAACAGGCCCTGTG
>NZ_DASYDO010000047.1:0-19516 GCF_036499525.1 Luteibacter sp. | reverse complement strand
ACCGAGGAAGTCGAAGTTGTGGATCAGGTGGTCGAAGCCCATCTGCTTGAGGGCGTCGGCATTGGAGTTTTGACCTGGATTAGCAGGCTGAGCGGAGGTGTCTTGCAACATAACGCTACCCTTGGGAAGTCAAGCGTGAACAGAGATGTAAGTAAGTGTGAGGACTAACTTACAGCTGATTTAGGTTGAACGTAACGGGGACACGTGCATAGCCTTCGACGGCCTGACCGCCTCGCTTGCCCGGGTTGAATCGCCAGTTCCTTGCGGCATCCTCCGCAGCTTTGTCCAATTCGCGGAAACCGCTCGACTGGTCGACCTTGATGTCCTTCGGCGAACCGTCGACACCTACGAGGACCAGAAGTACCACCGTACCTTCATGCCGCTGACGAATCGCCTGCGGCGGATACCTTGGCGGGTTGCGCTGACGGTACGACAGATTCTCGCTGGGCGCGATGTCGGCCGGCGGTGCTGGCGGCGCGGGAGGCGCCGGCGGCGGTGCCGGAACGGCATTCGTGCTCGCCTCTTCCACAGCAGGCGGCGGCGGAGCCGGCGGCGGCGGTGTCGGTGGCGGCTTCACCTGCTGAATGATTTTCGGCGGCGGCTGCTTTGGGGGTTCCGGCGGCGGCGGCGGAGGAGGCGGGGGCGGCGGCGGCGGTTCGATGAAATCGACCTGCACGACCTTCTCTTTCTGCTTTTCCTGCGTCTTGGGCGGCGCCATAGGCGCGACCAGCAGCAGGAAGGCGAACGAGTGCAGCGCGATGGCAACTGCCAACGCACTGGTGCGCCCCCAACTGAACGGCGCTTGGCCGGTTGATTCGTTACTTGAGGCCATCAGTCACTATCAAGAGCTAATCAAGCGGAAGTGAGCCCGCACTGCTCTTCCGGCGTTCAACGGCTTGACATTGCCGAAAACGCTGGTTTCTGCAAGCGGAAAGGTAAGCAAGTTACACCAGCATATGGCGTTTGTATAGCACCTGAAGGGAGGATTTATGGCTTTCCATAGACCCCCCTTCCGGGTCTTTACAAGCGCTTACTTGCCGGTACCTGCGGTTTTCAACCAGGCGTTGGCCTTGGCAGACGTTTCAGGGTCCTGCGCCGCGAGCTTCATGTCCGCGATAGCACCCTGCTTGTTCTTCTGACCACGCTTGGCTTCCGCACGCAGCATGTAGGCCTGGCCCTTATGCTGCACACCCTTGCTGATGGCATCCGTCGCCGACTTTTCAGCGGCGCCGTACTGGTTCTTGCTGAGCTGGAGACGAGCGATGCTCAGCGTGATCTCTCCGTCCTTCGCGAGCGGTGCGGCCTTCTGGTACGCAGCCAGCGCGGCGGCTTCGTTGCCGCCGGTGATGGCGGCGTCGCCCTGGAGCTTGTAGACCTCGGCGCTGGGCTTCACCACGCCCTTCGCCAGACCGTCTTCAAGCACCGCCGCTGCCTTCGAGGCATTGCCTTCCTGACGATCGCCATGTTCCTGGCCATCGATCAGGTAGACCTTCGCGAGGTTCACGTACTGCTTCTCGTCCTTGAACGCTCCGGCGGCGCGACCCTTCTCCATCAGGCCGATGGCTTCCTGGTACTTCTGCGCCTGGATCAGCGCCGAGGCGGCGTTGTTCAGCGCGGTGGGATCGTTCGGGTTCTTCGCGAGCTCCGCCGACGCGAGTTCGGCGGCCTTGTCGCCCTGGCCGGTCTCGGCGTAGCTGGCGGCGAGGATCTGGTCCCACGAACCCTGCGGCTTCGCGTCCGGCATGGACTTGGCCTTGGTGATCGCGGCGATCGCTTCCGGATACTTCTCGAGACGGTAATCGATATTACCTTCGAGGCCGTAGGAATCCGCGGTTTCCTTTTTACCTTCGCTGCGCCATTCCTGGAGCGACTGCAGCGCCGGCGCGTACTGCTCGTCGGCCACGAGGAACTGCGTGTACATGTACTTCAGCTGGAAGTAGGTGTCGTTCGGCATCACGCCGATGTCGAGCGCCTGCTTCAGCGTGGTGATGGCGCCTTTGATATCGCCATCGTTGTACTTCATGTTGGCGATGCCCTGCAGGGCCAGCGCCTGGGCGTACTTGCTGCTGGTGCCCGACCCATCGGCGATGGGCTGCAGGATCTGCAGCGCCTTGTCCTTATCGCCGTTGTTCGCGGCGTCGAGACCTTCGTTGATGGCCTTCTGGTCTTTCTCACTCTTGAGGTCGAGCTTGGGTTCCGTACGCGTGGCGTTCGGATACAGCGCTTCTTTCTTTTCCTGGGGCTTGGTGTCGCGCGCGACCACCGCACCGCTTACGAGGGAAAGCGCGATCGCCGTAGCGAGTGCCAACTTGCTGAGGGAACCCTGTTTCATTGAATGACCTCGGTGTGTAGGAGTCAGCGCACAAGGCGGCTCTCCGGGGGACTACAGAGGTTAACCTGATTCGATTCCTAAGAACAAGTCGCAGTGCAAGAAAAAAGGAGAGTCAAAACAATGACTTGTTAGAAGAATGTTGGCGCTTACCTATTTATGGGTAAAAGGTTGCCTTGAAATAGCCTTTTTTGTCCCAGTCGCGGGGATCTGTGATGGAGTTCAAAAAAAACGCCCGATCGTGATTCGAACGGGCGTTTGGTATGTCGCGTATGCTTTTTTTTGCGAATCAGATGTCCAGGTTCGCGACCTTCAGTGCGTTGGATTCGATGAACTCGCGACGCGGTTCCACCGCCTCGCCCATCAGCATCGAGAACATCTGGTCCGCCGCCACGGCGTCCTCGATGCCCACCTGCAGCATGCGCCGGGTTTCCGGATTCACCGTGGTTTCCCACAGCTGCTCGGGATTCATTTCACCAAGGCCCTTGAAGCGCTGGATGGTGCGGCCCTTCTTCGCTTCGTCGAGCAGCCAGCTGCGCACGTCGGCGAACGAGAGCACGCCACGCGAACCGTTGCCGCGACGAACCACGGCGCCCGGTTGCAGTCCCAGCTGCGAGAGCTGCTGGGCGATGGACTGGATGGCCCGGAACTCGGTGCCACCGAAGAACACCTGCGGCATGATCCATGTATGGCTCAGGCCGTGCTGCATGCGTTCGACCTCGATGGCCGCGCCCTGCTCATTGAGCGCCGGGCGGAAGCGCAGCGCGTAGGTCGGCTTGCCGAGGCCGCTGGCACTGAGGCGCAAGGCGATGCCGTCGAGCCAGGCCTGCATGCGTGTGGCGTCGGTCCAATGTCCGTCTTCCAGCGGTGTGTGTTCGATCATGGCGGTGAGCGCCGCCACGTCGAAGCGGTGGCTCAGCCGCTGGATCTGGTCCAGCGCCACCTGGTAGTCATGAAGCAGCTTCTCGAGCGCCACCCCGTCGATGGCGGGCGCGCCCTCTTCCGGCGTCAGCGACGCATTATCTACGGCGCTGGCGATCAGGTACTCGTTCAGGACGTTGTCGTCCTTGATGTACATCTCCTGCTTGCCCTGCTTCACCTTGTACAGCGGCGGCAGGCCGATGTAGACGTGGCCGCGCTCGATGAGCTCCGGCATCTGGCGGTAGAAGAAGGTGAGTAGCAGCGTACGGATATGCGAGCCGTCCACGTCCGCGTCGGTCATGATGATGATGCGGTGGTAGCGCAGCTTGTCCGGGTTGTACTCATCCTTGCCGATGCCCGTGCCCAGCGCCGTAATCAGCGTACCGACTTCGGCGGAGGCAATCATCTTGTCGAAGCGGGCCTTCTCCACGTTGAGGATCTTGCCCTTCAACGGCAGGACGGCCTGCGTGCGGCGATTACGCCCTTGCTTCGCGGAACCGCCTGCGGAGTCGCCCTCCACCAGGAACAGTTCGGACAGCGCGGGATCCTTCTCCTGGCAGTCGGCGAGCTTGCCCGGCAAACCGGCGATATCCAACGCGCCCTTGCGGCGGGTCATCTCGCGGGCCTTGCGGGCCGCTTCGCGCGCGCGCGCGGCGTCCACGGCCTTCGAGGCGATGGCCTTGCTCTCTGCCGGGTGCTCCAGGAGGAATTCGGAGAGCTTGTCGTTGACGACCTGCTCCACCGCGGTCTTCACCTCGCTGGAAACCAGCTTGTCCTTGGTCTGCGACGAGAACTTCGGGTCCGGCACCTTCACCGAGAGGACGGCGATCAGACCTTCGCGCATGTCGTCGCCGGACAGGCCGACTTTGGCGTTCCTGGCCAGGCCTTCCTTCTCGATGTAGCTCTGCAGGGTGCGGGTGAGCGCCGCACGGAAGCCCGTGAGGTGGGTGCCGCCGTCACGCTGCGGGATGTTGTTGGTGAAGCAGAACATCGTTTCCTGGTACGCGTCCGTCCACTGCATCGCCACTTCCACGGTGATGCCTTCGGAGGACGAGCTGAAACTGATGACGTTGGGATGCAACGCGGTTTTCAGCTGGGCCAGGTGCTGCACGAAGGACTTGATGCCGCCCTCGTACGCGAAGATGTCCTTGCGGTCGTTACGCTCGTCTACCAGCTCGATGGTGACGCCCGAATTGAGGAAAGCCAGTTCGCGCAGGCGCTTCGCCAGGATGTCGTAGTGGAATTCGATATTGCTGGTGAACGTAGCCGGGCTGGGCAGGAAGCGGACCATGGTGCCGCGACGGTTCGCATCGGCGACGGCGGCGATAGGGGCCAAGGCTTCGCCGTGGGCGTATTCCTGACGGTATTCCTTGCCGTCGCGCCAGATCGTCAACCACAGCTTCGCGCTGAGCGCGTTCACGACGGACACGCCCACGCCATGGAGGCCGCCGGACACTTTGTATGAGTTGGCGTCGAACTTGCCGCCGGCGTGGAGAACAGTCATGACCACTTCGGCGGTCGACTTACCCTCTTCCGGGTGGATGCTCACGGGAATGCCACGACCGTTGTCGTCCACGCTGACCGAACCGTCCTGATGGATGGTGACCAGGACATAGTCGCAGTAGCCGGCCAAGGCCTCGTCGATGGCGTTATCCACCACCTCGAACACCATGTGGTGCAGGCCCGTGCCGTCGTCGGTGTCGCCGATGTACATGCCGGGGCGCTTGCGGACGGCATCGAGTCCCTTCAGGACCTTGATGCTGCCAGAATCGTAAGCGTTCGAGTTCGTCGGATCGAGAGGTTCGTTCATGCGATGCCCGGTGATGGCGCCAGAAAGCGGCCCCGAGGCGGCGCGGAAAGGCCTCGGGACAGTCAATCAATTATAGCAAAGCCGTGACGGAACCCTGTTCCACGTGGAACATAGCGACCGGCTGCTCGGTAAGGGCGGACGGGATCTCGGTACCCGTCACGAAGACCTGGACGTCGCGGCCCAGAAGCTGTGCGACAACCCACTCTTGATGGGTACGATCAAGCTCGGATGCAAGGTCGTCGAGGCAGACCACAGGCCATTCTCCGAGGATCTCGGCGTGCAAGGATGCCTGGCCAAGAAGGCACGCGAGAGCGCAGAGCTTTTCCTGGCCGCGGGACAAATGTTCCCGAAGCGGGGCGTGCTCGAAAGCCACCGAGAAATCCGCCCGGTGGGGGCCAACGGTCGTATGACCTCGCCCGAGGTCTCGTTGCCTGCGGTCGGCGAGCGTCGTGGCCAGATCGGCCGTCTCATCCCACCCTGGGCGGTACCTGACCGCAAAGCTGCCTAATTCCGGGAGGACATTGGCCATGAATGCCTGAATATGGGGAAGCACGCCCTCCAGGTAACGCCGCCGAAATGCCGTGATGCTCTCGCCCGTGCTGGCGAGTTCCGACTCCCAAGGCTCCAGCTGGGCCGGGTCCAGGCCGCCCCCCGTTCGGAGGAGTGCGTTTCGCTGCTTCAGCGCCCGTTGGTACCGCCGCCACTGCCCCACGAAAGCATGTTCCACGTGGAACATGCCCCAGTCCAAATAGCGACGACGCTCGTCGGAAGGCCCTGCAATGAGATCGTGGGAGCCGGGCTCGAAGCAGACGACGGCGCATTCCTGCACCAGGGCGCCCAGCGACGCCGCCGTATCGCCACCCACCCGGGCCAGCCACCGACCGCCTTCCCTGCCCAGGCCCAGGCGGCGAAGGCTGCCATCGGCATGCCTGACCTCGGCGAAGACCGACAGCGAACTGCCGCCACGCTTCAGCAGTACATCCCGCGAGCCTGCGCGAAAGGAACGACCGTGCGAAAGCAGATAGGCCGCTTCGAGGACACTGGTCTTCCCCGCGCCGTTCGGACCCACGAACACATTGATCCCGGCCGACGGCGTCACCGACACCCCGTCCAGGCAACGCAATCCGGCGATCCGTAGCTGCTCGAACTTCATCTATTCATTCCAGAACGGGAAACGCCGGGGTGTCGAAGACATCCCGGCGTCGTGGGCCGCACTTTAACGCCTTGGCCGTCAGAGACGAAGCGGCATCACCACGTGGCGGGCTTCTTCGTTGCCCTCTTCCTGCAGGAGGCAGCTCGACTGCGCGTCGCGAAGATTGATGCGAACCTTTTCGCCACGCAACGCACCCAGGGCATCCAACAGATACCCGACGTTGAAACCCACGGCCAGATCGTCGACCACGGTCTCGGCTTCCACCTCTTCCTGGGCTTCTTCCTGTTCCGGGTTGTGCGCCACGATCTTGATGCGGCCAGGGCTCAGTTCCAGCTTCACGCCGCGGTATTTCTCGTTGGAGAGGATCGCCGCGCGTTGCAGTGCGCTACGCAGCACGTCGCGCTCGATGGTCGCGCTCTTGTCGGCGCCGAGTGGGATCACCGCCTCATAGTCCGGGAACCGGCCATCGATCAGCTTCGACGTGAACACCACGCCACCCCTGCGCACGCGCAGATGGTTCCGGCCGAACTCCAGCTCGACGGAGCCTTCGCCGGATTCGAACAGCCCGATCAGCTCGTTCACGCCCTTGCGCGGAATGATGATCTGGCGGCGTGTGGACACGGAGCTTTCCAGCTTCGTCTCCTTGAGCGCCAGGCGGTGGCCGTCAGTGGCCACGCAGCGCAGGGTGTGTTCCTGAAGATCCAGCAGCATGCCGTTCAAGTAATAGCGAACGTCCTGGTTCGCCATGGCGAAGGCCGTGCGATCCATCAGATCGCGCAGCACTTCCTCGGGCAGGGTCACCCTTTCGACCAGTTCGATCTCGTCGATGATGGGGAACTCGCTGGACGGCAGCGTCGCCAGGGTAAAGCGGCTGCGGCCGGCGTTCAGCGCGATCCGTTCCCCGTTCAACTTGACGTCGATCTTCGCGCCGTCGGGCAGCGCACGAACGATGTCGAACAGCTTGCGGGCGGGAATCGTGATTTCGCCTTCCTGCACGCCGTCAGCGGCAGTGGTGGCGATCATCTCGACTTCGAGGTCGGTGCCGGTGAAGGACACCTCGCTACCGGAGGCCCGAACCAGAAGGTTGGCCAGCACGGGCAGCGTCTGGCGGCGTTCCACGACGCCCACCACCTGCTGCAGGGGTTTGAGCAGAACTTCCCTCTGGATGCTGAATTGCATGCGTCCCCTACTCCTGCTTTTAGTTTTTAAGATTTTATTAGTGGTAGTTGTTGGGCCGGTGGATATCTTGAAAAGCCGAAAAAACTACTTAGTTTCAAGGGCTTGTTTCGAGATATCGACTAGCTTGAAGACACGGGTTCGTGTGGGTGCCTTGTGGATAACTTCCGGCGACGAAACCGTCCTCCATCTATCCACCTATTATCCACAGGTTCTCAGCCCGTCAATATACGTATGAGCTGCTCCCAGTCCTGGCGCATGCGTACGTCTTTCTCGCAGAAACCGCGGATCGTGCGGCAGGCATGCAGCACCGTCGTATGGTCACGGCCGCCAAATGCCTCTCCAATCTCCGGCAGGCTGTGCTCGGTGAGTTCCTTGGATAGCGCCATGGCCACCTGCCGGGGACGCGCCAGCGAGCGCACACGGCGCTTGGAGAGCAGGTCGGACAGGCGCACCTGGTAGTAGTCGGCCACCGTCTTCTGGATGTTCGGCACCGTGACGGCCTGCGCATGCGTGTTGAGCAGGTCGCGCAGGGTTTCCTCGGCGAAGTCCGTGGTGATCGGTTTGCGGTAGAAGTTGGCGCGGGCGGCAAGCGTGTTGAGCGCGCCTTCGAGGTCACGCACGTTGGAGCGAATGCGCTTTGCCAGCAGCATCGCCACGTCTTCGGACACTTCCATGCCCTTCTCCGCGGCCTTGGACAGCAGGATGGCCGCACGTGTTTCGAAATCCGGCGGCTCGATCGCCACCGAAAGACCCCAGCCCAGGCGCGACTTCAGGCGCGGCTCGAGCTTGTCCAGTTCCTTCGGATAGCGGTCGCAGGTGAGGATGATCTGCTGCTTCGCCTCGAACAGCGCGTTGAAGGTATGGAAGAACTCTTCCTGCGTCGTGTCCTTGCCGGCGAAAAACTGGATGTCGTCGATCAGCAACGCATCCACCGAGCGGAAGCGGCGCTTGAAGTCGTCCATGTTCTTCTGCTGCAGCGCTTTCACCATGCCACTGACGAACTGTTCCGAACGCAGGTAAAGCACCTTCGCGCCCGGGTTGTTCTGCATGAGCATGTTGCCGGCGGCATGCATCAAGTGGGTCTTGCCCAGGCCCGTGCCGCCATAAAGCAGCAGGGGGTTATAGGCGCGACCCGGGTTCATCGCTACCTGCATGGCCGCAGCCTTGCCGAGCTGGTTCGATTTGCCTTCGACGAAGGTTTCGAACGTGTAATGGGGGTCCAGGTTATGCACGTGCGCCGGCTCGTGCGCGGGTTCCGCCATGCGGGGCGCGGCATGCGCCGGTGCGGACGCCATGGCCGAGGCCGGCCGCGCCGGGGCTGGCCGGCCACCCGACGAACCGACTTCCAGGCGAACGGGCAGGGTACGGCCGCTCAGGTGTTCCACGATCGACTGGATCTTGTCCAGGTACTGCTCGCGCACCGTGTCCAGCGAATAGGGGTTGGGCGCGTAGAGGAACAGACCGTGGCCGTCCTCCCTGGCCTGCAAAGGCATCAGCCAGGTATGGACGTCCTCGGACGTCAACTCGCCTTCAAGACGCTCGAGACAGCGCCTCCAGAGATCACTCATCAGGTATTCTTGCCACAGCAGGGGCGCATGCGCGCGGGGTGGACGAGGAAGTCTACCAGTGTTCCGCCCCCTGCTCGGGCTCTGGATAGCCGGACGTCCGCTGTCCTCGTTCGCCCAAGCGGTTGACAGTCTTACGGAATGTCCCGCATACTTTCTGGCCTTTTTCCCTCTTCATTCGGATGTAGCGCCATGAAGCGTACTTTCCAGCCCAGCAAGCTCAAGCGTGCACGCACGCATGGCTTCCGCGCCCGCATGGCCACCGCCGACGGCCGCAAGATCATCAACGCCCGTCGCGCGAAGGGTCGCAAGCGCCTGATCCCGTAAGCGGCTCGCCTGTCGTGCGTGCCGCCGCCCTGCCGCGTGATGCGCGGCTACGCCGCGCCGCCGACTTCGCAGCGTTGCGAGCAGTCAGCGGTCGCCTCGGCGGCCGCTGTTTTCTTTTGCGCTTCGGAAACAACGAAGCCGGCACCGCCCGGCTCGGCCTGGCCATTTCCAAGCGCTGCTCGAAACGCGCCGTCGATCGCAACCGGATCAAGCGCCTGGCACGTGAGGCATTCCGTCGCGCCCGTCCTGCCCTGCCGCCGGTCGATATCCTCGTGATGGCCCGCGACACGGCGGTCGGCGAGCCCGGCGCGGTGCTCCTGGCCGAGCTCGAAGGCCTGTTCCGTCGCATACGGCCGTTGAAGCCTGAGGGTGCCGACGGCACAATCGCGCGTTGACTCACCGTCCTTCCCGCCTTTCCCGGCCAGCCGGCCGTGGCGCCATTCGGATCTGGCCTAAGCAATGAATCAAACGCGCACGCTTCTCTTCTTCGCGCTCATGTTCGTGGCGTACCTGTTGTGGACGGAATGGGAGAAGGACTACGGTCCCCACCCGGTCGCCCCAACGCCTGCCGCCCAGACCGACGCTGCCGCCGGTAAGGCTAATGCGGACGCCAGCATCCCGGGTGCCACCGCGCCCGCCGCCGTGCCGAGCGAGGCCGCGACGCCCGCCGATGCCAAGGGCGAGCTGGTCACGTTGTCCAACGACCTGTTGCGCCTGACGATCGATACCCGGGGCGGCAGCATCGTGCGCTCCGAACTATTGGCGTACCCGAACGAGCCGGTCACGAAGAAAACGCCGGCCCCGCCGCCGGCGCGCCTGCTTGACGACACGCCGGAGCATTTCTTCGCCGCGCAGGACGGCCTGGTCAGCAGCACCGGTGCGGCGCCGGACCACCGCGCCCTCTTCCATGCCGAGAAGAGCGAGGCCACCCTCGCCGACGGCCAGAAGTCGGTGAGCCTCGACCTGACCTGGACCGATGCGTCCGGCGTGAAGGTGGTGAAGCGTTACACGCTGAATCGTGCCGCTTACGTGGTCGACCTCGACCAGCGCATCGAGAACGGTTCGAACGTGGCCTGGACTGGTAACGCCTATCATCAGCTTCAGCGCGTGCCCGCGCCGAAGGCGAACTGGTTCAAGGCTTACACGGACCCCGCGCAGCACAGCTTCTTCGGTGCCGCGTGGTACAGCCCCGAGAACAAGTTCGAATCGCTGTCGTTCCTCGACTTCGCGAAGAAGCCGCTCAACCACCCGATCACCGGTGGCTGGATCAGCATGCTGCAGCACTACTTCTTCGTCGCCTGGATTCCGCCGGCCGACCAGAACGTGACCTACAGCAGCAACATCGTCGATCCGAACGCCGCGATGCCGCGCTACCTCGTACGCGCGTTCGGACCGGCCATCCAGGTCGCGCCGGGCCAGTCCGCCGACAGCGTCGCGCGCCTCTACATCGGCCCGAAGCTGCAGGGCACCCTCGACGCCATCGCGCCGGGCCTGGAGCTCACCGCCAACTACGGCTGGTTGACGATCATCGCCCAGCCGCTGCACTGGCTGCTGTCGCAGTTGCACGCCATCAGCGGCAACTGGGGCGTGGCCATCATCCTGCTCGTGCTGCTCATCAAGGCCGCGCTGTTCAAGCTCACCGACGCGCAGTTCCGTTCGGGCGCGCGCATGCGCAAGCTGCAGCCGCGCGTCGCCGCGCTCAAGGAGCGTTACGGCGACGATCGCATGAAGATGCAGCAGGCGATGATGGAGCTGTACAAGAAGGAGAAGGTGAACCCGATGGCGGGCTGCCTGCCCATCCTCATCACCTTCCCCATCTTCATCGGCCTGCTCCGCGTGCTCTCCGAGTCGATCGAACTGCGCCAGGCACCGTTTATCGGCTGGATCCACGATCTATCGGCGCCGGATCCGCTCTACGTGCTGCCGGTGCTCTACTTCCTGGTCACGCTGCTCACCCAGCGCATGATGCCCACCGCGGGCATGGATCCGACCCAGGCCAAGATGATGAAGGTGATGCCGCTGATCTTCGGTGTCTTCTTCGCCTTTTTCCCGGCGGGCCTCGTGCTCTACTGGACGGTGAACGGCGCCACCAGCCTGCTCCAGCAGTGGTGGATCAACCGTAGCGTCGACAAGGCCGACATCAAGGCCAGGACGGCCTAAACACCTTCGCATGAACCACGGCGTCGACACCATCGCAGCCATCGCCACCGGCGCCGGCGCGGCTGGTGTCGGCGCCGTTCGCGTGTCCGGGCCGCTGGTTCCTTCGATCGCACGCACCATGCTCGGGCGCGAACCTTCGCCGCGCCACGCGCACTTCGCCGCGTTTCGCAATGGCGACGGCGAGTTGATCGACAGGGGCATCCTGATCCACTTTCCGGGCCCGGCGTCGTATACCGGCGAACACGTGCTGGAACTGCAAGGTCACGGCAGCGTCGTGCTGCTGGATGCGCTGCTTCGACGCGTCGTCGCGCTGGGTGCCCGGCTTGCTCGCCCTGGCGAATTCACCGAGCGCGCTTTCTTGAATGGCAAGCTCGATCTCGCGCAGGCGGAAGCGGTGGCCGATGTCGTTGCCGCCACCTCCGAAGCCGGCGCGCGCGCCGCATTGCGTTCGATGGAAGGTGTGTTCTCCGCCCGCATCGATGCGTTGCTTGCCGAACTGATCGCGCTTCGCGTGCACATCGAAGCGGCTATCGATTTTCCGGAGGAGGAAATCGACTTTCTTGCCGATCCCGTCATCGGCCAAAACCTCGGGGCGCTGCGCGCGAACCTCGAAGCCCTTTTGATCGAAACGCGCCGCGGTGTTCGCCTGAACGACGGCATCGCGGTGGCCATCGTCGGCCGGCCCAACGCCGGCAAATCCAGCCTGCTGAATGCACTGGCGGGACAGGAACGCGCCATCGTTACCGACGTTCCCGGAACGACGCGCGACGTGCTGCGCGAATCGGTAACCATCGACGGTGCCACGCTCGAACTGGCGGACACGGCAGGGCTGCGGGAGTCGGAAGACGTTGTGGAGCGCGAGGGCATTCGCCGCGCGCGCGCGCAACTCGAGCGCTGCGATGTCGCCCTTGTCGTTACGGACGAAGCTCATGCAAGCGACGACGTCGCCTTCTTCGAAGGTACGCCGGCGCACGCGACGCACCTGGT
Source organism: Luteibacter sp. (assembly GCF_036499525.1). Classification (GTDB taxonomy): domain Bacteria; phylum Pseudomonadota; class Gammaproteobacteria; order Xanthomonadales; family Rhodanobacteraceae; genus Luteibacter. The sequence goes on along the minus strand of NZ_DASYDO010000047.1, from coordinate 7,085 downwards.
CGTGATCAACAAGATCGACCTTGTCCAGGCGCAGGCTCATCGTGAAAGGCTCGACGGCCAAGAAACACTATGGCTCTCCGCGCGCACAGGCGAAGGCCTCGACCAGTTACGCGCGATCCTTCGTGACCTCGCCACCGCAGGCGCGGGCGAAGGGGCTTTCAGCGCGCGTCGTCGCCATGTCGTGGCTCTCGAGAGCGTGCGCGATCATCTTGAGCGTACAGCGCACGCCTTGCACGACAGCCACGCTGGCGAACTGGCCGCCGAGGAGCTACGCCATGCGCAGCACGCCCTGGGCGAGATCACTGGTACCTATTCGTCCGACGACCTGCTGGGCGCCATCTTCAGCTCGTTCTGCATCGGGAAATAGTTACAACGCCCGCATCATCACCAGGTCGCGCTGCGCATCGTTGCCCACATGGAACACGTGCTCGCCGACCGTTTCGAAACCGTACTTCTCGTAAAATCGCGTGGCCTTCGGGTTGTTTTCCCATACACCCAGCCACACCGCATCCGCTTTCCGCTGGATGGCTTCTTCGAGACAGGCCTCTATGAGGACGTGCGCGATGCCCTTCCCGTGAAAGGAGGCATCGACATAAATGCGATGGATTTCGACGGGCTTCGTTCCCGTGACCTCGGCAGGACGTTTCCCCTGCCGCACCTGTGCGAAGGCGACGAGCGCATCGCCGACCGCGCACACGAAGGTGGTGACATCGGGATCGTCGATCTCGCGTCGCTGGATCGTTTCGCCGTAATTGCCCGCGCAATGCGCCGCCAACTCGGCGTCGCTGTTGAAGGCGCCGAAGGTGTGCCGGAATGTCCGCTCCATCAGTTCCGACAGGGTCGCCGCCTCGCCGCGCTCGGCAAGACGAAGCTGCACCTGGTTCGTACTGTCGATCTCGTTCATACAGCTACTTTACAGAAAATGGGGTACCCCGTTCTGCTGGGCAGCCAGAGCGACGCCCAGGCTGCCGTTGCGAGCATTTCTAGCAGATCGCGGTAGCCTCTTGCGCGACGTTGCGCCGATCGGCGACGACGGAAACCGACCAGATAGCCAGCCCCGCCACGGCAAGCAGGCTTCCCACCCAGCCGGGCGATGTCCAGCCGTAGCCGTGTGCGATGGCGAGCCCGCCCAGGAACGGTCCCAGCGCATTCGCCGTATTGAACGCGGAGTGATTGAGCGACGCGGCCAGGCCTTGCGCATCGCCCGCCACGTCCATCAACCGCGTTTGCAACACGGTCGCCAGGGCACCGCCGATGCCGATGAGGAACACGTTCAAGCCCAATGTCCACACGTTGCCGGCCATGAACGGGAACAGCCCGAGCGCCGCGATGCTCCAGACGAGCAGTCCGCCGGCGGTGCGCATGAGCGCGCGATCGGCGAATACCGGCACGATCATGTTGCCGACGGTGAGCCCCAGGCCGAAGACGCCGATCACCCAGGGCACGGTGCTCAACGACATGTGCGTGACCGCGACGAGCGTGTCGGCGAGATAGGTGTATACGGCGAACAACCCGCCGAAGCCGATCGCGCCGATCGCAAGGGTGAACCACACCTGCGGGCGTTTCAACGCGCCGAGTTCGCGCCACGGGCTGGCATCTTCATCCGCGCGAATTTCCGGCGCGAACGCGGCGACGGCGGACATGGTCGCAATGCCGAGCAGCGCCACCAGCGCGAAGGCCCAGCGCCAGCCAACCGCCTGTCCAAGCCAGCTCGCCAAAGGAACACCGATAACCGTGGCGATAGTCAGGCCGAGGAACATCTGCCCCACGGCGCGCGTGCGCCGGTTGGCCGGCACCAGCGAAGAAGCGACCAGCGCCGCCACGCCGAAGTAGGCACCGTGTGGAAGACCTGCGAGGAAACGGAACACCAGCATCCAGTGATAGTTCGGCGACAGGCCGGTGAGCCCGTTGAACAGCGTGAACATCGCCATGAGGATGATGAGCAGGCGGCGACGCGGAACGCGTGCGCCCAGCACAGTCATGACTGGCGCACCGACCACCACGCCCAGAGCATAGGCACTGATGACATGCCCGGCGGTAGGCGCGTCGATGCCGAGGCCCTGCGAGAACAGGGGCAGCATGCTCATCGAAGCGAATTCGGTAGTGCCGATGGCGAAGCCACCGGTTGCCAGGGCCAGGATCACCAGGCCCACATGAGGGGCGCGGACGGGCGGCGAGCCCGGGCGAAGCGCGGGTGCGGAGAAGGTCATGGGAGGCTCGGGGACGTGGGCGCGACGCTGTGGTGCGATGCAGCATAGGCGTAGGATACCGCCGAGCGCCCAATGGGGCCACCCGTCTGTCCGTCCACGCAGGAGCCCCGCGGTTCACGCGGCGATGGGCGACTCTTCCCGGATGAACTCGATGAAAGCCCGCAGGGCCGAGGTCACCCGTCGCTGGCGCGGGTAATAGAGCATGAAGCCGGGGTACGGCGGGCACCAGTCGTCGAGCACCCTCACCAGTCTCCCTTCCGCCACCAGCTCGGTGACCTGCTCGTCCAGGACCAGGGTGAAGCCGATCCCGGCCAGCGCCGCGTCGAGTGCCAGACGCAAGTCGCCGAAGGTCACGCGGCCGCGCACGTCCAGTTCCAGCTTCTTCGTGCCCTGATCGAATTCCCACTTGTAGAGCCGGCCGCTCGGGAAGCGGAACCGGATGCAGTCGTGCTGGAAGAGATCGTTCGGGTGCGCCGGAACACCGTGCTTTGCGATGTATTCGGGGGACGCGACGCACGCGCCCCGCTGCTCGCCGCCCATCGGCACGGCGATCATGTCCTCGGGCACCTGTTCCAGGAACCGGATGCCGGCATCGAAACCGAGGGCGACGATGTCGATGAGACCATCGTTGTCGACCGCCTCGAAGTGGATGTCCGGATAACGCGCCAGGAACCGCGGCAGGAGCCGGGGCAGCAGCAGCTGGGCGGTCACGCGGGGCATGTTGATCCGCAGGGTGCCTGCCGGTGTGGCACGGAAATTGTTCATTTCCTCCAACGCCTCGCCTACGTCGAGCAGCGCGGGTTCCAGCCGCTCCAGCAGCCGCTGGCCCGCCTCGGTGAGGGAGACGCTGCGCGTGGTGCGGTGGAATAGCACCACGCCAAGGCGTTCCTCCAGGTTGCGGATCGCATAGCTGATCGCCGAAGTTGTCAGGGTCAGTTCGGCGCCGGCCTTGCGAAAGCTTGCATGACGGGCCACGGCGGCGAAGGCAGCGAGGTGTGAAAGGTTATCTGGGCGCATCATTGTCAAGGATAACTCAACGATTCATCGTGTAATCCCCGCTGGCGCTAATGATTGTTGAACCCTTATCGTTAGCGGCTATCGCGCCACCCCCCTTACGAAGAGGATGCCTCCCATGTTCGAAGTCCGCGGATTCGCTGCCCCCCAGTCCAAGGCGCCCCTTGTCCCCTTCAAGGTTCCGCGCCGCGACGTCGGCCCGAACGATGTGCACATCGAGATCCTCTATAGCGGCATCTGCCACTCCGACCTGCACCAGGTGCAGGACGACTGGGGTCCGGGCACGTTTCCCATGGTGCCCGGCCATGAGATCGTCGGCCGCGTGAAGGCGGTCGGCTCGGCCGTGAAGAAGTTCAAGGTCGGCGATTACGCCGGCGTGGGCTGCATGGTGGACTCGTGCCGTGTGTGCGAGTCCTGCAAGCGCGACCTCGAGCAGTACTGCCTGACCCACACCAGCTTCACCTACAACGGTACGGAGCAGGACAAGACCACCCCGACCTACGGCGGCTACTCCACCGACATCGTGACGCAGGAACGCTTCGTGGTGAAGATTTCCGACAAGCTCGACCTCAAGGCCACCGCACCACTGCTGTGTGCCGGCATCACCACGTATTCACCGCTGCGCCACTGGAAGGTGGGCCCGGGCCAGAAGGTGGGTGTCATCGGTCTCGGCGGTCTCGGCCACATGGGCGTGAAGTTCGCCAAGGCGATGGGCGCGCACGTCACGATGATCACCACGTCGGCCTCCAAGGGTGACGACGCGAAGCGCCTCGGCGCCGACGCTGTGCTCCTTTCCACCGATGCGGAAGCGATGAAGACGGCTGCCTCCAGCTTCGACTTCCTGCTCAACACCGTGCCGGTGTCGCACGACCTGAACCCGTACATCAGTCTGCTCAGGCTCGACGGCACGATGGTGCTGGTCGGCGTGCTGACCCCGATCGACGGCATGATCGGCGGTGCCCTGATGCTGCCTCGCCGCACCATCGCCGGTTCGGCCATCGGTGGCATGGCGGAAACGCAGGAGATGATGGATTTCTGCGCCGAGCACGGCATCGTGTCGGACATCGAGGTGGTCGACATGGCCTCGATCAACGAGACGTACAAGCGGCTGGTGAAGAACGACGTGCGCTACCGCTTCGTGATCGACATGGCGACGATGCCGGCCTGAATCGCGTTCTTCGCAGCGCGGACAGGGAGTTACCGGCCCTTCCCGGTTGGCGTCACACGAATGCGCGCTAAACTATCGGGCTGACTAGGTTCTCGCGGTTCGGCATGCTCTCCTTCGTGTTCGGCGCCTTCGGGCTGTCCACTCTCTGGTTGCTCCCCTTGCTCTGGCGGCTGGTTGCCGCGATGGTTCGTCGCCGACGGCCACCCACGGTGGGGCCCGGCGCCATTCGATTCTGGGCGGGATTCGTGCTGGTGCTGTTGGCCAGCTCGACGCTGGAAGGACTCGTCGTATCGCATTACACCGACGATCTTTCGGCGGGCGGCATCGTGTGCCATGCATTGGCGGCGACGTTCGCCAGCTTTCCTGGTGGCGGCCTGGCTGCCTTGCTCAGCGGCGCCATTCTGGCGATCGCGCTGCCCTGGTACCTCGGTGTGCCCTGGTCGTCGTTCCTGAGGCGAACGAATGCCGCGCTCGAACCACTCGGTGCGTTGGCGATCGAGGGGTTGCGCAGGCTATTTTCCCGTGGGGCATCGCGCGCTACCGGGCGCCGGGCCGCTTCTGCTGTGCGGCGTGCGGATCGTCCGCCTGTTCGTCGCCGGCCGAAGATGGATGCCAGGCGTTCTCCGTCCGCGCCGTCGTCGGGGCGGGCCACATCCATTCGCGTCAAGCCGCCGGTAACGGCCATGCAGCCGCCGGTGGCCACGCCGGTGACGACACGTCATCGGGTGCCACAGGACACGGTAATTCGGGAGCCGTGGCTGGCGCCGCGGGGTGCCACTTCGTCCTTGGCTCCGATGGAATACGAGGCGAGTCTTGAATCGCCGGCAGGGTCGGCTCCCACCGGTGGACGGAGCCAGCTCAACGAGCAGCGGGTCCACCCCACCCAACAGCGGACCGAAGTAGACAATGCTCCGCTCGCATTCGCGGTGACACGTGAGGGCACCGGTCCTGAAGCGATGGCTGAGGCGCCTGCAGGGATCATCCCTGCCGATCTCCCTCCCGTGCCAGCGCCGCCGCGGCCGGTTTCACGGTTCGCCATCGCCGCGAATGACGAGTCGGTCGCGGAGCCGCCGCGTCCCCCACCGGCACTGGCGCCGGTCGCCCGCTTGCGCGCGAGCCGCCCGGATGCGGTGGGCCTGCCGCCGCTGACGTTGCTGGCCGGGGCGCGGCACGACACCGTGTCGGTCTCCGAAGCCGAATTGGCGGAGACAGGTGAACTGATCGAGCAGCGCTTGCGCGAGTTCAAGGTACCCGTGCAGGTGGTTGGCGCCTCGGCCGGCCCCGTCATCACGCGCTATGAAGTCGAGCCCGCCGTGGGCGTGCGCGGCAACCAGATCGTCGCGTTGATGAAGGACCTCGCGCGAGGTCTCGGGCGCACCTCCATCCGCGTTGTCGAAACCATTCCCGGCAAGACCTGCATGGGTCTCGAGTTGCCGAACGAGCAGCGGCAGATGATCGCGCTGTCGGAAATCCTCGATTCCAACGAATACCGCGACTCGGACTCCCAGCTGACACTTGCGATGGGCAAGGGCATCACGGGTGAGCCCGTGGTGGCCGATCTGGCGAAGGCGCCGCACATGCTGGTGGCGGGCACCACGGGTTCGGGCAAATCGGTGGCGGTCAACGCCATGATCCTATCGATGCTCTACAAGGCCACGCCTGAAGACGTCCGCATGATCATGATCGACCCGAAGATGCTGGAGCTCTCTGTCTACGAGGGCATCCCGCACCTGCTGGCGCCTGTGGTCACGGACATGAAGCTCGCGGCCAACGCGCTGAACTGGTGCGTGGCGGAAATGGAAAACCGCTACAAGGTGATGTCGGACCTGCGCGTGCGCAACCTTGCCGGCTATAACCAGAAGGTGCGCGAGGCACGCGCCGCCGGCAAGCCGCTGTTCAATCCCTTTCCCGCGCATCCGGAGGTGCCCGAGCACCTCGATACGCTGCCGATGATCGTCGTGGTGATCGACGAGCTGGCCGACCTGATGATGGTCGCGGGCAAGAAGATCGAGGAACTGATCGCGCGGCTTGCGCAGAAAGCACGTGCGGCGGGCATCCATCTGATTCTCGCGACACAGCGCCCCTCGGTCGACGTCATCACCGGCCTCATCAAGGCGAACATCCCGACGCGCGTGGCGTTCCAGGTCTCGTCGAAGATCGACTCGCGCACCATCCTCGACCAGATGGGCGCGGAAAGCCTGCTTGGCCAGGGCGACATGTTGTTCCTGCCGCCGGGTACCGGCTATCCGCAACGCATTCACGGCGCTTTCGTCGCGGACGAGGAAGTGCACCGTATCGTCGCGTGGTTGAAGCAATTCGGCGAACCCGACTATAAGGACGAAATCCTCGCCGGTCCCGCGAGCGAAGCGGTCGAGGGCGAGCCGGGCGAAGAAGGCAACGACGCCGAGCTGGACGCGCTTTACGACGAGGCCGCAGCGTTCGTGCTGCGCTCGCGCCGCGCATCGATCTCTTTCGTGCAGCGCCAGTTCCGTATCGGGTATAACCGTGCGGCGCGGCTGGTCGAGGCGATGGAAGCGGCGGGCCTGGTGTCGTCGATGGGTATCAACGGCCAGCGCGAAGTGATCGCGCCGGGCCCGCAGGACTAGCAAATAGCCGCCTTCTTGTAGGAGCGCGCCTTGCGCGCGACAGTTTTTCGCGAAGAGCCACAGGGCCTGTTGCTCTTCGCGAAAAAC
>NZ_DASYDO010000046.1:0-16455 GCF_036499525.1 Luteibacter sp. | reverse complement strand
CCCTCCTTGCCGAACGCGGAGGACCTGTCTGAGCAGCGAGGGTGGGCACCAAGGTCTCCTGCGAGACGCTCAGGTGTAACGCGCCTTGGCGATACCGGGCGCGCGAACGCCACGGCGAGCCTGATCGAACCAGAGGCAGGGCCGTCATCTAAGGCGGTGCTGATCCCCGGTAATGCGTGAAGAACCTTTTTTGCGGTCTTACAGGTCTACGCCGAAGCCTACGCCGGCGGAGTTTTCGGAGCCGCTGAACGCGCCGCCAATGCTTACCCGCATACGCTCGCCGATGGGCGCTGCATAGCCTACCGACAGGGCCGACTGGCCGCCCGAGACACCCGCGCCGACCGCGATGCGGCCGTGCGACGAGGTCGTGCCTGCGGCATTGATCGCCATCTGGGTGCTTGCCGCGCCGATGGCACCGATGCGGTTCATGCGCTCGTCGACACGATGGAAGCGGTCGTCCACCTGGTTGCGGAAGGAGTTGAACTCGCCGCTGCCCACCATGTTCGCGAGCTTGCCGTCGGCATAGGCCTTGGCGTCGGTCAATGTGCGCTGGTCGCCGGTGTCTGCGTACGACTTCGCATTGACCAGTGCTTCGTCGACCTGCCCGACGGTGGCTGGATCGGTCGTCGCCGCGGGAGCTGCCGGTGCGGCGGCGGCACGTGTTGCCACGGCAGCAGGTGCGGGCGTGTTGGCTGTGGTTCGCTTCGCTGCCAACGTGTTCGCTGTTCTCACGGTTTTGCCGGTCGAAGCGACGCTATCGGCCCCTGCCGCATCGACATCCGTCGTGGCGGCATCCTCCAGTGCACCGACGCGACCATCCAGCTTCGACAGCGCCCCGTCGACGGCACCGAACGCGTCACCGACATTATTGAAGCTCGCGCCCTGGATCGTATACATCGGCGCCGCGAACCCGGCAACACCGAAGCTGGCCCCGCCACCGAAGGCCCGTGCCACATCCTCACCGAAGGCGCCGAGCTGACCGCTGGCAATCTGCGCCGTCGTTTTCAGCTGGGCCATGTTCACCGCATCGGTATCCGCGGTGCCCGGCGCCACATTGACAATGCGACGCGTCAGTGTATCGCCGTAGGGCTGACCGCCCGCGTTCAGATCGTTCGCCGCGTGTCCCACGGAGACGACGTTGTCCTGTCCGGCCGCGGAGTACGAGCCCAATGAGACGCTGCCCTTGCCAAGTGCGGTCGTCGACCAGCCGATGCTCGCGCTTTCCTTGCCGACAGCATTCGACAGCGCGCCCACCGCAGTGGCGTCCTCACCCGATGCGAATGCCTTCTCCCCCAGTGCCATCGCCCGGTCGCCGCTGGTCGACGCACCTGCGCCGATCGAAACTCCGAGCGTGCTGTAGGCCCGCGCCTGGTTACCGATCGCCACGGAGCGACTACCGCGTGCCGTGCTAGCACCGCCGATGGCGACCGCACTGTCCCCTGAGGCCTCGGCCACCGCACCCACTGCAACGGTCGCGTACTGCGTCGCGTGCGCCGCCACGCCCAGCGAGGTGCTCTCCTTGCCGCTGGCTTCGGTGGACCAGGTTTCGTGCTCCCACGTATCGCCGTTGATGACGATCATCTGCCCGCCTACTGCCGTGGCGCTCTGCCCTGTCGCCTGGCTGCCCACACCGTACGCGGTGCTCCATTTCGCCTGCGCCAGGCTGCCGTAGCCCGTGGCGGTCGAGAGTTCACCCAGTGCGTTCGAACCGGCGCCGAGGGCGATGGATTGATCGCCCATCGCCAGGGCACCCGACCCGGCCGCGATGGCGTACGCACCGGTGGCCATGGCGTTATCGTCGCCCGTGCCCATCGCGGCGAAGTAGCGCGACGCATCGGTGTTCCGCAGCTGACCGACTGTAGCGGCGTCCGAGTCGTTCACGCCATCGGATACGTTCACGATGCGCCGGGTCAACGTGTCCTCGTAAGGCGTGCCGAACATGTCCGGATCGCCGGCGATATGACCTACCGAGACGACGTCGTCGAGCAGGGTCGCGGAGTACGCACCCAGTGCCACGCTACGCGACCCCACCGCGGCGGCGGCCCAACCGGCAGCGAGACTCTGATCGCCGTATGCACGGGACACCGCGCCCACTGCGGTAGCGCCATCGCCATCAGCGCGTGCCGTCTCACCCAGGGCCGTAGCGCGCGGTCCGGTGGTGATCGCATTCGCTCCCAGCGAAACGCCGAGCACATCGAAAGCGCGGGCCTGATTGCCTATCGCGACGGATCGCTCACCGCGTGCGGTGCTGGCCGAGCCCACTGCGACAGCCGAATCGGCCGACGACTCGGCTACCGCCCCCACCGCCACGCTGCCGTAGTTGTTGGCATGCGCGGCGACGCCCAGCGCCGTGCTCTCTTGCCCGTTCGCTTCAGTCACCCAGGTCTGCTCTTCCCAGGTGGTCCCGTCGATCACCGTCATCGCACCGCCAATGGCCGTGGAACTCTGCCCGTTCGCCTGGCTCCCGACACCGTACGCCGTGCTCCATAGAGCACCGGCACGGCTGGCGTAGCCGCCCGCCGTGCTCAGTTCGCCGGCGGCGGTGGACCGTGAGCCCATGGCCAGGCTGCCCGGTCCTTCCGCCAGCGAATCCATGCCCATCGCCACGCTTTCCACACCCACCGATTGCGACAGCGGCCCCAACGCCAGACTGAAGTCGCCGCTCGACCAGGCCGTGCCGCCAAGGGCGGAACTGCCAAAGCCGGTCGCGACGGATCGCTCGCCGACCGCCGTGCTGAAATCGCCCACGGCATGCGCACCCGCGCCAATGGCCGTGGCATGCCCACCCAGCGCCTCGGTGCGCACGAAGCCAAGGAAGGAGTCGAACGAACCGCCGATGGCCGTGCTGGCCTCGCCGGCGGCATTCGCGCGTCCGCCCACCGCAGTGGCGCCGCGCTCGGTCGCCTGGCTCTCCATACCCTGGGCCACGGCCCACTCGGCGACGGCCCGGCTGTCCTTGCCACTGGCAAGCGCGCCGTAACCCATCGCCTGCGCGTTACTGCCGAAAGCGGAGGCGTAGTCCGCGCCGGCGAGCGACCCGGTGCCAATGGCCGTGGCGTTCACGCCATTCGAAGACGCATCGGCGCCGGCCGCCATGGCATTCGTGCCGACCGCCTTGGCGAGGTCGCTGCCATCGCCAGCCCCGTTGGCCGTGAAATAGTTGGCGGCCGCCAGCAGGCGTTCGAGGTCCGGCCGCGTACACCCGAGCGACTGTCCCAACCTGGCCTGAGCCGGATCGAGGATGCCCCAGGGACACGATGCGGCGGATGCCGTCGCGCCATAGAGCGTCATGCCGATCGCCGTCGCGAGCACCGTGCCGCGCACCAACTTGCCGTGAGTCGTGTTCATCGTTGTCTCCCCAAGAAACCCTGCCGGCGTACGCATGCGGATGGGCCGCACCGCCGATGAGGTGCACAACGTAGGAACAGTCGCGAAGCGAGTCACGCTCACTTGCTCCCTACTTCTCACACTTGCTCACGCGGGCGAATCGGGCTTAGTGTTCGCGCACGGGCCAACACGTGTGCCGAGGGGGCGGCCACGACATCGGGGTGGTGGTAACCATGTGGAGGCACATACGCGCGTGGCTGGGTCGTGTTCCGGTCTGTGACGCTGTCGACAGACGCAACGCGGTTTTCCTTCAATTCGTTCTGGCCTGGATGGGCGTGTTCCTTCCGCTCAACTGGCTTTACCTGCGCCTGACCGTCGGTTTCTCCGACGCCCACGGACTGGATGTCGATCGCTGGATGGGGCTGGCTATCGTGCCGGTCGCATGGGTGTGCGTGTGGGCGATCCGGCGGGGACACTTCCGTGCGGCAGTGGTGGGGTTCATCGTGGCGCAAGTCGCTACGCAGGCCGTCGCTTATGCGGCCACGGGATTGCGCTTGCAGATGAGCGACCCCAGCGTGCCGATGCTCCTCGTCGTGCTTGGTGGCCTGCTGCTCGGTCGCCGTACGCTATGGGTGCTGTTCGCGGTGTTGCTCGGCATGTTCGCGGTCGGTGCCGTCACCGACGTGCTCCGCGCGCTTGAAGCCGGCAAGCCCTGGCATTCCGCGGTGAGCTACACACCCTCGCTGGCGATTCGCTACCTCATCATCATCGTCGTGCTGGATCGTTGCATTGCCGCCTTGCGCGAGAGCCTGGACGATTCCGTGCGGCGGAGCGCGGAACTGGCGATCTCCAATGCCCGCCTGCGCTTCGAGATGGGCGAGCGGGAGCGTGCGCAGGAGCACCTCGTGCACGCCCAGAAAATGGAGGCTGTCGGGCGCCTGGCAGGTGGCATATCGCACGACTTCAACCATGTGCTCAGCGTCATCGTCGGCTATGCCGGTCAACGGCATCGTTCGGACGCCAATGCGGACCTTCTCCACCGTGCGCTGGAAGGCGTGGAAGCCGCGGCCAGCCGGGGCGCCGTCATCTGTCGCAAGTTGCTTGGCTTCAGTCGACGGGAAATGCCGCATCCTGAGACCTTCGAAGCGGGCAGCGTCGTACGCGAGCTGATGCCGATGCTCGGCCAGCTTCTGGGGTCGTCGATCCGGCTTGAAGTCGACGTAGACAAGGCGCCCACACCGCTCCATATCGATCGCGCGCAACTGGAACTCGCTCTTTTGAACATCGCCGCCAACGCGCGGGATGCGATGGATGTCGACGGTGTGCTTCGCATCGGCGTTCATCGGGAGGCCGCGCATGTCGAGATCGATGTCGCCGACAACGGTCACGGCATGGATGCCGCGACGCGACGCCGGATCTTCGAGCCGTTCTTCACCACGAAGCCGAACGACGAGGGCACCGGTCTCGGACTGTCGATGGCGCACGATGTCATCACCGCAGCCGGCGGCAGTATTCGCGCGGAGAGCGAGCGCGGCGCAGGTAGCCGCTTTGTCATGCGTTTACCGGTGGCCGCGAACGAATACCTTGCCCGCCCCGATCCGCGATTCGAAGCCGCGTATGTTCAGGGAATCATGACGTAACCGACGCCATGCACGGCGCGAACCGGCAGGGCCTCGCCGGTGCCATCGGACACCTTCTTGCGAAGCCGGTGCACGATCGTCTCGAGACGGTGTGGGTCGAAGTCGTGCACGTTGGCGGTGAGTGCAGCGATGATCAGCTCGCGCGACACCGGCTCGGCGGGTTTCTCCAGCAGCAGGCCAATGACACGGCGCTCGGCCTGCGTCAGTGCGACCATTACACCCCCCGGTGCGATAAGGCACCAGCCGCCGGCATCAAGCGACCATTGTCCGGCGGGTAACGACGGGCTGCTCCCACCTGCTTGCATGTGCAGACGCCGCTGAAGGCTACGCAATGTAGCTGCAAGCAGTTCGGCCTGCACCGGCTTCGAAAGGTAGGCGTCGGCACCCTCGCTCAGCCCCCGCACGCGATCGGGAACACCGTCGCGACCCGTGAGCATGACGATGCCGATAGGCGATAGGCCACGCAGGCGGCGAGTGACCGAAAAGCCGTCTTCGTCGGGAAGCCCTACGTCGAGCACGACGATGTCGAACGAATTGCCGAGCATCGCCGCATAAAGCTCGGCCGCCCGGCCAAACCCGTGCACATCGAAGCCAAAATCGGCCAGTCCGGGCAGGAGTATCTGGTCACGCAGCTCGATATCGTCTTCGAGGAGAGCAATCCGTGCCCGAGCGTCATTGGCATGAAGCGATCGTTCGGTCATCCCGCATCGTTATCACGGGAAAGGGGGGTCAGAGTCAATGCTCGAATGTCGACTCGATCTCGCCCCCGGAAACGCCGCAAGCAGCCTCGTCATCGCCCGATACGAACAAGACGATACGCCTCACCAAGATCGCAGGGGCGATACCAATGAAGCGGATGACGATGGCTATGGTCCTGCTTGCCGCTTGCGCTGCCGTAAGTGCGGGGCCGGCAATTTGGCAGCCTGCCGCGGGTCACACACAAATGGCGTTGTGGCCGGGTATGCCGCCAAACCCCAACACCGTGCCAGGGGCTGAATCTGTAAGGACCGGAACCAAACTCATCGGCGGTAAGCCGGTGACAGGCGTCACCAACGTATCGCAGCCGACCATTACGGTCTATGCCCCCACTGGTCCGAATACGGGCGCTGCGGTCGTCGTGATTCCCGGGGGTGGTTTCGAAGGCCTCGCCATGGACCTGGAAGGCACGGACGTCTGCGACTGGCTGGCTCCCAGGGGCGTGACGTGCGTGCTGCTGAAGTACCGCGTGCCGAGCCCGCCCTACGAATGGCGCTGTGATTGCCGGCCTCATGATCTCGCGTTGTCGATGCCGTCGCTGGCGGACACCCAGCGGGCGCTGAGGCTGGTGCGCGCCCATGCCACGGCATGGCACATCGACCCCCACAAGGTCGGCGTGCTCGGCTTTTCGGCTGGGGGATTCCTCGTGGCCGAAGCCAGCACGAACTTCAAGCGCCGCATCTACACGCCGGTCGACCCCATCGACAAGGAAAGTGCCCGCTCGGATTTCGCCCTGGCGATCTATCCCGGACATCTCACGACCGACTACCGGAAACTCAATCCCCATATCCCTGTTTCGAAGGACACCCCTCCGACCTTCGTGCTTCAAGCCGAGAACGATGATGTCGACGGAGTAAACCAGGCGCTGGTTTACTTCACCGCCTTGAAGAAAGCCGGCGTCCCCGCGGAAATGCATCTGTATGCGTATGGTGGCCACGCGTTCGGCCTGAGGCCGACGCAGGAACCCATCACGCATTGGCCTGATCTGGCCGATGCGTGGATGGCCAGCATTGGAATCATTTCCCGGTCACCCTGATGAAAGGAAGCCCGGGTGCCTTCGGGGCACCCGGGCAGGTGTTTTCAGGCCGCTGCCTGGTCCATCAACTGCCGCACCGAGCCATCTTGCGTGGTAATCGCCAGGTCGCTTTCGCGGAACCCGGCCACGGCCATCGTCACCCGGTAGCTATCCTCATCGAGCCTGATCGAATCGAAAGGCGGGAAATTGTCCGAAGCCTGGTTGCGCGCAGTCGTTTCAAGCAGGTCGAAGACCCGGTCGAAACCGACGCTGGAACGATGCAGCGGGGCATAATCGAGAAGAGTTCGCATAACCATATCCTCGTCATCAGCAATACGGAGGTTCTCCGGGCCGCCTCGAATGCCGGCGGCGGGCCGGCCCCGAAGCGGCCGGCGAGCAGTAATTTATGCGATGGCGAAAGAATTTCAAGACCCCGGATTCAGGATTCGTTTAGCCGTCCAAACAGGATATCAGGAACTCTTTCATGACGACGGCTACCTCGTGCTAAATGACACAGCCAGGGCTTATCAGGACTTCTTACGGCGGAGTTCTTCGCCCACGTCTTTTTTCATGACACCGACGCGCTTCACCGCTTCGCGCAGTGCGCTCTCCGAGACGCCGAATTCCTTGGTCCAGTACCGGACTTCGTAATCTTCGTTGACGTTGATACGGTTGGCGTCCGCCGGGCCGCGGTTGGTCTTGTCGTCGCTCATGTCATGGTCTCCTGAGATGCCCCCTCAGCGTGCCCGCCGAGGGAGTGAACAAGGCGTAGAAGCCATGCCAAGACGAAGGACGCAAAGCTGGGCGAGGATCAACTCTTTTGTTGAAGCCATTCAGTGAGTACGGCCGCGTGATTGATGTGCCCGTCGCGCGCACCGTAAACCAACGTGACTTTGCGCTTCGTCGTGAGTGCACGCAGTTCCGCCCCTGCCGGGTTGTGCTCCAACTCCGCACGATAGCGCCGGCTGAACTCGTCGAAGCGATCCTCGCGATGGTCGAACCAGGTGCGTAAGGAAGGGGATGGAGCGACGTCTTTCATCCACAGGTCGACTGCCGCCTTCTCCTTGGTCAGGCCCCTCGGCCACAGCCGATCGACCAGGATCCGCATCCCTTCCCGGCTTCCCGGCTCCTCGTAGACCCTTTTGATCGAAATGGTAGGCATGGGCCATAGTCTAACGTCACCGTTCCGGCTACCGGCAGCCGGCATTCCGATCCGGCCGCTTCGACCGGAGCCATGCCGCCCCGCCCCAGGGTTCGTGCCTGACGCCTTTCCGGAGCCTTTCGGATCGAAAAATCCGGCCGATTTCCGGTAGTTAGCTATCTTCCGGGAAACCCAATAGAAATAGTTACATATGGGCCTAAATCGCATATTCCTGCGCTATTTCTTGCGATGGCCACTTTTATGTTCCGTAACTATTGACGCGTTTGGAATGACGAGCCTACTGTCGGGGCAACCGCATAGCGATGTGCGGTTTTTTGCACGTGGTTCTCCATCGTCATCGACGCTCGGGGGAGATTCGGATCCACGACGATAGAGAAGCGCTTTCCACGTGAGACCGTCGGCGGTTCGCCGACGTTTCATTGCCCGCTCGGGCTATCTCTGGGGAGCCGTAATAATGAATCCACGCACCATCCCTCAGGCGCATGTCCTGCGTCGTTCCGCGCTCGCGTTCGCTCTTGCCGCTGGTCTCGCCGGTACCGGGGCAGTCTTGGCCCAGGCCACCACCGGCGCGATCTTCGGGCAGGCGGCGCCTGGTAGCACCGTGCAGGTTACCGGCACCACCGGCGTCACTCGCCAGGTGCCCGTGGGCACGGATGGCCGTTACCGCGTCGGCAACCTGCCGCTGGGCGATTACACCGTCAACCTGATGCAGAACGGCCAGGTGGTCGATTCGCGCAAGAACGTCGGCCTCACCGTCGGCGCCAGTTCCGAAGTCTCGTTCGACGCCGCCGCCTCAGCCGCGAACGCACAGGCACTCGATTCCGTCACCGTCAGCGCCAATGCATTGCCGCCGATCGACGTCTCTGCCGTCGACTCGCGCACCGTCGTCACCGCGCAGCAACTCGCACGACTACCCCTCGGCCGCAATGCGGAATCCATCGCCCTTCTCGCGCCGGGCGTGAACCCGGGTGCAG
Source organism: Luteibacter sp. (assembly GCF_036499525.1). Lineage (GTDB taxonomy): Bacteria > Pseudomonadota > Gammaproteobacteria > Xanthomonadales > Rhodanobacteraceae > Luteibacter. The sequence continues at coordinate 7,581 of NZ_DASYDO010000046.1, read as the reverse complement.
GCTACTTTGGCCGCACGGTGTCCTTCGGTGGTTCGGGGGTATCGGAAAATGCGTACTACATCAACGGCTACAACACGACGGATCCGCTGCGTAACCTGGGTGGCGTCGGCCTTCCCTATGGCGCGATCGACCAGCAGGAAATCTATACGGGCGGCTATAGCGCCATGTACGGCCGTTCCGATGGTGGCGTGATCAGCCAGGTCGGCAAGCGCGGTACCAACGAGTGGCATTTCGGTGCCCAGATGCTGTGGGAGCCGAAGTTCGCGCGCGCACAGCTGGGCAACCAGTACTTCGCGAACGCTACCCTGCCAGCAGGGTATGGCTATACGTCCCCGGAACTCGCCGGCACGCTCTATCGCAACCGCGCAGGCGATACGCAGTGGACGCGCACGGTGAGCGCTTACGCCGGCGGCCCGCTGATCAAGGACAAGCTGTTCCTTTTCGTCGCCGCGGAAACCGAGAAGACGGAAGGCACCGATACCAACGCACGCACCACGGCTCCAGCCGCGACGAAGCACTTCACCTACGACCTGCCTAAGTACTACGCCAAGCTGGACTGGAATATAAACGACAGCAACATTATCGAACTCACCGGGATCCGCTCGTCCGATGAGCGTGACGGCAAGTACTCCACCTTCGACTACGACAACCGCGTGCATACCGGTTTCGAAGGACAGTATCCCGACAGCACGAAGACCTCGTCGACCTACGCCATCGGCAAATATACGAGCTACATCACCGACGACCTGACCTTCTCCGCCACGTACGGCAAGAGCAAGACGACGGACGTGCAGACGAATCCCGGCGACCTGGGCCTGCCCTTCATCAGCCATCCGGAACTGCAGGATCCGGCGATTCCCGGTGCCGGTTCGCTGGTCAACAGCACCGCCACCACGCAGAAGATCGCTCCGGGCGCGTACAGCAAGACCCATGGCCTGCGCGCCGACCTGGAATGGCAGGTAGGCGACCACCGCGTGACCGGCGGTATCGACAACATGAAGTTCCACGCCCACAACGAGGGCGTGGCGACCACGGGGCCTGGCTACGATTGGGTATACGGAAAGGAAAGCGATCCGACTGAGGCTCTCGTGCCCGGCCTTGGCGTCGGACCGGCGGGAGGAGCGGGCTATTACGCTCGCCAGGCCATCTTCATCACCACGACGAGCATGTCGGTCGACCAGAAGGCCTACTACCTCGAAGACAAGTGGCAGATGACGGACAGGTTCCTGCTCACCGTCGGCATCCGTAACGACAAGTTCAAGAACTACAACGATCGCAGCCGTGTGTATGTCGACAGCGGCAACCAGTGGGCGCCGCGTATCGGCGCATCGTGGGACGTCTTCGGTGATTCCTCGCTGAAGATCTACGGCAACCTGGGCCGCTACTACCTCGCCCTTCCAAACAGCGTGGCCATCCGCGGTGCGTCGTCGTCGCTGAACACGAGCGAGTACTTCACGTACACCGGGATCGATCCGAACGGCGAGCCGCTCGGGCTGAGCCCGCTCGGCCCAGGACCGGTGTCGACGAACGCCGAGTACGGCCAGGCGAACGATCCGAAATCGATCACCGCCACCGACCTCAAGTCCCAATATCAGGACGAAGCCATCGTCGGCTTCGACAAGACCCTGGGTCCGGACTGGGTTGCCGGTGCAAAGTTCACGCTGCGTAAGCTGCAGGCGGCCATCGACGATGTCTGCGACGACGCCAATGCGGACGGGACCGGCAAAATGCAACTCAAGTTGCAGTCGATGGGTATCGATCCCGATAGCGTGACGATTCCCGGCTGCGTCATTTTCAACCCGGGCCGATCGAACGACTTCAGCCTGGCCAACGTCGATGGTAGCGGTCGCACCCAGTTCACCATGACGAAGGCCGACTGGGGTTTCGCCACCGGCGCGAAGCGTAAGTACTACGGCCTCGACCTGTACCTGATGCATCCGTTCGACGGCAAGTGGTTCGGTCGTATCGATTACACCTTCTCGAAGAGCTACGGCAATACGGAAGGCCAGGTGAAGTCGGACATCGGCCAGATGGATATCTCGAAGACGCAGGATTGGGACGCGGCCGCGATCATGGTCAACAGCAACGGCCTGCTAGCCAACGACCGCACGCACCAGTTCAAGGCGTACGGGTCCTATCAGCTCACGCCGGAATGGATGGTCTCCGGTTCGATGCGACTCACGTCGGGTGCGCCGAAGTCCTGTCTCGGCTACTTCGGTCCGAACGACGACGACCCGATCAGCTACGGCTCGTCGTACCACTCCTGCGCCGGCAAGCTCTACGCCCCGGGTGAAAAGCGCATGCCGTGGTTCAAGCAGCTGGACGTGGCGGTGGAGTACCGCCCAGCCTTCGCGGATCACAAGCTGGCCCTGGGCATCCAGGTCTTCAACATCACCAACGAGCGCAAGCCGCTCCTCGAAGACTACACGTATGAGGACGATCGCTTCACGGTCAGCAACACCTACGGCGCCGGCCTGTACTACCAGACGCCGCGCTACGCCCGCCTGACCGCAACCTACGACTTCTGAACCACTCGCAGGCAAGAAGAGTAGCGGACGGCAACGTCCGCTACTTTCCCCGGTGTTGCTCCCATCTTTTACCTAATCACAAGAAAAACCGGTCCAGGGACGGATCCTCATTGCAAAATCCCCCTCGCCGCCGTGCTTAACGGTGGCGCTTTTTTGTGTGTAGATCGGGCCGGGACTTTCCCGATCGCGATGCCATGCGGCCCCTTCATGCACTGCCCTGCGTCTTCGCGGCTGCCGGCGACGGCGCCTTATACGTGTTTGGACGTCTACCCTGCCAGAAGTCATGCATTTACCTGACGCGGACAGTTTGCCAAACTCGATGAACCGTCCCTGAAAACAGGTGTGACCCCATGCGACCCAAGCGCCCTGCCCTCCACCACGTCAGGACCGCGCTGTCGGTCGGCGTCACATCCTTCTGTCTGGCCGTTGTCGCCGCTCCCGTCGCGGCACAGCAGACGAACCTCACACGCGAACAACTGGCGACCATCGCCAAGCGCAACGATATCGAGAAGCAACTCGAGAACACCGCCGTCGTGGACCGCAAGGTGATGGTGAAAATGCGCGACGGCAAGCGCATGGCGGCCGACATCTACCGGCCGAAGAACGCCAGCGGGAAGGTGCCCACGATTTTCGTGCGGACGCCGTACAACTTCAATTTCTGGGACATGAAGCTCGGCGTGCCGCGCGACATGACGCATGAACTGGAGGCTGTGAAACGCGGCTACGCGTTCGTCGAGATGAACGAACGCGGCCATTACTTCTCTGAAGGCAATTACGAGATCCTCGGCGCGCCGCTGTCCGATGGCGTGGATGCGGTGCGCTGGATCACGTCGCAGCCCTGGTCCAGCGGCAAGGTGGGCACCACCGGCTGCTCGTCCACCGCGGAATGGCAGATGGCCGTCGTGGCACAGGACGAGCCCGGCCTGGCCACGTTCAACGTGCAAGGCTTCGGCGCCGGCGTGGGCCGCGTGGGACCGTATTACGAACAGGGCAACTGGTATCGCGGCGGCGCGGTGCAGATGCTCTTCATCGACTGGCTGTACAAGGAACAGAACCAGCTGCGCCCGATGTTCCCTTCGAACATGTCGCAGGCCGATCTCATCCAGGCTTCGAAGATGTTCGATCTGGACTCGCAGCCTCCCCAGCCCGACTGGGACAAGCTGTTCTGGACGCTACCCGAGAAAGACATCATGAAGGCGGCCGGTGGTCCCAAGGGCATCTTCGCCGACGCCATGGACGTTCCCACGGGCGGCAACATGATCTCGCGCACGCCCAACAGCGCCGCCTGGTACAAGGGTGGCCTGTGGCACGACAACATGAAGATCAACCGGCCGGGCCTCTGGTTCATGAGCTGGTTCGACGTGTCGGTGTCGCCGAACCTGGCCGCCTATAACCATGTGCGCGCCACCGCGCCGAAGAAGATCGCCGACCAGCAGTACGCGGTGATCGCACCGGTGCTGCATTGCGCATATACGCGCGCCACCGAGCACACGATGATCGGCGACCTCGACATGGGCGACGCCCGCTTCGATTACGAAGGTCTCGTCTACGGCTGGTTCGACAAGTTTCTGAAGGGCGTGGACAGCCCTGTCGTCGACAAGCAGCCGAAGGTCATGTACTACGTGATGGGCGAGAACAAGTGGCACGATTCGCCCACCTGGCCGCCGGCTGGCTCGACCACGCGCGACCTCTACTTCAGCAGCGGCGGCAAGGCCAATACGCTGTACGGCGACGGCAAGCTGGTGGCAGCGGCGGACGGCGCCGACCGTCCCGACAGCTTCCTCTACGATCCGATGAACCCGGTCACCACGCTCGGCGGCGGCGGCTGTTGCCAGGGCACGGCGGTGAAGTTCGGTTCCTTCGACCAGAACACCCAGCTCGCCCGTAACGACATCCTCGTGTACGACTCGGAGCCGTTCAAGGAAGGCACCGAGGTGAGCGGCCCGATCACGGTCAGTCTCTATGTTTCCTCGGATGCGAAGGACACTGACTTCACCTTCAAGGTGATGGATGTCTACCCGGATGGACGTGCCTTCAACATCACCGAGAACATCCAGCGCATGCGCTACCGGGAAGGCTACGACAAGCCGCCGGTGTGGATGAAGGACGGCGAGGTGTACAAGGTCACCTTCCAGCCGATCGACACCAGCAACTTCTTCTTCCCGGGCCACAAGCTGCGCGTGGCGGTGTCGAGCAGCAACTTCCCACGTTTCGACCGTAACCTGAACACGGGCGGGAACAACTACGACGAAGCCAAGGGCGTCATCGCGCACAACGTGGTGCACCACGATGCGGAACATCCGTCGAAGATCACATTCACGGTGGTACCGCGGTAAGGCCTTGACCCTCGGGGTAGGAGCGCGCCCTGCGCGCGACATCTTTTCCGCTCAGTCCTGAATCTGGCGCGCCAGCTCCAGGGCATGGCCTCAAAAGATGTCGCGCGCAGGGCGCGTTCCTACACGTCAGCCCGATTTGCAGTTCGGAGAAACCTTCGCCTCGGTCGGCGTCACGCAAAGCGTGAATCCGGGCGGCAACCCATCGACCAGCCGCTCCTCCGACACCGCCAGGGCAAACGCCCGCACTTCCTCGGCACCGTTGAACACCGAGTAGTAGCACTGCCCCGCCGTGCTGGCTTCGCAGGCGAACCGCGCACGCCCCATGCGTACTTCGGTGTGGCTTTGCAGGGTGGTGACGCCGTTCTCCTTCGATGTGGCGACGAGCGTCCGGTTCTGCGCGTCGGTGCAGCCGGCAAGGTTCATGAAGCAATAGATGATGGCGAGAAAAATACGCATGGATGCTTCCTTCCTCACATGGCCCGGAACAGGGTCATGAACGGCTGGCTGACAGCCAGGGTTTCGGGTCGGCCGCGCAGGCGCAGGCAGCCTTTGCCGCTGTCGTCACGCTCCACCGAGGCCACCTGGCGCAGGTTCACGATGGTCGAGCGATGGATCTGGCGGAACGTCTTGGGATCGAGCTGTCGAAGCAGCTCGCGAATTGGCCGGGTCAGCAAGGCATCGCCCTCGACCGTCGCCACCAGGGTGTACTTGTTGTCCGCGCGGAAATAGATCACGTCCTCCACGAGGATCAGCCGCGTCGCCCTGCCCGTACTCGCCGTGATCCAGGTCAGCGGCTCGTCCTCCGTGCCTTCCAGGCGTTCGCCGAGGTCGCGTGCGACCTGCGCCGTGCGGCTCGCGTGGCGCGCCGCATCGGCCAGCCGGGTGCGTAACCGCATGACCGTCTGTGCGAGCCGGTCCGGCGTCACCGGTTTCAGCAGGTAGTCCACGGCACCGCGCTCGAACGCGTCGATCGCGTATTGGTCGTATGCGGTAATGAAGACCACCAGTGTGTGTGGGCTTGCGTCGGCAGCCGCGGCAGCCACTTCCAGTCCGGTGAGGCCGGGCATGCGGATGTCGAGAAAAGCCACGTCCGGGCGATGCGTGGCGATCGCGTCGAGCGCCGCGCCGCCGTCCTCGGCCACTTCCACGACATCCAGTTCCGGCCAGGCGATGGCGAGTTCGCGTTGCAAGGCCGCGGCGAGCAGTTTCTCGTCTTCGGCCACGATGCAGCAGGGCGTGCTACGCATGGTCGACCACTCCCGTCACCGGCAACGTGATGGTCGCGGCGACGCCATGGGGAAAGTTGTTGCCGATGGAGAACGTGGCGGTCGCTCCGTACATCAGGCGCAGGCGCTCACGCAGATTTTTCAGGCCGATGCCGGTGCCGGCGCCGTCGCTTCGGAAACCCAGGCCATCGTCGGCCACCGTGAGCGACAGGCCAGACCCGTCGACACCCGCGCGTATCCAGATGCCGCCACCGCCCGGCTTCGGTTCGAGACCATGCTTGATGGCATTCTCGACCAGGGTCTGCAGCATCATCGACGGCATCGGCACCTTCAGCGCGTTCTCGGGTACGTCGGTGTGTACCGTGAGCCGGTCGCCCATGCGCAGGCGCATGATTTCCAGCCACGCTGTGGAGCGTTCCAGTTCCTCGCCTAGCGTGGACAGCGAACCGTCCGTACGCGGCAGCGAGCGGCGAAGGTAGTCGATGAGGTGGCCAAGCATGCGGTCGGCCCGGGCCGGATCCGTACGGACCAGTTCCTGCGCGCTGGCCAACGTGTTGTAGAGGAAGTGCGGTTCCACCTGGGCCTGTAGCAGGCCGAGTTGCGCCGCGGTGAGTTCCTTCTCCATTTTCGTCTGGCGCGCGTCCGCGCGTTCGTGGTTACGCCGTTCGGACAGGCGTTGCGTCATCGCGCGCACCAGCGTTTCGACGCATTCCAGTGAGTTGCCGCCGTCGGGATTGAACCAGTCGGTCCACGCGCCGCTGTCCGGCTCGCAGACGAACATCACGCTGCTTGAGCCATCGCCCGGTGTGACGGTCGCAGACACCTTGGTCGCGCGTTCGAACGTGGCCTGCCACTGGGCACGGCCACGGCGGCGCGGATGTTCGCTTGCGGGAAGCCGGATCATGGCCCGCAGTTGCAGGCCACCCCGCGCACCGGCCACATCCTGCACATTGGGAAGTTCGCGGACCACTTCCTCCGCAAGCGCGAAGGCCTCGTCAGCGGGATACGGCACTTCCACGCGGCGGCGCTGGCGATTGGAGACCGTTTCGCCATCGATGCGGCTCGCGATGACACGTACATGGTAGAGATGCGTCACACCCCGGCCAAGGGCGACCAGTACCCCGATGAACCAGGCCAGCGTGAAGATCCACGGCAGTTCGCCATGGTTCCATCCGACGGCGTTCCAGACGACGAGCAATACGCACCACGCGGCAACCCACGCCACTACGATACGTCCGAGGAACTTCAGGCTTGCCATCTCGCATCACTCCACCCTGGAAACGCGATGGAGCATACGACGCGTCGGAGCAGGGTTGGCCTCGATTCCGACGAACGGCCTTATACGGCGACGAAACATGGGATGCGGTGTACATGGCAGACCGCTTGCGCGGCGCAGCATGACCTGAGCGCCACAATGGGCCATCCTCGGGTGACGGCTTTCGCGGTGGGGACCGCAGGCCATGACAAAGGGGTTCATGCATGGCGTTGCTG
>NZ_DASYDO010000045.1:0-56661 GCF_036499525.1 Luteibacter sp. | reverse complement strand
CGCGCTCCTACACGTAGGCTTTATTGGCAGGCTTCGCAGTACTCGGGATTTTCCAGTGAGCAGAACACGGCGGCTTCGGCTTGTTCCTGGGCATCGGCGACCGGCGCAGGCGCGGCGACAGCCGAACTCACCGTGGTCTTCGCGATGCGCGTGGCCGGACGCGAGCGCAGGTAATACGTCGTCTTGATGCCTGCCTTCCAGGCGTACATGTACATGGAGGACAGCTGTCCTATGTTCGGGTTTTCCATGAACAGGTTCAGCGACTGGCTCTGGTCGATGTACGCGCCGCGTGCCGCGGCAAGATCGATCAACGCCTTCTGCGGCAATTCCCAGGTGGTACGGTAGACGGCACGCAGTTCCGCGGGAATGGCGGCGATACCCTGCACCGAGCCCTCCGCGAGCTTGATCTGGTCTCGCACTTCGGCGGTCCACAGGCCCAGTGTCTTCAGTTCTTCCACGAGGTATCGGTTCACCACGAGGAAGTCGCCAGACAGCGTCTCGCGCTTGAACAGGTTCGACACCTGCGGCTCGATGCACTCGTAGCAGCCGGCGATGGAGGCGATGGTCGCCGTGGGCGCGATGGCGATCAAAAGCGAGTTGCGCAGGCCCTTCGCCCTGATCTTCTCGCGCAGTTCGGCCCAGTGCGCATCCTTGCCGGTCGGCGTCGCTGCCGGCCAGTAATCGAACTGCAATTCGCCGTTAGCCGCGCGGCTCTCCTCGAAGCCCGGATGGGCACCATCGCGCTCGGCGATCTCGTTGGACATCGACAGCGCGTGGAAGTAGATCTCCTCGGCGATGCGTGTGGACAGCGCACGCGCCTCGTCCGAATCGAACGGCAGGCGCAGCTTGAAGAAGACGTCCTGCAGGCCCATCACGCCGAGTCCGACCGGACGCCACTTCATGTTCGCCGTCTTCGCCGTGGCGATCGGATAGAAGTTGAGATCGATCACCCGGTTGAGCTGGCGCACCGCGGTGCGTACGGTCGTGGCCAGCTTGTCGTAGTCGAGTTGTCCGTCCACCATGTGGCGGGCGAGGTTGATCGAGCCGAGGTTGCACACTGCGGTTTCGTTCTCGCTGGTTACCTCGAGGATCTCGGTGCACAGGTTCGACAGGTGGATCACGTTCTGCGGCAACGCCGTCTGGTTGCTGGTCGCGTTGGAACGGTCCTTGAAGGTCATCCAGCCATTGCCTGTCTGCGCCAGCGAGCGCAGCATGCGCGCATAGAGTTCGCGCGCCTTGATTGTTTTCGCGGCAAGGCCTTCCGCTTCGGCCTTCTCATAGGCGACCTCGAAAGCGTCGCCCCAGGTGTCGACGAAATGCGGCACGATCTTCGGGTCGAACAGCGACCAGTCGCCGTCGGCCTCCACGCGGCGCATGAACAGGTCCGGCACCCAGTTGGCAAGATTGAGGTTATGCGTGCGGCGTGCGTCGTCGCCGGTGTTCTCGCGCAGTTCGAGGAATTCCTCGATGTCGGCGTGCCACGATTCCAGGTACACGCAGGCCGCGCCCTTGCGCTTGCCGCCCTGGTTCACCGCGGCCACCGACGCATCGAGCGTCTTCAGCCAGGGAACGAGGCCATTGGAATGCCCGTTAGTGCCCTTGATGAGGGAGCCGCGCGAGCGGATACGCGAATAGGCAAGCCCGATGCCGCCAGCGAACTTCGACAACTGGGCCACGTCGCCGTACTTGGCATAGATGGATTCCAGCGCGTCCTGCGGCGAATCGAGAAGGAAGCAGGAAGACAGCTGCTCGTGCGCGGTGCCGGCGTTGAACAGCGTGGGCGAGCTGGCGAGGTATTCCAGCGACGAAAGCATGCGGTACAACTCCAGCGTCTCGGCCACGTCGTTGCCGCCGAGCGCGCAGGCGATGCGCATGAAGAAGTACTGCGGCGTCTCGATGACGAAGCGCTTCGTCGGATGGCGCAGCAGGTAGCGGTCGTAGACCGTGCGCAGGCCGAAGTATTCGAAGCGGCGCGAGGCACGCATGTCGATCGCGTCGTTGAGCTTGCGTGCGTTCACCTGCACGAAATCACGCAGGCGCTCGTTGAGGATGCCCAGTTCGAAGCCGGTAGCGATCGACTGCGAGAAGGAATGGATATCCTGGCCTGATACTTCCTTGTCGACGAAGGCGGCGAGCAGGCGGGCCGCCAGCTGGCCGTATTCCGGTTCTTCGGCGGTGAGCGCCGCGGCGGTGCGGATGGAGAGCTGGTCGAGTTCCTGTGTGGTGGCGCCGTCGTAGAGGCCGCCGATCGTCTTCAGCGCCACGCGCATCGGGTCGACGGCGTAAAGCCCATCGGCGCTGCGCGTCACCGCGCGCACGATCTTGTTCACGTCGACCGCTTCCTGGCCGCTGTTGCGCTTGGTCACGCGCATCTGGCCGGGGTGGTGCGGTGGCGTCAGGGCGAAGGCGTGCGGGGCATCGTTGCGGTAGCCGGCAGCGGGCGCTTTTTGGGCAGTGAGGGTGGAGGTGGCGGCGTCGGCCGTCTCGGTGCGCTCGCGCGCGGCGGAATCCATCGTGGTCATGTGTGGCGTGCCCCAGGGCCAGGTTCAAACTCCCGTTCCCTCGGACGGGGCTCGAAGTGACGGCGACGCGGGACGGGCCGGGACGGGGCGCGTGGAAACGGCTCCCGTCCGCGACGCGCCTCCCCGCGGAAGCCGTCACTGCAATCGGCGCCGATCAGGCACCGATTGCTGGCAGGTCTTCGGACTCGTGGACGCGGCCCGAAGGCCTTGCCTACCCGTCGCTTCCCAGTCGCGGAGGACCAGTGCAATGAACGGGGTCGTTTCCACTTACCGCTGCGGGGCAGTTCCGGATTCTCACCGGATTCCCTATTAAGTCCGACGGGCAGTCGCGCCTCTCCGGACACCAGCCGGACACACGATATAGGCCTCTGATCGAGTGGTCAACACTATATCTAGTGGATCGGGCTGGAAGCTTACGCTGCGAGGGGGACCACCCGGCGTGAAGATCGCCTACACCAAGACCCCGAGGTTCCGACGATAGAATCTGCGCCCAGCCGACACACATCCCAGGGGCCGATGTCACCTTCCACCGTGCAACCCGCCGAGAACGGCGACAGAGGCGACGAACTGGCCGCCGGGTTCACCCAGGACCAGTTGCGCCAGGCGCAAAAGATGGATGCCATCGGCAAGCTCACGGGTGGCGTCGCCCACGATTTCAACAACCTGTTGCAGGTCATCAGCGGCAACCTCCAGTTGCTCGCGACCGACGTGGCCGGAAACGCCCGTGCCGAACGGCGCCTCGCCAATGCGATGGCCGGCGTCAGCCGTGGCACCAAGCTGGCGGCGCAGCTGCTGGCCTTCGGCCGGCGCCAGCCGCTGGCGCCCAAGGTGGTGAACATCGGCCGCTTCGTCCGTGACATGGACGACCTCCTGCGTCGCACGCTCGGGGAGGAGATCGAGGTGGAGACGGTAGTCGCCGGAGGGCTCTGGAACACGCTGGTCGACCCGGGGAATGTCGAAAACGCCCTGCTCAACCTGGCCATCAACGCCCGCGATGCCATGCTCGGCCGGGGCCGGCTCACCATCGAGGCCGGTAACGCCCTTCTGGATACCGTCTATGCGACCGCGCACGGCGACCTGCGTCCCGGCCAATACGTGATGATCGCGGTAACCGACACGGGTAGCGGCATCGCGCCGGACATCCTCGACCAGGTCTTCGAGCCGTTCTTCACCACCAAGCCGGAGGGGCAGGGCACGGGCCTGGGCCTGTCGATGGTTTACGGCTTCGTGAAGCAGTCCGGCGGCCACGTGAAGATATACAGTGAGCCGGGAGACGGCACCACGGTTAAGATCTACCTGCCGCGTTCGACGCAGAGCGAGGACCGTATCGTGGATATCGAGGAAGAAGACCTTCGCGGCGGCGACGAGACCATCCTCGTGGTGGAAGACGACGACGCCGTTCGCGAGACGGTCGTGGCCATGCTCGGTGACCTCGGTTACCGCGTGCTGAAGGCGCGCGATGCGGAAAGCGCCCTGTCCATCATCGAAAGCGGCATCGCCATCGACCTGCTGTTCACCGACGTGGTGATGCCCGGTCCGCTGCGCAGTCCCGAGCTCGCGCGCAAGGCCAGCGAACGCCAGCCGGGCATGGCGGTGCTGTTCACGTCGGGCTATACGGAGAACGCCATCGTCCATGGCGGTCGCCTGGACGATGGCGTCGAACTCCTCAGCAAACCTTATACGCGGGACCAGCTTGCCCGCCGCGTGCGCCATGTGCTTGCGGACAAATCCCGGAAAGCCGTTCCCACCGGGGGGTCGTCCGCGGTTGCGCCACTGCGCGCGACGAAGCCGCTCCGCGTGCTCGTGGTCGAGGACGATGCGCTGATCCGCATGTCGATCAGCGAGATGCTGGAAAGCCGCGGCCACGTGGTGTTCGAGGCCGGCGACGGCAACGAGGCCCTGCGCGTGCATGCCTCGCAGCCGATCGACGTATTGCTCGCCGACGTGGGCCTGCCCGGCATGAATGGCGTGGAAGTGGCGGCGAAGATGCGCGAGACGCAGCCGGACCTGCCCGTGCTCTACGCCACCGGTGACCACACCGCCAATGGCGTGCGGCGCGATGAGCGCACGGCAATCATCGTGAAGCCTTATGGCGTGGCGGACCTGATGGAAGCCATAGGGCGTATTGCGCGCCGGTAGGAGCGCGCCCTGCGCGCGACAGTTTTTCGCAAAGAGCAGCAGGCCCTGTGGCTCAAGGCCTCAAAAGCTGTCGCGCGCAGGCGCGCTCCTACAACGAGAATGGTCGGCTAGGGCAACATATGCCCGCCCGTCACCCCATACGTTTCGCCGGTGATGAAGCTCGCCTCCTGGCTCGCCAGCAGCACATACACCGGCGCGCACTCGACAGGCTGGCCCGGACGTCCAAGCGGCACGTTCTTGCCGAATTCCACCACTTTGTCCTGCGGCTGGCCGCCGCTGGGCTGCAGCGGGGTCCACACGGGTCCCGGAGCCACGGCATTCACGCGGATGCCTTTCTCCGCGGCCTGCTTCGCCAGCGATTTCGTGAAGGCCACGATGGCCGCCTTGGTCGGGGCGTAGTCGAGCAGGATGTCGGACGGCTCGTACGCCTGTATCGACGCGGTGTTGACGATCGCCGCGCCCGGCGGCATGTGCGGCATGGCTTCCTTGGTCAGCCAGAACAGCGCGAAGACATTCGTGCGAAAGGTGGCTTCGAACGCGGCGGTGTCCAGTTCGTCGATGGACTTCGCGAACTGCTGGCGTCCGGCGACGTTGGCCAGGATGTCGAGCCCGCCCAGCTCCTTCACCGCCCTGTCGACCAGTTCCTTGCAGAACGCCTCGTCTTTCAGGTCGCCGGGAATACCGGCGATCTTGCAGCCTTCGCCCTTCAGCAACGCGATGACTTCGTCGGCATCCTTTTGCTCCGAAGGCAGGTAATTGATGACCACGTCCGCACCCTCGCGCGCGAACGCGATGGCGGCGGCGCGGCCGATGCCGGAATCGCCGCCGGTCACCAGCGCCTTGCGCCCCTGGAGGCGGCCATTGCCTCGATAGCTGGTTTCGCCGTGGTCCGGCTTCGGCACCATTTCCTTCGCCAAGCCCGGTGCGGGCTGTGGCTGCTTGGCGAAGTCCGGCCGTGGATACTGCGTGCGCGGATCGCGCATGGCGTACGGGTCTTTGCTGGCGGCGTTTGCCATGGGAAGGTTCTCGCGTGGGGAGTGGCCTTCCTGTTTACGGAGCGGGACGTCCATGTCCCGTCCACGCCGCGTTATGTCACGAGCCCATGCCGATCATCTTCTGACCCTGCTTCAGCACCGCGTCGCACGCTTTGCGTGTGAGTTGCGACTTGAGGTCGCCGCTGTCGCCTGCACCACCGCCACCTGAAATATCCAGCGTCTTGCCGCTGCTCGATTTAAGCAGACCCTTGGCCCCTTCGAGGTAGCCCTTGTCGTGGGTGGCTGTTTCCTGCGACTTGCCGCCCAGGCTGCCGAGCAGCTTGTCCTTCACGCCCGCGGCCCCGCTCTCGCCGCCGAGGTAGTTGTTGGTCATGCAGTACTGCAGGATGCCCGCGGCGTTCCCCGCCGTCCCGGACGTGAGCGAGCTGCTGCCGCCGCCCATCAGGCCCTTGAGGCTGTCGAGTTGCGCGGCGGAGGCGGGTGTGGCGGTCACGGCGGCGGCGAGGGCGATAGCGGCGAGGAAGGTCTTCATGACATGGCTCCGGGGTTCGACGGTGGGGCAGGGATAAACCCTCGGGTGTTAGACGGATGTAAGGACCGGTCCGGCCTCGCGCTATCCTCGGGCTTGTCCCACCCGAAGCAAAGGCCGTTTCATTGCACGCACGCCGCCTTCTCGCCTGCGCACTGCTGTGCGTCGTTCCACTCGCCGACGCGGCGGTCACCGTCGACTCGCCACGCGTCGAGCACAGCGACGAACCCACTTATGTAGATGTGGCCAACCCACGTTTCTCGTGGATCGTCCACGACGACACCAACGGCATCGTGCAGACGGGTTATCGCGTCGTGGTATCCCGGCAAGGCGACGCCGTATGGGACAGCGGGTGGACCGACAGCGATCGCTCCTTCGACGTCGCCTACGGCGGACCGGCACTGGCCGCTGGCGAACGCTACGACTGGCGCGTGAACGTACGCACATCCGATGGCGACGCCACCGCCTCGTCGCGCTTCGATACCTCGCTCGACGTCGCCGGCTGGCGTGGCGCGCGCTGGATCGGCAAGGGCGACGACACGCTTCCCGCCCCGTTGTTGCGCAAGACGTTCCGGGTCGAGGGCAAGGTCGCGCGCGCCATGCTCTATGTCGCGGCCGGTGGCTACGCGAACCTCTCGATGGATGGCAAGCCTGTAAACGACGCGGTGTTGTCGCCCGGCTTCACCGATTACGATAAGCGCCTGGAAGTGGTCGCCACCGAGGTGAAGCCCGGCCCCGGCGAACATGTGCTCGGCGCCGAACTCGGTCGCGGCTTCTACGGCCTTACGAACCGTAACGTCTGGCATTGGGAGCGCGCGCCCTGGCATGGACGGCCCCGCATGCGCGTGTTGCTGCGCATGCGGTATGAGGATGGCCGCACACAGGATGTCGTCAGTGATGCAAGTTGGCAGGTGACGGACGGCCCCACGCGTCGCGACGACCTTTATGGCGGCGAGACTTTCGATGCGCGCCAGGCGACGCCCCGGGACTGGAAGCCAGCGACCGAACTCCCGGCGCCGCGCGGCAAGCTGGTCGCGCAGACGGAGCAGCCCATCCGCGTCGTCGAGACACTTGCCCCCACGGCGATAACCGAGCCGAGGCCGGGCACATACGTGTTCGCCTTTCCGCGCGTGATCGCCGGTTGGGCGAGTTTCGACGTCAGCGGTCCCGCCGGGACCACGATCATCGCGCACTATGGGGAGAAGCTGCTCCCCGATGGCACCGTCGACGCGCGCGACGAACACCATTACTTCAAGGATGGCTTCCAGACCGACCGCCTGATTCTGGCAGGCGGCAGGCTGCGCTGGCATCCTCGTTTCTCCTATAAGGGCTACCGCTACGTGCAGGTGGACGGCTGGCCGAATGGCAAGCCTGCGCCTGACGCGGTGCGCGCGCAGGTGATCCATACCGACGTCGCCGTCACCGGGCGCTTCGACAGTTCGAACGCGCTGCTCGACTGGATCCATCGCGCCACCGTCGACACCATGCTGAACAATCTGTACGGCATCCCTACCGACACGCCGATGTACGAGAAGAACGGCTGGACGGGCGACGGCATGCTGGGCGCGGACATGTTCCTGCGCAACTTCGACGCGGGGCGCCTGTTCGCGAAATGGCTGCGCGACATCGCCGATACGCGCCATGCCGACGGCGCGCCCCTGCTGATCGCGCCAAATCCCGGCTGGGGCAAGGTTCGCGCCCCCACCTGGCATTCCGCTTATGTGTTCATTCCCTGGTCGTTGTGGATGTACACGGGCGACAGGCGGCCGATCGAGGAACACATCGCGGGCATCGACCGTTATGTGGCGATGGAGGATGCGCGTTCGCCGGGTGGCATCGCCGACACTGAACTTGGCGATTGGGTAAGTCCCGAAACCGATCCCGGTGGCGAGAACGCCCCGGAGGACAAGCGTGTCGCAGCCACTGCGTACCTCTACGGCATGCAGCGAAGGACAGCCGACATGCTGCGCCTCGTCGGCAACGACACGCGCGCGACGTGGTTCGACCAGCGTGCCGACGCGGTCCGGGAAGCGTTCAACGCGCGATTCCTCGACCGCGCCGCCGCACGCTACCGAGGCGAGGGCGACAAGGGTTACCGGCAGGCGCATAACCTGCTGGCGCTGTCCTTCGGCATGGTGCCGGCGGATCTTGCCGGAAAGGTGGCGGCCGGCGTGGCCGCCGATGCAAGGGCTCGAGGCGACCACCTGGATACCGGTGCCCTGGCCACGAAAGTCATCCTGCCGGTGCTCACGGCCACTGGCCATGCTGGCGAGGCCTGGGCCATCGCGACCCAGACGACGTTCCCCAGTTGGGGTTTCTGGCGCGCCAACGGTGCCACCAGCCTGTGGGAGCATTGGAAGCTCGCGTCCCGATCCCGCGGCCACTATTTCCTCGGCACCCTCGACGATTGGCTCTATGAAGACGTCGCCGGCCTGCGCCCGCTAGAGCCGGGCTGGCGCCGTTTCGAGGTGCGCCCTTTGTTCACGGCCTTCCTCGACCGGGCCTCGGCGGCCGTGATGACCCCTTATGGCGAGGCTTCGGTGGCCTGGCGAAAGGGCAGCGGAAAGGTGGAAGCCGAGGTGGTGGTGCCCGTCGGGACCGAGGCGGTCGTCATCCTGCCGGGAGCACCGGAGCGTGTGCTGGAGTCCGGCCGGCACCGCATCTCCGCTCCCTGACCATCGCTGTACCTTGACGGTTTCGTAAAGTCTTGACTTTCCCTGCCGTTAAAGCCCTATGGGGTTAACACCGAGGGTGATGGCGATGTCGGCGGTAATGAACTGGTTCGGACGCACGCGGCTCAATACACGCGTGTGGATGGTGATGGCCGTGGTCGTGCTGGGCCTGGTGGCCCAGACGGTCATGTCGGGCGTCGAAAGCCGGCGGGTGCAGATGCACAGGCTGGAAGACACGCTCGCGCAACATGTGACAGCGGCCGCGGCCATTGCCGAGAGCTTCCGGGTGCGCGCCGAAAAAGGCGAGATGAGCGCGGACAAGGCCAGGGCCGAGGCGCTCCAGGACATCGAGGCGTTGCGCTGGGCCGACGGCTCGGGCTACGTCTTCGCCTTCGATTCGTCGCTGACGATGCGCATGCATCCGCTGCGCCATTCCGACGTCGGCAAGAACATCAGCAACGACCTCGACGGCAGGGGCTTCCATCACTACCAGGCCATGCTTGCCGCCGACGGCAAGGACGGCCACGGCATGACCCGCTACACGCAGATCATGCCCAAGACGAAAGAACTGCGTGACAAGATCAGCTATTCCACCTGGTACAAGCCGTGGGACCTGCACTTTGTCACCGGTGCGTACTTCGAGGACATCGACACCAACTTCAAGGTGCAGATGGAGAGTAATCTGCTGAAGTCGGGTGCCATTGCCCTGCTCGCGCTCTTCATCGTGTGGTTCTCCATGAGCAGCATCCGCGCGACCGTCGGTGGCGAACCGCGCGACGCGGTGGAAATCGCCGGCCGCATTGCCAGTGGCGACCTCCGCCTCGACGACTCGGCGGCTTATGCGCCGCAGAGCCTGCTAGGCGCGCTGGAGCGCATGCGCGGCACCCTTGCCTCCATCGTCACCGAGGTGCAGGAGGGCGCGCATGTGGTTTCCACGACGTCGAGCGAAATCGCCCGCGGCAACGACGACCTCTCCCATCGCACGCAGGAACAGGCGTCCAGCCTGGAAGAAACTGCCGCGTCGATGGAAGAAATGACCGCCACCGTTCGTCAGAATGCGGACAACGCGCTGGCCGCGGACAGACTGTCGCGCCACGCGCGCGGCGAGGCGGAGAAAGGCGGATCGGTAGTCGCGCAGGCGATGGGCGCCATGCAGCAGATAGGCGATTCGAGCCGGCGCATCGGCGACATCGTCGGCCTCATCGACGACATCGCCTTCCAGACCAACCTGTTGGCACTCAACGCGGCGGTGGAAGCGGCGCGGGCGGGCGAGCAGGGCCGCGGCTTCGCCGTGGTGGCCGCGGAAGTACGTCGTCTCGCACAGTCCAGTGCCGCGGCCTCGCGCGAAATCAAGGGACTCATCGCCGAGAGCAGCGAACGCGTCGAAGCGGGCACCGAGCTGGTGGAGCAGTCGTCGCTTGCGCTGCGCGACATCGTGGACAGCGTGAAGAAGGTGACCGACATCGTTGCGGAAATCGCCGCGGCGAGTGCCGAGCAGTCGTCCGGTGTCGATCAGGTGAACCTTGCGATCGCGCAGATCGACCAGGTGACCCAGGAGAACGCCGCGTTGGTGGAAGAGGCCGCCGCCGCCGCGAAGTCGATGCAGGACCAGGCGAAGTTGCTGCGCGAGCAGGTGGCGTTCTTCACCGTGGACGGCGAAGGCGAGGTTCCGGGATCGCGCCAGACCGCCGATCGCACCGCTCACGACCTGAAGTTCGGCCAGCAGACGGTGGCAAAGGCTGGTACGGATGCCTGGGCCGAATTTGCCTGAGAAGCAACGGTGCCCTGTGTGTGTAGGAGCACGCCTTGCGCGCTCCTACACTGTCAGCGGTGCTTTGGGTCCGGCAACAACGCCGCCAGCAAGCCGATGACGGGCAGGAACGCGCAGATCGAGTACACGGCCTCGATACCGATGTGATCGGCCAGTTCGCCGAGCACCGCGGCACCCAGGCCGCCCATGCCGAACGAGAAGCCGAAGAACAACCCGGAAATCATCCCGACCTTACCCGGCACCAGTTCCTGCGCGAACACCACGATCGCTGGGAACGCCGATGCCAGGATCAGTCCGATGACGATCACGAGGGGCGCCGTCCAGAACAGGTTCGCGTGCGGCAGCAGAAGCGTGAACGGCAACGCGCCAAGGATCGAGAACCAGATGACGTGTTTGCGCCCGAAGCGATCGCCCAGCGGGCCGCCGAGGATCGTGCCGACCGCTACCGCGCCTAGAAATGCGAACAGATAGTACTGCGCGCTCTCCACCGACACGCCGAAGCGATGGATCAGGTAGAAGGTGAAGTAGCTGGTCAGGCTGGCGAGATAGACGTACTTCGAGAAGATGAGCGCGAGCAGTACGGCGATGCCACGTCGTGCCTCGGTGGTGGCCGGCACCGCATCGTGGTGGGTGCCGCCGCCGGTCTTCAGGCGCGGCAGGCCGTGATGCCGGTACCACTGGCTGACCTTCCACAGCACCGCGCAGGAGAGCAGCGCCAGCAACGCAAAAAAGGCGAGGCTCGACTGGCCCCAGCGGACGACGACGAGCGCGGCGGCGAGCGGGCCGAGCGCCTGGCCGGCGTTGCCGCCCACCTGGAACAACGACTGCGCGAGCCCGTGCCGTCCGCCCGAAGCCATGCGCGCCACGCGCGAGGATTCAGGGTGGAACACCGACGAGCCCATGCCCAGCAGGGCCGCGCCGACCAGAAGGATCGGATAGGCATGCGCCTTCGAAAGCACCAGCAGGCCTGCCAGTGAGAACAGCGTGCCGGCAGGCAGCGCCAGCGGCGTCGGCCGCCGGTCGGCATAGAGGCCCACGAGCGGTTGCAGGATCGACGCCGTGAGCTGATAGGTGAGGGTGATGAGGCCGATCTGGCCGAAGTCGAGCTGGAAATCCGTTTTCAATCCCGGATAGATCGCCGGGAGCAGCGACTGCATCATGTCGTTGAGGAGGTGGGAGAAGCTGATCGCGAAGATCACGCCGAAAACGGTCGTGTCCGCGCGACGGCCGTCCAGCGCCGCGTCGACGGGGGCTTGCATGGGGGTGTCCTGAGGGGCTTGGGGAAGCAATATGAGAACACGAGGCGCGCCGCGGGGCCACTGCCGTAGGGGGCGTTCCTACGCAGTCTGCGGGTTCTCGTGACAATTCGCCCGAATGATGCGTTCCACGATCTCCGCCGGTGGTAGCCCGATATCCACCCGAAGCGCTTCGTCTTCCGAGGGCTCCTCCAGCGTTGCCAGCTGGCTGTCGAGCAGCGTCGGATCGAAGAAATGCCCCGCGCGCCGATCGAGCCGCCCGGCCAGTAGTTCGCGCGAGCCGCGCAGGTAGACGAAGCGCACGTCGTCGTGCCCGGAGCGCAGGAAATTGCGATAGCGCTGCTTGAGGGCGGAGCAGGCCAGCACCAGCGACTCCCCAGCCTCGCGGTGCCTGTCCATCTCGACCACGATGGCTTCCAGCCAGGGCCCGCGATCGGTGTCGTCCAGCGCCACCCCACGGGCCATCTTTTCGAGGTTGGCTGGCGGGTGCAGGTTGTCGCCATCCACGAAGGGCTGGCCGAGCCTCGTGGCGAGCACCTCGCCGATGCTGCTCTTGCCGCTGCCGGACACGCCCATGACGATGGTGATCATGCGACCGAGCTTGCCGTGGCG
The DNA here is from genome assembly GCF_036499525.1 of Luteibacter sp. Classification (GTDB taxonomy): domain Bacteria; phylum Pseudomonadota; class Gammaproteobacteria; order Xanthomonadales; family Rhodanobacteraceae; genus Luteibacter. The sequence continues at coordinate 44,165 of NZ_DASYDO010000045.1, read as the reverse complement.
CAGGCCACGGAACCGTGAACGGTATCGTTTACCATCGGTGCTTACCTCCTATTCGAAACGCGACGTACCCATGGAAACGATCGACCTGCGGAGCGACACCGTCACCCGGCCTACCGAGGCCATGCGCGAAGCGATGCTCCGCGCGCCCGTCGGCGACGACGTGTATGGCGAGGATCCCACGGTCAACGCCCTGCAGGAGCGCCTCGCCGCCGACCTCGGCTTCGCTGCGGCGCTGTTCGTGCCCACTGGCACGCAGAGCAACCTGCTGGCGCTCATGAGCCATTGCGAGCGCGGCGACGAATACATCGTGGGCGCGGACGCGCATACGTATCGCTTCGAAGGAGGTGGCGCCGCGGTGCTGGGTTCCATCCAGCCGCAGCCGATCACCCAGGATGCCGACGGCACGCTGCCGCTGGACAAGGTAGAGGCATCGATCAAACCGGTGGATCCGCATTTCGCCCGCACGCGCCTGCTCGCGCTGGAGAACACGTGGCATGGTCGCCCCCTGCCGTTCGAGTACCAGAGGAAGGCGCGCGAACTCGCATCCCGGCGAGGCCTCGGGTTTCATCTTGACGGTGCCCGCCTCTACAACGCCGCGGTCGCGTACGGTTGTCCGGCACGCGATGTGGCTGCGCTGTTCGACAGCGTGTCGGTGTGCCTGTCGAAGGGGCTGGGGGCCCCGGTCGGCTCCGTGTTGCTGGGCGATGTCGCGCTGATCGAGCGTGCGCGGCGCTGGCGCAAGGTCGCCGGTGGCGGCTGGCGTCAGGCCGGCATGCTTGCCGCCGCGGCAATGCATGCGCTGGATCATCACGTGGAGCGGCTGGCCGACGACCACGCGCGGGCCGCTCGTCTGGCGGAAGGCCTGCGCAAGGTCGAGGGACTCGAGGTAAAGGGCTGCCACACGAACATGGTCTTCGTGGACGTGCCGGCAGCGCGCCTGAAAGATCTTGCCGCGCACATGACGGCGCACGCCGTGAAGCTCAGCATCGGTTACCTGCCGTCGATCCGCATGGTGACCCACCTGGACGTGGACGATGCGGCGATCGACCGGACGATCGCCGCCTTCGCATCGTTTGCCTATTGCGCGTAAACCCGGTAACCGACGCGAAAACATGTCGCGCGCAGGGCGCGCTCCTACGGGCGCGGCGCCATCAGCTTGCGTTGCAGTGAGTAGAGGATCGCAGCATCCGTCGTGTCGAGGGTGTCGCCCTCCATCGCCCGGTAGTGGCGATGGAACGCGGCGATGGCCGCGCGCGGGTTGGACACGTCATAACCGACGAGGCGCATGGCCGCCAGGCTGTCGAAGCCCGGCGGGGCCGGAATCAGCACGGTATCCGGCCAGAGGCCGAAGCCATAGCTGGCCAGCGTGGCCCACGGGAACAGCGCGCTGGGGTCGTTCTTGCGCCCCGGCGCGATGTCGCCATGCCCTACCACCGCCTCGCGCGGGATGCCCAGGCGTGAGGTGAGGTCCGCGAGCAGCTTCACCAGGGACTGGATCTGCGGCTGGGTGAAAGGCGATTCGCCGTCGTTATCGATCTCGATGCCGATGGACGACGAATTGAGGTCACTCATGCCTGCCCAGCTGGAAGCGCCGGCGTGCCATGCGCGATCGGCGTCGTCCACCAGTTGGTCGATGCGACCATCGGCTTCAACGAGATAATGGGCGCTAACCTGTCCTTCGCTGTTGCGCGTGCTCAGCACGCGAAGCGACTCCTTCGCATCGCCGATGGAGGTGTGGTGCAACACGATGATCTGGGCCTTCCGCGCGTTGTAGTTCGGCGAAGGCGCCCAGTGGGCGAGCGGGCTGCGCTGCGGCGGGACGCGCGGTGTGGTGGCGCAGCCCGCAAGTGCGGCCAGCGCCACCACGATGGCCATGACGCCAAGGCGGCGCACGATGGCGACGAGCGGCTTCACTCGACGCGGAAGTCGCTGCTGGTGATGACCCAGGCGATTTCGTCCCCGGCATCGCCGGCGTCGTCGCGCGATGCCACCACGATCTGCAGGTCGACACAGTCGTGGCCTTCGGAAAGCCACTCGGTTTTTTCCAGCGCCATGCCGCCGCGCTTCAGCGCGAGACGAAGCGATTCGAGATCGGTGGCCAAGAGCTCGACGCCTTCATGGACGAGGTGCCCCCCGAGGACCTCTATGTCGCAGAGCTTGTCGTCGAGGAAGCGAAGTCGCAGCCATTCGGCCCCGTTGCGGTCGGCGTACTCGTCTTCGTCGTCCCAGATGGAATCGCCGCCACGCGGCTCCTGGTAGTCGAGTGCCTGGCGCAGCTTCGTGCGCGGCATGCCGAAGAAGATTTCAGTAGCGTCGCGACGAATGCCTCGACCGGGGACCAGCTCGCATTGTTCCATGGCGTACCTCGTCAGATGGCGCGGGAGACCCGCCCATGAAGCATGAGGGTTGAAGGATGCGACGGAACAGCCGGTTCCGTCCACGTGGATTCAGGGTTTATGGTCACGGCCGAGGTAGTCCTCGCTCTGCATTTCGATGAGACGCGATTCGGTGCGGCCGAACTCCGCACGGACCTTCTTGCCGTCGTACAACTCGGTGATCGGCGCAGCCGCCGACAATACCAGTTTCACGTGGCGGTCGTAGAACTCGTCGACGAGGAGGACGAACCGCTTCGCCTCGTTCTCGGTAAAGACGGTGAACTGGGGCACGTTCGAGATGACTACCATCGGGTATGCCTTCGCCAGCTCGATGTAATCGGCGACGGCGCGCGGGCCCTCGCACAGCGAGGCGAAGTCGAACCACAGGATGTTGTCCGCGCGCTTGCGCACGGGCACGTTGCGGCCCTGCAGGTGGATCGTGCCGTCCTCGACGATCGTGCCCTGGGCTTGTCCCGCGAAGATTCGGGCGAGCGAGCGCTCCGCTTCCGCGCCGGGCGGTACGAGGTAGACCGGCGCCTGGCTCAGGGCGCGCAGGCGCCAGTCCCGCGGCGAAACCATTTCGTGGACGACGCAGTGCCTTTCGATGGCGGCAATGGCCGGCAGGAAGCGCGCCCGCTGCAGACCATCCTTGTACAGGCCCGCCGGTGCCGTGTTCGACGTGGTCACGAGGCTGACGCCGCGCGCGAACAGGCCGTCGAGCAGGCCGGCGAGGATCATGGCGTCGCCGATGTCGGACACGAGGAATTCGTCCAGGCACAGCACGCGGCATTTCGCGGCGAGACGCTCGGCCACTTCGTCGAGTGGATTCTGCCGGTCGCCGAGCTCGCGCAGCGTCGCGTGCACTTCCAGCATGAAGCGATGGAAATGCCGGCGCAGGGCAAGGCCAGGCGACAGGCTTGAGACGAACAGGTCCATGAGAAACGTCTTGCCGCGGCCGACGCTGCCCCAGAGGTAAAGTCCCGGCACGGCCTTGCGCGGCTCATTGCCCATCATGTCGCGCAGACGGCCGAACAGGCCGCCCTTGCCCGGCTCCGGGACGCACAACGCGGTGTGCAGGCGGTCGAACTCCGCGATCACCGGCAACTGGGCAGGATCGGATTCCCAGCGGTGACCCGAGATGCCGTCCCGGTAACGTTCTCCGGGGGTCGCTTCTGCGCAAGTCATACGTGGCGCGGTTCCGGTAGCCAGTCCTTCACGGCGTTCTTGATGACGCCACGCAGGTCCATGAGGCGGCGGTGAAAGAAGTGACTGGTTTCTTCCATCTTCACCAGGTGGGGGCGGCCCCCCTCGGGAAGGCTTTCCACCCAGTCGTAGACCGCCTGGGGGTCCACGATTTCATCGGCATCGCCCATCACGACGAGCCAGTGGCACGAGGGCAGTTCCACCTGCGAGAAATCCCAGCCACGACCGGCGGCGGGAGGCGCGATGCTCACCAGCGCACTGGCCCCGAGCTTCACCGCGTTACGCAAGGCAACGTAGCTGCCGAAGGAGAACCCCGCTAGCCACAGCGCGGCGCCCGGCCGCACCTTTCGCACCCATGCGACCACGGCCGCGAGATCGTCGCTCTCGCCGTGGCCGCTGTCGAAGGCGCCTTCAGAGCGGCCGACACTGCGGAAATTGAAGATGACGGTGTCCAGCCCCGACTCGCGCAACGAGCGGTCGACCATGGTCACCACCTTGTTATGCATGCTGCCGCCGTCGGTGGACAGCGGATGGCAGACCACGGCGACGCCGTTGCGGGCGATATCGGCGGATGCGGGCCTGGCCTCGCATTCCAGCTTGCCCGCGGGGCCGGCGAGCGCGAAGCTCATGTTCTCGGCCGGAAACTGTTCCGGCGCTGCAGGTAGAAGATCGCTCATGTCCGCCATGATACCCGCTGGCCGCCTCCCTCGCGGCGAGGCCACGCGATGAACGTATTGGCACACGCCCTCCTGGCAGGGAACGACACGGCGCTTCGCCTTGGCGGCGCGATGGGCGATTTCGTCCATGGCACGCCCGATGCGTCGCTACCACGGCGGGTCCGCGACGGCATCTACCTCCACCGCGCCATCGATACCTTCACGGACAGTCACCCGGAGGTGCGCGAGGCCCGCGAGCGCATGGTCGCGCCGTTCCGGCGCTACGCGGGCATCCTGCTCGATGTCTGGTTCGATCATTTGCTGGCCCGCGACTTTGCCGCATGGAGCGAAACGCCACTCCAGGCATTCTCCACCGGCCTGCGTGCGGAACTGCATGCCGCCGATGCCATCCTGCCCGACGGGCTGAGGCGCTTCCTCGCTTATATGGACCGCCACGACCTGCCCGCGGGATATGCCAGGATCGAGCGCGTGTCCGGCGCCTTCGCCGGCCTGTCGCAGCGATTGTCCCGTGCCAATCCCGTGGCCGATGGGGTGCCCGTGCTTCAGGCGCAGGCTGCCAGCCTCGAAAGAACTTTCGCCGCGTTCTTTCCCGACCTGCGTGCGTACGCGAAAGAGTGGATCGCCCGGCATCCCTAACGCGTATCGCCGTCGCGACGTGAGGGAGGGTGAAGCGCCTGGAACGAATAAGCCGCGATCTCTCGCGGCTTATTCGGGTACGGACCGGCGCCCCTTACTTCACCTGGTCGGTCATCCACTTCACCGTGTTGGTGACCTGCTCGTCGGTGAGGGAAGGATTACCTCCCCTGGCCGGCATGTGGTTGCCGTCCGGGCCGGTATAGCCCTCGATGGCATGCTTGGTGAGGGTGGCGAAGCCTTCCGCGATGCGCGAGGCCCAGGCGCCCTTGTCGCCGAGCTTCGGCGCACCCGCCACGCCAGCCGTGTGGCAGCTGTGGCAGAGGTTGTCGTAAATGGTCTTGCCGTCGGTGCTGCCGCCATACGCGACCTGCGCGGCGGCGGCCTTGGCCGCGGCTTCCTGTGCGGCCAGCATCGAGGCGCGGCCCGTGTCGCCGGCATAGACGCCGCCGACGGGAGCGATCCGGGCCTCGGTGCGCTTGGCAACCGCCGGATCCTGCTCCTTCGGAATGTTGCTGTAGATGATATAGGCGAGGACCATCAGGATGAGGGCCAGGACACTGAGCCCTGCGGTCAGCCATGAGAACTGACGCATGAAGTTCTGGTCGGACTTGCTCGGAGAACCGCTCACGCATTGACTCCACTGATTTTGGGTGTGCCGTCCCCCTCCCCGGGATCCGGCGTGCCTGCCGGCCGCATTGCGGCGTCGAACCGGGGGAGTATAGCGGAACCTCCGCGCGAGTCAGCGGCCCGGCTTCCGATTGTCGCTGGGGAAGCCCTCGGGGCACATGTCGTCAGTCATGCCATACCCCTGTCAACCGGCATTGTTCAACTTCGTTCCCGTACACCTATATTGGCGCCGTCTATCATTAACCTTTTGGGGGTATAAACCCCTGTGGCGCATGGCGCATCGGACGGAACTGTGAGGCCGTCCGGCTATTCATCCTTGGGAGTGTTGCATGTCGCGTTTTTGGAAGATCGCGCTGGCGGTCATCGTGGTTGTGGTGATAGCGGGCATTTTCGTCGTCCCCCGCATGGGCCACCACGCAGGCGCCGCCAATGCGCAGGGCAAGCCCGATGGCGAGGGCCAGGGTGAACAGCCGCCGGTGCCTGTCACCGTGGTGGCCGTCGCGTCCCAGGACGTGCCCGTGTATCTCGTCGCCACCGGCACCGCCCAGGCGCGCAATTCCGTGGTCGTGCGTCCGCAGGTCGGGGGGCAGCTCATGAAGTTGAACTTCCAGGAAGGGCAGGAAGTGAAAGCCGGCGACGTGATCGCCGAAATCGACCCGCGCACCATCCAGTCGCAGTACGACCAGGCTGTGGCGAAGCTGCGCCAGGACCAGGCTTTGGCGGCCACCGCCCAGAACAACCTGGAGCGTTCGCAGAACCTGGTCAGCAAGGGCGGCCAGCAGTACGTGTCCAAGCAGGACCTCGACAATCTCAAGAACACACTCGACCAGGCCAAGGCCACCGTGGTCGCGGACCAGGCGTCCATCCGCGCCTCGCAGGTGCAACTGGGCTTCACCAAGGTCGTCGCTCCGATCGACGGTCTCGCCGGCATCCGCGCCGTGGACGTGGGCAACATCGTCGCCACCTCCGACTCGATCGTGACCCTCACCGAGGTCCATCCGATCTACGTGTCGTTCAACCTGCCGGAAAAGAACCTCGACCTCGTCCGCAGCGCGATGCGCCTGGACGCGGCCACGCCGCTGGAAGTCGACGCGCTTGACCGCGTGGACGCCCATGTCATGGCCACGGGCAAGCTCGACGTCATCGACAACGCGATCGACACCACCACGGGCACGTTCCGCCTGCGCGCGCTGTTCGACAACCAGAAGACCGAGCTTTGGCCGGGCCAGTTCGTGAATGCGCGCGTGCGCGTCCGCACGGTGAAGGGCGGTCTCGTGGTGCCGGCGCAGGCGGTGCAGCGTGGCCCCGAAGGCGACTATGTCTACCTCGTGCAGGGCGACAACACGGTCAAGATGCAGGCGGTGGAAACCGCCAGCGAAGTGGGCGACAGCCACGTGTTGCTCAGCAAGGGCGTGAAGCTGGGCGAGAAGGTGGTTACCGAAGGCCAGTTCCGCCTGAAGCCGGGCTCGAAGGTGCAGCCGCTCGCGCCGGGCCAGGTGCCCGCCGCGCCGACCGCGGACGAGTTGCAGAAGGCGACCGCCAAGAAGGGACAGGGCCGCCAGGGCGGACGTCGCTGATAGCGCGCGGCGCGCCCACGACGGGCGCGCCGACCATGGACCGCAAGGTCCCGACACCAGGATTACAACGTGGGTTTCTCGACACTCTTCATCCGCCGGCCGATCGCCACGTCACTGCTCATGGTGGCGGTGTTGCTGCTCGGTATCCTCGGCTATCGCCAGCTGCCGGTGTCGGCGCTGCCGGAGATCGACGCGCCGAGCCTGGTCGTCACCACGCAGTACCCCGGTGCCAGCGCCACCACGATGGCGGCGCTGATCACCACGCCGCTGGAACGCAATTTCGGCCAGATCTCCGGCCTCAACATGATGAGCTCGGACTCGTCGGCGGGCCTGTCGACAATCATCCTGCAGTTCAACATGGACCGCGACATCGACATCGCGGCGCAGGACGTGCAGGCCGCGATCAACCAGGCGCGCGGCACGCTGCCCAATAATCTGCCGTATCCGCCGGTATACAACCGCGTGAACCCGGCCGATGCGCCGATCATGACGCTGATGCTCACGTCGGACTCCCGTCCATTGCGCGACGTCAACAACTACGCCGATTCCATCCTGGCGCAGAAGCTCTCGCAGGTGCAGGGCGTGGGCCTGGTGTCCATCGCCGGCAACGTGCGTCCGGCCGTGCGCATCCAGGTGAACCCGGCACAGCTGGCCAACCTCGGCCTGACCATGGAGGACGTGCGCAGCTCGCTCACCCAGGCCAACGTCAATGCGCCCAAGGGCACGCTGAACGGCAAGACCCAGTCCTACAGCATCGGCACGAACGACCAGCTCGTCGACGCCGCGGAGTACAAGGGCACCATCATCAGCTACAAGAACGGTGCGCCCGTGCGCCTGTCCGACGTGGCGAACGTGGTCGACGGCGTGGAGAACGACCAGCTCGCCGCATGGGCCAACGGCAAGCCCGCCGTGCTGCTCGACATCCGCCGCCAGCCCGGCGCGAACATCGTGCAGACGGTGCAGCAGATCCGCCAGACCATCCCCGACCTGCAGAAGGTGCTGCCGGCGGACGTGCACCTGAAGGTGTTCTCCGACCGCACCATCACCATCCGCGCGTCCGTGGAAGACGTGCAGTTCACCCTCATCCTCACGATCTGCCTCGTGGTGGCGGTGATCTTCGTCTTCCTGCGCCGCCTGTGGGCCACGGTGATTCCGTCGGTGGCCGTGCCGCTGTCGCTGATGGGCACCTTCGGCGTCATGGCCTTCGCAGGCATGTCGCTGGATAACCTCTCGCTGATGGCGCTGGCGGTCGCGACCGGTTTCGTGGTCGACGACGCGATCGTGATGATCGAGAACATCGTCCGCTACATCGAGCAGGGCCAGGACGCGAAAACCGCCGCCGAGGTCGGTGCGAAGGAAATCGGCTTCACGGTGCTGTCGCTGACCGTCTCGCTGATCGCGGTGTTCCTCCCGCTTCTGCTGATGCCGGGCGTCACCGGGCGCCTGTTCCACGAGTTCGCCTGGGTGCTGACGATCGCCGTGGCAATCTCGATGCTGGTCTCGCTGACGCTCACGCCGATGATGTGCGCGTACCTGCTCAAGGCGGACCAGCTGCCGGATGCCGACGACGCCCACGAGCATGCGGCCGCGGCCGGCAAGCACACCACCTGGTCGCGCATCGTCGAAGGTTACGGCCGTAGCCTGGACTGGGTGCTCGACCATCGCGAGCTGACCATGATCGTCGCGGCGCTTTCCGTCGCGCTCACCGTGGTGCTGTACATCGTGATCCCGAAGGGCCTGCTGCCCGAGCAGGACACGGGCCTCGTCACCGCCGTGGTGCAGGCCGACCAGAACGTGGCCTTCCCGCAGATGGAGCAGCGCACGAAGGCCGTGGCCGATGCGCTGGCGAAGGATCCCGCCGTGGCGGGCGTGGCCGCGTTCATCGGCGCCGGCTCGGTCAATCCCACGCTCAACCAAGGCCAGATTTCGCTGGTATTGAAGGATCGTGGCGACCGCGACGGCCTCGACGAGGTGCTGCCCCGCCTGCAGCGTTCCGTGTCGCAGGTGGCCGGCGTGGCCTTGTACCTGAAGCCCGTGCAGGATGTGACGCTGGACAGCCAGGTGTCGGCCACCGAGTACCAGTACTCGATGTCCGACGTGAATTCGAGCGAGCTGGCCGGTTACGCGCAGCAGATGACCTCCGCGCTGCGCAAGCGGCCCGAACTGGCCGACGTGGACAACAACCTCGCGGACAAGGGCAATGCGCTGAAGCTCACCATCGACCGCGACAGCGCCAGCCGCATGGGCGTGCCGGTGCAGACGATCGACGACACGCTTTACGACGCGTACGGGCAGCGCCAGATCTCCACGATCTTCACCCAGCTCAACCAGTACCGCGTGGTGCTCGAGGTGTCGCCGGAATACCGCAACAGCACGGACCTGCTGAACAAGCTCACCGTGCGCGGCAACGGCAATGGTGCGCTCACCGGTTCCAACGCCACCAGCTTCGGCCAGCTCGCCTCGAGCAACTCCGCCACGCCGGCAGGCATCGGCAACACCGGCAACGTCGGCTTCCAGGTCGGTGGTGGCGGCACGATCCCGCTCGCGGCGCTGGCCAGCGCGCAAGTCACCAGCGCGCCGCTGGTGGTGAGCCACCAGCAGCAGCTGCCGTCAGTGACGATCTCGTTCAATCTCGCGCCGGGCTATTCGCTGTCCAGCGCGGTGGATGCCATCCACGACGTGGAGCAGCAGCTGAATTTCCCGGCGCAGGTGCGCGGCCAGTTCATCGGCAAGGCAGCGGAGTTCTCGTCGTCGGTGGGCGACGAAGTGTTGCTTCTCCTCGCCTCGATCATCGTCATCTACATCGTGCTGGGCGTGCTGTATGAGAGCTACATCCATCCGCTGACGATCATCTCCACGCTTCCGCCGGCGGGCGTGGGTGCGCTGCTGGCGCTGCTCCTCTGCGGCATGAGCCTGTCCGTGGACGGCATCGTGGGCATCGTGCTGCTGATCGGTATCGTGAAGAAGAACGCGATCATGATGATCGACTTCGCCATCGAGGCGAAGCGCACCGGCATGAACGCCACCGAGGCCATTCGCCGCGCCTGCCTCCTGCGTTTCCGCCCGATCATGATGACCACGGCGGCGGCGCTGCTCGGTGCCCTGCCGCTGGCACTGGGCAACGGCATCGGTTCGGAACTGCGCAGGCCCCTGGGTGTGTCGATCGTGGGCGGCCTGCTGCTCTCGCAGCTGGTCACGCTCTACACCACGCCGGTGATTTACCTGTACATGGAACGGTTCTCCGACTGGCTGGCCGAGCGCAAGCGACGACGGGCCCTGGCGCACGGCACCGCACCCCAAGTCGCGGGCTGATGACGCCCAGCCCGCGGACCACCGAAGCCACCCGATTTCGCCGGACGGTTCGCCGCCCGGCGAAACCTCTACCGGGAGGCGCAAAAAGCCCGATGCCCCGAACCTCCACGCCCCACACAAGCTTGCCCGCGCAATGAATATCTCCGGCCCGTTCATCCGTCGCCCCATCGGTACCTCCCTGCTGGCGATCGGCATCTTCGCGGTCGGCATCATCTGCTACGCCCTGCTCGGCGTGGCCGCGCTGCCGAACATCCAGTTCCCCGCCATCTTCGTCCAGGCATCGCAGTCGGGCGCCGACGCAAGCACGATGGCCTCGACGGTGGCCGCCCCGCTGGAACGCCACCTTGGCCAGGTGCCGGGCGTGGAAACGATGCGCTCGAACAGTTCCGAGGGCAGCACTTTCGTGCTGCTGTTCTTCCAGAACGGGGTCAATATCGATGCCGCGGCGCGCGATGTGCAGGCGGCGATCAACGCGGCACAGCCCGACCTTCCCACGGGCCTGCTGAACCAGCCTTCGTACACGAAGGCCAATCCGAACGACGATCCGATCATCGTGCTGGCGCTGACCTCGGACACGGTGGCGCCCACCGACCTCTACAACGTGGCCGATTCCGTGCTGGCCCAGCGCCTGCGCCAGCAGGAAGGCATCTCCACGGTCGACATCGCAGGCAGCGCCACGCCGGCCATCCGCGTGGACGTGAACCTGCGCGCGTTGAACTCGATGGGTCTTTCGCCGGACCAGTTGCGCAACGCGCTCACTGCGGCAAACGTCACCTCGCCGCAGGGCTTCCTCAGCGACGGCCACACGACGATGGCGGTGACGGCGACGGACTCGCTGCACAAAGCCGATGAATTCGCGAAGCTGATCATCGGCGTGAAAGACGGCGTGCCGATCCGCCTCTCCGACATCGCCAAGGTCTACGATGGCCAGCAGGACGCGTACCAGGCGGCCTGGTTCAACGGCAAGCCCGGCATCCTGATGTACGTCTACAAGAAGGCGGACGCTAACGTCATCGAGACGGTGGACCGGGTGAAGGCGCTGATGCCGCAGATGCAGACCTGGCTGCCCGGCGGCGTGCAACTGCATTCGTTCTTCGACGGCACGCCGACCATCCGCGCGTCGCTGCACGAGGTGCAGGCCACGCTGCTGATCAGCCTCGCCATGGTCATCATGACGATGGCGCTGTTCCTGCGCCGGCTCGCGCCCACCCTGATCGCGGGTTGCGCCGTGCCGCTCTCGCTGGCCGGCGCGTTCATCGCGATGTATGCCTTCGGCTATACGCTCAACAACCTCACGCTGCTGGCGCTGGTGATCGCCATCGGATTCGTGGTCGACGATGCCATCGTGGTGATCGAGAACGTGATCCGCCACATGGACGAAGGTATTCCCCGTTTCGAGGCGGCCCTGCTCGGTGCGCGCGAGATCGGGTTCACCATCGTCTCGATCACCGGCTCGCTCATCGCCGTGTTCATTCCGCTGCTGCTGGCGCCCGGCGTCATCGGCATGTTCTTCAAGGAATTCACCGTCACCCTGGTGTCGGCCATCGTCGTCTCGGCGTTGGTCTCGCTGACGCTCACACCTTCGCTGTGCGCGCATTTCCTCACCGCGCACAAGGACGACAAGCCTGAATCGAGGTTGGGTCGCGCGCTGGAGCGCGGGCACGAGCGCCTGCTTGGCGCGTATCGCAGGGCGCTGGACTGGACGCTGCGCCATGCGCTGCTCATGGCGCTGACGCCGTTGATCCTGGTGGGCGTCACGATCGTCCTCGCCGGCATGGTGAAGGGCGGCTTCTTCCCGCCGCAGGACACGGGCCTCATCGGTGCCCGCGCGACGTCGAGTTCCACCGTATCGTTCGGCGAAATGAAGACGCGCCAGGCCCGGATCACCGAGATGCTCCTGGAAGATCCGGACGTGAAGGCGGTGGGTTCCCGCCTGGGTACCAGCCGTACCGGCTCCAGTGGCTTCTTCAACATCGAACTGAAAACGATGGCGGAAGGCCGTAAGGACACCACCTTCGTCGTGCTCGACCGGCTTTCCGCCAAGGCGAACAAGTATCCCGACCTCAACCTGCGCCTGCGCCCCATCCAGGACCTGCCCACGGGCGGTGGCGGCGGCAGTTCCCAGGGTGGCCAGTATTCGGTGTCGCTGAAGGGCGACGACGTCGCCGAACTGCAGCTGTGGATACCGAAGCTGGTCGACGCCTTGAAGAAAAACCCGATGCTGAAGGACGTCGGCAGCGACATCGACGCGGCGGGGCTTCGCCAGAACATGATCATCGACCGCGACACGGCCTCGCGCCTCGGCGTGTCGATCGGCGATATCGACGGGGCGCTCTATAACGCCTTCGGACAGCGCGCCGTATCCACCATCTATTCGGACATCAACCAGTACCGCGTCATCGTCAACGCCTTGCCGCAGATGGCCGCCACGCCGGAAGCGCTCAACCAGATCTACGTGCGCGCGAAATCGGGCGCGATGGTGCCCATCTCCGCGGTGACCCGGCAGGAACCCGGCCTCGCGCCCACCCAGATCGTGCACCAGGACCAGTACACGAGCATGAGCGTGAGCTTCAACCTCGCCCCGAACGTGAGCATGGGCGAGGCCATCGAGATCATCCAGAAGACAGTGGAGGGCATGCGCATGCCCGGCGACATCCGTCTGGATACCGGCAGCAGCTTCGGCCGCTTCCAGCAGGCACAGAGCAACATGCCGCTGCTGATCCTCGCCGCGATCATCGTCGTCTACCTGCTGATGGGGATGCTCTACGAGAGCCTCATCCATCCGGTGACCATCATCTCGACCCTGCCGGCCGCGGGCGTGGGTGCGCTGGCCGCGCTCGTCATCACCGATACCGAACTCTCGGTGGTGGCGATGATCGCGCTGGTGCTGCTCATCGGCATCGTGAAGAAGAACGCGATCATGATGATCGACTTCGCCCTGGTGGCCCAGCGCGACCATGCGCTGACCTACAAGGAAGCGATCCGCGAGGCCTGCCTGGTGCGCTTCCGCCCGATCATGATGACCACCATGGTGGCGATCCTCGCGGCTACACCGCTGGCGATCGGCCTGGGCGAAGGCGCGGAACTGCGCCGCCCACTGGGCATCGCGATGATCGGCGGCCTGGTGATCTCACAAAGCCTGACCCTGCTGTCCACCCCGGCCCTGTACGTGATCTTCGCCTGCCTGTCCGAGCGCTGGAAGGCGCGCAAGGCGCGGCGGAAGGAGCGCCGCCAAGCCCTGGCCAGGGCGTCGTAACCGGGTCGCTTCCCCCCCCGGCGCCCGTCGGGCCACAATGTGCAGGTTTCCCATAAGGCTCGCCGAATCATGTCCAGCTCGCCCAAGATCATCTACACGCTCACCGACGAAGCGCCGTTCCTCGCCACCGCCTCTTTCCTGCCGATCGTCGAGGCCTTCGCCGGCACCGCGGGCGTGGCCGTGGAAACGCGCGATATCTCGCTGGCCGGCCGTATCCTGGCGCAGTTCCCCGACCGCCTCACCGACGCGCAGAAGATTGGCGACCACCTGGCCGAACTGGGCGAACTGGCCACCACGCCGGATGCTAACATCATCAAGCTGCCGAACATCAGCGCTTCCGTACCGCAGATGAAGGCCGCCATTCGCGAGCTGCAGGCGCAGGGCTACAAGTTGCCCGACTACGTGGACTCGCCGTCCACCGATGAAGAGAAGGACACCAACGCCCGCTACGGCAAGGCCATGGGCAGCGCGGTGAATCCGGTGCTGCGCGAAGGTAACTCCGACCGCCGTGCGCCGCTTTCGGTGAAGAACTACGCCCGCAAGCATCCGCACCGCATGGGCAAGTGGTCGCCGGATTCGAAGTCGCACGTCGCGCACATGGACGGCGGCGATTTCTACGGTAGCGAGAAATCCTCCACGATGGACAAGGCCGGCAGCCTGCGCATCGAGTTCGTCGGCAAGGACGGCAGCACGAAGGTGCTGAAGGAAAAAATTGCGGTGAAGGCCGGCGAGATTGTCGACGCTGCCGTGATGAGCCGCAAGGCGCTGGCCGCCTTCATCGACGCCCAGATCGCCGACGCGAAGGCGAAAGGCGTGCTGTTCTCGCTGCACCTGAAGGCCACCATGATGAAGGTCTCCGACCCGATCATGTTCGGTATCGCGGTGCGCGAGTTCTACAAGGACGTGCTGGCGAAGCATGCCGACGCACTGAAGCAGGTGGGCTTCGACGCCAACAACGGCATCGGCGACCTGTACGCCCGCCTGGACAAACTCGACGCAGGCAAGCGTGCCGCGATCGAAGCCGACCTGACGGCCGAATACGCGCAGCGTCCGGCGCTGGCGATGGTGAACTCCGACAAGGGCATCACTAACCTGCATGTGCCCAGCGACGTCATCATCGACGCCTCCATGCCCGCGATGATCCGCGACTCCGGCGGCATGTGGAACGCCGGGGGCACGCTGCAGGACGTCAAGGCCGTGATTCCCGATCGTTCGTACGCCGGCGTGTACCAGGCGGTGATCGAGGATTGCATCGCACACGGTGCGTTCGATCCGGCCACCATGGGCAGCGTGCCGAACGTGGGCCTGATGGCACAGAAGGCCGAGGAATACGGATCGCACGACAAGACCTTCCAGATGGCCGCCGACGGCAGCGTTCGTGTCGTGGCAGACGATGGCTCGCTCGTATTCGACCACGCGGTGGAGCAGGGCGACATCTGGCGCATGTGCCAGACCAGGGACGCACCGATCCAGGACTGGGTGAAGCTGGCCGTGCAGCGCGCGCGTCTTTCGTCCACGCCGGCCGTGTTCTGGCTCGACACGCGCCGCGCGCACGACGCGCAGGTGATCGCCAAGGTCGAACGCTACCTCAAGGACCACGACACCAGCGGTCTCGACATTCGCATCCTCTCGCCGGTCGAGGCCACGACGTTCTCCCTCGAGCGTATCCGCAAGGGCGAAGACACCATCTCGGTCACCGGCAACGTGCTGCGCGACTACCTCACCGACCTCTTCCCGATCATGGAACTGGGCACGTCCGCGAAGATGCTTTCCGTCGTGCCGCTGATGGCCGGCGGCGGCCTGTTCGAAACCGGGGCTGGCGGTTCGGCGCCGAAGCACGTGCAGCAATTCGTGGAAGAGGGCTACCTGCGCTGGGATTCGCTTGGCGAGTTCCTGGCGCTGGCCGCGTCGCTGGAACACCTTGCCGAACGCTACGACAACCGTCACGCCCGCGTACTGGCGAAGACCCTGGACCAGGCGAACGGTCGCTTCCTCGACAGCAACAGGTCGCCGGCGCGCAAGGTCGGCGAGATCGACAACCGCGGCAGCCACTTCTACCTCGCCCTGTACTGGGCCGAGGCGCTAGCCTCTCAGGACGACGATGCCGAGCTGAAGGCGAAGTTCGCCGGCGTGGCGAAGACGTTGGAAGACAACGAGGCGAAAATCTCCGCGGAGCTCATTGACGCGCAGGGCAAGCCGGTGGACATCGGCGGCTACTACCACCCGGATATGGCCCGCGTCAGCGCAGCCATGCGCCCGAGCGCCACGCTCAACACCGCTATCGACGCGCTGCGCACCTAACGCTGACCATCACGGCCAGGGCCGCCCTACCTTCGGGTAGGAGCGCGCCCTGCGCGCGACGGCTTTTAGCGAAGAGCAGCAGTTCGTGTTGCGCATGGTTCCAAAGGCGTCGCGCGCAGGGCGCGCTCCTACGAACCGCTGGCGGTATGCAGCGTCGCCAGTTCGTCGGTCGTCAACACCAGCGACGCCGACTTCGCGATGTCGTCCAGCTGCTCCACCGATGTCGCGCTGACGATCGCCGCCGCGATGGCGGGCTGCGCCATCACCCAGGCCAGTGCCACCTGCGCCGGTGTGGCGCCGTGTGCGCCCGCCACATTATCGAGTGCGTCCAGAACGCGGGATCCGCGTTCGCCGAAATACGATCTCACCTTTCCACCGCGCACTTTGCTCTTGCCAAGATCGGCTTCGCCACGGTACTTGCCGCTGAGGAAGCCGCTGGCGAGCGAGTAATAGCTGATGACGCCGACCTGCTCGTTCACGCAGAGTGGTTGCAGGCCTTCTTCGAAGCCCTGGCGGTCCATGAGGTTGTACTCGGGCTGCATGGACTCGTAACGCGCCAGTCCTTTCGCGGCACTGGTGTCGAGCGCGTCCTTCAGGCGCGTGGCGGCGTAGTTCGACGCGCCGACGACGCGCACCTTGCCAGCCGCCACAAGGTCGTCGAACGCGCGTAACGTTTCCTCGAGGGGCACCTTGGGATCGTCCTCATGGGACTGGTAGAGGTCGATCCGATCCGTGCGCAAGCGGCGCAACGAATCTTCCGCGGCTTCGCGGATATTGGTCGGCGACAATCCCGGGTAGCGCGCCCACTTGCCCACCTTCGTGGCGATCACGACCTTGTCGCGCTTACCGCTGCGCGCCAGCCAGTTGCCAATGATGGTTTCCGACTCACCACCTTCGTTACCGGGCACCCAGGCCTCGTAGACGTCCGCAGTGTCGATGAGGTTGAAACCGTGGTCCACGAAAGCATCGAGGAGGTCGAACGAGCGTGCCTCGTCGACGCTCCATCCGAACACGTTGCCCCCGAGGGCGAGCGGAGCCACCTGCAGGGGCGAACGGCCGAGTTGGCGAAGCTTCATGCGTCATCTCCATGGGGCAGAAGCCCAATGATGACGCAGGTCAGGTACAGGCGGTGTGTCGGTCAGCAGGTGGCGCAGGCCTGGGGGACCGGCACCCGGCCCGGCGACGGATCCGGGCAGCGTTTTGCCGGGGCTTCGGTCCGGCGTGCGCCCGCGCCGCGGTCTTGCTCATCACGACCCAGGCGCAACACGAGATCGCGATCGACGATATGGCCGTGCATGAAAGCTAGCCCGGTGAAAATCGATGCCATGACAACCTCCGAGGGACGAGCCGCAATGACTTGCGACTACAGGGGAAGTAAAGGGTGCCCGTTCCGTGGACCGCCAAAAAGCGATATCTTTGCAACCCGGTCTTGAGGATTTTTCACATGTCCCGGTTGCCGCTCGGTCTGCTTCAGGGGTTCGTCCTGGTCGCCCGGACGGGCAAGCTCTCGCGCGCCGCTGAACAGCTGAACCTCACCGTCAGCGCGTTGAGCCACCAGATCCGCAACCTGGAGGAACGCCTCGGTCGTTCCCTGTTCGATCGCGGCCCGCGCGGCGTGACGCTGACCGCCGAGGGCGCCAACCTCCTCGAAGCCATCGGCCACCATTACGAGGGCATCGAGCATGCGCTCCGCCGATACGAAGGGCGGCACCAGGACGCAGTGACGGTGAGCGTGCTGCCATCAGTGGCTTCGAGCTGGCTCGTGCCGCGCCTGCCGCGTCTGGTGGGCAAGCATCCGGAACTGGAACTCAGCCTGCATTCGTCCGTCTCCGTGATCGACTTCGATCGCGAGCCCACCGTCGACGTGGCTTTCCGCTATGGCCTCGGCTCCTGGCCGCGCACGAAGGCGGAGCGTCTGTTCGACGAGTACATCGTGCCCATCGCCAGCCCGTCGCTGGTCCGCCGCATGGGTGGCCTGCCGGGTACTTCGCTCGCCGGCTGGCCCCTGCTGGGCGATCCCTCGGGCCGCTGGAACGATTGGGCGGAGGCGTTCGGCATGCCCTTGCCCTCGCGATACGTCGCGCGCTTCGACAACACCGAGCACCTTCAACGCGCGGTACTGGAAGGCATGGGCGTGGCCCTCGGCCGTCTGGTCATGGCGCGCTCGCTGATCGAGTGCGGCGCGCTCACCGTATTGTGTGAAGAGCGCCTGCGCGTCACCGAGGCGTATTACCTCGTTTACCCCAAGCGTTCCGAAGCGCACAGCGGCGTCGCCCGCTTCCGCGAATGGCTGCTGGCCGAGGCCAAGGAATATGAGGAAGGCCTCGGCGACGGCACCCGCCTCGGCGCGTGGCGATACCTTCCCTGACCGGCTGGCTGCTTTCGTCAAGAATGCCCTTGACCCCGTTTCGCTGCGGCGCGACAATTCCCCGGCTACCACGCGGTGTCTCGCGTGGCGGCATCCTCTTTCGCTTATCCAGGCATATGGACGTCTACCCTAGTCGACGCGCCGGCTCCCGCAAGCATCGGGTCCCGGCGCTGGCAAAATTCATCGCCCGCGGCGACCGCACCCGGTCGGCCGGCGCTTTCCTCCGCTAGGGAAAGTCCGGCTCTCCTCGTCCGGAAGCCGTGAGCTTCCGTTATTCGAGGATTGAGCCATGAACCTCCAGCTCGAAAAGACCGGTCCGCGCATGTTCGGCCGCCGTCTCGCTTTCGCACTCGCCCGTCGCCGCGCCACCGGACCCGTGCCGGCCAAGCGCACGATCACGGTACCGCGCTCGCTCGATGCCCCCGAAAGCCAGGCGAAACCGGCGGACGGCAAACTTCCGCGGCCATGAACAGCGACATAGACCCTAACGACACCGCACGTCGGCTCCCCGCCGGCGCGACCGCCTTCGGCTGACGCTGACGCTCGCTCGCGCCCGCCGGACCGCGCGTCCGGAAGGCAGCGAGCCATGAAGATCCACACCTCGCAGGCGGGCGTATCCGCCAAGAGCAACACCAACGCTATCGCCGCGCCGGACGCCTACCGTCCGGCGGACGAACTGCTGCGCGCGCTCGATGCACGCGCTGACGGCCTCGACGAAACGGCTATTTCGGAGCGGCTGGACCGCGACGGCATCAACGAAGTCGGCCACGAGAAGCCGCCGCACTGGTCGGTGCAACTGCTGCACGCCTTCCGCAGCCCGTTCATCATCGTGCTGCTGGTGCTCGCCGCGGTGCAGCTGTTCACCGAGCCCGACGACTACACCGGGCCGATCATCATCGCCGCGATGGTGGGCGTCAGCGTGGTGCTTTCGTTCACTCAGGAATTCCGCTCCTCTCGTGCGGCCGAGGCGTTGAAGGCGATGGTCCGCAACACGGCCACGGTGACCCGTCGCGCCGCCGATGGCCACGCTGAGCGTATCGAGGTGCCGGTGGAGGAACTGGTCGCCGGCGATATCGTGCACCTGGGCGCCGGCGACATGGTGCCGGCCGACCTGCGCCTGCTCGCCGCGAAGGACCTGTTCATCAGCCAGGCCATCCTTACCGGCGAATCGATCCCGGTGGAAAAGGCGGCCCCGAACGGCACGACGGCGGCCGACGGGTCGGCGGGTCCGCTCGACCTGCCAACGGTCTGCTACATGGGCACCAACGTGGTCTCCGGCACGGCCACCGCGGTAGTGCTCGCCACCGGGCCGCGCACCTACCTCGGCTCGCTGGCCCGCACCCTCTCCGGAGAGCGCGTGCAGACCAGCTTCGACCGCGGCATTTCCTCGGTGAGCTGGCTGCTGATCCGCTTCATGGCGGTGATGGTGCCCATCGTCTTCGTGATCAACGGCATCGACAAGCACGACTGGCTGGAAGCCTTCATGTTCGGCTTGTCCGTGGCCGTCGGCCTCACGCCGGAAATGCTGCCGCTGATCGTCACCGCGAACCTCGGCAAGGGCGCCATCGCCATGTCGAAGCGCAAGGTGGTGGTGAAGCGCCTGAACGCCATCCAGAACTTCGGTGCGATGGACGTGCTGTGCACGGACAAGACCGGCACGCTCACGCTGGACAAGATCGTGCTGGAGCGCCACGTCGACCTTGCCGGCGACGACTCCGACGAGGCGCTGGAGTACGGCTATCTCAACAGCCGCTTCCAGACTGGCCTGCGCAACCTCATGGACAAGGCGGTGCTGGCGCACCGCGACCTCGAGCCGGCCGCGGGACGCTTCCGCATCGTCGACGAGATCCCGTTCGACTTCCAGCGCCGGCGCATGTCGGTGGTGGTGACGGACGGGCAGGGCGAGCAGGTGCTGGTGTGCAAGGGAGCCGTGGAAGAGATGCTGGCGATCTGCACGCAGGCACGCACCGGCGACGTGGTCGAGACCATGACCGAAGAGAAGCGGCTCGCCATCCGCGCCATGACCCATCGTCTCAACGAAGACGGCCTGCGCGTGCTGATCGTCGCGATCCGCCGCGATCCGTCCAGCGACCGCGCCTATGGCGTCGCCGACGAATCCGGCCTCACCGCCGTCGGCTGCATGGCCTTTCTCGACCCACCGAAGGATTCGGCGGCCACGGCCATTCGCGCGCTGCATCATCACGGCGTGGCGGTGAAGGTCATCACGGGCGACAACGAGGCGGTGACGCGGAAGATCTGCGCCGAGGTGGGCCTCGACGTGGAAGCCTCGGCACAAGGCCGCGACATCGAGCAGCTCGACGACGTGGCCCTGGACGCCATGGTCGGCCGGACCACGGTGTTCGCGAAGATGTCGCCGGTGCAGAAGGCGCGCGTGGTGAAGTCGCTGCAGCGGCTGGGCCACACCGTGGGCTTCCTCGGCGACGGCATCAACGACGCGCCGGCGCTGCGCGATGCCGACGTGGGTATTTCGGTCGACACCGCCACGGATATCGCCAAGGAGTCGGCGGACATCATCCTGCTGGAAAAGAACCTGATGGTGCTGGAGGAGGGTGTCGTCGAAGGACGCGTCACCTTCGGCAACATCATGAAGTACATCAAGATGACCGCCAGCTCGAACTTCGGCAACGTGTTCAGCGTGCTGGTGGCGAGTGCATTCCTGCCGTTCCTGCCAATGCTTCCCCTGCAGATCCTCGTGCAGAACCTGCTGTACGACCTGTCGCAGCTGTCGATCCCCTTCGACCGCATGGACGAGGAATACCTGCGCCAGCCACGTCAGTGGGACGCCGGCGACATCGGCCGTTTCATGCTGTGGATCGGCCCGGTGAGCTCGGTGTTCGACATCACCATGTTCTGGCTGATGTGGCACACCTTCGGCGCGAACGACGTGGCGCACCAGTCGCTGTTCCAGTCGGGCTGGTTCATCGAGGGCCTGCTGTCGCAGACCCTGGTGGTGCACATGATCCGTACGCGGCGCGTCCCGTTCCTGCGCAGCGTGGCCTCGGCGCCGGTGCTCGCGCTCACGGGCGCGATCATGGTCGTGGGTATGCTCATTCCGTATTCGGGGCTTGGCGCGCGCATCGGCATGCAGCCGCTGCCGGGCATCTATTTTGCCTGGCTGGCGCTGACGCTGGTGAGCTATTGCGTGCTGACGCAGGTGGTGAAGACAATCTATATCCGGCGGTACGGGCGTTGGCTATGAGTGGCATACAGGCGCGCTCCTACTTCGGGCGATGTGAGGTCACCACGCGAACGCATGGGCAGTAAAGGGCATACCGGTCTTCGCGAACGGCGTTTCATGTGCGCTCCCAACAAGGAGAACACCCATGCTTCGAAACACGCTCGCCGCCAGCCTCTTCTCTCTTTCCCTTGTCTCCTGGGCGCAGCCTGGCGTCGCGGCCGGACAATCCCCGGTACGCTATGTCGACGCCATCGACTGGCCCACGAAGGAGGCCGGCCTGAAACGCTTCGCCTGGATGGAATACGCGCTCAACCTGAGTTTCGAACGTCTCTGCAGCGACACCTTCTGCGAAGGCAGTTACGCGAACCTTCGCCCCATGCAGCTGAGTTGCTCGGTGGATGCCGCCAAAGGCACGGTGCGGCAATGCCTGTGGATGTTTTCCGGAAGCAACATGTCGGTGGATGCGAGATCCGGTGTGGTCAAGTCATCCTCCCGGGTATACGAGTGCAAGCTCCCACTCGCCAGGGATACGCCGGTCGAATCTCTCTACGACGCTTTGGACAGTTCGGAACTGCTCCACGCGAAACTTCCGATGACCAACCGCATCATTTACAACCGCCTGCGCGACTGCCTGCGATGAAGGGCGTATCGCTACACAACTCCGTGGGCTTGGATGGACAGACCCATATTCGCGAAGAGGGTTTCATACATCCTCCTTTCAACGGAGACACCAAGATGCTTCGAAAAACCCTCGCCGTGGCCCTCCTCGTCCTGCCGGCCGCCGCTTTCGCCCAGACCGCCGTCACCGCTCCCGCGCCGGCGGCAACCACCCGTTACGTCGACGCCATCCACTGGCCGACCCAGGAAGCCGGCATGGACCGCTTCTTCGGCGCCGAGGTCAAGCTCGCCGCCGGCTTCGACAAGGTCTGCGGCGACACCTTCTGTGAAGGCGAGTACGCCAACCTGCATCCCATGGAACTGCGCTGTTCGGTTGATACCACGAAGGGGACCGTGAAACAGTGCCTGTGGTCGTTCTCCGGCAGCAGTTCCAGCGTGAACAAGAAAACGGGTGCCGTCTCGACCATGGCGAAGGTGTTCAAGTGCAAGCTCATGCTCGCCAAGGACACCCCGGTGGACGCGTTCTACGAAGTGATGGACGGCGAGGATCCGCTGAACGCCAAGCTCCCGATGGGACGACATTCCGTCTACGACAGCCTCAACAACTGCCTGTATTGATATAGGTCGCCGTTTCACCGCACCGTTCGACCGCCCTGCCGCACATCCTCTTGGCGGCAGGGCGGCTTTGCTGGTCTGCTCGATGCACCTCATCCCATCGAGATTGCCCATGCGCCTCCGCGGCTTGCTCGCTTCCCTCGCGTTTCTCGTTTTTCTGCCCACCGCGTCGGCTGCCGCCGATTCGCCCAAAGCCGAGATCGAACAGGTTGTGGCCAGGTTCCAGGCGGCGCTGAAGGCGCACGACCGGTCCGCTCTCGCCGGCCTGTTCCTTGCCGACAGCAAAGCCTGGTGGAACATCCTGAGCGAGCCATCCTTCCAGAAATTAAAAGCGAAGCATCCGGAAGTTGCCCGCTACAAGGCCGGCACCTGGCAGCAATTCGCCGACTTCGTCGGTACCACCAAGATGAGCATCGAGGAACGCTTCCACAACGTCCGCATTGAGACGAACGGCAACGTGGCCTCTGTATATTTCGATTTCGAGTTCCTTGCCGACGGCAAGGTTGCAAACAAGGGTGCGGAGACCTGGCAGGTCCTGCACACCGACGAAGGCTGGAAGATCGCGGCCATGATGTATTCCTCGACCTTCTGAACGATACTGCGGCACAGGGAAGTGTCGGGGGTGTCCGTTGCGCGAAGTCCGTAGCGTCACAGTGTCGCCGGGCATGGCCTGGATCTCAGGCCTTCCCGTGCTTGGCTGCATGCTGGTCATGGGATTGCCGTCCATCGGCGACGCCCAGAGTCTGGCCTTCCGCCTTTTCTATACGGCCGCCTACCTGTTCTGGATCGTGCCGGTGGGCTGGCTGCAGCGGGTACTTTGGCGGCGGGGCGTAAGCTGGAGCACGATGGCCGCGGTGCTTCTTCCTGTCACCTATGCCATGTCGGTCTTCAACGCATACCTTGCGCTGACCTTCGTGGCGAACGACGCCATCCGCGCCCGCTTCCAGTGGACGTGGATTTTCAGTGGCCTCGACGGTTGCTGGCTTGCGCTCATCGCGTTCTGCGGGTTGCAGGCCATGGTGCTGCATCGTGAGGAACTGCGCGCCGAGGCCGGGCGCGTGCGGCTGGCGGACCTCGCAGCGCGCGACGCGGAACTTCGCGCGCTGCGTTACCAGTTGCAACCGCATTTCCTCTTCAACACGCTCAATGCCATTTCCACCCTGGTGGTCGAAGATCGCAAGCGCGACGCCAGCCGGATGATCGCCCGCCTGGGCGACTTCCTGCGCATCACCCTGGAGGAGACCCCGGGCCATGAAGTGAGCGTCGCGGACGAGATCGCCTTCACCTCGGCTTACCTGGACATCGAGAAGGCGCGCTTCGGCGAGGGCCTGCGTGTCGATGTGCAGACGGGTCCGGGGGTGCTCGCTGCGTCGATGCCGCACCTGGTGCTGCAGCCGCTGGCCGAGAACGCCATCCGCCATGGCATCGCAGGGCCTGGCGCGGGTGACCTTCATATCCGCATCGAGCGCGACGGAGACCGCTTGCGGGTGACCGTCGACAACGATGCCTCGACCGCGGAAGCAGGGCAGGCCACCGGTGTCGGACTGACGAACGTGCGGGCCCGGCTGGAAACGATGTATCCCGGGGCGCATCGCTTCGAAGCCGGTCGTTTCTTGCAGGGGTGGCGCGTGGTCATCGAACTGCCTTGGGCGCTGGCTTCGCGTATGCAGGAGGAGGCGTGATCCGCGTCGCGATCGCCGACGACGAGCCCCTTGCACGCGCAGGCGTGCTGTCGCGCCTTCGCGCCGAACCGGATATCACGGTGGTGGCGGAACTTGCCGACGGCGATGCGCTCGCGGCCCTGCGCAGCGACACCGTGGACGTGGCGATCGTGGACGTGCAGATGCCGGGGCGCGACGGCCTGGATGCGCTGGCGGCCATCCCGCCCGCGCATCGGCCGCTCGCCATCCTGCTCACGGCACACGAATCCTTCGCGTTGCGGGCCTTCGAGCTCAGCGCGGTGGATTACCTTTTGAAACCCATCGACGACCAGCGCTTCGTCGAATCCATCGATCGTGCGCGTCGCCAGCTTGGTCGAACGAGTCGCGTCGTGGCCGCGCCACGCTTTACGATCCGGGTCGGCTCGAAGATCACATTCGTGGACGCGGGCGATGTCGAATGGGTCGAAGCCGATGGCGATTACGCCGTCCTGCATGTGCAGGAAGCCCGGCACCTGCTGCGCGAACCGTTGCACATCCTGGCCCGCAGGCTCGATCCGGGGCGCTTCGTCCGCGTGCACCGGTCCGCCATCGTGCGCGTGGACCAGGTGATCGAATTCCAATCGCGCTCGCATCGCGACGCGATCCTGCGCCTGCGCGACGGCTCGACGCTGCGCGCCAGCCGTACCTATGTCAACGGCCTGCTGGCCGCGTTGCACCGAAGCAGCGTGGACGCCTAGGGACGAGCCAGTCCAAACGGTGGCTCCGGTTCCATGGTGACGGCAGGTGGCGGCGCCTTGCCGGTGTCGGCACTCTCGACGGCAACCACGACACGATCGCGGCCGGCCGACTTGCCGCCATAAAGCGCGTCGTCGGCCGCGACGAGCAGACGGTCGAGGTCGACGCCATGGCGCAGCGTACATGCGACACCGAAGCTGGCCGTGACGTGCGCGCTGGACGGGCCGCCGGACGGCGGTGTGGCGATGGCGGCACGGATCATCTCGGCGCGCTTCGTTCCGGTCGTCTCGTCGGTACCTGGTAGCAGGATGGCGAATTCCTCGCCGCCAAGGCGGCCGAACACATCCTCCTGGAACAGGTGGTCCCGGCATTCGGCGACCACGCGCAGCAGCACCCAGTCTCCCTCGGAATGCCCGTAGGTGTCGTTCACCAGCTTGAAGTGGTCGAGGTCGAAAAGGACCAGACAGGATGGCTTGCCGGACTTCTGCGAGGCCAGCAGCGCCTGCTGCGCGCGTTCGACGAAATGCTGGCGGTTACAGATGCCGGTGAGGCTGTCGCGACGGGCCATGCGCATGAAGCGAAGCTGCGAACGTTTGGTGCGCACCAGCCACAGGCCGATGGTGGCCAGGACGGTCAGCAGCAGCACGATGTACAGGCGGCTGGTTTCCATCGAGCGTCGGTCCACCTCGCGCTGCAGGTGCAGGATCTGGTTCTGCCGGTCGAGCGCGTCGGCTTCCATGCGGCTGGAAGCAAGCTGCTGCTTCACCATCTGGTAGGCGAGGGCGCGCGCGCTCACATCGTCCAGGTAACCCTTGTCGGCCTGCATGTAACGTTCCAGCCACTGCATTGCGGCCTGGAAATCGCCATGGTCCCTGGCGATCAGGTACAAGGTGCGCAGCGCGGCGGCGAGCGGCTCGGAAGAGTCCCCGCCAGGGGCGCTCTTCACGGCAGCGCTGGCGTATTTTCCCGCCATGTCGGCATTACCTGTATCCCAGTAGGCTTGCGCAAGCAGGGACTCCACCTGCGAGATCAGGCGGGGGTAGCTGTCGTTCAATACCGCCGGGTAGCGCTTCTCGAGTATCTCGATGGCATCGCGCGGACGCTTGTCGTGGATGGCGGTCTCGGCCACGTCCGCGCGCAGCGAGTTGGCAATCAGGTTCTCGTCGGCCGCTTCGCAATTAGCGATGCCTTGCGCGTAGCTCGCGTCGCTTCCGTCAATCCGCTTGCCCAGGTAGAGAGCATGAAGCTTGATATAAGTGCCCTTGCAGGCGCTGTCGCCGGCGGGCGTGTTCTGGATCATGCGCTCGGCATAGTCGGCGGCCAGGTCGTACTGGCCTGCGGTCGCGAGCATCTGCGCCGCTTCGCCCAGGCCCTGCAGGCGCGCCTGCGGATCGGTGACGCCGGGCAGCATGTCGGTGAGTTCGCTGAGCCGGGAGAAGGCTTCCTGGTAGCGATGCGCGATGCCCAGGATGTTGATCAGCGTGGCGGTGGCGCGGAAACGAAGCACCTTGTCGGGCGAACTGCCGACGACGGCTTCGAGCAGCGGAGCCGCGGTCTCGTAGTCGCCGGCGTAGGCCACCTGCCAGGCTTCGAGGTAGCGCAGATGGGCAAGCTGCTTCTCCGTCAGCCGCGGGGCGTCGCTTCCCAGCCGCGTCAGGGTCTCGAGAAAATCGCGATGGTCGGAAGTCTTGTTCGCGTCGGCCCAGGCAAGGGTCGCTGCCGCGTCCTCGCCCGGCGCAAGCTGGGCGAGGACGGTACCCGCATGACCCGCGAGGGCGAGCAGCGCGATCGCCAGCCGGCAACGGTGCACGACACGGCCTGCGATGCCCATCGGAGCGAACCCCTTATGCCTGGCGCTGCGTGAAACGAACAGAGCTTTCCTCTGCATCGTCCTCGCGTTCTTCCTCCGGATCCTTCTCGCGATCGAGTTGGATGCCGTAGAACTTGCCCGGCGCGAGCCTGTCGCGGAGGACGGCATCGTCCCCGGCGAGGATCGCCGCCGCAAGGCCGGCGTCGACGGCGGAAGCGATGAGCTCATGGGCGAGAGCCTCGGTGCCCGCGGCGCGCAGCGTGGCGTCGGCGCCCATTCGCTCCAGAAAATCGATAACGTTCGACATGGTGTCCCCTGATGGATGGCGCCGGACACCTCCCCAGGTGCCCGCACGCCCGGCGATCATAACGCGGCCGACGCGTGCGCCGGTAAACGCCGACCGTTCAGGGCCCGGCGGCAAGGGAGGCCAGGCGGCTACGGATCGAGGGATCCGGCTCGAGGGCCCGGCAAGGCGGCACCGCAAGCGTGTCGGACATGCCAAGCGTGGCCGCCGGCAGGGCGGACAATGGCATGCGCTCGATGCGCGGCTCCTGGAACGGCAGGACCGCGGCCTGGTACACGATGACCTCGTGCCGGGCCGGATAGTGGCGGGTCAGGACATCGAGAAGCACGCCAAGCCGCCCGGCGTCGGTTTCGAACCGGCCACCGCTGAGGTCGCCCGCGATGCCCACCTGCCAGAGCAGCAGCCAGGCGGAGCTATCGACCATGCGCCGGTGGAGCATGAACTGCGTGGCTTCGAAGTGCTGGCAGCCGAGCTTGCCCGGGTCGAGGCCAAGATCGGCGTAAAGGCAGTCTTCGGACGAAACGCCCGGTTCCATCCTCGCCGCGTAGCCCTCCTGCCGCGCACGCACCACGGCCTCGTGCGGCGCCTGGGCGAAAACGCCCGGGTGGCCGTAGAACACGCCGCAGACACGGCGTCCCGCGCGTACCTCGGCGAGCATGGCCTCGACCATGTCGCGGTAGGTGGCCTGGCGCGGTTTGTCCTCGGCGTAGAAGGGTTGCAGGCTGCGGACGTCGGCGTGCAACCGCCGCACCCATTGCTCCACGAGGCCGTCGGATACGCCCACGAAGACCACGTCGGCCGACTCGATGTGACCGCGCGCCAGCGGCGTGAGGTGCGAGCCGAGCGTCATGCCCACACCCACGCATGCAAGGGAACCTCGCGTCGCCTCTGTCATCTGCCGTCCCCTTCGGTGTCTGTCCCCATTACGCCAGTGTTGCCCGCAAAAGGCCATGAGCCGCGCCCCATCGTGTCCTGACGTTGGCCCACTATCCCGTCACCGACAGGGGGAGGGACCTCGATGAACAGAACGCCAGGGCTGGATACGCTTCGCGCCATCGCGATCGTCTGGGTGATGCTGTTTCACAGCTACTTTGTCGGCGGTCTTGGCGAAGGCTTCGGTGGTCTCGAACGCTCCGGCTGGATGGGCGTCGACCTGTTCTTCGCGCTCAGTGGCTACCTGATCGGTTCGCAGGTGCTGAAGTCGCTGAAGACCACCGGCGGTATCGATTTCGTTGATTTTTACCGGCGCCGCAGCGTGCGCATCCTGCCGGCTTTCCTCGTGGTGTTCTCCATCTACATGCTGCTGCCCGGCTGGCGCGAGACACCGGGCATGCAGCCGTGGTGGCAGTTCCCGACGTTCACCTTCAACCTGCTGTTCGACGCAGGCGACAACTATGCGTTCTCGCATGTGTGGTCGTTGTGCGTCGAAGAGCACTTCTACCTCGCGTTTCCGTTCCTGGCGTTCACGCTCACGCGCCAGCCGGGGGCATGGAAGTTCGTGACTGCATGCGCCATCGTGGTCCTCGGCGGCATCGTCCTTCGTGCATGGCTGTGGACGCACATGCTGGCGCCCGTACGAGAGGCAGGCGGCAATGCCGGGCTGGCGTACCTGCGCTACCTCTACTACCCGACGTGGTCGCGTCTCGATGGCCTCGTGGCCGGCGTCGCCCTGGCTGCGTGCCGGGTCTATCGGCCGGCTGCCATGGACTGGATGCATGCGCGTGTCGGATCGGTGCTGGTCAACGGAATGCTGCTCCTTGTCCTCTCGCTCGTGATGTTCGACGGTGCGCGCACGTCATTCTGGCCCTGCGTGATCGGCTACCCGTTGCTCTCGCTCGCCATGGCGGCGTTCGTGGCGGCGGCAAGCGGCTCCACCTGGCTGGCCCGCCTCGAGATCCCCGGTGCCGGCTGGCTGGCGCGCGCCTCGTACAGCCTCTACCTGAGCCACAAGCTCGTCTTCGTCCTGGCGGAAAGGTGTCTGGACGGCTATCTGGCCGATCACCGGTACCTGCGCTTCGGCATCTTCGCCGCCGCCGCCCTCACCGGCGGTGCCCTCCTGCACTACGCTGTGGAACGTCCCTTCCTGCGCTGGCGTGACCGCCGCGCCCCGGCTTCGGCTACACTGTCGCCGCCCAAGGTGATCCAAGGCGTCAGCGCCGCGGATTGAAACGGGAATCCGGTGACGCGCGCGGTCTCCATGCCGCCGCCATTCCGGAGCTGCCCCCGCAACGGTAGGCGAGCAAGAGGTCGGCATATAGCCACTGTGCCCACGAGGCATGGGAAGGCGCCGTCCGGCAGGAAGTTCCTGCGCTCGCAAGCCCGGAGACCGGCCTCGAGGTACACCGGACAGGCGGAGGGCCATGTCGTGGGTGGCCGTCGAGCTACGCCGCCGGCAATCCCGCATTCCCTGCTCTCGTCCCTCGCCGTTCATGCCGCGCGGGTTGGCGCGGTCAGCAGGGAGTCACCACGTGTCGCTTCGTTCCTCCACCCTCGCGGTCGCCATCGCGACGGCCTTCCTCGTGCCTGCCATATCGTTCGCCGGCGAGGCCTCCACCGACCTCGACAAGGTCGTTGTCACCGCCAGCCGCACCGGGCAGTCGCAAAGCCAGGTCCTGGCCGCCTCCACCGTCATCGACCGGACCGAGATCGAGCGCCTGCAGCCGCGCTCGCTGGCCGACCTGCTGGGTGCCACGCCCGGTGTCTCCATCGCCAACAATGGTGGCCCGGGCAAGGCCACCTCCGTCTTCATGCGCGGCACCGAAGCCGACCACGTGCTGGTGCTGGTGGACGGCGTGAAGGTGGGCTCGGTCACCTCGGGCACCGCCGCCTTCCAGGACATTCCCGTCGACCAGGTCGAGCGCATCGAAATCGTGCGCGGTCCCTATTCGAGCTTGTATGGCTCCGACGCCCTCGGCGGCGTCATACAGATTTTCACCCGGCATCCGGAGGGCGCCTTCGCGCCGAACTTCTCCGTCGGCGTCGGCAGCTACGACACCTTGCGTGGCTCCGCCGGGTTCGCCGGCCGCGGCGCGCAAGGCTGGTATTCGGTCGAGGCCAGCCACGACCAGACCGACGGCATCAACGCGTGCCGCGGCAAGCCCAGCCCGGGCGGTGGCGGCTGCTTCACGTACGAGCCGGACAAGGATGGCTATCGCAACAACGCGCTGTCGCTGAAGGGCGGCTGGCGTTTCGACGAGCAATGGGACGCCGACGCCAGCGCCACGCGAACGGAAGGCCGCAACCACTACGATGGCACCAGCAGCAACTTCGCCGAATCGGCGACCCAGGTACTCGGTGGTCGCGTGCGGTACAAGCCGGCGAAGGACGTGGTGGTGACGGCCAACCTGGGTCGCAGCGAAGACCTCTCCACGGATGACGAGAACGGTGTCTACGCCGATACGTTCAACACGCATCGCGACCTCGCTTCCGTGCAGGCGGACATCGGCCGCGCTTCCGGCAACGCCGGCCTCACGACGCTGGGCTTCGACTGGCAACGCGATCGCGTGGTCGGCAATACCGGTTACTTCGTGGATGCGCGCCGCAACCATGCGCTGTTTGCCCAGTGGCAGGGCGAGTTCGGCGACAGTGCCGTGCAGGGCAGCCTGCGCCGCGACGAGAACAGCCAGTTCGGCGACAAGACCACCGGTAGCCTCCAGTACGGCTATGCGCTGACGAAGACGCTGCGGGTGACGGGCAGCTACGGCACGGCATTCAAGGCGCCGACGTTCAACGATCTCTACTACCCGGACTACGGCAATCCGGATCTCGGCCCTGAAACCTCGCGGAACTGGGAACTGGGCCTGCGCGGCACGCCGGGTTGGGGCACCTGGTCGCTCAACGCGTTCCAGAACAAGGTCGACGACCTGATCGTCTTCGACGCCAGCCTTAGCGGCCCGCTGTTCCCCTTCGGTGGCGCGAACAACATCGCGCGCTCGCGTATCCGCGGTGCGGAATTCGCGGCCGACACCACTCTCGGCGACTGGCGCCTCTCGGGCAACGTCACCTTGCTCCAGCCGGAAGACGAAAGCGACGGTCCCACCCGCGGCAACCTCCTGCCGCGCCGTGCCCGCCGCACCGCGCACGTCGATCTCGACCGTAGCTTCGGCGCGCTGAGCATCGGTGCCGGCGTGTCGGGTTCCAGCTATCGCTACGACGACACGGCGAACGCCAACCGTCTCGGCGGTTACGCGCTCACCGACCTGCGCGCGGCCTATGCCTTCGCCGACGCATGGAAGGTCGAGCTGTCGGTGAACAACGTGTTCGACCGTCACTACGAAACCGCCCGCTACTTCAACCAGCCCGGCCGCAACTGGCTGCTCACACTGCGCTACCAGCCGCGTTCCTGACCCGTGCGCCCTAGGAGATTCCGCAATGAAACCCCTGTCACGCCCGATGTTCACCGCCGTCGCCGCGCTGTTCGCGATGATCATGATCGCCACGCGCTTCAACCATTTCGGTGATGCGCTGCACCTGCCGGACGCTTCCATGGCGCTGTTCTTCCTCGGCGGCATCTACCTGCGTAAGCACCTGGCCTTCCTCTGCTTCGTCATTCTCGCCGTGCTGGTGGACGGGTACTCGGTGAGCTATGCCGGCGTGAGCGACTTCTGCATCACGATGGCGTATTCGTTCCTCCCGCTCGCGTATGCCGTACTGTGGTATTCGGGGCGCCTGCTCGCGCCGCGGTACAACGGTTCACCGGCCTCGCATGTGCTGGTCTTCGCCGGCCTGCTGGTGAGCGCCACACTGTCGTACGCGGTGTCGAACGGTGCCTTCTACTGGCTCGGAGGGCGTTACACGGACCCGAACATGGCCCAGTACCTGCAGCGCTTCGCCCAGTGGGCGCCGCTGTTCGTCCGCGCCGCCGCGGCTTATGTGCTCGCCGCGCAGGTAGTGCAGGCGCTAATCTTCCGCTTCGCGCGCCGAGCCGCCGCCGACGTGACCGCGCAGGCATGAACGACGCCAGGCCTTGGCAGGACATGGACGAGGAAGCGCGTCATCGCGACCGCATGCGCCGGAAGAAGGAGCTGATCGACCGCCGCATCGCGCGGGCCACGATCGACCGCGGCGTGCTGGTAGTGAATACCGGTAACGGCAAGGGCAAGAGTTCCTCCGGGTTCGGTATGCTGGCGCGGTCGCTCGGCCATGGCTTCCGCTGCGGCGTGGTGCAGTTCATCAAGGGTAGTTTCTCCACCGGCGAGGAGGCATTTTTCCGCATGTTCGATGACGGCCCGCTGGACTACCACGTGATGGGCGAGGGCTACACCTGGGAGACCCAGGACAAGGCTCGCGACATCGCCGCGGCAATGTCAGCATGGGAAGAAGCGGAGCGCATGTTGCGCGACCTGTCCTACGACTTCGTGCTGCTGGACGAACTCAACATCGCCCTGGTGAAAGGCTACATACCGCTCGATCGCGTGCTCCAGGCGTTGGGCGCCCGCCCCGAACGCCAGCACGTGGTGGTGACGGGCCGCGGTGCGCCCGACGAACTCGTCGCGGCGGCCGACACGGTTACTGAGATGCGCGTGGTCAAGCATGCCTACCAGGCGGGCATCCGCGCGCAGAAGGGCGTGGAGCTGTGATCCGGCGCTGTCCCGCGCTGCTGGTGTCCGCGCCTGCCTCAGGGCAGGGCAAGACCAGCGTCACCGCCGCGCTGGCCCGAGCCCACGTGCGCCAGGGTCGGCGTGTGTGCGTGTTCAAGACCGGGCCCGACTTCCTCGACCCGATGATCCTCGAACGCGCCAGCGGTGCACCCGTCTACCAGCTCGATCCCTGGATGGGTGGCGAGGACGACGTATGCGCGCGCCTGTACGACGCCGCCGGCGAAGCGGACCTGATCCTCGTCGAAGGCGTGATGGGGCTGTTCGATGGTTCGCCGTCGAGTGCGGATCTCGCCATGTCACGGGGTCTTCCGGTACTGGCGGTGATAGACGGCAGCGCCATGGCGCAGACCTTCGGTGCGCTTGCGCATGGGCTGGCGAACTACCGTCCCGGGCTGCTTCTGCGCGGCGTGCTCGCCAATCGGGTTGGCAGCGCTTACCACGCCGGCTTGTTGCGCGACAGCCTGCCTCCGGGCATCGACTGGTTCGGTGCGCTGCCACGGGACGCGGCGATGGCGCTGCCGGAGCGGCACCTCGGCCTTGTCGCGGCCGGTGAGCTGGCGGATATCGATGTACGCCTGGACGCCCTGGCCGATGCGTGGCTCGCGCAGGGCGTCGCGGCGCTTCCGCCGGCGGTCGCGTTCGAGGCACCGGTGTCCGTCCCTCCCGGGCGCCGTCTCGAAGGAGTGCGCATCGCCATCGCCCGCGATGCCGCGTTCGCCTTCATTTATCCTGCGAACCTCGACCTGCTCCGCGCCGAAGGCGCGCGGCTTTCGTTCTTCTCGCCGGTCGCCGGGGAACCGCTGCCTTCGTGCGACGCGGTGTGGCTGCCGGGCGGCTACCCCGAACTGCATCTCGACGCGCTGGCCGCCCACGCGGGACTGCGGCGCGACTTGCGCGCGCATGTCGACGCGGGCCGTCCGCTGCTCGCGGAGTGCGGTGGCCTGCTCTACGCGCTGGACCGTCTCGCCGATCGCGACGGCCGCGAAGGCGCGATGGCGGGGCTCCTGCCTGGCCGCGCGGTCCTGCAGCCCCGGCTCGCCGCCATTGGCATGCAGGAAATGCATCTGCCCGAAGGGACGCTGCGCGGTCATTCGTTCCATTATGCGCAGGCGAGCGTGGAAGCCGAAGCGCTGGCCGTCGCCAGTAACCCGCACGGCGGGCCCACCGCTGAGAGCGTCTATCGCCGTGCCCGGATGACGGCGAGCTTCGTGCATTTCTATTTCCCGTCGGGTCCCGCCGCCGCCGCGCGCCTGTTCCTGCCATGACCACGGCGCTGGCGATGCTGGCGGCGTTGCTGCTCGACGCGGCCCTGGGCGAACCGCGGCGTTTCCATCCGCTGGTAGGTTTCGGGTGGTTCGCCGGTACGTTGGAAAAGCGCGTGTATGCCGATTGGCGACTTGCCGGCATGGCCGCATGGTGCATCGCCGTGCTCGTGCCCATCGGCTTGCTTTGCCTGTTGCGCGCCGTGCTGCCCCGGGCGGTGGTTTTCGTCGTGGATGTGCTTGTGGCGTACTTCGCGCTGGGCCGGCGCAGCCTTGGCGAACACGCGCGGCCGGTAGCGCGAGCCCTCATCGAGGGCGACATCGACGGCGCGCGGGACGCGGTAGGCCGCATGGTAAGCCGCGACACGCAGGCGCTGGACGCGACGCGGGTCGCCGCGGCTGCGACGGAATCCGTGCTCGAGAATAGACACGACGCCGTGTTCGGCGCGCTGTTCTGGTTCCTTTTGCTCGGTGCGCCCGGCGTGCTGCTGTTCCGCCTGGCGAATACGCTGGACGCGATGTGGGGCTATCGCACGCCGCGCTACGAACGCTTCGGATGGGCCGCGGCGCGTGCGGACGATGTCCTTGGCTATCTTCCGGCACGGCTTACCGCGTTCACCTATGCGGCTTCAGGCGACTTCGCAACGGCGATCCGTTGCTGGCGCACACAGGCGCCAGCGTGGGACAGCCCCAATGCCGGCCCGGTCATGGCCGCCGGTGCCGGCGCACTGGGCGTGCGCCTGGGCGGCGCGGCGCCATATCGCGGCCGCTGGGAAGAGCGTCCCGATCTCGGCGAAGGCGATCCGCCGGATGCGAATGCCATCCTCCGCGCGCTGCGTCTCGTGGACCGTGGTGTGGTCGCCTGGCTGGTCGTCGTGGTCCTCGGAGGAGCGGCGCATCATGCTTGAGCACGGCGGACGGCTTGGTCGCGCGGCACATGAGTACGGCATACCTCGGGAGTCATGGCTGGATCTGTCGACCGGCGTGAGCCCTTATGCATGGCCTGTACACCCGGTTCCGCCCTCGGCATGGCATCGGTTGCCGGAAGACGACGATGGCCTGCTGGCGGCGGCGCGTACCTATTACGGTACGCAGCACCTGCTCCCGGTCGCCGGCTCGCAGGCCGCCATTGCCGCCTTGCCGCGCCTGCGGCCGCCATCCCGCGTGGCGGTGGTCGAGCCCGGCTACCGGGAGCATGCGCATGCATGGAGGCAGGCGGGGCATGACGTCGTGACGTTGCCGACCGATGAAATTCTCACGCGGGCTGAAGAGTTCGACGTCGTCGTGCTGATAAGGCCGAACAACCCGACAGGTATGTCGCTGGATCGCGAATTGATCCTGTCGAGCCTTGTAGGAGCGCGCCCTGCGCGCGACAGATTTTCGCGGGGAGCCCCAGGTCGTGTAGCTTCTGGCCCCAAAACCTGTCGCGCGCAGGGCGCGCTCCTACAAGGCCAACCATGGCTCGTCGTGGATGAAGCGTTCATCGATGCACGGCCCGGCGAGAGTCTCGCGCCCTACGTGCGCGAAGGCCTCATCGTCTTGCGTTCCATCGGCAAGTTCTTCGGCCTTGCCGGCGCACGCGCCGGCTTCGTGGCCGCCTGGCCAGAACTGCTCGACGCGTTGGCGGAAACGCTTGGCCCCTGGACACTGGGCGGTCCCACGCGCCATGTCGTGACGCAGGCACTATCCGATCGCACATGGCAGGCATCCGCACGCGTGTGGCTGCGCGAGACGTCCTCGCGGTTGGCGGCACTCTTGACGCAACGCGGCCTGCCTCCCACCGGCGGATGCGAGTTCTTCCAGTATTGCGAGCATCCGGAAGCAGAGGCGTTGCATCGCGCATTGGCCGGGCGCGCCATCCTCGTGCGCCATTTCGATGCGCCACAGGCGTTGCGTTTCGGCATTCCGGTTGATGACGAGGCGTTCGCGCGTCTCGATCGTGCCCTCGCCGGGGCGCTCGCATGAGCGCACGTGTGGTCATGGTCCAGGGTTGTACCTCGGACGCGGGCAAGAGCACCGTGGTGGCCGCCCTGTGCCGCTGGCTGCATCGCCGTGGCATCGCGGTCGCGCCGTTCAAGCCGCAGAACATGGCGCTCAATTCCGCCGTGACCGTCGACGGCGGCGAGATTGGCCGCGCGCAGGCCGTGCAGGCGCAGGCGGCGGGCGTGGCGCCGCTTACCGATTTCAATCCCGTGCTGTTGAAACCGAACAGCGACACGGGTGCGCAAGTGATCGTCCATGGCCATGCGGTGGGAAACATGGACGCCGTGGGCTATCACGCCTACAAGCGCGTGGCGATGGACGCGGTGCTCGCTTCGCACGCCCGGCTCGCGGAGCGCTATGCCGCCGTCGTGGTCGAGGGGGCGGGAAGCCCGGCCGAAATCAACCTGCGCGATCGCGACATCGCCAACATGGGTTATGCCGAGGCCGTCGATTGCCCCGTGATCCTGGTTGCCGACATCGACCGTGGCGGCGTCTTCGCTCACCTGGTGGGAACGCTGGCGCTTCTGTCGGAAGGCGAGAGGGCGCGCATCGTCGGCTTCATCGTCAATCGCTTCCGGGGCGATGTCGGATTGCTGCAACCGGGGCTCGACTGGCTGAAGAACGAAACGGGAAAGCCAGTGCTCGGCGTGCTCCCCTACCTGCACGGACTGGTGCTCGAAGCGGAGGATGCGCTGCCGCGGTCGCATGACGCGAAAGGAGGCGCGCGCCTGCGCGTGGCCGTACCGGCGCTCCCCCGCATCAGCAATCACACCGACCTCGACGCGCTGCGCCTGCACCCGGAAGTGGAATGCGTGTTCGTCGGCCCCGGGAAAACCTTCCCCGCCTGCGACCTCGTGGTGCTGCCGGGTTCCAAGTCCACGCGCGCGGATCTCGCATGGCTGCGCGCGCAAGGCTGGGACAAGGCGATCCTTCGCCACGTTCGTTATGGGGGCAAGGTGATAGGCATCTGTGGCGGCATGCAGATGCTCGGTCGCGCCGTGCACGACCCCGAGGGTATCGAAGGCGCCGCCGGTTCGGACGAAGGCCTGGGCCTGCTCGACCTCGAGACCACGCTGGCGCCGACCAAGCAGTTGCGCAACGTCCGTGGCCGCCTCGTTCCTGACGGCGCGAAGGTCGCCGGCTATGAGATCCACTGCGGCGTGAGCGTCGGCCCAGGCATGGCGCGACCGGCGGTGCAGCTCGACGACGGACGCTGCGACGGAGCGCTGTCCGACGACGGCCGTGTACTTGGCACGTATTTGCACGGCCTTTTCGACCGGCCGGAAGCGC
This sequence comes from Luteibacter sp., assembly GCF_036499525.1. Lineage (GTDB taxonomy): Bacteria > Pseudomonadota > Gammaproteobacteria > Xanthomonadales > Rhodanobacteraceae > Luteibacter. Next base: position 6,756 of record NZ_DASYDO010000045.1, on the reverse strand, counting down.
TTGCGGCCCTGCTCCGCGAAGCTGGCCTCGACCACGCGGCGCCGCTGGACCTCCACGCCCTGCGCGAGGCGACCCTCGATCGCCTCGCGGACACCGTCGACGCCTACCTGGATACCACCATGCTCGCGTCGCTCTTCGGCTTGCCCTCATGCTGAGCCTCGTCCTTGGCGGCGCGCGTTCGGGAAAAAGCGCCCTGGCCGAACGTCTCGCCATCCAGAGCGGCCACGAGGTGACCTACATCGCCACCGCGGAGGCACTCGACGACGAGATGACCGAGCGCATCGCGCACCACCGCTCCCGACGCCCGGCAGGATGGACCGTCGTCGAAGAACCTCTTGCGCTCGCCGACACACTCATCCGCCACGCGCGCGACGATCGCTTCGTCCTCGTCGATTGCCTCACCTTATGGCTTTCGAACCTCCTCGGCACGGAAGGCGCAGCGCGCTCCGGCATCGAGCGCGATGCATTGCTGCGCGCTACCGCCGCGCTTCCTGGCGAAGTGTGCTTCGTAAGCAACGAGGTCGGCCTCGGTGTCACGCCGCTGGGTGAACTCACCCGCCGTTTCGTCGACGAAGCGGGCCGCCTCCATCAAGCCCTCGCGCAGCGATGCGACCGCGTCGTCTTTGTTGCCGCGGGCCTGCCCCTGACCCTCAAAGGAACGCTTCCATGAACGACTGGCTCGCGGCACCATGCCGCATACCGGACCAGGCCGCCGCCGATGCCGCCGCGGCTCGGCAGGGCTCCCTCACCAAGCCGCCGGGATCGCTCGGCAAGCTCGAAGCGCTCGCGATCCAGATCGCTGGCTTGCAAGCCAGCGAGCGACCGCGAGCTGCGCGCGTGCGCATCGCCGTGTTCGCGGCGGACCACGGCGTCGCGGCGGAAGGGATTTCGGCGTTTCCTCAGTCGGTGACAGGCGAGATGCTGCGCAACTTCGCGAGCGGCGGTGCGGCGATCGCCGTGCTCGCCCGCGAACTGCAAGCGACGCTCGAGGTAGTGAGCCTCGGCACGGTAAACGATCCGGGCGAGATACCCGGCGTGCGCCGCCATGTCATCGCCGCGTCCACCGCGAACTTCTGCACCGGCCCCGCGATGACCGACGCGCAACTCGACGCCGCGCTGGCCGCCGGCGTCGCGAGCGTCGCCGGTGCGGTCGCCGCGGGCACGGACATCTACATCGGCGGCGAGATGGCCATCGGCAATACCACCGCCGCCGCCGCGCTTGCCTGCGCACTGCTGGGCGAGGCACCGGAAGCCTTGACCGGGGCGGGCACGGGTCTCGACGCCGACGGTATGGCGCACAAGGCACGCGTGATCGCCCGCGCGCTCGCGCTGCATGCGGATGCCGCCACGCCGCGGGAGCGGCTGCGCCGGCTCGGTGGGTTCGAAATCGCTGCACTTGCCGGTGCGTTCGTCGCGGCGGCGCAGCGCGGGTTGCCTGTCCTCGTCGACGGCTTCATCGCCAGCGTCGCGGCCCTCGCCGCGGTCGCGCTGCGCGCCGACGCGCGGCCTTGGCTGATCTTCGCGCATCGCTCGCACGAGCGTGGCCATGTGCGCGTGCTTGAGGCGCTCGCGGCCGAGCCCCTGCTCGACCTGCACCTTCGCCTTGGCGAAGCCAGCGGCGCGGCGGTGGCGGTTCCGCTGCTGCGGCTCGCCTGCGCGCTGCATGGCTCTATGGCGACGTTCGCCGAAGCGGGAGTGTCGGAAGCATGAGCATCCATCTGCTACGGCATGGCGACACAGGCCAGCGCAGCTACCGCGGGCAACTGGACGATCCACTGTCGGAAGCCGGCTGGCGGCAGTTGCGCGAAGCCGTGCAGGCCACGACATGGGATCGCGTGGTGTCCTCGTCGCTGTCGCGTTGCGCCGCGTTCGCGAGGGAACTCTCGGATCGTCGCGGCCTGCCGTTGCGCGTCGATGCGCGCCTGGTCGAATACCATTTCGGCGCATGGCAAGGCGTGCCCATTGAAACCATCGCCCAACGCGACGGCGAAGCGCTGGGACGCTTCTGGCGTGACCCGGTCGCGCACCCGCCACCCGGCGGCGAAACGTTCGAAGCCTTTCGCGCGAGGCTCTCGGATGCACTTGACGACGTCGCCCTGGAAGCATCGACGGCACGCGTGCTGGTGGTAACGCACGGTGGAGCGATTCGCCTGTTGCGGTGCATCGTCGAGGGACGCGATTTCGGCGAGATGGCGGGGGTCGACGTCCCGCACGCCTCTCTGCATCCACTCGCGTGGCGGCCCGCTACCACCGCACTCGAAACGTCCTGCGCACCGGGCATGTGATGACGGGCCTCGCCATTGCATTCGGCTTCCTCACGCGCCTGCCTGTGCCGAGGGTCGAACCACGGCCGGGCACGCTGGCCGACTCGCTCAAGTGGTATCCGCTGGTAGGGCTCGTGCTCGGCGGGCTGTTGCTGGGAGCTGCGACGCTGCTGTCAGGCGCGCTTCCCGCGCTTCCCGCGGCGGCCATCGTCCTCGTGGCGTGGGTCGCCCTGACCGGTGCGCTGCACCTCGACGGTCTCGCCGACAGTGCGGACGCCTGGATCGGAGGCCTCGGCGATCGCGCGCGCACGCTGGCCATCATGAAGGACCCGCGCAGTGGTCCCGCGGGTGTCGTGTCGCTCGTCCTGGTGTTGCTGGTGAAATTCTCGGCGCTCGCGACGCTCGCCGATCCATGGGTGCTGTTGTTGCCACCGTTACTCGGCCGTACTGCGATCGTCGCGTGGTTCCTGACGACGCCTTACGTACGTGTCGGCGGCCTCGGCGACCCCTTATGCGGCGCGCCGGCGACCGGATGCCGCGTGGCGGTCATACTGGCCGTATTGTCGTCGCTGTGTTTTGGCAAGGCGGGCATCGTCGCGCTTGTCGCCGCCTTCTCGACCGGTTGGCTATGGCGCCGTGCCGTGATGCGTCGGCTTGGTGGTTTCACCGGCGACACGGCCGGCGCCCTGGTCGAACTGGTGGAAGCCGCGACCCTGGTAACCGTCGTCTTGCGGTAATGAACAAAAAACGCGCCCCTATAGGCCATCGGCCGTTCTGCCGATGGGCAAGCGTTCCGGACGGGCGTACATTCCGACATTCCAGCGGGCACGCGACGCCCTGCAAACGGAGTCTGGCATGACCGGTTTCCTGCGCGTCCTCGCCATATCGCTACTCATGGCATCCGCTGCCCGGGCCGGGGAGATGCACGACCACGGTGTTCCCGAGAAGCTGGGCGACGTGTCGTTTCCCACCTCCTGCGCGCCGTCGGTGCAGAAGCCCTTCGATCGTGGCGTCGCGCTCCTCCACTCGTTCGCCTATGTCGAGGCCCGCGAGGCCTTCGAGGGCGTCGTGGCGAAGGACCCGGCATGCGCCATGGGTCACTGGGGCATGGCGATGGTTTTCTTCCATCCGGTATGGTCGCCCGCCCTGCCGGCGGACACCTTCGGCCGCGGACAGGCGGAGGCCCGAGCGGCGGGGCGCCTGGCGGCGAAGTCGTCACCGCGCGAGCGGGCGTATATCGAGGCGCTAGGACGGCTTTATGAAGGCGGCAAAGCCACTGCCGAGCAGCGCACCCTCGCCTACGAACACGCGATGGCAAGCGTCGCGCGCGACAACCCCGAGGACGTCGAGGCACAGGTGTTTTACGCGCTGGCCCTGTTGTCGAACGCTTCGATGACCGACAAGACACACGCGAAGCAGAAGCAGGCCATCGCCGTCCTCGCCCCGCTGTTTCGCGCACACCCGGACCACCCCGGCATCGCGCACTACCTGATCCATGCCTGTGACAGCGCCGAACTGGCGCAACGCGGTCTGCCTGCGGCGAGGAAATACGCGGACATTGCGCCGTCGGCGCCGCATGCCCTGCACATGCCCTCGCACATCTTCACGCGGCTAGGGCTGTGGGACGATTCGATCCGCTCCAATCTCGCTTCAAAGAAGGTTGCGCACGAGCACGGCGACACCATGAGCCAGCTGCACGCCATGGACTACCTTGTCTACGCCTACATGCAGACCGGTCGCGACCGGGAGGCGCGAGAAATCATCGGCGAGTTCAAGACCATGCGCGGCCTGGACATGGACGACCACGGAGTCGCCTATTCCGCGACCGCCATACCGATTCGCGAAGTCGTCGAGCAGGGACGATGGAGCGAGGCGGCCACGATCGCGCCACTCGCCGGCGCCCCGGCGTCCGTCGCCGCCATCGCGGTGTGGGCAAAAGGGGTGGGCCTCGCGCGTGGTGGCCATCCCGACGAAGCTCGCGCCCAGGCGAGCCGCCTCGATCAGATCGAGGCGCAACTCAAGACCTCGGGCGACGACTACGGGTCCATGCAGGCCGGCGTCCTCGCCTCCGAAGTGAAAGCATGGGCCGCGCACGCCAGCGGCAACGCCTCGGCAGCCGTGGCCCTGATGACCGATGCCGCCGAACGAGAAGACAGGGTCGAGAAACTTCCCGTGACGCCCGGGCCTATCGTTCCCGCGCGTGAACAGCTTGGTGAACTGCTGCTGGCGCAGAAGCAACCGGGGCCGGCGCAGGCGGCATTCAAGATGGCGCTGACGCAGGCTCCCGGCCGCGCCGGCGCCCTGCGCGGCGAGAAGGCGGCGGAAGCCATGCGCTAGCGGACCGCGAACCGCAAGAAGCGCGGTTAGGCGCCTACCTCGCGCATCCACGCGTCCATGCCGCCTTCGACATTGAACAGCTGCGTGAAGCCGTGCGCGGCGAAACGTTCGGCCGCGGCGCGGCTGGAAACGCCCACGTTGCAGATGAAGGCGATCGGCGTGTCCTTCGGGAGCTGCGCCAGGCCTTCATAACCTTCGTTCTCGAGGATGCGCGCGCCGTCGATCGGCGCGACCATCGCACGGTTGTGCGCGGGGCGGGTATCGACCAGCACCACGTCGCCGGCGTCGAGCTTCGCCTTCAATTCCTGCACGCCGATGGAGCCGATCTCCACGGCGCCCGGGAATTTGAGGCTGAGGCCTTCACCCTGCACGGTGGACACCCAGTCGATCACGACACCCCTGGCGCGCGCCGCGCTGCCCGGATCGAAGTGCACTTCGATACCACTGGCGACGGTGACGATGTCGTGGTCGCCGGCCGGGGCCAGCTGGAAGCCGGCGCTATGGTCGGGACCGATCTCCAGGTGCAGGGCCATGCCTTGCGCATTGTCCATGCCGCCACGGATGGCCTCAGCGGCCTTCTCGGTGATGGTGATTTCCGGTGGCGTGCGGTCCGGTGCCGGCGCGCCGAACAAGGTGTACAGCTCACCGCTGGTGTACATCTGGCGGATGATGTCAGAGCCACCAACCAGGTCGCCCTTCACATAGAGCTGCGGGATGGTGGGCCACTGGCCGAATTCCTTGATGCCCTCGCGGATCTCCGGATCCTCCAGCACGTTCACCGTGTGGTAGGTCGGGACCACGTCGTTCAGGGTGTTGATCGCCGCGGCGGAGAAGCCGCACATGGGCTGCAGGCGCGTGCCCTTCATGAACAGCACGACGTCGTGCTGGCCGAGCAGGGATTCGATGCGCTCGCGCGTGGGTGTATCGAGGGCCATGGGGTCACCGCGGGGGGAAAGGGAGGCCATTTTACCGGCATCCCTCGCACATGGGCCCTTTCGGCCCTGATTCAACCCGCTACGGGCACTTCGGCCCCGCGCAGGCCGGACAGGTCGGCCCGGCAGTCAGCCAGTGGTGCGAAGCCCAGCACGGCTTCCGGCGAGGGCAGTACGGTTTCCCGGCTGGCGCGGCCCAGCGGGGTCACCCGGTCGGTCCAGTGGATCAGTTCCATGGCACCCGTGAAATCCTCGACCAGCGCGGTGCAGTGTTCCACCCAGTCGCCGTCGTTCAGGTACAGAACGCCTTCCATGGGTCGCACGTGGCCGAAATGGATGTGGCCGCAGATATGGCCATCCAGCCCGCGCTCGCTGGCGTCTCGCGCCACCCGTTGCTCATAGTCGCGGATATAGGCCAGCGCGGCGCCCACGTGCGACTTCAGGATAATCGAGAGCGGCAGGTAGGGCAGTTCCAGGCGCGTGCGCACCGCGTGCACGCGGCGGTTGGCCCAGCAGATGAAGCGGTGCAGCGTGTCGCCCAGCCAGGCGATCCAGCGGCGACCGACATGCTCGGGGTCGAATTCGTCGCCGTGGCTCACCCGGTAGCGGCGGCCGTCGGCGCCTTCGTGGATGGCATCCAGTTCCACGCGAATGCCCGCGATGCTGGAGCCCACCAGGCCGCGCATCTGGAAATCGTGGTTGCCGGGAATGTAGACGACCTCGACGCCGCGCGCGGCGATCGCCGCCAGTTCCGCCAGCACGGCGGTGTGGTCCGCATGCCACCAGTGGCGCTTGGCCATCGCTTCCAGGTCGACGATATCGCCGACAAGGTAAAGCCGTTCGCAGTCGAGGCTGCGAAGAAAGTCGAGGAGGTATGCAGCCTTGCAATCGGGCGTGCCGAGATGCACGTCGGAGATGAAGGCGCTGCGGCAGGTGAGCTTCGCCATGGCATCGGTTCCCGGGGTGTCCCGGGTTGTCAGTGTCGGGACCCGAGGTAACCGGCGCATGGCGTGAGCATTTCAAAGATATTGCGGACTGCGGCCGCAGTTCCACAAGGTGGATCGGACTTGCCGCCTATTCGGGGCTCTCTCGCGTCTGGTGTGGTTGACATGCTGTCGCTCTTGCAGCGGGTGCGTGCGGAAGGCACGCTTTGGCGATGGAAATGCTCTTCACTCAAGCGCTCGGACTGGTCACCCCCTGGCGCGTGGTCAACGTGGACTTTC